>NZ_FOWL01000016.1:0-172344 GCF_900115445.1 Variovorax sp. OK605
GCGCGTGTACTCCGACCTGGCCACGCTCGAGTGCACGCCGCAGGGCCTGAAGCTCGTCGATCTGGTCGACGGCCTGAGCCGCGAAGAGCTCGAGACGCTGGTCGGTCTTCCGATCGCCGCCGCCTGATTCCGTTCAAGACTCCAAGAGACACACACCATGACCAACCAAGCCTTCATCTGCGACGCCGTTCGCACCCCCTTCGGCCGCTACGGCGGCTCGCTCAGCAGCGTGCGCACCGACGACCTGGGCGCCGTGCCCCTGCGCGCGCTGATGGAACGCAACAAGAACGTCGACTGGCAGGCCGTGAGCGACGTGCTCTACGGCTGCGCCAACCAGGCCGGCGAAGACAACCGCAACGTGGCGCGCATGTCGGCGCTGCTGGCCGGCCTGCCGCTCGAACTGGGCGGCGGCACCATCAACCGCCTGTGCGGCTCGGGCCTGGACGCCGTGGGCACCGCGGCGCGCGCCATTCGCGCCGGTGAAGCCGGCCTCATGATCGCCGGCGGCGTGGAAAGCATGAGCCGCGCGCCCTTCGTCATGCCCAAGGCCGAGAGCGCCTTCAGCCGCAACAACGCGGTGTACGACACCACCATCGGCTGGCGCTTCGTCAACAAGCTCATGAAGGCGCAGTACGGCGTCGACTCCATGCCCGAGACGGCAGAAAACGTGGCCACCGACTACAAGATCGAGCGCGAGGCGCAGGACCTGATGGCGCTGAACTCGCAGCTGCGCGCCGTGGCCTCGCAGAAGTCGGGCTTCTTCGACGCCGAGATCGTTCCCGTGAGCGTGCCGCAGAAGAAGGGCGACGCCATCATCGTCAACAAGGACGAGCATCCGCGCGAGACCAGCATGGAGTCGCTGGCCAAGCTCAAGGGCGTGGTGCGCCCCGACGGCACCGTCACCGCCGGCAATGCCAGCGGCGTGAACGACGGCGCGTGCGCGCTGCTGCTGGCCGACGAAGCCAGCGCCGCCAAGTACGGCCTCACGCCGCGCGCCCGCGTGGTCGGCATGGCCACCGCCGGCGTCGCGCCGCGCGTGATGGGCATCGGCCCCGCACCGGCCACGCAGAAGGTGCTGGCGCTCACCGGCCTCACCATCGACCAGATGGACGTCATCGAGCTCAACGAAGCCTTCGCCGCGCAAGGCCTCGCCGTGCTGCGCCTGCTGGGCCTGAAGGACGACGACGCGCGCGTGAACATCAACGGCGGCGCCATTGCGCTGGGCCACCCGCTGGGCGCCAGCGGTGCGCGCCTGGCCACCACCGCCGTGAACCAGCTGCACAAGGGCGGCGGGCGCTATGCGCTGTGCACCATGTGCATCGGCGTGGGCCAGGGCATTGCCGTGATCCTGGAACGCGTCTGACACACAGCGCATGACGTTCCCCTCGCGCCGAGTCGTTGCTCCTTCAACCACCCGGCGCGAGATGCTGCTGGGCCTGCTGTCCGCAGCAGCTGCCCTGCCAGCCCTTGCCCAGGGTCAACAGGGTCAGCAGCAGCCATCCATGGCGTCGCCTCACGACGCCACCAAACCCATCCGCATCGTCGTTCCCTTCGCCCCCGGCGGCGGCAACGACGTCTTCGCGCGCCAGATGGCCAAGGGCCTGGGCGAGTTGCGCAAGCAGGGCGTGATCGTCGACAACAAGCCCGGTGCCGGCGGCAACCTGGGCACCGGCGAAGTGGTGCGCAGCCCCGCCGACGGCAGCACCTTGCTGCTGGGCCACACCGGCACCGTGTCGATCAACCCCGCGCTCTACAAGGGCCTGAAGTTCGACCCCCGCAAGGACCTGGCGCCCGTCGCCATGTTCGCCTCGTCGGCCCTGGTGCTGGTGGTGCCCGCCAACTCGAAGATCCGCACCATCGCCGACCTCGTGAACGAGGCCAAGGCGCGCCCCGGCGCCATCGACTACGCATCGAGCGGCAGCGGCACCGGCGGCCACCTGAGCGGCGAGTTCTTCGCCGAGCGCACCGGCACCAGGCTCACCCATATCCCCTACAAGGGCACCAACCCCGCGTTGACCGACCTCGCGGGCGGGCAGGTGCACATGATGTTCAGCGTGATCCCGCCCGCACTCGCCCTGGTGAAGGGCGGCCGGCTGCGCGCCATTGCCGTCACCAGCGCCAGGCGCCTGCCGTCGCTGCCCGACGTGCCCACCGTGATGGAGTCGGGCTTGCCCGCGCTCGCGGATTTCGAGAGCACGCTGACCTACGGCATCCTCGCGCCGCGCGGCACACCCGCCGCGTTCGTGAACGAACTCGCGGCGCAGATGCTGAAGGTGGCGGGGGAGAAGGAATTCCAGTCGCGGCTGGATGTGGAAGGCGCCGTGCCGTTGCTGGGCGGGCCGGCCGAATACGCCGCGCTCATGTCGCGGGAGAGCGCGAAATGGGCGGCGATCGTGAAGAGTTCTGGCGCGGTGGTGGAGTAGCCGCGACAGCCGCCAAAAAAATAGCCACGGAGGTGGCAAAGAGGTGCCAAAGCGCACATCGGGCGGACCCAGAGAGTTTTAAAACCAAGAGAACCGAAAGAAGAGGATCAGAGGATGAACAAGACAAACGCAACCCGCCGCGGCGTCGGCCTGGCCGCGCTCGCGCTCACTGCTGCCGCGCTGGTGCCCGCCACCGCATCGGCACAGCAACAAGCATTCCCCACCAAGCCCGTGCGCATCATCACGCCGTTCCCGGTGGGCGGCGGCCCCGACGGCGTGGCGCGCCTGGTGGCCGACAAGCTCTCGCGTGCATGGGGCCAGCCGGTGGTGGTCGAGAACCGCCCGGGCGGCAACGGTTTCATCGCCATCGACGCGTTCAAGCGCGGCGCCAAGGACGGCCACGACATCATCGTGCTCGACAACGTGCACCTGGCCGCTTACCCCGCGCTCTTCAAGAAGCTGCCCTACGACAGCGCCAAGGACTTCGACACCCTGCTGCCGCTGTTCAAGACCTACTTCTTCTTCACCGTCGCCACCAACAGCAAGTACAAGACCGTGGGCGACCTCGTCGCCGATGCCAAGGCCAACCCCGGCAAGCTCGACTACGGCTCGTGGTCGGTCGGCAACCCGGTGCACCTGGGCTCCGAACTCTTCGAGTCGGCCACCGGCACGCAGATGGAACACATCATCTACAAGGAAACCACGCAGCTCTACACCTCGGTGGCGACCGGCGAACTGGCCTTTGCCCTGGGCAGCAGCGCCACCGCCGGCCCGCTGCAGCGCGCGAACAAGCTGCGCTTCCTGGCCGTGGCCGCGCCGCAGCGCAACGCCGCGTTCCCCGACGTGCCGACCGTCGCCGAATCGGGCGGTCCCAAGGGCTTCGAGGTGATCGGCTGGAACGCCATTGCCGTGCCCAAG
This sequence comes from Variovorax sp. OK605, assembly GCF_900115445.1. Classification (NCBI taxonomy): domain Bacteria; kingdom Pseudomonadati; phylum Pseudomonadota; class Betaproteobacteria; order Burkholderiales; family Comamonadaceae; genus Variovorax; species Variovorax sp. OK605. The sequence continues at coordinate 3,342 of NZ_FOWL01000016.1, forward strand.
GGCCTGCCTGCTTCGGTCACCGAGAAGATCAAGCGCGACATCGAGAAGGGCCTGGCCGAGCCCGACGTGCTGGAGAAGTTCAAGAGCTTCGGCTATGAGCCCTTCCCCACCACGCGCCCGCAGTTCGACCAGTTCGTGGCGAGCGAGACGACGCGGTTCACGGACGTGATCCGCAAGGCGAACGTGTCGCTGGATTGATGGCTTTGCACCCCGGCCCGTACCTGCGCCGCCGGGTGTTCTTCGAATGAACCTGAACGCACTGGCCCGCAAGGCCGCGAAGGGCCCGGCACCTTCTGCCTACGGCGGCTCGATGGAGGTCGAGGACATGGTCCGCTTCACGCGGGTCCATGGCGCCGCGGGCGCCGATGAAATCGAGCGTCTCTGCGCGCAGCACGGCTGGCTGAGCAACGGCTTGCTGGCGGACGGCACGCGCGTCGTGCCGTTCGCGCGGTGGGCGCAGGCCTGCGTTGCCTTCGGGCGCGGCGGTGTCGCCGGGCTGCGCCCCCTGTTGGCCGACCCCGAGCTGGCGAGCTTTGCCATCGCCGTCCTGGACGATGTGAAGACGTTCGAGAGCGTCCAGGCGCTGCTCGGTTTCTGCGCTGCTGCCAACTGGCAATCGAGCGACGCGACGCATGCCGAATGGCAGGCGCTGTCGGCGTTGAACCTGATGCTGAGTCTCGACGACGGGGTGAAGGTCGACCAGGCCGTGATGGACGAGTTGCTGCGTGTCGTCGTCAAGGCGTACGAGGCGGCGCCTCGGCCTTTCCTGAAGAGTCTCTGCCTCTGGACCGTCCGCGGCGCCCCTACGGTGCAGGCGCTTGCATGGCTGCAGCAGCTCGAAGTGGCCGAGGCCGATGTCGAAGGCGCGCGAGCGACTGCAGCCAAGTCCGTCAAGCGCCGGCTGTCGCCGAACTACAAGGCGCCGGACGCCAAGGCCAGGCGGCAGATCCAGCGCGCGCGGGCGGCGGACGTCTAGCGCGGCTTGCCAATCGCGCACGCACAAGGCAGATTCGGCACCCGGGAGGGTGCCCTTTTTCCTGGGCACGCGTGCGCCATGTGGCCATTCACCAAGAAGAACATCCAAGAGAACAAGGCGCCGTGGGAGGACAAGTTCGCCGCGCTCGCTCCGCTGGTGCTCGCCTCTGACCAGGTCATGGGCCCGCAGCGCCTGCCGGTGTGCTTCGCCTACCGCGTGAAGCCGAACAACCCGTACGACTCGGGCTGGATCTTCTCCAGCGGCAAGGAGAGCCAGCAGCATCTCGACGACAACCCGCCGAAGATCTGCCCGCTGAACTCGTACCTGAAGATGGACCCGACGCTGGGCGAGATCACCGAGCGTGCCGTCGGGTCGGCGTGGGAGCGCGACGGCGCCGGCGCACCCTGGACGGAAGTGCGCGGCTTCAAGCCGCCCCGCTGAAGCACTCAGGCGTGCCGGCGTGCAGCCACGTGCAGCGTGCGCACGTGGGCCGGCAGTGTGGCGGGCTGCTGCGCAGAGGCTGCGCCCCAGCCCTGCGGCAGCTCATGCAGCACGGCCTTCGCATCGAGCGAGCGGATCGCCACCGAGGTGTCGGCCGGAATGCGCCCCTGCGCCACCATCGCCTCGTAGCGCAAGGCGCACACGCGCAGGAACGATGCGAAGTTGCCGACCTCGCCGCGCGCGGCCACCAGCTCGTCGTAGAGCCGCTCGATCAGCTGCACCACGACCATGCCGTCGCGCTGCGCGATTTCCTCGAGCACCTGCCAGAACAGGTTCTCGAGCCGGATGCTGGTGACGACGCCGTGCAGCCGCACCGAGCGCGTGCGCGCGTCGTAGCTCTGCGGGTCGGCACTGATGAAGACTTCGCACATGGGCCGTCTCCTTTCGGGCGGGGGTGGGGTTGGGGTGATGGGCGACGCACGCACTGTAGCGCCGCCCGTGGCGTCAGTGTTCGATGCGCGTGCCCAGCACCGCCAGGAACTGCGCGAGCCACGCCGGGTGCGCGGGCCACGCGGGCGCGGTGACGAGGTTGCGGTCGGTCACGGCCTGGTCCACCGGAATGCCCATGTACTCGGCGCCCGCGAGTTCCACCTCGACCTGGCAGGCCGGGTACGCCGACACCTTGCGGCCCTTCAGCAGCCCCGTGGCCGCGAGCAGCTGCGCGCCATGGCAGACCGACGCCACCGGCTTGTCGGTGGCCAGGAAGTGCTTCGCGATCTCGACCACGCGGGCGTGCATGCGCAGGTACTCGGGCGCGCGTCCGCCGGGAATGACGAGCGCGTCGTAGGCCTCGGGGCGCACGTCGGCGAAGCTGGCGTTCAGCGTGAAGCGGTGGCCGGGCTTCTCGCTGTACGTTTGCGCGCCCTCGAAGTCGTGGATGGCCGTGTTCACCCAGTCGCCGGCTTTCTTGTCCGGCGCCACCGCGTGCACCGTGTGGCCCACGGCCAGCAGCGTCTGGAAGGGCACCATGGTTTCGTAGTCTTCGGCGTAGTCGCCGCAGAGCATGAGGATCTTGCGAGCCATTTCTTGTCTCCTTCGAATGAGGTTGGAATGCGGTGCACGCAGGTGCGTGCGGCCGTCGCCGGATTATTCGAAGGAGCAGGGCGCAGCGGGTAGCAGCCGGCTGCTACCCGCGGGCGTCAGACGAGCGTGGCGCTCACGCCGCGCGCAACCAGCGGTGCGATGCCGGCATGGAAGAACGCGAGGCTGTCCTCCGGCCCGTTCACCGCCCGCCCGCGCACCTTCGCCATCACGCACACGCCGACCTGGGCGTCGCCCTGGCCGATGACGAGGACGAAGGGGTTGTCTTCATCGCCGCGCAGGTAGCGCCCGCCGAACTCGCGGCGCGCCACTTCGAAGACATAGGCCGACGCGAGGAAATGAAGATCGTCCGGCAAGGGCGCCTGCTGCCTGAAGAAGTCGTCGAGCACATCGTCGACCAGGGGCAGCGATGCTTCGGTGTAGTCCAGCTTGTGGCCGTCGATGGGCGCGCCGGGCTGCGAGAACGCGTGGACGAAGTCGTTGGCCTGCGAGGCCATGCCGTCTTCGAGCGTGGCCGGCATGGCGGGTTTCTTCTTCAAGAAATCGAACATTCCCATGGTCTTCATTTCCTTCCTGGTCGGGTCGAGTGACAGCCGTGAGCAACGTGTGCAACGCGAGCAGACGGCACGTTCGGCAAAAGGTTAGCGCACAAGGCAACGGCCGCTAGCAGAAATCCGCCCGTGCTGCAGTGCGGGCGCGAGAGCCGTTGCGCATCTCGGGGCCGTCACGGATCTGCCTTTTGCGAGCACTAGCCTTGGTCAGGGTTTTCCCGTATCCCCGGGCCGCCCCATTCAAACAACTCGCAAAGAAACATCATGAAGACCACCCAACTCGCCCTCGCTGCCGCATTCGCCGTGCTCGCCATGGCCTCCGCCAACGCCCAGCAACGCACGCGCGAAGCTGTCGAAGCCGAAGCCATCGCCGCCGCCCACGCGCCGAACCAGAACGTCACGCGCGGCTCGCGCGGTGCCGATCCGTTCACGTCGACGGCCGACGCCGAAGCCATGTACAAGCAGGCCGTCGATACGGCCCACGCACCGAACCAGAACGTGACCCGCGGCTCGCGCGGCGCCGATCCGTTCACGTCGCAACGCGACCCCGCACAGGTCTACCAGGAAGCCATGGCCACGGCCGCCGCGCCCGACCAGAACGTGACCGGCGGCTCGCGCGTGAACAGCAAGGTCATCTCGACCATGCAGAACCCGGTGCTGCAATCCGCACAAGGCAAGTAAGCCTTCAAAGCCGTACAAGGCAAGCAAGCCTGCGAATCCACATAAGGCAAGCAAGCCTGCAGGCTGCCGCGGTCACCGGACCTTGAGGGGGCCGGTGCGCTGGCGGCGCAGGGGCTCGGCCTGGTGCAGGTAGCCGGTGAAAGTGTCCGGCGGCGACGCGCCCGTGAGGCGCGTCAGGATGCGGCCGACTTCGCCGCGGTGATAGCCCGCATGGGTCACCACGTGTCCCAGCATCTCCTCGCGCGACATGCGCCCGGCGGCCCCGTCGGTGAAGCTGAACTCCAGCGTCTGCGCGAGCTCGGCCGGCTCGAGGCCCGTGACGTAGTCCAGATACCAGCCGTCCGTTTGCCTGACCGCCCGCGCCAGTTCTTCCAGCGGCGGTGGCTCCATAGTGCCCGTGGCGGTGCAGCCGTGCGGCACCTGCTGGAGGTTCGCAACGAAGATGCGATCGACGATGCAGGCGTGGTCGAAGACGAGCGCCGCGGTGCGGTATTCGGCCGGAGAACCTGCTTCGCGCAGGGCGGCAAGACCGGCCAGCAGGCCTTCGTCGGCCCAGGCCTTGTAGCGGTACAGCGAAGCCAGAAGCGCCTGTGCACTCATCACAATCTCCTCTTGAACGTTGGAATGCACACTGCGCGTTTCATCGGAAGGCCGCGAGCGTGCGGTCTCATTCTTGAGTGGAGCCTCGAACTTGGGTACTCGCATTCCCCCACAGCGGCGCAGCATGCGCAAGGCGCCGCGCCAGGAGCGTTCGCGCGCCACGGTGGACGTGATCGTCGAGGCCGCAACTCGCGTTCTGGCGCGCCGCGGATGGGCGCGGTTCACCACCAACGAGATCGCCGCGGTCGCCGGGGTCAGCGTCGGCTCGCTGTACCAGTACTTTCCGGACAAGCTGGCCATCGCGGAGGCGATCCGGCAGCGGCACCTCGACGAAGTGCTCGCGGCGTTGTCCGCCGCCGATGACGAGAGCGGAGCCCTGCCGCTCGGCGAACGGGTCGGGCGTTTCGTCGATGGCGTGATTGCCGCGCATTCGATCGACCAGGCGCTGCACCGCGTGCTGGTCGACGAGGTGCCGCTCGCGGCGCGCTCGGCCTGTCCGGAGTTCGAGGCGGAGTATCAGCGGCGCTACCGTGTGCTGGTGGCCACGAGTACAGGCGGGAGCGCAGCGAGCAACGGCGCCGACAGCGCCGACACCGCGGCCCGCGTGCTCTCTGCCGCGGTCGAGGGCGCAGTCCATGCCGCCGCACGTCGCGGCGACCTGGCCACGCCGGCCCTGAGAACCGAACTCGTCAGGCTGGTGCTCGCCTACTTGCGCGACCGGCAGCAGGCGCGCGAATAATCTCCGCATGGCCCAGAACATCTACGACACGCCCGCGTTCTTCGCGGGCTACCAGCAGCTGCCGCGTTCCGTGCACGGCCTGGACGGCGCGCCCGAATGGCCCGCGCTGCAAGCGCTGGTGCCGCCGCTGCAAGCGCTGCGCGTGGTCGACCTGGGCTGGTTCTGCCGTTGGGCGCGCGGTCGGTGCTCGAGCTGGTAGACGCGCAAGGGCGCAAGTCCTGGCCGCTCGACAGTTACCAGAGGGAAGGCCCGCGCGTCACGAACTGGCTGGCCGAAGCTGTCGTCAAGCAGCACCGCACCATGGGAACCTTGTTGAACACGCTGCCGAACGCGGGCTTTCGCATCGCGCACGTTCAGGAGTGGGGGCCGAGCGACGAGCAGGTCGCCGCGATGGCGTCGCTGGCCGAGGAGCGCGAACGGCCGATGATGTTGCTGGTGGCCGCCAGCCGCTGACTCGACCGCGACCGAAGGCTGGCGCGGTTGCCGGCCTTTGACAGCCGGCGCCAGCGCTCAGGCGTAGGCCTTGGACGCGCGCAGTTGCAGCATGGCCAGCATGCGCGCCTCTTCCGCGTCGCGCAGGCTCTTGGCGGCGCGGCTGGCGGAGTACGACACGTACAGCGTGTCGATCGCCTTGCCCCAGCATTGGGCCGTCTGGTAGATGCTGTCGGCACTGCCCGGCTGCGCCGGCACGGTGTACCCCGCCTTGCGCAGGATGTTGGCTTTGTGTTCGGTGTTGAGCATTTGGCTGGCCTCCGTCGATGGTGCGGCTCCACGATAGCTGTGGCGCGCAAGGCACGCTATTGGCCACAAGACGTATCTCCTTGTAGGCCAATCGCTTTCAGTCTTGCTGCCGAACCTCGGTGAGAGCTCTTGGGAGCCGCGGCAGGTTCAGGCGCAGGCGTGCGCCGAAAGGCGCTGCAGCATGGCGGTCTGGCGCACCGCCTCGGCGTCGCGCAGGCTCTTGGCGGCGCGGGCGGCCACGTAGGCGACGTACAGGGTCTCGATGGCCTTGGCCCAGTCGTGGGCCTTCTGCGAGATGCCCTCGGGCTTCACGGGCAGGCCCGCCACCGCGTGGGTCGACAGGTCGTCGTCCGGACGGGGCGGCACGTCGAAGCCCACCTTGCTGAGGATGTTGGCTTTCTGAAGGATGGTGAGCATGGGGCTGTCCTCTCTGTATCTCTGTGTTTGTCGCTGCGGTCGTCGCACCGGCAGCTTAGATTGCACCGGTGCACGGCGCCATTCGCCGGATGACGTACGCGCCTATTCAAGTTCCGTGCCGCGGAACGCCCGCGGCTCAACCTGTAGATCGGGTTTCAAGCCGTTTCCGGCATTGGGGCTTACCCTGCATCGGCGCCGAATGGCCGACAGGGCGAAGAGCGGGGGCATCAGGCGCAGGCGCTCAGGCCGGGGTGCTGCCGCACCGTCGAGGCCTGCTGTGCCTCGTCGGCTTCCCGCAGGCTCCGGGCGGCGCGCGCGGCCACGTAGTCGCCGTAGAGGGCGTCGATCACCTCGCCCATGTCCTGCGCGCCCAGGCTTGCAAGGCCCGTGGGCACGTCGTACCCGGCCTTGCGAAGGATGTCGGCTTTGTGGACGGTGCTGAGCATGCGGTGTGCCTCCGGTTGGACGAAAAGCACGATAGCGGCGGCCCGCGGGCCGTGCCATCCGTTGCATGACGTATCAGTGTGTAGGCGAAAACCGATGCTGGCGACGATCAAGGACGACCAGGGACGGCCAGCCACCGCGAGATAGTTCTTAAGTGCTAGATCGTGCTTTGCCAGACGAGGGTCGCCGCCGTCAGGTCTTCGAGCGCGCTGCCCACGGCCTTGAAGACGGTGCGCTCGTGCTCGTTCGCCCGGCCTTCGCTCTTGCCGCGGCACAGCGTCGCCAGCGTGCCCTGCACCTCGTCGGCGCGCAAGGTGCCGGCCGCCATGGCGTCGAGCAGGTCGCCCGATTTCTGCAGCGCCTCGTCGGTGTCGACGAAGGTGCGCGCGCCCGCGAAGCACCGCACGTCGGCCTCGCGCATGGCCGGCGTGAAGCTGCCGATCAGGTCGAGGTGCGAGCCCGGCGCCAGCCATTCGCCGCGCACCAGCGGCGCGGTGGCCAGCGTGGCGCAGCTCACGATGTCGGCCTGCCGCACGGCGGCTTCCAGGTCGGTGGCGGCGTGCGCGTTCCAGCCCTCGGCGCGCCACTGCGCGGCCAGTGCCTCGGCGCCTTCGAGCCGGTGGTTCCACACCCGGACTTCGTCGATGGCCCGCACGCTTGCATGTGCGGCCGGCAGCATGCGCGCGATGCGGCCGGTGCCCAGCACCAGCAGGCGGCGCGCGTCGGTGCGCGCCAGGAACGACGCGCCCAGCGCCGACGCCGCGGCCGTGCGGCGCGCGGTGATCTCGTTGCCGTCCATCATCGCGAGCGGCACGCCGGTGCGGGCGTCGTACAGCACGTAGGTCGCGTGCAGGCCGCGCAGGCCGCGCGCGCTGTTGCCGGGGAAGATGTTGATGGTCTTGATGCCCAGGAAGCCCGCGTCGCTCCAGGCCGGCATGATGAGCACGGTGCCCTTGTCGATGCCCTGGTCGATACCGTGCACATGCCGCGGCGGCACCTGCGCCCCGGCCGCGAAGGCCGCGCGCAATGCGGGCACCAGCCGGTCGAAGGCGAGCGGTGCGCGGGTGGCGGCTTCGTCGAAATGCTTCATGGTTGTCGTCGGCGTCGCGGTGGTCATTGCTGCAGCGGATGCTGCGCGGCCTCGAAGAATTCGGTCAGCGCCTTGCGGTAGGCGGTGCCGAAGCGCAGCGCCGTCATCGGCTCGAGGTGGCCGGCGCCCGGCACCTCGACCAGCCGCTTGGGCTCGCGCGCGTCGGCCAGCAGGCGCCGCGAATGCGCGAACGGAATCACCTGGTCGGCCGTGCCGTGAATGAACAGCAGCGGAATCGGCGACACGGCGGCCACGTACTTCGACGCCGCGTACTCGTCGCTCACCAGCAGGCCGGCGCCCCTGAGCTTGTCGTTGGCGATCGACGAGTACGAGTAGAAGGTCGACTCGATGGCCGCGGCCTTCACGCCCGCCCGGTTGCCCGCGCCCACCACCGCGATCGCGTTGGTGCCGCCCAGGCTCTGGCCGAAGACGAACAGCCGCTCGGGGTCGATGTCGCTGCGCGCGCGCACGTAGTTCAGCGCGGCGTTGGAGTCCTCGAACACGCCCTTGGGCTCCGGCTTGCCTTCCGACTGGCCGTAGCCGCGGTAGTCGAACACCAGCACGTTGTAGCCCTGCTTGGGCAGCCAGGCCACGAAGCGCCAGTGCGCGCTCATGTTCTGCGCGTTGCCGTGGAAGTGCACCACCGTGCCCTTGGCCTCTTTCGGGCTGCTGCGGTTTTCCGCGGGCAGGAACCAGCCGGACAGGCGCGTGCCGTCGGCGCTGGCGAACTGCACGCTCTCGTAGCGCAGGCCCAGCACGTCGGGCGTTTCGTAGCGCACGCTGTCGGGGTAATAGAACATCGACTGCACGCACCCCGCCAGCAGCAGCGGCAGCGTGCACAGCGCGAGCCTGGCGAGCTTTGCGGCCCAGCGGCCGACGGGGTGGGGGGTCATCGGGGCGTGCCGGGTGGGGTGGTGCGGGCTGGCGTTGTACCGGGTGCGCCTGCGCGGTTCTCGGCGAGCATGTTGCAGAAGAGTGCGCCTTGCTCGATGGCGTCGTCCAGCGCCACGTGCGTGTGCGGCAGCTTGTCGAACCAGCGGCGCGGCATTGCGCGCTTGGTGCTGTCGCGGTAGTCGAGCCTGAGCATCGCCATGGCGAAGGACTTCACGTCGAGCGCCGAGTGGCTGAACGGGCTCTCGCCCGCGAAGCGCATCAGGTACCAGTAGACGAACAGGAAGTCGAAGCCCGCCGGGTAGGCCACGAACACCGGCCGCGCGGGCAGGCCTTTGAGCCAGCCCACGTAGTTCTTCATGGCGTGCGCCGGGTCCTGCAGGTCGGTGCGGCAGGCGACCCAGGCTTCGGGCTGGGTCTTCCACCATGCGGCCGTCCTGGGGTCGGGCTCGGCGCCGGGCAGGGTGTGCAGGTTGGCGCTGAAGGTCGAGAGGAGTTGCTTGTCGGCCGTGTAGGCGGCCGAGCCGAAGCTGAGCATCGAATGCGGGCCGGGGATGGGGCCGTCGGATTCGACGTCGGTGCTGATGTAGATTTCTGACATGGGTGGATGGATCTCCTTGCTGGCCGCAGCCGTGCCGCATGCCGCCTTGTTTTGTGTGTCTTGTTTGTCTTGTTTGTTCAGCCAGGGGCTGTCGAGGCCCAGCGCTTCCACCACGGCTGCTTCGCCGGTGCGCTTGCCGCTGGCGCGCCGGTATCGGGCGGACGTCGCGGCAGGAATGCCTTGCAGGCCTTGGCGCGGTCCCTCAGGCGTTCGATGGTGGCCGCGGCCGCCCATTGCGACGGCTCGCTTTCGAGTTGGTCGAGCGCCCATTGCAGCTCGGCCTCCGCGGCACTCGGCAGGGGCTCGGCCGCCAACGCACCCTGCACGGCGCACAGCAGTTGCTGCGGGCTGCCCTTGTCGAACCAGAACGCGCAGGCCGCGATGTACGAAAAAAGCGCGGCCTTCATGCCGGCATCGTCAGGCGCGGGTTTCTGTTGTGTCGATGACAGGTGCCTGGCCAGCTCGTGCTTGATGTCAAGCATGCCGTCCACCATTTCGTGGCATTCAACCGGCAACTCGAAGTGCTGTTCCAGCAGTTGGGCCCACAGCGTTTCATCGAGCCGGTCCTGCAGCGCGAACTGCTTGCCGAAGCCGATGGCCGCCGCGTAGGCCTCGAGGTTGGGGTACAGGGCCTGCGCGCAGAAGATGGCGAAGGCCGCGGCCTTCGGGTTCGAGAGCCTCGACAGCCTGGGCGAGAAAACCTCGGACAACCGGCTGCGTGCCTGCGACTCTTCGACCTGCTGCGTGCACTGCCCGACCCATTGCAGGTACCAGTCGTTGAAGCCCATGCGGGTTCCGTCTTCGTTCAGGAACGGCAGGATGCCTTTGCTGTCCGCCCGCAGATCGCGCCAGACGGTGCCTGCCAGCGGGCCGGTCACGACCAGCCAATTGCGCAGGGCACAGCCTTCATGGCTGATGGGGATGGCGCCGTCGGTGATGCAGGTGGCGTAGTAGTGGGCCTCGAGCTTCTTGTCCCACTCCTCGTTCATTCGATCTTCTTCTTCGACGGGCGTTGCTTCCGTGGGGTTCGGTTGCTGGGCCCAGAAGTCGTCGGGGAGGTTCCATGCGTCGCGCAAGGGGAACGGTTTCGACAGGTCTCCGACGAGCGAATAACCGTCTTCCCACGGGCCGACATCGCGCATGTGGTCCTGCATGCCGAGCGGAAACACGCCATACGCCGGCCCGGCGCCTCCGTTGCCGAGTTCGGTGATGAAGCTGCGGTAGTCGTCAGGAAACCTGCACCCGTGTTTCGCCTCCATCCGCGCGACCTCTTCCTCCGGAACGGGCGGGTTCAGGTCGTACCCATGCGACCTGGCGGCGAAGCAGGCGCAGTCCAGGTCGAGCCGCTTGAGCGTTCGAAGGCGGGACAGCATGTCGGTCATGGCGGATTCGTTTCTTTCTGCAAATCACTCGATGCCGAGAATCGACGGAACCGAGCGCTGCAGCTCCTCGACCAGTTGCGCGTCCATGTATTTGTACTCATCCGGAATGTCGAGCACATGGATCGGCTTGTGCGCCAGCATGCGCGTGAACTCCGCCACCAGCCGCGACTTGTGCTTCTCTTCCATCACGAGGATCACGTCGGCCCATTCGATGTCGTCGATGGAGACCTTGTGCCGCGCGTTCGGGCTGGTGCCGGCGGAGCGCGCCGAGACCATGGGGTGACGGCGCCAGAGCTGCTCCGCGGTGGGGCTGCGCCATTGGTTGCGGCTGCAGATGAAGAGAACGTTGCGCATGGATCAGGGGGTTGCAGGAGCAGGAGCAGGAGGCAGGCGGAAGACGTGCATGTCTTGCCAGCGGCCGGACGAGTTTTCGAGCAAGGTGACTTCGGTGCAGCGCGCGTGCACGGGGCCTGATGCGGCCAGGCGCGCCTGCAATTCGGCGGCCGCTTCCTCCGCATGCCGCGCATCGCCGTGCGCCACGCTGAGGTGCGGAATGACGCCCTCGTGTTCGCCGCCGTAGGGCAAGAAGCCGGGGAAGGCCCCCACCAGCGCCAGCGTCATCGCGATGAACGGCGCGGCCGGTTCCGGCGCAAGGTACGCGGTCTCGGGAAAGCGGCCGACCCGGGCCAGCGAGAACGCAAACGAAGGTGTTCTTGCGAGCGCTTGCTGTGCGCGCGCCAGCACGTCGGGCGTGACCCGTGCGGGGTCCATGAAAGGCACCAGCACCGTGATGTGCGCCGGCACGCCCAGTGCCACCGTGGCGTCGTAGCGGCGGCGCAGGTCTGCGGCCAGCGGCTCGGCGGCGGGCACTTTCACGACGAATGCGCAGATGGCCATCGGGGCGGAGGATAGCGCGGCAAGCCGTGGTGGCTACGGCGCGCGGATCGCCTTCACGTCTTTCGCGGCGATCCAGCCGCGCACCGCGCGGCCTTTCCCGTTCACGAAGTCGACTTCGAGCAGGTCTGCGCTTTCCGACACGACGCCCAGCACATCGCCGCGAACGACGTAGGCGCGCCCCGCGTCGGCGGGCGACTTGCGCAGCAGCGTCTTGTCGGCGGCCACGTGGACCAGGCGGCTCCATGTGCCCTTCTGCGTGAGGTCGAGGTCCAGGCCCTTGTCGATCAAGGGCGGCAGCACGTTGCCGCAGCCCGGCAATTGCTGTCCGCCCGGCAGGATGAGGCTCACGCTGGTGCTGCCGGGACCGGCGGACAACCGCCCCTCGATGGCGGGCGCCGAACCGTCGCCGACCGTGCGGACCACGGCCACGCTCCGGGAGCTGAGCCGCCCCGTGATCTGGAAGGTGCAACTGCCTTGCTGCGCGAAGCTGCCGTTCACGGCGCCGCCGCCGTCGAGCGCCAGCATCAGGCCTTCGTACAGGCCCGGTCGCAGCTCGCCTGCCTTCGTCGTACTTGCCGGTGCACCTGCCTGCGCGCCTGTGGCGAACACCAGCGCCGCGCCTGCAAACCACAAGGCGCCTGTCATTCCACGCATGTTCTTCATCGGTTCACTCCTCCCTGCCATCTCTTTGTGTTGTCCGGTCGCCGAATCTATCAGCGGCCGATGTCGTTCCATTCGAGTCCGTGCTTGCCCAGGTACTTGCGCAGCCGGTCCGCATCGTTCACCACGCTGCGCTGCGCGCGCGAGGCCTGGAACAGCTGGCGGCCCGCGTCCGAGAGGCTGCGCGATGGCCGGCACACGCGCACCACCGCCTCGAGCTGCAGCCGGTCGAACAGGTCGAGCGCCGCGGCGCGCTCCTCGCCGAGCAGTGCGTCCAGGTCGATGTCACCAGCCGCAGCGGCGGGCACCGCCCCCGCATGCTTCCACAGCCAGCGCAGCCGCGCAATCTCCGCCTCCACCAGCGCCACCGGAATGCGCCCGCCGTCGGCCAAGGTGGCCAGCCGCGTCACGCTGGCCGACAGGTCGCGGAAGTTGCCGCTCCACGGCGCCTCCACGCTCTGCGCGAACCGCAGGTAGGCCGCGCGCGCCTCGGCGTTGAAGCGCACCACGCGGTGGTTCTCCGCCGCGTGGATGGCCAGCAGGTGGTCGACGTTGGGCTCGATGTCCTCGGGCCGCTGCGCGAGGCCGGGCAGGTCGTAGGTCCAGAGGTTGATGCGCGCGAACAGGTCTTCGCGAAAGCGCCCCTGCGCCACGTCGCTGCGCAGGTCGCGGTTGGTGCCGGCAATCAGCTGGAAGTCGCTCTCCACCTCCTTGTCGGCGCCCACGGGGAAGAAGCGTTTCTCCTCGATCGCCTTCAGCAGCATCGCCTGCTCGTCGAGCCCGAGCTCGCCGATCTCGTCGAGGAAGAGGGCGCCCTGGTGCGCCGTGCGCAGCAGGCCCGCGCGGTCGGCCGCGGCGCCGGTGAAGGCGCCCTTCCTGTGGCCGAAGAGCGTGGAGGCGGCGCCGTCGCCGCGCAGCGTGGCGCAGTTCACCTCCACGAACGGCCCCGTCATCTGGTGGCGCGCCTGCTTCAGCTCGAACATGCGCCGCGCCAGGAACGACTTGCCCGCGCCCGTCGGCCCCACCAGCAGGATGGGCGCGCGCGAGCGCACGGCCACGCGCTCGATCTCGTCGATGAGCGCATTGAAGCGCGCGTTGCGCGTGGCGATGCCGCTCTTCAGGAACGCGACCGCGTCGCGCTGCTCCGCGTCGAAGCGCCGCGCGATCACGTCGTAGCGCGACAGGTCGAGGTCGATCAGCGTGTACTTGCCGGCCTCGCCCTCGCGCTGTTTCTTGGGCGGCGAGGTCTGCGCCAGCACGCCGGGCACCACGCGCGATTCCGACAGCAGGAACATGCAGATCTGCGCCACGTGCGTGCCGGTGGTGATGTGCGTCCAGTACTGCTCGCGCTCGGTGTCGAAGGTGTAGGCACGGGCCCAGTCGTACAGCCGCGTGTAGACCTCGCCGAAGTCCCACGGGTCGGCGAGGTCGAGCGGCACGAGGTTGACCGTGGTCTCGGGCGACACCGCGGTGATGTCGGCCTTCACTACCTCGGCCAGCGCCTTGTGGCGCAGCGTGTAGAGCAGCTCCATGCGCGAGACGACCATGTCTTCGTGCTGCGCGAGCGAGACCGTGGGGCGCCACTTGTTCCAGCGGCCCGCGCCCTGGCCGGCGTCGAGCTGCGTGCCGAGGAAGCCGATGACGACGATGGATTTCTTCATTGATTGGATAAAAGACTATCCAAAATTATAAGAAATGAAGATAAATTTTCCAAGTGACAGCGGCGCGTCGTATCGTTATTCAAGAAAACATCAATCAAATCAATGGCTTGAGAGATATTCGCCTAGACCTGGCCCGCGCTGGCACACCCGTTGCAATAAGGATCACAACTCAAGAAAACAATCGAACAAAAAGAACCGAACAAGGAGAAGTCACATGGCCAACCTTCAACTCTTCCAGACGCTGCGCGGTGCCCTGCAACCCGTGGCCGACATGCGCAACGAAGCCGGCGGTGCCGCCTATGCGCTGTCGCCCAAGCACCAGCTGGCGCAGCTCGCGGCCACCGGTTGCCTGAACAACACCTTCTACGCACAGGCCAAGGACCAGCTCGACGCCGTGCTGGCCCTGGCCCGCGAAGTCGATCCGCTGTTCGTGGCCAAGACGGCCGTGTACGCCCGCCGCGCCGGCCACATGAAGGACATGCCGGCGCTGCTGGCGGCCACGCTGGCGGTGCGCGACGTGTCGCTGCTCGCCAAGGTGTTCCCCCGCGTGGTGGACAACGGCAAGATGCTGCGCAACTTCGTGCAGATGCTGCGTTCCGGCGCGGTGGGCCGCAAGTCGCTCGGTACGCGTCCGAAGAAGCTGGTGCAGCAATGGCTGCTCGAAGCGACCGAGGCGCAGCTGCTGAACGCCGCCGTGGGCAACACGCCGTCGCTGGCCGACCTGGTGAAGATGGTTCACCCCAAGCCCGCCGAAGCCTGGCGCGCCGCGTGGTTCGCATGGCTGATCGATCGTCCGTATGCGCTGGAGGCACTGCCTCCGGTGACGCAGGCCTTCGAGCGCTTCAAGCGCGACCGCACGCAGGAGGTGCCCGACGTGCCGTTCCAGATGCTGACCGCGCTGGAACTCGATACCCAGGCCTGGGCGCGGATCGCGCAGCGCGGTTCGTGGCAGATGGTGCGTCAGAACCTGAACACCTTTGCGCGTCACGGCGTGTTCGCACTGCCGGGCCTCGCCGAAGCGGTGGCCGCCAAGCTGCGCGATCCGCAGGCGGTGGCCAAGGCGCGTGTGCTGCCGTACCAGCTGATGGCGGCCTTCACCGCAACCGGCACCGACGTGCCGCACGTGGTGAAGGACGCGCTGCAGGACGCGATGGAACTCGCGCTGGCCAACGTGCCGCAGTTCGAGGGCCGCGTGGTGGTGTGCCCCGACGTGTCGGGCTCGATGAGCTCGCCCGTCACCGGCCACCGCGGCTCGGCGACCACCGCGGTGCGCTGCATCGACGTGGCCGCGCTGGTGGCTGCCGCCGTGCTGCGCCGCAACGCGGATGCGCGTGTGCTGCCCTTCGAGACGAAGGTGGTGCCGCTGCAACTGAATCCGCGTGATTCGGTGATGACCAACGCGGCCAAGCTGGCGGCGGTGGGCGGTGGCGGTACTTCGTGCAGCGCGCCGCTGGCGCTCCTGAACAAGGAGAAGGCGCAGGCCGAGCTGGTGGTGCTGGTGTCGGACAACGAGTCGTGGGCCGACCGTGCCCGTGGCCGCGGTACCGCGACCATGCAGGAATGGGCGGCGTTCAAGAAGCGCAACCCGACGGCACGGCTGGTGTGCATCGACATCCAGCCGTATGCGACCACCCAGGCGCAGGAGCAGGGCGATGTGCTGAACATCGGCGGCTTCAGCGACGAAGTGTTCAAGCTGCTGGCGGTGTATGCCGCGGGTGGCCTGGGCGCCGACCACTGGGTGGGTGTGATCGAAGAGACTGCCATTTGAAAGAGAAGCGAGAGGGCGCCGTGGACTTTGGCCCGCGGTGCCCGATCCGAAAGATTTGAACGTCGTCGTTCGGCGAATGCAGATGTGACTACATCACCCATCCGAAGTCACATCGACCGTTTGTCGCCGAACGGGGATGAAGGTTGAATGTGCGAATGCAGGCAGGACTACATGGATGACCGGGGGTTCGAGTCCCCAGCCTCTGCGGCGCGGTCGATGTCTTGCCACTTTTGTCGCACTGTTTTTTGTGCAGCGAATGCTGACGGAACTACAGACTCTTAATCTCGTGGTCGCGGGTTCGAATCCCGCCGGTCTAAAGACCGTAGCTCAGTGGTAGAGCACGACGTTTCGTCGATTTTTGTCGCTGCTTTTTTGTTTCGAGGTGAATGCAGGCAGGTCTACAGGTTAGAGCGTCATGGTCTTGGCCATGAAGGTCCCGGGTCCGAACCCCGGTCTGTTTCGGCAGATAGCTCAGTCAACGACCTGTCGTTACTCGTCATCTCATTTTTGTTTGGGGCACGCATCATGGTCGCCGTACCGGTGCGGGTTCGTCGTGAAGAATAGTCAGACACACGGAGAGAGAAAAGAAAATGGAACAGAACTACAAACTGCACGAAGTAGCCAACGGCGTCCCCGTGAAGATGTGGACCAACGGCGTGCCCGTGGAAGACGAAGCGCAGAAGCAGCTGGAAAACGCCGCGCGCCTGCCCATCGTGTTCAAGCACATCGCGGCCATGCCCGACGTGCACTACGGCATCGGTGCGACCGTGGGCTCGGTGATTCCGACCTTCAAGGCCATCATCCCCGCCGCCGTCGGCGTGGACATCGGCTGCGGAATGATGGCCTGCAAGACCACGCTGAACGCGCGCGACCTGCCCGACAACCTGGGCCCGCTGCGCTCGGCGATCGAGAAGGCCGTGCCGCACGGAAGCAATCCCAAGCGCATGGGCCGCGACAAGGGCTCGTGGGAAACGCCGCCCGACGAAACCGATGCGGCCTGGGCCACGCTGGTGGATGAGTTCGACCTGATCTGCGAGGACTACCCGCGCATCAAGAACACGAACAACCACAAGCACCTGGGAACGCTGGGTACCGGCAACCACTTCATCGAGGTGTGCCTGGACGAAGCGGGCGCCGTGTGGTTCATGCTGCACTCGGGTTCGCGCGGCGTGGGCAACGCCATCGGCACGCACTTCATCGAACTCGCGAAGAAGGACGCCGAGCTGCACCAGCGCAACCTGCCCGACCAGGACCTGGCGTACTTCGAGGAAGGCGCCAAGTACTTCGGTGACTACGTGCGTGCGGTGGGCTGGGCCCAGAAGTTCGCGCGTGCGAACCGCGAAGTGATGATGCAGCGCGTGGTCGCGGCCGTGCGCAAGGTGATCACCAAGCCTTTCGAGGCGCACGTGGAAGCGGTGAACTGCCACCACAACTACGTGAGCCGCGAGACGCACTTCGGCGAAGACGTGTTCGTGACGCGCAAGGGCGCGGTGAGCGCGAAGGCCGGCGAGCTGGGGATCATTCCCGGCAGCATGGGCGCGAAGAGCTTCATCGTGCGCGGAAAGGGCAACCCCGAGAGCTTCATGAGCTGCAGCCACGGCGCCGGTCGAAAGATGAGCCGTACCAAGGCGAAGAAGCTCTTCACCGTGGCCGACCAGATCGCCGCGACCGAGGGCGTGGAATGCCGAAAGGACGCCGACGTGATCGACGAGATTCCGATGGCCTACAAGGAC
Organism: Variovorax sp. OK605; assembly: GCF_900115445.1. Lineage (NCBI taxonomy): Bacteria > Pseudomonadati > Pseudomonadota > Betaproteobacteria > Burkholderiales > Comamonadaceae > Variovorax > Variovorax sp. OK605. The sequence goes on from NZ_FOWL01000016.1 coordinate 20,716, forward strand.
ATCGACGCGGTGATGGAGGCGCAGAAGGACCTGGTGGAGGTGGTTTACACGCTCAAGCAGGTTGTTTGCGTGAAGGGATAGGCGTCATGGATCGGGAACTGCTTCTGGCGGACCTCAACGGCTACTTGCGTGCCTATGCGGAGTGGAACATGCCGGCGTCGGATCTGACGCACACGTTCTCCCTCTGCAAGCGGGAAGACATCGACGCGCTGGATGAAAAATCGATCCGGCGCTTCTATGCCGACATCGCCGAAGTCCCTGCCATTGCCGTGAATCCTGATTGGAAGACGGTGGTGGTCGAGACGGCGCGGCGTTGGATGACGGAGGGCTGGACCTCGGCGCAGCTTGCCGGAAAGTGTGTCGGAACCGGTGACGGGCGGCACGCGTTCGAAGAGACGTTGGTGAAAGCCATCCAATCCATCGTTGCGCCCGCCGAGGTCGTCACTGCTGCCTACGGATGCCAAGCGGACAAGAAATACGCCTGGTATGCCGCGGCCTGGGACGACCTTTGGTTGGGCAATGCGCGTGGTGAGAAATATCTTCTTCATTTCAGCGTGACCGATTGAGCCGACTGCTCGGCGATTTCGAAGTCGCGCGAGTCATAGGTACTGATCATGAAAAGCAACAAGCAACGACGTGCCGAGATCAAGGCGCATCGCCTCGAACGCGCTGCGGCGCTGGAGGTCCGACTGCGCACGCGCGATGTGCGAAGGGAGATCGTCTGGGAGTCCGTGCCGGGCCTGGAGCTGGTCGACAAGGCCAGGCTCGAACACTGCAACACCCTGTATGGCGAGGTGCCCCATTTCTATATCGACCGTCTCTTCACCTGCAATTGCGGCGCTGAGGAAGTGTGGACGGCCAAGCAGCAGAAGTGGTGGTGCGAGGTCGCTCAAGGCTCGATCTACAGTCGGGCTGTTCGATGCTATGCGTGCCGGAAGGCGCAGCGCGAATCGCGCGCGGCGGCTTCGATGTACCCGGGCGCCAACCTGCTGCGCGAAGAGGTGACGCGGCTGCGCGCCCTCGCTACGGCCAAGCCCAATGCGGCGGCCCAGGCCGAAGTGGAAGCTGCCTTGCAGAGCAAGTGGCGAAGCCTGCGCGTGGTGGCTATCGAGGTGATGGGATGCTGGGGTGGTCCTGAACAAATTGCGCAACTGGAGGCCTTTGTGGCGGCCCGGCCACGCGGGCAGAACTACAGGGTCTGGGAGCGAGAGGCGGCGGATGCCGCAGCCAAGGCGCTGCGCCATCTGGCGGAGGCGAAACAATGATGATGAAACTGACTTTCTTGGGCACCTCGTCCGGTACCCCCACGCGCCACCGCAACGTCTCCGGACTGGCGGTGCAAACGGTGCTGGGTCCCGACTGGTTCCTGTTCGACTGCGGCGAAGGCACGCAGCACCGTGTGCTGCAAACGCCGCTGTCGCTGAACGACCTGGCCGCCGTCTGCATCACGCATGTGCATGGCGACCATTGCTACGGCCTGCCGGGCCTGCTCGCGAGCGCGGGCATGGGCAAGCGCACGAAGCCGCTGAAGCTCATCGCGCCGTTGCCCGTGTGGGAGTGGTTCGAGGCCACGCGCCGCTTGACCGACCTGCACCTGCCCTACGAGGTCACGCATGTGGATGTGGATGTGGACGACCGGGCGCTGGTGTACGAAGCGCCCGGCGTTCGCATCGAGCGCCATGTGCTGCGGCACCGCGTGCCGAGCCACGCCTACCGTGTGCAGGTCGAAACGCAGCGCACGCGGCTGAAGGCCGGTGCGCTCAAGGCCATCGGCCTGCCGCCCGGTCCCGCATGGGGTGCGCTGCAGAGCGGCGAGGACGTGACCTTCAACGGCACGGTGCTGCGCAGTGCCGACTTTGCGGAAACGCAGGTCGACACCGCAGCAGCCGTGCTGGGCGGCGACAACGCCGAACCCGCGCTGCTGCGCGACGCCTGCCAGGGCGCACAGCTGCTGGTGCACGAGGCGACGTACACGCAAGCCGTGCTCGACAAGGTCGGCCCCGGCCCGATGCACAGCTCTGCGCGCCTGCTGGCCGAGTTCGCGCAAGCCGTCGAGGTACCGAACCTGGTGCTCACGCATTTCAGCGCGCGCCACCAGAACGAGGAAGGCATGGCGGAGTTGATGGCCGAGACGCAGGCGCACTACCGCGGCCATGCGTTCCTGGCCGACGACCTGGATGTCTATGAACTCGGCAGCGACGGCAAGGTGACCGTCACCCGAGCCTGAACCAGAGCCTGAGCGAAGAAGACGAGAAAAGAAGACGAGAAAAGAAGACGAGAGAAGAACCGATGAGCACCGAAGAATTCCTGCGCTCCGCCCACCCGATCGAGCCCGCCATGCGCGCGCAGATCATGGACGGCCTGCGCGACATCGAAGCGAAGCACGACGTCACCGTGCTGTTCGCCTGCGAATCCGGCAGCCGCGGCTGGGGCTTTGCCTCGCCCGACAGCGACTACGACGTGCGCTTCATCTACGTGAACCGCCTGCCGTGGTACCTCACGGTGCAGCCGCGCCGCGACGTGATCGAGCTGCCGATCAGCGGCGACCTCGACATCAACGGCTGGGACCTGCGCAAGGCGCTGGGCCTGATGCGCGAGTCGAACCCGACGCTGCTCGAGTGGCTGCGCTCGCCCATCGTGTACCGCAACGACGCGGTGGCAATGCCGCGCTTTCGCGCGCTGTCGGAGGCGGTGTTCTCCAACGCGCGCGCCTGGCATCACTACACCTCGATGGCGAAGAAGAACTTTCGCGAGCACCTGCAGGCCGACGAGGTGCGCTACAAGAAATACCTCTACGTGCTGCGCCCGCTGCTGGCCGCGCGCTGGATCCGTGCGCAGCCCGGCGTGCCGCCGATGCGCTTTGCCGAACTGGCGCAGCGCACGCTCGATGCCGTGCGCGACGCTGCGCTCATCGAGGAAATCAACGCGCTGCTCGAAGTGAAGATGCGCGCCGGCGAAGCCGCGACCAGCCCGCGCTGGCCCGGCATCCACGCGTTCATCGAGTCCGAGCTGGCGGCCAACGCGGCCGAGCCGGTGACGCCGCTGCCCTCGTCCGACGGCGCGGGGCTCGATGCTTTCCTGTGCGAGACGGTGCTGCGCTTCGACCACGGCGCGCGCGCCGCGACGGAGGCCGTATGATGTTCGTGAGCGGCTATGTGGGTCCTTCCTTCTCTCATATCTGGAAACTAGGGTCTGCGCTTTCCGCTCTTTTTTTCATGCGCCGTGCGTTCGCACCGGCGCATTCGCAGGGCACGCAATGAACGGCCACGCAATGAACAGCCAGATCTACCTGCGCCGACGTTCGCGTGTGCTGGCCCAGCCCGGCCACGCTGTGCTGCCGCCCGCCTACCTGGCCACGCTCTACAAGGAACTGGAGCCGCTCGGCTTCACGCTGTCGCCGGCGCTCGACGCCTGCCTGGCCACCTGGGACGCGAAGCCTTTCGAGGTGTTCTACAAGGCGCTGCTGAAGGACGTGCGCGAGATGAAGGGCGTGCACCCCGCGTGGCGCCCGCTCTACCCTGACTTTCCCGAGCAGGTGGTGCAGACGAGCGCGGCCGAGCTGTTCCTCAACGCGGTGCGCCATTGCGCGAGCTTTGGAACCTGGCGGCCCGACGAAGCGGCCTCGCGCCGCGCCGACCTGGGCGACGCCGCGCGCCGCGCGCACCTGCGCACGATCGACGTGGGCACGCAGGAAGACTTCGAGCAGATCTTCACGCAGCTGGCGGGTGCGCGCAGTTCGCTGTCGCAGCAGGACAAGGACGACCTCGACTGGTTTGTGCGCCAGTACGGCAGCAAGGTGTACGACTGGATGCCGGCGCAGATCGTGTCGAAGGAAAACCTTGCGACGCTCGGCGGTGCACTGCTGCGGGCGGAAGAGCCGGGCGTGTTGCCTTTTCTCGAAGCGCGTCTTCAGACTGCCACCGATGTGCTGCGGCTGGCCGTGGCGTGGAGCAAGGGCGACGTGTCGCTCGCGGAGCCGACGAAGTTCGCGCGCATGAAGCGCCCGCTGCGCCGCTGGCTCATCGCGTTGATGGACCGCAGCGCCAGCGTGGCCGAAGACATGGCGCGTCGGCCCGAGGTGTTCAAGCGCCTGGGCGAAGTGCTGCACCCCGGCGAGCACGCCAAGCGCTTTCCGGCCGCGGCGGCCGCGTTCGACGGCGTGCGCAACGGCGTGCGGCCGCAGGGCTTCAACCACCACATCGAGCGGCAGCTGGAAACGCGTGCCATCGACGAGGCACTTGCGTTGCTGCCCACGCGGCCCGGCGACTTCGCGCGCCGCCTCGATCATGTGCTGCGCATCGCGTCCCAGCCGGGCGCCGTGCTCGCGCGCTTCGGCGAGGTGGCGCACCAGGCTTCGACGGCGGTGCTGCTGCAGGCGATGGTGCACTTCCGCCGCCGTGGCGCGCATGCGCTGCGCAGCTTCTTCCCCAAGGGAGAAACCGCCAGCGTCTTCGCCATCGAGGACACGCGCGAGCCGCTGCCCGAAGGCGTGGCGGAGCGGGCGGCGGCGCTGTGCGAGGCGGCGTTGCTGCAGCGCTTCGCGGCGCTGCCGCCGCTGGGCCGTTGCCATGTCGATGCGGCGCTGCGCAACTACCTCGTGCCGTTCTCGCAGCGCTCGGCCTCGAAGGCGCTGCGCACGCTGGTGCGGGGCAGCCGCCTGCCGATGCCGGACGCGAACATCGTGCGCCTCTTTCTCTGGTGGAAGAACGGCCGCGCCCGCACCGACATCGACCTGTCGGCCGCGCTCTTCACCGCGCGGTACAAGTACATCGACGTGCTGGCGTACTACAACCTGAAGAGCTACGGCGGCGTGCACAGCGGCGACATCGTCGATGCGCCGCGGGGCGCGGCCGAGTTCATCGACCTCGACGTGGCGCTGTTGCGCGAGAAGGGCGTGCGCTACGTGGTGAGCTCGATCAACAGCTTCACCTCGCAGGCCTTCTGCGACCTGCCGGAGTGCTTTGCGGGGTGGATGTCGCGCACGGCCGCGGGCTCGGGCGAGATCTTCGAGCCCTCGACGGTTGTCGACCGCGTCGACGTGGCCGCTGACACCACCATCTGCCTGCCGGCGATCTTCGACCTGGAGGCGCGCGAGGTGATCTGGGCCGACATTGCTTTGAAGAAGTCGCCGCTGTGGAACAACGTGCAGAGCAACCTCGCGGGCGTGTCGCTGATGCTGCGTTCGCTGGTGGAGCTGGCCAAGCCGGACCTGCACACGCTGTTCACGCTGCATGCGCGGGCGCGGGGCACGTTGGTGGAGGAAGCTGGGGGGCCCGGGGAGGGCGACACGGTGTTCGGCGTGCACCAGGGAATCACGCCTTTCGATATGGACCGGATACGCGCCGACTTCATGTAGCCGGCGCATGGGATGAAGAAAAGAAAAAGATGACGACGAAGACAGAACAAAAAACGATCGAGCTCGACGGCTCGCAAGGCGAGGGCGGTGGGCAGATCCTGCGCACCAGCCTGGCGCTGTCGGTGGTCACGGGCCAGCCGATGGCCATCGAGAAGATCCGCGCGGGCCGCGCCAAGCCGGGCCTGATGCGCCAGCACCTGGCGTGCGTGAACGCCGCCGCGCAAATCAGCGGCGCGCAGGTCGACGGCGCCGAGCTCGGCTCGCAGTCGCTGCATTTCGCGCCCGGCCCGGTGCGCGCGGGGGACTACCGTTTCGCGATTGCCAGCGCGGGCAGCTGCATGCTGGTGTTGCAGACCGTGCTGCCGCCGTTGCTGCTGGCCGGCGGCACGAGCCAGGTGCACCTGAGCGGCGGCACGCACAACCCGATGGCGCCGCCTTTCCATTTCCTGGAGCGCGCCTTTGCGCCGCTCGTGCGCCGCCTGGGCGCGGACCTGCAGCTCACGCTGCGCCGCTGCGGTTTCTACCCGGCCGGCGGTGGCGAGGTCGAGGCGACCATCGTGCCCGCGGCCGGCGCGCTGCAGCCCTTCGACCTGATGGCGCGCGGCGGGCAGCAGCCGGGCTTTGCCGAATGCCTGGCGCCCGGCCTGCCGCGCCATGTGTCGACGCGCGAGCTCGACACGCTAGGCGGTGCGATGGGCTGGTCCGGCGAGCAGTTGCGCCACGGTGGCGCGCGCCAGAACGAGGGCCCCGGCAACGCGCTGCTGGCCACGCTGGCTTACGAGCATGTCACCGAGGTGTTCACCGCGTTCGGCGAGAAGTCGCTGAGCGCCGAGCAGGTGGCGCATGGCCTGGTGAAGGAACTGCGCGCGTTCCAGAAGAGCGAGGCAGCGGTCGGTCCGCACCTGGCCGACCAGCTGGCGCTGCTGCTCGCGCTGGCCGCATGGCAGGGCCAGAAGGCCTGTGCCTTCACCTGCAGCGAGGTGACGGAACACACGCGCACCAACTGCGCAGTGATCGAGCGCTTCCTGCCGGTGCGCTTTGCCATCACCGAGAGCCGCCAGGCCTGCACGGTGCAGGTGTCGCCGGCCTGAGGGCCAACCCAGAAGGTCGGGCCGATGAGGTGCCGCTCACTCAGGCGAGCGGCGTCGCGTTGGCGTACAGGCGCAGCAGCATCGCGCGCAGCGTCTTCACTTCCGCCGCGCTGAAGTCCGAGGTCGCCACGGCCTCGTAGTGCTGCGCGAGCGGAATCAGCTCGCAGGTCAGCGTCAGTCCGCGTTCCGTGAGCGCAATGCGCACCGCGCGCTTGTCGGTGTCGCACTTCTCGCGCGCCACCAGTTCATGCACCACCAGCCGGTCGACGATGCGCGACAGCGCCGACAGGTCGGTGGACGCGTGCGTGGCCAGTTCCGACAGCGTCTGGCGCGGTGTGTGCTGCAGCGACGCGCACACGCGCCATTCGCTCAGCGCGAGTCCGTAGGGTTTCAACGCCTTCGCAAAGGCGTTGCCCATGCGCGCGCCGGCGCGCGCCAGAAGGAAGGGAATGGCCTTCTCGAGGTCGTGATCTTGGGGCAGGGTTTTCATCTAGACATGCTTGAACAATCAAGTATATAGTCCGCCGAAATTACTTGAATAATCAAGCAAATACGGAGACAGACATGAGCCCGAAGCCTTCTCGCAGAGCCGCCGTCGCATGCATCCTCGCGTTGCCTCTACTGGGTGCGGTGCCGCCGGCGCAGGCCCAGGGCAGCGCAGCCAATTGGCCCCGACAGGCGGTGCGTTTCGTGGTGCCGTTCCCCGCGGGCTCGGCGCCCGACGTGCTGATTCGCCATGTGGGCGCCAAGCTCGGCGAGAAATGGGGGCAGGGCGTGATCGTCGACAACAAGCCCGGCGGCAGCGGCGTGATCGGCATGAACGCGATCCTGGCGGCACAGGCCGACGGCTACACCTTCGGCTTCGTGCAAGGCTCGGCGATCTCGGTGGCGCCCAGCACCATCAAGGGCGTGACCTACGACTTCAACCGCGACTTCGTGCCGGTCACGCTCGCGGCCGTCGCGCCTTTCATGCTCGCGGTGCCGGCCAGCTCGCCCTACAAGACGCTGGGCGACTTCATCGCCGCCGCGCGTGCGAAGCCGCAAGGCATCGAGGTGGCCGACAACGGCCGCGGCACCGCGCCGCACCTGGCCTCGGCGCTGCTGGGCCTGCAGTCGGGCGCGCAGTTCCTCGAGGTGCACTACCCCGGCGGCGCGCAGGCCATGCAGGCCACGCTGGGCGGCCAGACGCAGATGATGGTCGAGACCTACAACGTGGTGGCCGGCAACGTGCAGGGCGGGCGCATGCGCGTGCTCGCGAGCATGGGCGACCGCGTGGAGGCCGGGCTCGAGAACTTCCCGCTCGCCAGCAAGACCGTGCCAGGCGCCGTGGCGCACGGCTGGTTCGCGGTCATTGCGAAGAAGGGCGTCGACCCGCTGGTGCTCGCCAGGCTCAACAAGGACATGAACGAGGCGCTGCTGCTGCCCGACGTGGTGGCCAAGTCGCGCGAGCTCGGCACCTACCCGCGGCCGGGCAGCCCCGAACAGCTGGCGCGCTACATCGCCGACGACCGCAAGACCTGGCAGGACGTGCTGGACAAGCTCAACATCAAACCGGAGTGATTTTTCCCATGAAGAACAAGATTGCGCTCGAAGAGCACTTTGCGATCGACCTCACGATCGCCGACTCGCAGGTCTATGCCCGCCCCGAGGTGTGGCAGGGCCTGAAGAACAACCTGCTCGACTTCGAGCAGCAGCGCCTCGAACAGATGGACGCGTGGGGCACGGAGTTCTCGATCCTCTCGCTGAACTCGCCGGCGGTGCAGGGCATTCCCGACGCGAAGCGCGCCGTCGAGGTGGCGCGGCGCGCCAACGACGTGCTGGCCGAGCAGGTCAGGCGCCACCCCACGCGCTTCGGCGGCTTCGCGGCATTGCCCATGCAAGACCCCGAGGCGGCCGCGCGCGAGCTGGAGCGCTGCGTGAACCAGCTGGGCTTCCATGGCTTCCTGGTGAACGGCTTTTCGCAGGTGGGCGACGAGAACACGGTCGTGTATTGCGACGACGCGCGCTTCAATGATTTCTGGACCGCCGCGGCCGCGCTGGGGAAGCCGTTCTACATGCACCCGCGCGACCCGCTGCTGGGCCGCGAACCGATCTACGACGGCGCGCACTGGCTCACAGGCCCGACCTGGGCCTTCGCGATGGAGACGGCCATCCACGCACTGCGCCTGATGTCCAGCGGCATGTTCGACCGCCACCCCGCGCTGCAGATGATCCTCGGCCATTTCGGCGAAGGCATTCCGTTCAACATCTGGCGCGTCGACCACATCCTGCGCAAGGGCCGCCGCGGCATGCCGTGCGACAGGGAAATCGGCGACTACCTGCGCAGCAACGTGCACATCACCACCAGCGGCAACTTCCGCACGCCCACGCTGCTGTCGACCATGCTCGAGGTGGGCGAGGACCGCATCATGTACTCGGTCGACTACCCGTTCGAGAAGCACGAGGACGCGGCGCGCTGGTTCGACAGCTGCGAGATCAGCGAGAACGACCGCCAGAAGATCGGCCGCGACAACGCGCGCAAGCTGTTCGGGCTGAAGTGACATGAGCGCAGCAAGAGACACCCGCCCCGTGCTCGTGGCCGGCGGCGGCATCGGCGGGCTCGCCGCGGCGCTGGCCCTGGTGCGTGAGGGCTATCGCGTGAAGGTGATCGAGCAGGCCGGGCAGATCGGCGAGATCGGCGCGGGCATTCAGTTGAGCCCCAACGCCTTCGCGGCCTGCGACGCGCTGGGCGTGGGCGAGCATCTGCGGGCCAAGGCGGTCTACACCGAAGAGATGGTGATGTTCGACGCCATCGACGCCAAGCGCGTGGCGAGCATCTCGCTGTCCGAGCAGTTTCGCGAGCGCTTCGGCAACCCGTATGCGGTGATCCACCGCGCCGACATCCACGGTGCGCTGCTCGAGGGCGTGAAGCAGACCACCGAGGGCATCGAGTTCCTGACCTCGACCAGGGTCGTGCACATCGAGCAGGACACCGACGGCGTGACGCTGATCGACGCGCAGGGCGGCCGCCACCAGGGCCAGGCCGTGATCGGCTGCGACGGCGTGCGCTCGGCGGTGCGCCAGCAGTACGTGGGCGACGGCATCCGCGTGTCGGGCCACGTGGTGTTCCGCGCGGTGATCGACACGGCCGACTTCCCCGAGGCATTGCGCTTCACCGCGCCCTGCATCTGGGTCGGCCCCAACTGCCACCTGGTGCACTACCCGCTGAAGGGCGGCGACAAGTTCAACCTGGCCGTCACCTTCCACAGCGACCAGCCCGAGGAGTGGGGATCGATGGACGGCGACCCGGCCGAGGTGCAGCGCTACTTTCGCGCGACCTGCGAGCAGGTGCAGCAGCTGCTGCGCATTCCGAAGGCGTGGAAGCGCTACTCGACGGCCGACCGCAACCCCATCGAGCAATGGACCTTCGGCCGTGCCACGCTGCTGGGCGACGCGGCGCACCCGATGGTGCAGTACCTCGCGCAGGGCGCCTGCACGGCCTGCGAAGACGCGGTGACGCTGGGCCTTGCGCTGCGGCGCGAAGGCGGCGACTGGCCGCGCGCGCTGGCGCTGTACGAGCGCTCCCGCGTGGCGCGCACCGCGCGCGTGGTGTTGTCGGCGCGCGAGATGGGGCGCATCTACCACGCGAAGGGGGTGGAGCGGCTGGTGCGCAACAGCATGTGGACCGGCAGGCCGCAGGCGCGCTTCTACGACGCACTCGAATGGCTCTACGGGTGGACGGCGGCCAACTGCCTCGACGAGGCCGCCGCGTGAAGATGCTGCCGCAATCCCTAGAGACGGGCGGCGGTGCCGGCTCCTCCTCTGCATCTGCTTCTGCCTCTGCCGCCATCGACATTCCCGCGCTGATCGACAGCCACCCGGTCAGCACGTTCCAGAAATGGATCCTGCTGCTGGTCGGCTGCGCCGTGGTGATGGACGGTTTCGACGTGCAGGCCATGGGCTTCGTCGCGCCCGCCATCGTGCACGCCTGGGGCATCGAGAAGGCCGCGCTGGGGCCGGTGTTCGGCGCGGGCCTGTTCGGCATGCTGGTCGGCTCGCTGGTGCTGAGCATCTGCGCCGACCGCATCGGCCGCCGGCCGGTGCTGCTGGGCGCCACGGTGTTCTTCGCGCTGTGCATGCTGGCCACGGCCTTCACGCACACGCTCGACCAGCTGCTGGCGATGCGCTTCATCACCGGCATCGGCCTGGGCGGCATCATGGCCAACGCCAGCGCGCTGGCCAGCGAGTACAGCCCGCAGCGCCGGCGCGTCACGCTGATGATGTGGGTGTCGTGCGGCTTCACGGGCGGCGCGGTGCTGGGCGGGCTGATCTCGGCCGTGCTCATTCCGTGGGGCGGCTGGCAGTCGGTGTTCATCTTCGGCGGCGTGGTGCCGCTGGTGATCGCCGCGCTCATGGCGCGCTACATGCCCGAGTCGATGCAGTTCCTGGTGCTGCGCGGGCGCAGGCTCGACCGCGTGCATCAGTGGCTGGGCCGCATCGCGCCCGGCGTGCGCGTCGGCCCCGGCACGCGCTACGTGGTGCACGAGGCGAAGCAGGACGGCGCGCCCGTGGTCGAGCTGTTCCGCGCGGGGCGCGGGCCGGCCACGCTGCTGCTGTGGGGCATCAACTTCATGAACCTGCTCAACCTGTTCTTCCTGGCCAACTGGCTGCCGACCATCGCGGCCGACGCGGGCTACAGCGCGCGCACCGCGGTGCTGGTGGGCACGCTGCTGCAGGTGGGCGGGGTGGTGGGCACGGTGGCGATGGGGCCGCTGATCGACCGCATCGGCTTCTACCGCGTGCTGGTGCCCGTCTTCGCGGTGGCGGTGGTGGCCATTGCGGTGATCGGGCAACCGGCGCTGCCGCTGGCCCTGCTGCTCGCGGTGGTCATGGTGAGCGGCTTCTGCGTGGTGGGCGCGCAGCCCGCACTCATTGCGCTGGCGTCGGGCGTGTACCCGACCACGGTGCGTGCCACCGGCATGGGCTGGAGCCTGGGCATCGGCCGCGCGGGCTCCATCGTGGGGCCGGTGCTGGCGGGCTGGCTCATCGGGCTGCACTGGACGACCAGTGCGCTCTTCATCGCGGCGGCCGTGCCGGCGCTGCTGTCTTGCGCCATGGTGCTGTGCATGGGGCGCCTCAAATTCACGGGCGCCGCGACGGTGCCCGCACATGTTGGAGAAATGAAATGACGACGAACGAATCCCATCGCGGCGCGGGTCGCTGGACCATGGCGGCACGCGTGTTGATGGCCGTGATCTTCCTGGTGGCCGGTGTGCGCAAGCTCATGACCTACGGCGCCACGCTCGGCTACTTCGCCAAGCTCGGCATTCCGATGGCCGACGTGGTGCTGCCGCTGACCATCGCGCTCGAGGTGGGCGGCGGGCTGCTGCTGGTGGCCGGCTGGCGGGTGCAGTGGGTGGCGGCTGCGCTGGCACTTTTCACGCTGGCCACGGCCTTCACCGCGCACGCGTTCTGGGCCGCCGACGCGGCGCAGTTCGCGGGGCAGCTCAACAACTTCCTGAAGAACGTGGCGATGGTCGGCGGCTTCCTGCTGCTCATCGCCCATGCGGACGGCGGCGCCCGGCAGGCCCGCGCGGGTGGCTGAGCGGAAAACTCCTTTCCGTTCCCGTGGTTGAACGGCCCGCGGGCCCGTTCGACACTCGCGGGGCGAGCCACCGGCGTATCGTGGAAGCCGGCGACCGGCCGCTTCACCATTCGAGAGACAGGAAAGCCATGACCACCCCTTCGTTCGTCTACAACAGCGTGCCCCAGCGGGTGGTGTTCGGCGCCGGGTCGCTGCAGCACCTGGCGCGCGAGATCGACGCGCTCGGCGCGCGCCGCGCGCTGGTGCTGTCCACCCCCGAGCAGCGCCCGCAGGCCGAGCGCGTGGCCGACATGCTGGGCGCGCACGCGGCCGGCGTGTTCGACCGCGCCGTGATGCACGTGCCCATCGAGACCGCGCGCGAGGCACGCGAGGTGGCCCATCGCCTGGGGGCCGACTGCGCCGTGGCCATCGGAGGCGGCTCGACCACCGGGCTGGGCAAGGCGATCGCGCTCGACTCGGGCCTGCCGATCCTCGCCATTCCCACCACCTACGCGGGCTCCGAGATGACGCCGATCTACGGCATCACCGAAGCCGGCATGAAGAAGACGGGCAAGGACTTCAAGGTGCTGCCCCGCACCGTGATCTACGACCCCGAGCTGTCGCTGAGCCTGCCCGTGGCCATGAGCGTGACGAGCGGCATCAACGCCATCGCGCACGCGGCCGAAGGGCTCTACGCGGTCGATTCGAACCCGGTCATGGACCTGATGGCGCAGGAAGGCATTGCGGCGCTGGGCCGCGCGCTGCCGGCCCTTCGCGCTGCGCCCAAGGACCTGGCTGCGCGCAGCGACGCGCTCTACGGCGCGTGGCTGTGCGGCACCGTGCTGGGCAACGTCGGCATGGCGCTGCACCACAAGCTGTGCCACACGCTGGGCGGCAGCTTCAACTTGCCGCATGCGGAAACGCACACCATCGTGCTGCCGCATGCGCTGGCCTACAACGCCGAGGCGGCGCCGCAGGCCATGGCGCGCATCGCGAAGGCGCTGGGAGGCGCCAGCGCCGCGCAGGCGGTGTACGACCTGGCGCGCGACAACGGCGCGCCGGTGGCGCTGCGAGACATCGGCATGAAGGCGTCGGACCTCGACCTGGCGTGCGCGCATGCGCTCACGAACCAGTACCCCAATCCGCGCCCGCTGGTGCGGGACGCGATCCGCGCGCTGTTGCAGAACGCGTGGGAAGGCGTGCGGCCCTGAACCTGCGAAGCCGCACAGCGACGCAGCAGGGCCGCGCCGCTGCTTGCGTTGCTTACAGGCCGGCCTGGCGCGTGAACGACACGGCCGGCTTCTTGTAGGCGGCGGGCACTTCGTCGCGGTAGAACGCGCGGCGGTCCAGGCTCTGCAGCGGGTTGTTCGCGGCGGCCACGGCCTGCGCACGCACGGTGGCGCGGTCGAGCGTGGAGTTGACGGCCACGGTGCCTTCGGCGGCGCTGTCCGAATAGACATTGCCTTCGCGCGCGGCGGCCACGGCTTCGGTCTTGACGTCGGCGCGGCTGGCCGACGAAGTGATGGCATGCACGCCGTCATAGCTTTCCGCGTGCGCGCTGGCGGCGCCCAGCAGGGCGAAGGCGGTGGCGAAGACGGAAGCGGCGATGCGTTGCTTGGAGTTCATGTGAGAGTCCCTTTGATTCACGGTGTGTGGGCGGCGGACATTCGTCGTTGCCACCAATGAAGTGTGAAACCGCGGCGCGATCGGCGCTGTGTGTTTGCGCACCGTTTCGAGCCATCGGAGAGGGCACTGTCACCGTCGCACGGGTTCGATCGCGCCCCTGCCGAACGTACAAAGGCCGGCCTCTGCTTTCGCAAGGGCCGGCCTTGGGGTGCGTGCTCGCCGAAGCGAGACCCGGGCTGCGTGTCGGTTACAGCGGCAGTGCGTCGCCGCGCGCAGCCGCGCGGGCTGCGGCACGCACCGTGGCACGGTCGAGCGTGCTGGCCACCACCGGGGCCGTGCCCGACGAAGCGCCTTCGGCGTAGGGGTTGTCGCTGTGCGCGGCCGCAACGGCTTCGGCGCGGACCGCGGCGCGGCTGGTCGACGAGGCGATCACCGAAGCAGGGCCGGCGTTGGCGCCGTCGGCATAGGGGTTGTCGTTGTGCGCGGCCGCCACGGCGTCGGCGCGCACGTCGGCGCGGCTGGCATACGAGGTGATCGAATGCACGCCTTCGTAGGTTTCCGCGTGTACGGCGCCGGCGGTGCCCAGCATGGCGAATGCGAGGGCGGAAAGAGCGATGCGTTGCCTGGAGTTCATGGTGCGAGTCCCTTCGAGTGTCTGTGTGGGCGGCGGACATTCGTCGTTGCCACGCAGGCAGTGTGAAACTTCACCGCGCTCGGCGCTGTGCGTTTGCGCACCGCTTCAGCCAACTACGCGGGGGCTGAAGCGTGCGGCGCGGCATGGGCCGCCGGATGCGTGGCGTAGAGCACGGCGAGGGGTTCGGAGCGGCCGCGCACCGCGAGCGTTTCGGGCGTGCCCATGGTGTCGGCCACGCCGGCCTGCTCGGCCGCGAACAGCGACACGACAAGGCGCGACGCAGCCGTCTTCGAATGGTCCTGCAGGCGGCTCGCGGTGTTCACCACTTCGCCGATGGCGGTGAAGGTGGTGGTCTCCAGGTAGCCCACCTCGCCCACGGCCGCGCGGCCTGCATGCAGGCCCATGCCGAACTCCAGCCGCTGGCCGAATTGCGCTTCGAAACCTTCGCTCCATGCGTCCATGCGCTGGCCGATCAGCGCGGTCGCGTGCAGGGCTTGCCTGCAGGCGGTGGACAAGTCGCAGTCGAGCCCGAAGATGGCCATCACGCTGTCGCCGATGAACTGGTTGGGCACGCCGCCGCTCTCGCGCACGGCCGCGCCCACGGTGGCGAAATAGCGGTCGAGCACATAGGCCAGGTCGAAGGGCCACTGCCGCTCCGACAGGCCGGACCAGCGCCGCAGGTCGACGAAGAGAATCGCCACGTCGCGCTCGCGCCCGAAGCTGCCGACCGGCGCGGGCCGGCCCTCGTTGGGCAGCGGCGCGAACAGCGGCGTCACCTCGATGTCGCCGCGCGGGCGCAGCTGGCAGGCCAGGCGCACGTCGGACGGCGCGCGCACGCGCTCGAGCGTGCGCTGCTCGTCGCGGCCCGGCTCGCCGATGTGCTCGGCCGGGCCCGCCACGCGCACGCGGCAGGTCGAGCAGCGCGCGCGTCCGCCGCAGACCGACACGTGGTCGATGCCGTGCGAGCGGCTGGCTTCCAGCACGCTCCAGCCGCGCGGCACCTGCACCGTGCGGCCCGGGTAGCGCAGCGTGACCGACGGCTGGCGCGACCAGCGCGCGAAGCCGTTGCGGCCCCAGCGCGCCGCCAGCAGCGCGGCCAGCGCCAGGCCGTAGGCCCACTTGATGCCGTTCTCGGCCGCGCCGAGCGCCTTGCCCTGCTCGGGCGTGGGCAACGCGGCCGGCGGCACGCCGTTCCACTGGAACTCGCGCCCCATCGACACGAAGCCCATCGCCGCGGCCAGCGGCAACACCACCGCAACGGCCAGCAACAGGTGCGAAAAGCGCCGGTACGCCGGCTGGGCGCGCAACGCGAAGTGCAGGCCGAGGCAGCCGTGGGCCCACGCCGCGAGCATCATCAGCAGCTGCGCGGCCGCGCCCTGCCAGTCCCACAGGCCCCAGACCACGCGCACGTAAGAGCCCTCGATGCCGTAGGCCAGGTAGGCGCCGCGCATGGCCGTGAGGTGGGTGGCCAGCAGCAGCGGCAGCGCGAAGCCCAGCAGCACGCGCAGGCCTTCCAGTGGCGGCATGCGCAGGGTGCGGCGCTCCCACAGCGCGACCACGGCCAACGCCAGGTGCGTGGCGGCCGCGCCGTACAGCAGCACGGTGCCCGGCAGGCTGTGCCAGAACTTCTGCACGCCGCGCAGCACCGTTTCGGCGGCGGCGAACGAATAGATGCCCAGCGCGTGGTTCAGCAGGTGGAAGGTGATGTAGGCCATCAGCACCAGCCCGCTCGCCCAGCGCAGATTGCGCCGTGTCGGCGTTCTCAGCGGAAAAAGGGAGCCCGAAGGGGTGCGAGGGGAACGTCTGTCCATGAACGGGTTCGAAGCGGCACCCGAGCATAATCCGCGCGCCTGTTGCAACAGCCCCATTGACCATCGACCTCGACCATCGATCCCCCGCATGGCCAACCCTGACCCCGCTTCCCGTTCCAGCCTCGCGCTGCGCCAGATCGCGCTACTCGAGGGCCTCTCCGACCAGCGCCTGGCGCTGCTGGCGCAGCAATGCCTGTGGCACAGCGTGGAGGCCGGCAAGCCCTTGCTGCTGCGCGCCGAGCAGCAGGGCGAGGTGTTCCTGCTGGTGTCCGGCCGGGTGCGGGTGACGACCTATTCGGCCAACGGCCGGCAGGTGACCTTCCGCGATTCGGAGGCCGGCGAGCATTTCGGCGACATCGCGGCCATCGATGGCGGCCCGCGTTCGGCCGACGTGGTCACGCTGGCGCCCAGCGTGGTGGCCAGCCTGGACCGGGCGGCCTTCATGGCGCTGCTGCGCGACGAGCCGCTCGTGGCCGAGCGGGTGATGCAGCGGCTGGCGTCTTTGGTGCGCCAGCTGTCGGAACGCGTGATCGACCTGAGCACCCTGGGCGTGCAGAACCGACTGCATGCCGAGCTGCTGCGCCTGGCCCGCAGCGCCGGCGCGCACGACGGCGACGACAACCAGTCCCGGCTGGACCCCGCGCCCAAGCATGCGGCGCTGGCCAGCCAGATCAGCACCAACCGCGAGCAGGTGACCCGCGAACTCAATGTGCTGGTGCGCAGCGGCGTGCTGCGCAAGGACGAGAAGGCCCTGCTGGTGACCGACCTGGCCCGGCTGGCGTCGATGGTCTCGCAGGTGCGGGGCGACGCGGGCTGAGCCTGCTGTAGCGGGCTGTAGCGGGCTGGGGCCTCGGGCCTCAATCGGCCTTGATGTTGGAGCCTTCGAGCTTGGCCTGGCCCTTGGCCAGGCGCTGGAGCTTGCTTTCCTTGGCTTGCGTGTTCGTGAAGTCCACCGAACGGGCGATGGTGTTGCCGGTCAGTTCGAGCTTGGCGATTCGGCTGTTGGACAGGTCGAGGTGGTCGAAGGTGTTGCGCTCGAGGCGAACTTCGGCGCTGTTGAGGTAGCTTGCGTCCACCCGGCCCATTCGGCTGTTCACGATGGTGAAGCTTCGATTGAGCTTGGGTGCAACCTTCCTGGCGTCCGAGCCCAAGGCGCCGAAGCCGAAATTGATGGGTTTCGTTCCCCCGGAGATCTGCACCGAGTCGATCAGCGCATGCTGCGTATCGGCGGAGACCAATTCGAACGCGAACTCGAAGCCCGGGGACGGCGTGAACTGGCTGGCACGAAGGGTCACGCGGGGAGCGCCCCGTATCCAGCCGTTGACCGATCCGCCTCTGACGCGCTCCATCAACACATCGCCCTTGATCGTCGCGTTGGTCAATTCGAGGTTGTCCAGCACGGTGTCACGGATCGTCAGGGATTGGAGGTCTGCGGCCGCCAGGTTGAACGTGCCGCGCAGCTTGCTGCGCTCGATCAATACCGCGGAGCTCAAGGAGTCATCGCCGCTGTTTGCGGCACTGTCTGTATGTACGGACACGTCGTCGCACTCGCATTCGACGATCGTCAACCCCGCGTCGCCGGCCCAGTTGATCCACTTGGCCTTGCAGTTGATGAAACTGACCTCGCCCGACGAGCCCACCGTACCCTGTTGATTGCGGTCCGGACTCGTGCCTTCGAATGCACATGATTCGAACCGCGTGTTCTTGCTTTCTTTTTCCGCGAACATCACGGGCGCGCCTGTCCAGCGGCACCGAAGAAACTGCACGTTGTTCGTGACGCCATAGCTCAGGATGCCAGCGAAACTGCAGTCCTGAAAGACGACGTTCTCCATGGCGCGTGGGCCGATGTCGTAGGCGCCGATGAAGCTGCAGTTCCTGAACACGACATTGCGCCATGTCATGCCATCGAAGCGCTCGCCACTGAACTCGGCGTCGTCTACTGCAAGGAGGACATCGCCAACCTCCTGCTTGCGAAAATCAGGGTCCTTCAGGTAGGTGAAGGTCTTCCCCAGGCTTCGGATGTGCTTTCTGGTTCTCACGTTGCATCCCATCGATAAAGTGACGCAGCTACAGCCCAATGCAATAGCCATGAAGTGGCGGCGATCTATTTGGATGCGTCTCTCCTGATGGCCCGATCCTTCGGGATGTATCCCTTGCTTTGGTAGTGCGTCGCAAGGAAGTCCCAATCCGGCACTTGCCCATGCTCGCCGTCCCTGCGCTGCATGAAGTCATGGGTGCCGGCGCCGGTCTGCGAGCTGCCGATGTCCAGCGGGAACACCCATGGATCGTTCTCCCACTTCATGTCGGCACTCCAGTCGGGAACGTCCTTGCCCTTCTCCGGTCCCTCGGTGTATCTGCCTGTCGTGGGCTTCTTCAGGACGATTTCGCAGAAGGCCTGTGCCACGCGCCGCGTGACGACCGGCGCAGTCCCCCGCGCCGGGTTGGCAGCAGCACCGACGGCGGGACGCTTCGCAGCCGTCACCATCGCGCTCTCCAGTGTGGCCAGCTCGGCCGCCGAGAAGACCAGCACGCTGCCGTCCTTGCCCCGGATCAGGGTGGGCGCCAGGCGGTGCCATGCGGGTTCCGCTTGTCCCGTGCCGCCAGCCTTGCTCTTCTTCAGTTCGCAGACCCACACCTTCACCGCAGCGATGCAATCGAGCTTCTGCACCTGCTCGCTCAAGCGCATCCTGACCGTGGCTGGCCGCCGTCTGGCACCCGCGCCCGCGCGGCTTTCCCACTCGAAGACCACGGGCGACTTGCCGCGCTGGAGGATGTACAGGTAGTCCAGCGCCACGCACAGCCGAGGCTTCTCGTTGTACGGGGTGCCGCTGGCGCGTCCGGTGCGCAGCGTCTTGACCTGTTCGATGCTGCGGCCAGCGCAGTCGAGGCGGCTGCCTGCGGGTGGGCGCAAGGTGTGGCCGTTGAGTTCGCCGGCCAGGTTCTGCACGCCGATGGGGCCGCCGCAGGAACTCACCACGAACTGCGTGCCGCTGTCGGCCGCGGCAACGCTTTTTCCCTGGTACATGCCGGGGTCGCGCCGGCCGGTGACCGTGACCGTGGGCGCACCGGCGGCGTTGCGCCCGTGCCTGACGGTGTACAGGGCGCTGCGGTGGCTGTGCCCGCTCAGGTGCCAGTCCACGCGCGCCGGCTTCCCCGGCACGCCCGCGCAGTTCTCGAAGTACCACCGGAGGTTGCGTTCGCAGGTGCCGAAGTTCGCGTCGTTGAAGCCGGCCGAACCCGACACGGCGGCCGGGGAGAAACCGTCCGCGCTCAGTGTGCCGCGGGGCGCGTTGTCGGGCACGAAGCTCAACTCTTCCTGCAGCGCCGCCTTGCTGTAGTTGACCATGGTGAAGTGGCTCGCCACCACGAGCGGCGCCTGGCTCTGCCCCTTGAGCGCCAGGGCCTGCCGCAACACGGCCTGCTGTGCCGCGTCGATGCTGGCGCTGGCGCGCGGCAGGATCATGTAGCTGTGGCGGTCGGTGCCCGCGGGCACCGCGCCTTCGAGGTTCATGAAGTTTTCCGTTTCGCCCCACGCCAGGCCGACCAGCACCTGCCGCGGCGGCGAGACCACGTCGCCCTGGCTGGGCAGCGCAATGCAGAAGTCCGCCAGCGGCGTGAACAGGACCCCGAACCAGTCGAAGTTGGCCGTCGTGAAATTCAGGCTGGTCCAGGTTTCGCCGTAGGTCGGGCCGTAGGCGAGCGTGGCTTCCAGCACGGTCAAGTTGTGGTCGGCCGGAATGCCCGGGTTGGCCTGGGCGCCCCAGAACTTGCTGGCGGCGTCCACGTCCTGCCTGTGGATGGCGAGCCGCTTGTCCAGTCCGGCCAGGAGTGCGCCGTTGGCCTGCAGCGCGGCGCGAGCGTCCGTGCGCGCTGTCTTGACCGCCAGATGCGCCGAAGCGGCCTGCGCCCGCACCGCGGATTGCGCACCGACCACACCGGCGCGCACACCCAGGTCGGCTGCCAGGGTGCCGAGGTCGTCCGCGGCGCCCGCCAGCTTCAAGCCGACGCTGGCAACCGCCCGGTCGACGCCGATGGTGCCGTGGCCCACGGCACCGACGATGCCGGTGTAGGCGTCCCAGAGTTCACCGACGGCGGCATTGGTGGCGTCGGCCACGGTCTGCCGGGCGCTGCCAAGCGCGCGCTGGTAGAGCCGCCAGGCGTGCGTGGCAAGGCCCGTGCCGGAAGGAATTTGCACAGCCTGCGCCGTGACCCTGGGCTGCCCCGCCTTGACCTGCCGCAGGTATTCGTCGAGTGCCGAGTGGGCCTTGTCCGCCGCGGCGTTGCTGTCGGCTTGCAGGCGGGCCAGTGCGGCCTGCGTCTGCTGGCGGGACGTTTCCAGCGCCTTGGCTGCAGCGCCGCCTGCACCGTGGGCGGCCGCCATGGCGGCGTCGCCGATCTCTTCGATCCTGGCGTCGAGCGCGTCCGACGCCTTGATGAAGTCGAGCCAGCAGGTCTCGGTCCTGCGCATCGTGGCCCGCAGGATTTCCATCGCCCCGAGCGCCGCGCCCCACAGACCCACGCGCGGGTAGACGCCATAGGCCACGTCGTACGCCTCGTGGTTGCCGGTGGTCATGAAGACGGGCAGCTTGAGCTCGTTGTAGGCGTAGCGCACCAGGCTGAAGGCGAGCATGTCGTCCTGCCCGCGCGGGTACAGGTCGGGTTCCCTGGGGTTGTTGAGCTTGTTCAGGACGTTGAAGCGCTTCCATTGCTCGCCGATGTGGGCGTCGGGCACCTTGCGCGGATCGACATTGCGATTGAAGTCGATCAGGTCGCCGGTGAGCAGCAAGGCGGTGTCGGGCTTCCTGCCGGCGCCGATCTCGTCGAACAGGGCCTTGAGCGCGTTGAAGGCGTCGCACACCAGCGTGCCCACTGCCGGCCGGGCATCGCCGGTGAACTGCGGGTCTTCGATCACGTGGGCGGGCGACTTGGCGAGCGCCCGGTGGCGCACGCTGATGTGCACGTCGCTCAGGTGCCCGAGCTTCAGCGGCGCATGGCTCGGCAGGCGAATGACGGGGTGCCATGCCGCAAGGCGCGCGCCGGTCTCGATGTAGAGCGATTCGGCGGACTTGCCCGTCCGGCCCACGTCGTACTCGAGCAGCGCCGCCTCCTTGCCGCGACGCGAAACGGCGGGCGCGTTGGTTGCCTGGTGGCGGTGGCTGTCGGTCTGGACCTGTTGCGCCAGGAAGGCTTCGACCAGCAGGTCCTGTGCGTGGACTGTTGCCGTCTGGCAAAGCGATGGAAAGTCCTGCTTCTGTGCCTTGGTGGGCCTCACCATCCAGGCGAAGCTCTTGAAAACGCCGGTGTCGGGCTTGACCGCGAGCCTGGCGATGTCGAGTTCCACTTCGTACACATGGCCGCCCGCGAAACCAGCGGCGGCGTAGGCCCTGACGGCCTGCGGAGCGAGGGTGGCGAACACTTCGCCCTTCTGGTTGTAGACGAGGGCGCCCGCCTCGAACCGGGCGACCTGCCAGACCTTGATGGCGGTCCTGGCGATGCCGCAGTCCTTGCCGTCGCCGGTGAGTTCGCCCAGGTCGATGTCGGCGTCGGGCTTGGGGCCTTTCATGCCCACGAGCCGAAGGTGGCGCGCCACGACGGCCGACGCGTCCTTGTCCAGGGGGACGACGCTGGAGCGCCCGTCTGCGGTCTTGCGGGCCGCCTGGCCGTTGGCCGCGCCGAGGGACGCGGCGGCGATGAAGACGCTGCACCGGGTCTGGTCGGGGCCCAGCAGCAGCGGGGTGCCCAGGCTGGGGTAGAGGATCAGCGCCAGCTTCGGCGCCGGCTCGCTGCAGTCGCACACACCGGCCGTGGGAGCGTCAGCCATGGCGGGCGTCCTGTGCCGCCGGTGGCGGCTCGGCCGATTTCAATGCCGGCGCTGCTGCTGCCGGGCGCGTCCCCTGCGTGTCCATGGTGTGTTCCTCCCGATCGACCGAGTGCTGCCACCTCTTCGGGTTCGCAGCCGCTGTCGCCGTGGGTCGATGACGACCCGCACCCGTGACAAGGCTCGGGCGACGGGGGATTGTGGGGTGGCGTGTCCGGGCCGGCGCGGGCAGTTCTTCACGAAGGCGCGAGGATTCGCAGGCGCGCCGAACGAAACGACGAAAACGACAAAAAGGACAAAAAAATGCCCGCACGGGGCGGGCATTCAGGGCAGGAGCACAGGAGCCGGGCGTGCCTGGCGCCCGAAGGGCCGCGTCAGTTGAACTTGCCCCGCACGCCACCCACGCTGAAGCGCCCCGCGCCCAGCAGCACCACCGTCAGCGCGCCGAACAGGTACAGGCCCTGCAGTTCCAGCGCCCAGCCGCCCTGCTTGGTGAGCGCGAACATGTCGGCCATGTGCACCAGGCCGAAGGCCACCAGCATGTTGATGACCACCACGGCCGCCGCGGCGCGGGTGAAGACGCCCGCGATCATCAGCAGCGGCGCGACGATCTCGCCCACGTACACCAGGTAGGCCAGCCCGCCCGGCAGGCCGGCCTTGGCCAGCATGCCGCCGATGAAGCCCACGCCGGCCGACAGCTTGAAGATGCCGTGCAGCAGCACCAGCAGGCCGATCGTCACGCGGATCAGCAGCTTGCCGGCGTCGTCCGTGTTGGCGGGGGAAAGGGCGGACAGCGACGGTGCGATCGGCGCACGCGTGGTGTTGGCGGCTACGGCCTGGGTGTTCATGGCAGATCCTTGGAAATGGGAGGGCCCGCCGCGGAATGCGGCGGTTGCGGTTCCAGTGTGCGCAGCCGGCCGGGGCCGGGATGTGCGTTTACGCACATGTTTTGGCGGAAAGGCCCGCCGTGCGGGTCAGTGGGGGCCGAAGCGCCCGGTCCACTTGCGCTCGTAGTCCATCTTCTGGAAGTGCGCCGCCATGAAGTCGATGAAGCTGCGCACCTTGGCCGACAGGTGCTTGCGGCTCGGGTACGCCAGGTTGATGGCCAGGTGCGGCAGGTCCCAGTCGTCCAGCGTCGGCACCAGCCGGCCGGCCACGATGTCCTCGTAGACGATGTAGGTCGGCTGCACCAGGATGCCCATGCCGTCGAGCGCGGCGGCGCGCAGCACCTGGCCGTCGTTCGACTCGAGCAGGCCCGTGACCGACACCGTGCGCGTCTCCGCGCCCCGGCTGAAGCGCAGCTCGTTCGGGTTGTTTGCGTGCGTGTAGATCAGCAGCTTGTGCTGCTGGAGTTCGTCGAGCGTCTTCGGAAAGCCGTGCTGCGCGAAGTAGCGCGGCGAGGCCGCCAGGATGCGCCGCGTCTCGCCGAGCCGGCGGATCGTCACGTTCGAATCGGGCTCGTACTCGCGTGTGCGGATCGCCACGTCGATGTTGTTGTCGATCAGGTCGAAGTAGCGGTTGGCCGCCTCCACGTGCACCGTCACGCCCGGGTAGCGCTGCGTGTACTCGCGCAAGAGCGGCGCGATGTGGTGGATCGAGAACGACAGCGAGGCCGTCACGCGCAGCGTGCCGGTCGGGTTGAGCGCGGTGGCGTTCACGGTCGATTCGGCGTCCGACAGGTCGGCCAGGATGGTGCGGGCGCGGCCGCAGAACTCGCGGCCGGTGTCGGTGAGGTACAGCCGGCGCGTGTTGCGCTCGACCAGCCGCGCGCCCAGGCGGGCTTCCAGCGCGCTCAGGTGGCGGCTGGCCGCGGCATTCGACAGGCCCAGCGCCTCGGCCGCGCGGCTCAGGCTGCCGGCATCGGCGATCTGCACCAGCAGGGCGATTTCGGTCCAGCGGTCCATGGGGCGTTGTCTCCGGGGCGTGTCTTGGGCTTGTCTTTTGTCGGGCCGGGCGATTT
This sequence comes from Variovorax sp. OK605, assembly GCF_900115445.1. NCBI lineage: Bacteria > Pseudomonadati > Pseudomonadota > Betaproteobacteria > Burkholderiales > Comamonadaceae > Variovorax > Variovorax sp. OK605. The sequence goes on from NZ_FOWL01000016.1 coordinate 44,575, forward strand.
TGGCGCAGCAAGGGGCGCGACCGTTCCGCTTGGCGGAAAAATCATTTGCGCCCCGGGTGCTTTCATGGGAACCGCGCGCGGCCTACAGTGCGCCGTACCCACCAGAGACAACACGGAGACGCCACGATGCGCAACCTCAACCAGGACAACATCACGCAGGCCGTGCTCGCACGCTTCGCCGACACCCCGAGCCCGCGGCTGCGCGAGATCATGACCAGCCTCGTGCAGCACCTGCACGCCTTCGCCCGCGAGGTGAAGCTCACCGAGGAAGAGTGGTTCCAGGGCATCCAGTACCTCACGGCCACCGGCCAGAAGTGCGACGACAAGCGCCAGGAGTTCATCCTGCTGTCGGACGTGCTGGGCCTGTCGATGCTCACCATCGCGATGAACAACGACAAGCCCGCCGGCTGCACCGAGGCCACCGTGTTCGGCCCCTTCTACTTCGACGGCGCGCCCGAGTACGCGCACGGCGACGACGTGGCCAACGGCGCCGAGGGCGAGCCTTGCGACGTGTACGCCACGGTGCGCGGCCTCGACGGCGAGCCGGTGGCCCATGCGGTCGTCGACGTGTGGCAGGCCGATGCCGGCGGCCACTACGACGTGCAGCACGCCGGGCTCGACCATGCCGAGAACCGCGGCACGCTGCGCACGGCGGCCGACGGCTCGCTGCACTTTCGCAGCGTGGTGGCGGTGGCCTATCCGATTCCGGTCGACGGCCCCGTGGGCGACCTGCTGCGCGCCACCAAGCGCCACCCGTGGCGGCCCGCGCACCTGCATTTCAAGATCGAGGCGCCGGGCTACGAGCGGCTCATCACCCACGTGTTCCGCGACGGCGACGAGTGGCTCGACTCCGACGCGGTGTTCGCGGTGCGCCAGTCGCTGGTGGCGCCGTGGACGAAGCAGGCCGACGGCCGCTGGCGGCTGGACTTCGACTTCGTGCTGAACCCGCTGAAGGAACCGGCCGCACAGCCCGCCTGAGCCTCGGAAAACCAAGGAAAAGAGACAACGCAAATGAACGACACCTTGCAGCAGGAGCTGCTGATCCGCCAGATGATCGAACGCTGGGCCGTGTGGCGCGACGCCGGCGACTGGGAACGCTTTGCCACCGTGTGGCATCCCGACGGCGTGATGATGGCGACCTGGTTCCAGGGCCCGTACGCCGAGTTCATCCGCGTCACGCAGGAAGGCTGGGCCAAGGGCGTGAGCATTCTTCACTTCCTGGGCGGCTCGGCCATCGAGGTGGCGGGCGAGCGTGCCATCGCGCAGACCAAGATGACCATCTCGCAGCGCGGCATGGTCGAGGGCGTGCTGTGCGACGTGGTGTGCACCGGCCGCTTCTACGACTTCGTGGAAAAGCACGGCGGCGAGTGGAAGCTGCTGCACCGCCAGCCCATCTACGAGAAGGACCGCATCGACCCGGTCGACCCTGCCGCCACCGTCGCGCTCGACGCGGCCGTGCTGGCCGGCCTGCCCGAGGGCTACCGCCACCTCACCTACATCCAGCAGCGCATCGGCTACACGGTGAAGCTCGACATGCCGATGCTCAAGGGCCCGGCGGTGGAGGCCCTCTACAGGCGCGGCGCCGACTGGCTGGCCGGAGGGGCGCTCGAACGCTGAGGGCGGCTGGGCGTCTGGGCAGATGGGCAGTTGGGCAGATGGGCAGCGCGCCCCGCGTCATCCTGCTACGCTCGCAAAGCCTGCCGCCACGGCGGGCTTTTTTTCGCGCTCCTCATTCCCATGGCCTTTCCCCTGATCACCGACCCGCATTTCTACGCGGTCGCCATTCCCGCCGTGCTGCTGCTCGGCATCAGCAAGAGCGGCTTCGGCGCCGGCTTCGGTTCGCTCGCGGTGCCGATGATGGCGCTGGCCGTTACGGTGCCGCAGGCCGCCGCCATCCTCATGCCGCTGTTGCTGCTGATGGACCTGCTGGGCCTGGCCGCGTTCCGGCGCGACTTCGACCGCTCGCTGCTCAAGTTCCTGGTTCCGTTCGGGCTGCTGGGCACGGTGGTCGGCACGCTGCTGTTTCGCGCGCTGCCGGCGCACACGGTGGCGGGCATCGTGGGGGTGTTCACGCTGCTGTTTTTGGCGCAGCGCGTGCTGTTCCCGCCCAAGCCGAACGACCCGCTGCCCTCGCGCGGCGTGGGCGCGGTGCTGACGACCGTCTCGGGCTTCACCAGCTTCATCGCGCATGCGGGCGGCCCGCCGATCAACGCCTACGTGATCCCGCTGCGGCTCAAGCCGGTGATCTTCACGGCCACCATGGCCTACTTCTTCTTCGTGGTGAACCTGAGCAAGTGGATCCCGTACGCATGGCTCGGCCTGCTCGACTTCCGCACGCTGGCCACCTCGCTCGTGCTGATGCCGATCGCGCCGTTGGGCGTGTGGGTCGGCATTCGCATTGCGCGGCGCATCGACGCGACCTGGTTCTATCGCTTCGTGTACCTGGGCATGCTGCTCACGGGCCTGAAGCTCGTCTACGACGGCTTCCTGGCCTGAGCATCCCGCGCGAGCTCAGAACTCGACGATGCTCTTGAAGCCGCCGAAGATCATCCGCTTCGCATCGAAGGGCATGGTCTTCGGGTCCATCGCCGTGATGCGCGGGTCGGCCATCACCTTCGCGTTGACCGTGTCGCGGTGCTTGCGCGACTTGTAGGTGATCCACGAGAAAGCCACCGTCTCGTCGGCCTTCTGCTTCACGCTCTGCGGAAACGAGGTGAGCTTGCCGGGCTTCACGTCGTCGGCGATGCACTCCACGTATTCGAGCGCGCCGTATTCCATCCAGACCTTGCCGGCCTTGCGCGCCAGCTTGCGGTAGGCCTCCACGTTCGCGGTGGGAACGGCAACGATGAAACCATCTACATAGCGAGCCATGGGTGTTCTCCTGAACAGGGAGTGGAAATGCTGGAGGAAGAAGAGGGGCGGTTGCATGGCCTGAGGTTCACGGTGCGGCTGTTCCGCGGGGGGCCATCTTGTCGCCGGCCTTGCCGTTGTCGTTGCCCTTGCCGTTGCTGTGGTTCTGCATCTGCCCCGGCATGGCGGAGCGCAGCAGCAAGGCGCCAATCAGGCCCGCCGCCGCCGCGAACACGGCACCGACGAGAAACGCCAGGTTGTAGCCGCCGGTGAGCGCCAGCGGCATCTGCGCGCCGGCCGCTTCCATCGACGCGGTGCGCGCGGCCGCGGCGCTGGCCAGCACGGCCAGGCCCAGCGCGCCGCCCATCATGAAGGCGGTGTTGACCACGCCCGAGGCCAGGCCCGAGTCGGCCGGGCTCACCTCGCTCATGGCGGCCAGCAGCAGCGGGTTGAAAGCCATGCCCGCGCCCAGGCCGAGCAGCATCATGCCGGGCAGCACGTCGAGTACGAAGCTGCCGCTGACCGGTGCGCGCGCGAACAGCGCCAGCCCGATGGCCGCGAGCCAGAGGCCTGCCGCCAGCGGCTTGCGGATGCCGAAGCGCATCACGATCTTGGCGGACAGCCCGAGCGAGAACACCGCCATGATGATGTTGGACGGCAGGAAGGCCAGGCCGATCTGCATGGGCGTGTACTGCAGCACCAGCTGCATGTAGAGCGCCGAGATGAAGAACCACGCGAACATGGCCGCGGCCCACAGCACGCCCACCACGTTGGCCACCGACACGCTGCGCAGGCGGAACAGGCCCAGCGGCATCAGCGGATGCTGCACCCGCGACTCGATGGCGATGAACACCGCCAGCAGCGCCACCGCCGCGCCCAGCAGGCCCAGCGTCTGCGCGGAGGCCCAGCCGGCCTCGTTGCCGTTGACCACGCCGTACACCGCGAGCATGAGCGACAGCGTGACCGTGACGGCACCGGCCACGTCGAGCTTCTCGCCGTGCGCATGGCCGCGCGCGCTCGGCAGCAGCGCCACGCACAGCGCGTACACCGCCACGCCGATCGGCAGGTTCACCAGGAAGATCCAGTGCCAGCTCAGCGTGCTCGTGAGCAGTCCGCCCAGCAGCACGCCGATGCTGCCGCCGCCCGCGCACACGAAGCCGTACACGCCCATCGCCTTGGCGCGGTCGGCCGGCTCGGTGAACAGGTTCATGATCAGCGAGAGCGACACGGCCGACACCACCGCGCCGCCCAGGCCCTGCACCGCGCGCGCGGCCACCAGCAGGCCCTGCGAGGTCGAGACCCCGCAGGCCAGCGAGGCCAGCGTGAACAGCACCAGGCCCGCGAGGAACACGCGGCGGTGGCCGTACAGGTCGCCGAGCCGCCCGCCCAGCAGCAGGAAGCCGCCGAAGGTCAGCATGTAGGCGTTGACCACCCAGACCAGCGAGGTCTCGGTGAAGCCCAGGTCGGTTCGGATCGAGGGCAGCGCCACGTTCACGATGGTCGTGTCGAGCACGATCATGAGAACGCCGAGGCACAGCACCATCAAGGCGAGCCAGCGCTTGCGGTTGTCGAGTGTGTCGGTCATGGGAGGTCGTTCCTGTTGCGGGCGCCGGGAGCGGCGGGCTACACCAGCGGCTTGCCGCCGTTGATGAGCCAGGGGGTGCCGAAGCGGTCGGTCACCATGCCGAAGCCTTCGACCCAGAATGTCTTCTCGAAGGGCATGGAGACGGTGCCGCCCGCGGCGAAGGCATCGAACACGCGGCGCGCTTCGGCCACGGTCTCCAGCGTGAGCGCCACGCCGAAGCCCTTCATGCCTTCGTAGGCCTGGCCGGGCATGGTGTCGGAGGCCATGAGCATGCCCTCGCCGTAGGCCAGCGAGGCATGCATGATGCGGTTCTTCGCCTCGGGCGGCAGCTGCGCGGTGTCGGGCGCTTCGCCGATGGTCATCATCATCTGCATCTTGCCGCCGAGCGTCTTCTCGTAGAAGCGCATGGCTTCGGCTGCGTTGCCGTCGAACGTGAGGTAGGCGTGGATGGGGGACATGAGCTTTCCTTGGTGGGTTACTTTTCGGTGGCTGTCTTCAGGTTGGCCAGGCCTGCTTCGAAGTCCTTGCCGATCATCTGATCCATGTTGAAGAAGATGCCCATGAGCCTGACGACGTAGGGGCTCGGGCCGTGCATGGCCCAGGTCACCTGCGTGGCGCCGCCCTGGGGCTGCAGCGTGAACTCGGCCATGTTGTGGCCTTCGAAGGGCTGGATGAAGTCGAGCTTGATCGCGACCTTCGACGAAGGCGCCGACTCGACGATCTCCATGTGTCCCGCGCCCGCCTGGCTGTTGCCCTCCCACGCATAGGTGGCCCCCTTGCCGCTGGGCGCGCCGCCGAAGCTGCGCTTCATGGCGGGGTCGAGCTTCTCGTAGGGCGACCAGGCGCCCCAGCGGTGGAAGTCGTCGATCAGCGCAAAGATCTTCTCGGCCGGCGCGTTGATGCGCGCGGTGCGTTCCACGCGGAAGGTGTCGGGCCGGGTGGCCGCGAAGATCAGCAGCGCGGCAATGGCGAGGACGAGAACGAGGGCAATTTTCTTGAGCATGGCGGGACTTGGTGAGGCGATGCGGGGCAATGTCGTGGCGATGACGGGGCGGCGCGAACTCAGCTGGCCTGCTGCACCACCAGCAGCCAGCTCACGCCGAAGCGGTCGTTCAGCATGCCGAAGCTGGAGGTGAAGAAGGTCTTCATCAGCGGTTGCATCACCTGGCCGCCGTCGGCCAGCGCGTCGAACCACTGGCGGGCTTCTGCGTCGGTGTTGGCGGTGAGCGCCAGCATCACGCCCTTGAACTCGGCCTGCCCCGAGCAGCGGCCGTCGGAGGCCATGAGCTCGGTTTCGCCGATGCGCACCACCGCGTGCATCACCTTGTCGGGCGACGGCATCGCGCCGCCGCAGCCGTCGTCGGCGTTGCCCGAAGGGGCTTGCGCGGGCGCTTCGCTGTAGCGCATGAGCTGGACGACCTCGGCGCCGAGCGCCTTCTTGTAGAAGCCGAGCGCTTCGTCGCAGCGGCCTTCGAACGAGAGGTAAGACTGGACTTTCATGGCAATTCCTTTGGATGGAGGAGGTGGGTCGCAAGCCCCCGGTGTCATGGGCCGCAAACAATCGGATTACTTTGTGTACACCGTCCACAAAGAATAGCAGGGATAATGGACAGTGTCCACATGGAATTGCAATGAAGCTCAACAACGTTCCCGAAAGCCTGCCGCCCGCCCGCAGCACCTACCGCCACGGTGACCTGCGCCGGGCCTTGCTGGACGCGGGCATCGAGCTGGCGCGCGACGGCGGCCCCGGCGCCGTGGTGCTGCGCGAGGCCACGCGGCGCGCGGGCGTGGTGCCGAACGCGGCCTACCGGCATTTCGCCAGCCGACAGGAACTGTTGCTGGCCGTGCGCGAGGCGGCGCTGGCCGCGGCGGCGGGCGCGATGGAAAAGGAACTGGCCGTGCTGCCCTGCGACCAGCCGCCCGCCGACTTCGCGCGCGCACAGGTGCGCGCCATCGGCACCGCCTACCTGCGGTTCGCGCAGGCCGAGCCGGGCCTGTTCCGCACGGCGTTCGTGATTTCAGACGAAGGCCGCGGCGAGCTCGGCCCGGGCAAGGGCGGCGCCGACAGCGGGCTCGACCCGTTCGAGTTGCTGGGCAAGGCGATCGACCGGTTGGTGGACGCGGGCGTGCTCGCTGCGCAGCGGCGCCCGAATGCCGAATACCTCGCGTGGTCGGCGGTGCACGGGCTGGCGCTGCTCATCATCGACGGGCCGCTGCGCGAAATGCCGGCCGACGCCGTGCACGGGCTCGGCCAGCAGCTGATCGACATGGTCGAACGGGGCCTCTGAAGCCCTTGCAATCGCCGAAGGCTACAGATAGATCTTCTGCAGCAGCTTGATCAGCGTCTCGCGCTCGCGGGCGCTGAGCCTGGCGCTCGCATCGGCCTCGAGCTGCACCACGGCCTGCTCGGCCTCGCGCACCAGCGTCTCGCCGGCCGGCGTGAGGTGCAGGCCCACGGCGCGGCCGTCGTGCGGATGCGGCCGGCGCTCGATGAGCCCGCGGCTGTCGAGCGTGACCACCAGGCTCACCAGGTTCGGCGGGAGGATGTCCAGCGTGTTGCACAGCTGCCGTGAGGTGGCGCCCGGGTTGTGCGCCAGCAGCGAGAGCACCGAGAAGTCGATCTGCTTCAAGCCGTAGGGCGCCATGCGCTCCGCGAAGAAGTCGCTGACGATCAGCCACGCGCGGCGCGCGTTGTAGCCCACCAGGCCTTCGAGCATGCGCGCGTCGAGCGGGTCGGGCTGGCCTTTGGCGGGAGCAGATTTCGCGGAGGAGGGCATGGTGCGAGCGTAACGCGCGGCAGGCGGCGCCAGTGGCTACTTCGCCACACCCGCGGGCGCCGCCGCGTGCGTCAGCGCCACGGTCTCGCAGGCCTTCTTGACGATGCCCAGGCGCATCTCGAACTCGGGCAGCACCCAGCGCCGGAAGGCGGTGGCCGCGCGTGCCTTGGCTGCGTCCTGCGGCGCCACCGCCTCGATGCGCGCCCAGGCCCAGGCCATCAGCGTGAGCATGGTCACGCGCAGGTAGTCGTCGGCCACCTCGTAGGGCAGCACCGGGTTGGCATGCGCCGCCATGGCCACCGTGGTGCCCAGGTAGCGCAACTGCGCCAGTCGGCGCTGCACGTCGGCGTCGGCCTCGCGCGAGGCGTCCAGCGTGTCGCGCAGCTCCAGCAGCACCGCCGACATGCCGGCGCCGCCGTCGGGCAGCACCTTGCGCACCAGCAGGTCGATGGCCTGGATCTCGTTGGTGCCCTCGTAGATCATGGTCACGCGCGCGTCGCGCACCACCTGCTCGATGCCCCACTCGCGCACATAGCCGTGGCCGCCGAACACCTGCAGGCATTCGCTCGCGCCATGAAAGGCCTGCTGCGTGCACGCGGCCTTGAGCACCGGCGTGACGAAGGCGCACCAGCGCTGCGCGCGCTCGCGCGCCTTCGGGTCGGCGTCGTGCACGGCCACGTCGAGCATCAGCGCGCTGCGGTAGGCGAGGGTGCGCGTGCCGTCGATCCACGCGCGCTGCGTGTCGAGGATGCGGCGCACCGCGGGGTGCTCGGCAATCAGATCGGCGCTCTCGCCGCCGCGGCTCGCGGGCACGGGGCCGGGCGCGCGCATCTGGCGGCGCTCGGCCGCGTAGGCGTCGGCCTTCTGCCAGGCGGCGTCGAGCAGGCCGATGCCCTGCAGCGCCACGTGCAGGCGCGCCGAATTCATCATCACGAACATCGCGGCCAGGCCACGGCCGGGCTCGCCGACCAGCCAGCCCGTGGCGTCGTCGAAGCGCATGGTGCAGGTGGGGCTGCCGTGCAGGCCCATCTTCTCTTCGATGCGTTCGCAGTGCACCGCGTTGCGCGCGCCGTCGGGCAGCAGCTTGGGCACCAGCGCCAGCGACAGCCCCTTGGGGCCCGCCGGTGCATCGTCCAGGCGGCACAGCACCAGGTGCACGATGTTCGGCGTCAGGTCGTGCTCGCCGCCGGAGATGAAGATCTTGCCGCCGTTCACCCGCAGGCTGCCGTCGGCCTGCGGCACGGCGCGCGTGCGCACCTGGCCCAGGTCGCTGCCCGCATGCGCCTCGGTGAGGCACATGGTGGCGAGCCACTCGCCGGTGGCGATCTTCGACAGATAGCGCTGCTTCAGTTCGTCGCTGCCGTGGTGCTTGAGGCAGGCATAGGCGCCGTGCAGCAGGCCCGGCGCCATCGTGAGGCCGTGGTTGGCGGCGGCCAGCCATTCGTAGAGCACCGCTTCGAGCACCGCGGGCAGGCCCTGTCCGCCGTCTTCCGTCGCGGCCGACAGCGCAGGCCAGCCGCCGTCGACGAAGGCCTGGTAGGCCTCTCTGAAGCCCGGCGGCGACACGACGTTGCCATCGGCAAAGCGGCAACCGACTTCGTCGCCGCCGCGGTTGATGGGGGCCACCACTTCGCCGACGAAGCGGCCGGCTTCTTCAAGCACCTGCGACTGCAGTGCTTCGTCGACTTCGGCAAAGGGCGCGAGCGCGGCCAGGCGCGCGGGCGCGTCGAGCACGGCGTTGAGCAGGAAGCGGGCGTCGTCGGGGCGGGGCTGGTAATCCATGGAGGCTCTTCTGCTTTCGCTGATTCAGGGGGTAGGCAGCTTGCAGGCGAAGCTGCTCGCGCGCTCGGTGTCGCCACCGGTGTAGGTCGCAACTTGCGGGTAGGGGCACAGCGGTCGTGTGCGTTGGGCCGACCAGTTCGCCGGCACCTCGGCATTCGGCGCCGGCGTGCCCGCGCCGCGCGCGCTCGCCGTGACCGACGCGGGCGCCTTGCCTTGCTCGACCCAGTCGACCAGTGCGCTCAGCATGTCGAACTGGTCGGTGGCCGGGCCGCCCGCGCAGTGGTTCATGCCGGGCACGGGAAAGTAGCGCGCGAAGGCCGACGCATCGCCGCCGTTCGCGGCCTGCACGCGCTCGTACCAGGCGGCCGTGTCGTCCGACGAGAACACCGGGTCGCTGGTGCCGTGGTAGACGATCATGCGGCCGCCCTTGTCGCGCAGCGCGGCCAGGTTGGCGGCGTCCGGCGGCGTCATGAACGACAGCGCCGATTCGCGGAACAGGCCGTCCGTCGCCGCGATGCGCGGTGCGTCGCGGTCCATGTCGAAGCCCAGCGCGAAGGGCAGGCCCTGTGGCCGGTCGGCCAGCGGCGGCGTGCTGAAGATGAAGGCCACGGCGCCGGCGTCGCGCGTTCCCGGGCTGGCGAACTTCCATTCGCGCCAGTTGCTGCCGCTCACGCCCGCGTCGAACGGAAAGCCGCTGTAGATGGGCTGGCCCGCGCTGTTGCGCGCGCCCTTGAACACGTTGGCGAGCGCGTTCTTCTGCGGCGCGCTCAGGCACATGCCGTCGCGCGTGCCTGCGGCGCACGTCGGCACGGCGGTCTGGATGTCGAACTTCGTCCTGCAGGCCTGCACGTTCGACACGATGCCGTCGGCCAGGCCGTCGAGCGCGTCGCAGCGCTGCAGCACCTTGTCGGCCACCAGCTTCATCTCGGCGGGCGTGAAGGCGCTCTGCAGGTCGGGCTGGCCGGTGGATGTCTTGGCGCTGGCAACGGCGGCGTACTGCTGCGCGCCATAGAGTTGCGCCACCGCCGCCTTCGGCAGGTTGAAGCCGGGGTCGCCCGCGAGGATGCCGTCGTAAGAGTCGGCCGAGCGCACCGCGGCCACCATCGCATGGCGTCCGCCGTTGGAGCAGCCGCCGAAGTACGAACGATCGGGTCCGCGGCCGTAGGCCTTGGCGATGAGGTTCCTGGCCATCGGCGTGAGCTGCGCGACGGCGTTGTAGCCGTAGTCGAGCCGCGCCTGCGGGTCGAGCCCGAAGCGCGGGCCCATCGCGCCCGCATGGCCGGCGTCGGCGCTGATGACGGCAAAGCCCATCTGCAGCGCACTGCTGCGCGGGCCGCCACCGCCGACGCCGCCCAGCGCGGGCAGCACCACGCCGTCGAGCCCGCCGTTGGCCTGGTAGAAGAAGCGGCCGTTCCATGCCACGGGCAGGCGCATCTCGAAGCCGATGGCGTAGCGCTGGTTGTCGACGGGGCTCGTGCGCTCGTTCATGCGGCCCTGCACCAGGCAGTGCGCAGGGGCGTTCATCGCCACGCCGCCGACCGTGACGGTGCCGGCGGGTACTTCGGTGGCGGATGTGTAGACGGTGCCCGGCAACGCGGCGCGGGCCGCGAGGTCGGTGCACGCTTGGAGCGTGCCGGCGCGCGCCGCGGCCAGCGGCGCATGGGGTGCCGTCGCACGCGTTGCGCACGCCGCGAGCAACACGGCCACGCCGAGTGCGCTAGCGCACAGGCCGAAATGAAGGTGGCGCTGTCGGGTCATGGGGTCTCCTTGCCGCGAGGGCCGCGGCCGTGTCGTCGTCAGGCGGCCTTGCGCGCCGCGCCCAGGTAGGTGTCGATCACGCGCGAGTCGACCGCCAGTTGCTTCGCTTCGCCTTCCAGGCTCACGCTGCCCATCTCGAGCACATAGCCGTGGTCGGCCACTTCGAGCGCGGCGCGCGCGTTCTGCTCCACCAGCAGGATGGTGACGCCCGTGGCGCGCAGCGCTTCCACCGTGCGGAAGATCTCCTGCACCACCAGCGGCGCCAGTCCCAGGCTGGGCTCGTCGAGCATCAGCAGCGTGGGGCGCGACATCAGCGCGCGGCCCACCGCCAGCATCTGCCGCTCGCCGCCCGAGAGCGTGCCGGCCAGCTGCGCGCGGCGTTCCTTCAGCCGCGGGAACAGCGTGTAGACCTCGTCGATGCGGTCGCGCCATTGCTTGTTGCGCAGGCGCACCTGGCGGAACGCGCCGAGCACCAGGTTGTCTTCCACCGGCATGGTGCCGAACAGCTCGCGCTTCTCGGGCACCAGCGCAATGCCGAGCATCACGCGCTCTTCGAGCGACAGCGCCGCAATCGGCTGGCCCTTGAATTCGATGATGCCCTTGGAGGGAAGCACGCCCATCAGCGCGTTGAGCAATGTCGACTTGCCGGCCCCGTTCGGGCCGATCACCGTGACGACGCTGCCCTGGCCGGCCTTCAGGTCGATGCCGTGCAGCACTTCGGCGCGGCCGTAGCCGGCGTGCAGGCCGCGGATCTGGAGCAGGGGTGTGCTCATGTCAATGCTCCGTTCCGAGGTAGGCCGCGCGCACCTTGTCGCTGGTCTGCACTTCGGCGGGCGTGCCCTCCATCAGGTGCGTGCCGAATTCCATCACCACGATGTGGTCGCAGATGTCCATCACCAGTCCCATGTCGTGCTCGACCAGCAGGATGCTCATCCCTTCGCCGCGCAGCTGCCGCAGTACCTTGCCCAGCGCTTCCTTTTCCTTGTGGCGCAGGCCGGCCGCGGGCTCGTCGAGCAGCAGCAGGGCCGGGTCGGCGCACAGCGCGCGCGCAATCTCCAGCAGGCGCTGCTGGCCCATCGCGAGGTTGCCCGCGGTCTCGTGCAGGTAGTCGCCCATGCCCACGCGCTGCAGCTGGCGCTCGGCCTCGCGGAACAGCGCGCGCTCTTCGTTGCGGTCGATGCGCAGCATGGCCGCGACGGCGCCCTTGCGCCCGCGCAGGTGCGCGCCCAGCGCCACGTTCTCCAGCACCGTCATGTCGGCCACCATCTTCACGTGTTGGAAGGTGCGCGACACGCCGCGCTGCGCGATCTGCCGCGCGCCGAGCCCGCCGATGGCCTCGCCGCGAAAGCGCACCGCGCCGCCCGACAACCCGAGCACGCCGGTCACCAGGTTGAAGGTGGTCGACTTGCCCGCGCCGTTCGGCCCGATGAGCCCGACGATCTGGCCGGCGCGCGTCTGGAAGCTGATGTCGTTCACCGCCACCAGCCCGCCGAAGGTCTTGCGGATGGACTGCACGTCGAGCACCACCTCGCCGGCAGCCGGCTTGGCGCGCGCGGGCAGGTCCTGGGCGCCCTGCCAGTCGACCGCGCGGCGCGGACGCGGCAGGCGCCGGTCGACGAAGGCCCACAGCCCGTTGGGCAGGTACTTGAGCACCAGCACGATCATGATGCCGAACACGATCAGCTCGTAGCTGCCGGCCGTGCCGATGAGCTTGGGCAGCAGCACCTGCAGCTGGTCCTCGAGCAGCTTGACCACGCCCGCGCCGGCAATGGCGCCCCACACGTGGGCCGCGCCGCCCAGCACCACCATGAAGAGGTACTCGATGCCCATCTTCAGCCCGAAGGGCGAGGGGTTCACCGTGCGCTGGAAGTGCGCGAACAGCCAGCCCGAGATGGACGCGAGCAGCGCCGCCAGCACGAAGATGCCGATCTTGAAGCGCAGCGTGTTCACGCCCATGGCCTCGGCCATCTGCGAGCCGCCGGCCAGCGAGCGGATGGCGCGGCCGCTGCGCGAGTCGAGCAGCCGGATCACCGCGAACGCCGCAAGGATCGCAAAGGCCCACACCACGCCGTAGAAAAGGCGCTGCTGGCCGAACTCGAAGCCGAACAGCGACAGCCCCTTCACGCCCAGGATGCCGTCGTACTTGCCCAGCGCCTCGAGGTTGCCCATGAGGTAGTACAGCGACAGTGCCCACGCGATGGTGGCCAGCGGCAGGTAGTGGCCCGACATGCGCAGCGTGATCGCGCCGATGAGCGCGGCGCTCAGGCCCGTGAACACCAGCCCGATGAACAGCGTGACCCACGGCGAAAGTCCCGTGTTCACCGTGAGGTAGGCCGTGGTGTACGCGCCGATGCCCACGAAGGCCGCCTGCCCGAAGGAGGTGAGGCCGCCCACGCCGGTGAGCAGCACCAGCCCGAGCACGGGCAGCGTGTAGATGCCGATGTAGTTGAGCTGGATGATCCAGAAGTCGGGCAGCGGCAGGAAGGGCAAGGCCACCAGCACCAGGATCAGCGCGAGCGGGCCCCAGGTGCGCAGCGGGCTCTTGTCGGGTGCGGAGGCGGCGGGGTTCAGGAGCGCTTCCATGTCAGTGCTCCTCGTCCGAATGGCCGCTCTTGAGCGAACGCCACAGCAGCACCGGCAGGATGATGGTGAACACGATCACTTCCTTGAACGAGCTGGCCCAGAACGAGCCGAAGGCCTCGATGACGCCCACGGCCAGCGCGCCCAGCAGCGCGCCCGGGTAGCTGGCGAGGCCGCCGATCACGCCGGCCACGAAGCCCTTCAGGCCGATGAGAAAACCCGAGTCGTAGAACACGGTGGTGGTCGGCCCGATCAGCAGGCCCGACAGCGCGCCGATGAGCGCGGCCATCGCGAAGGTGAGCTGCCCGGCGGCCTGCGTCGAGATGCCCATGAGCCGCGCGCCGAGCCGGTTCACGGCCGTCGCGCGCAGCGCCTTGCCGTACAGGCTGCGTTCGAAGAACAGGTACAGCAGCACGATCAGCGCCGCCGACATGGCGAAGATGATCAGCGCCTGCCCGCTCACGTTCAGCGGCCCGAGCGCCATGCGCTCGTCCCAGAACGGCGGGTTGCGAAAGCCTTCCGCGCCGAAGAACAGCAAGCCGAGACCGGTCATCGCGAAGTGCACGCCGACCGAGACGATCAGCAGCACCAGCGAACTGGCGCCGGCCAGCGACTGGTAGGCCACGCGGTACACCAGCGGCCCGAAGGCCGTGACGATGAACACGGTGAGCAGCGCCTGCACGCCGATCGGCAGGTTGCGCGGGCCGGCCCAGGCCGACACCGCGCAGATGACGGCCGGCAGCGCGAAGGTGCGCAGCGCCGCCTTCACGCCGCCCGTGGCGCTGCCGCTGTGGCGCCAGGTGGTGACCAGGTCCATCAGCGCGGCAACGCCGGCCAGTATGAGCAGCAGCCACACCGTGCCCGGCGTCTTGCCGGTCTGGAAGATCGCCAGCGTCAGCGCGCCGTACGCCACGAATTCGCCCTGCGGAATGAAGATGACGCGGGTCACCGTGAAGACCAGCACGATGCCCATGCCCAGCAGGGCATAGATCGCGCCGTTGGTGAGGCCGTCCAGCGTCAGGATGCTGGCGATTGAGAAATCCATGGCGTGAGGTGAAGGCTGCTGCGGCGGGGGATTACTGCTCGACCTTGAACGCGCCGTTCACCACCTTGAGCATCACGCCGGTCTCGGTCGTGTAGCCCCAGTGGTCCTGCGCCGTCCAGTTCAGCACGCCGTGCGCGAGCACCGTGCGGCCCATGCCTTCGAGCGCGTCGCGCAGCGCGGCGCGGAATTCCGGCGTGCCGGGCTTGGCCTTCTTGAGCGCGACCGGAATGGCCTTCTCGAGCACCGTGAGCGCGTCGGCCGCGTGGCCGGCGAACTGGTTGCGCGAGCCGGGGCCGTAGGCCTTCTCGTAACCCTGCACGAAGGCCACGGCGGCGGCCTTCGACGGATGGCTGTCGGGCAACTGCTCGGCCACCGTGGCGGGGCCCGACACCACGAAGGTGCCCTCGGCGTCCTTGCCGGCGGTGCGCATCAGGTCCTGCGTGGCGGCGGCGTGCGTCTGGTAGACCTTGCCCTTGAAGCCGCGCTCCATCACCGCCTTCTGCGGCATGCCGGCACCGCTGCCCGAAGCCACGATGAGGATCGCGTCGGGGTTGGCCGACGTGAGCTTGAGCACCTGGCCGGTCACGCTGGTGTCGGCGCGCGCGAAGCGCTCGGTGGCGACGATCTTGATGCCGTTCTTCGCAGCCTCGGCGGTCAGCGCCTTGAGCCACAGCTCGCCGTAGGCATCGGTGTAGCCCAGGAAGCCGACCGTCTTCACGTTCTGCTTCTTCATGTGCGCGACCACCGCGAAGGCCATCACGTCGTTCGACTGCGGCAGGCGGAAGAACCACTTGTCCTTGCCCGGCGGCAGGCCGGCCGGCGCGGTAGAGAGCTGCGGCGTGCCGGCTTCGGCCGTCACGTCGGCCATCGGAATGGCCACCGGCGTGGCGCTGGAGCCGACGATGATGTCGGCCTTGTCCTCGGTGACCAGGCGCTGCGCGTCCTTCACGCCCGTGGTGGGGTCGGTGGCGTCGTCGAGCACCACCACCTTGAGCGTTTCGCCGGCGATGGTCTTGGGCCAGATGGCGATGCCGTTCTTCACCGGAATGCCCAGGCCCGAGGCCGGGCCGGTGAGGGGCTGCACCACGCCGATGGTGATGTCGGCATGGGCGAAGCCCATGCTCATGAGCGCCAGCACGGCGGCGAGGGTGGTCTTCTTGAAGGTCATCGATGTCTCCTGATAGGTCTTGACGGGTCTGCAGCGGGAACGAATGAACGATGGCTCAGCGCGGCGCCATGCGCAGCGCGCCGTCCAGGCGAATGACTTCGCCGTTGAGGTGGCCGTTGGTGACGACGTGGCAGGCCAGCTCGGCAAACTCCGAAGGCTTGCCCAGGCGCGGCGGGAACGGAATGGACGCGGCCAGCGACTGCTGCACCGGCTCGGGCAGCTCCAGCAGCAGCGGCGTGGCAAAGAGGCCCGGCGCCACGGTGCACACGCGAATGGCGTGCTGCGCCAGGTCGCGCGCCATCGGCAAGGTCATGCCGACCAGGCCGCCCTTGGAGGCGCTGTAGGCCTGCTGGCCCACCTGGCCGTCGAAGGCCGCCACGGAGGCGGTGAAGAGCATCACGCCCTTTTCGCCGTTGTCGAGCGCGGCCAGCCTGGCGCAGCGCGCGGCGAACAGGCGCGCCATGTTGTAGCCGCCGATCAGGTTGATGTTGACCACGCGCACGAAGTCTTCGAGCGGCGCGGGGTTGCCGTCCTTGCCGACGATGCGCTTGGCGCTGCCGATGCCGGCCACGTTCATCAGGATGCGCGCGGTGCCGTGTGCGGCCTCGGCCTTGTCCAGCGCGGCGTTCACGCTGTCGGTGTCGGTGATGTCGCAGGGGCAGGCAATGCCGCCGATTTCCGCAGCCACCTTTTCAGCGAGCGCGGCATTGCGGTCGAGCACGGCGACCTTGGCGCCCAGGCGCGCGAGTTCGCGCGCGGTGGCTTCGCCCAGGCCCGATGCCCCGCCGGTGACGAGTGCGGCTTGTCCTTCGATCTTCATGTGTCTGGTCTCCTGGAGTGCTTGCTTAACGAGGCGTGAGGGTGAAGGGCAGCGTGCCGCCGTGCATCGCATCGGCCAGCGCGGCGCGGTGCTTGAGCACGGCGCGCTGGTTGATGGAGCCCTTGTCGGTCACCTCGCCCTTGTCGATGGAAGGCGGCTCGGCCATCAGGTGCAGCCGCGCGATGCGGTTGGCGCTGCCGGTGCCCGTGGCGAACAGCTCGTTGGCCACCTGCTGGAAGTGCGCCTGCACCGGGGCGCTTTCGAGCACCTGCTGCAGGGTGGCGCCGGCATCGAGCCCGGCGAGCTGGCGCACCTTCTGCGTGGTGAAGATCAGCGCGCCGACTTCCTTCAGATTGATGCCGGTGAGCACCGCGTCCTGCACGTAGGGCGAGCCGGCCGCGATGATCTTCGCGCGCAGCGGACCCACGCTCACGAAGGTGCCGGTGGCGAGCTTGAAGTCTTCGGCAATGCGGCCGTCGAAGCGCAGGCCGCGGTGGATGTTGCCGTCG
Source organism: Variovorax sp. OK605 (assembly GCF_900115445.1). Taxonomy (NCBI): domain Bacteria; kingdom Pseudomonadati; phylum Pseudomonadota; class Betaproteobacteria; order Burkholderiales; family Comamonadaceae; genus Variovorax; species Variovorax sp. OK605. Next base: position 61,449 of record NZ_FOWL01000016.1, read on the forward strand.
TCGATCCACTGCACCGCGTCGCCGGTGGAGAAGAAGCCTTCGTCGTCGAAGGCCTCGGCGGTGGCGTCGGGCGCGCGCCAGTAGCCGGGCGTGATGTTGGGGCCGCGGTAGCGCACCTCGGTCTTGCCGTCGACGTCGATCAGCTTGAGCTCGATGCCGGGCGCGGGCAGGCCCACGTCGCCCGACTTCACGTCGGGGCCGGTCACGTAGAGCGCGAACGGGCCCGACTCGGTCATGCCCAGGCCGGTGCCCATGACGATGCGCTCGCCCACTTCCGACTCCTGCGTCCTGTGCAGGCTGTCCCACACGGGCTGCGACAGCGCGGCGCCCGAGTAGAAGAACATCTTCACGCGCGACAGCAGGTTGCGCCGCAGCACCGCGTCGGTTTCCATGGCGTGCGCGATGGCCTCGAAGCCGGTGGGCACGTTGAAGTAGATGGTGGGCGCGATCTCGCGCAGGTTGCGCAGCGTCTCGGCCATGCCGGCGGGCGTGGGCTTGCCGTCGTCCACGTACAGCGTGCCGCCGTTGTCCAGCACGATGCCCACGTTGTGGTTGCCGCCGAAGGTGTGGTTCCAGGGCAGCCAGTCGACCAGCACGGGCGGCTCGTCGCCCAGCGCGGGAATCGACTGGCGCAGCTGCTGCTGGTTGGCGCACCACATGCGGTGCGTGTTGATCACCGCCTTGGGCATCTTGGTGGAGCCCGAGGTGAAGAGGAACTTGGTGATGGTGTCGGGGCCGGTCGCGCGCATCGCTTCGTCGATGGCGGGCGTGGCGGGGGTCGAGGCCAGCGTGTCGAACCTGGTGAAGGCACGGCCTTCGAGCATGCCCTCGGCAATGACGACCTCGGTGCCGGTGGGCACGACGGCGGCAATGGCGCGGCCGTAGCGCGCGGCGTCGGTGGCGAACACCAGGCCCGGCGTGAGCGTGTCCAGCACATGGCGCAGCTTCTCGAAGTCCTGGCTCACCAGCGAGTAGGGCGGCGACACGGGGCAGTAGGGCACGCCGGCGTAGAGGCAGCCGAGCGCGAGCAGCGCGTGCTCGATGCCGTTCTCGCTGAGGATGGCCACGGGGCGCTCCGCGCTCAGGCCGCGCTCGAGCAGCGCCTGTCCGATGCCGCGCGCTTCCTGCAGTGCCTGCGCATAGGACACGCGCAGCCAGTCGCCGGTGCCGCCGTCGGCCAGCCGTTCGCGGCGGGCGATGAAGGTGCGATCGGGCGCGTGTTCGGCCCAGTAGGCGAGGCGGTCGGTCATGCGCTCGCGGTAGGCCGCGAGTTGCGTCTCGGCCTTGAGGTACTGCGTGCCGGGTGCGCCGTCGCGCAGCGTGGCGCGCGTGACGCCGAAGGCCAGCGGCCGATAGCGAACGGCGGGAACCACGGGAGCGGCGGTCATCCCTTGCTCACCTTCGCGCCGCGGCCTTCGAGGAAGTCGCGCACGCGCTGCTTGGCCTCGGGCGCGGCCTGCACGATGCCCGACATCAGCGCTTCGGTGAAGAAGCCGTGGTCGGCCGACTGCTCGGCGATGCGCGGCAGCGCGTGCATCAGCGCGTAGTTGGTCAGCGGCGCGTTGGTGGCCACGCGCTTGGCGATCTCCAGCGCCTTGTCGAAGGCGGTGCCCTCGTCGACCAGGTACTGCGCGAAGTTGGCGCGCTCGCCGTCCTCGGCGTTGTAGACGCGCCCGGTCATCATCATGTCGGTCATGCGCGCCACGCCGATCAGCTTGGGAATGCGCACCGAGCCGCCGCCGCCCACGAAGATGCCGCGCGAGCCTTCGGGCAGCGCGTAGAAGGTGCTCCTGTCGGCCACGCGGATGTGGCAGGCGCTGGCCAGCTCGAGCCCGCCGCCGACCACCGCGCCGTGCAGCGCCGCGATCACCGGCACCGGGCCGTGCTGGATCAGGTCGAGCGCCGCGTGCCAGGTGCGCGAGTGCTGCAGGCCCTGGCCGGCGTCGCGCTCCTTCAGTTCGCTCAGGTCGAGGCCGGCGCAGAAGTGCGGGCCTTCGCCGTCGAGCACCGCGGCGCGCACGGTGGAGGGCAGCTTCTCGAACGCGTCGCGCAGCGCGAAGATCAGGCCGTCGGACAACGCATTGCGCTTGGCGCCGCGCGTCAGGCGGACGATGGCGACTTCGTCGCGGATGTCGATGTGAAGGTCTGGATTGGTCATGATGGTGTTCGGGGTTGCGTTGGATTATGGTTATGAGAAATAATCAATTCAAGGCACTTGAGGCCCCCCGACCCTAGGGACTTACCCGTACCGGAGACAACAGACATGGACCACCAGAACCTGATTGCGATCGACATCCACACCCACGCCGAGGTGAGTTGCTGGAACCCGTTCGACAACTACGGCGAGGAGTACGACCGCGCCGCCGACAAGTACTTCGGCTCCAGCGGACGGCCCACCATTGCGGAGAGCGTGGCGTACTACCGTGAAAGAAAGATCGGGCTGGTGATGTTCATGGTCGACGCGGAGTCGAACATGGGCCGCCGGCGCATCCCGAACGAGGAGATCGCCGAGGCCGCGCAGAAGAACAGCGACATCATGATTGCCTTCGGCAGCATCGATCCGCACAAGGGAAAGATGGGCGCACGCGAGGCGCGCCGCCTCATCGAGGAGCACGGCGTGAAGGGCTTCAAGTTCCACCCGACGGTGCAGGGCTACCACCCGTACGACAAGATGGCCTGGCCCATCTACGAGGTGATTGCCGAGTACGGCCTGCCGGCCATCTTCCACACCGGCCACAGCGGCATCGGCTCGGGCATGCGTTGTGGCGGCGGGCTGCGGTTGGAGTACAGCAACCCGATGCACCTGGACGACGTGGCCATCGACTTCCCCGACATGCAGATCGTCATGGCGCACCCCAGCTTCCCGTGGCAGGACGAGGCGCTGAGCGTGGCCACGCACAAGCCCAACGTGTGGATCGACCTGTCGGGCTGGAGCCCGAAGTACTTTCCGAAGCAGCTGGTGCAGTACGCCAACACGCTGCTGAAGGACCGCATCCTGTTCGGCAGCGACTACCCGCTGATCACGCCCGACCGCTGGATGCGCGACTTCGAGGCGGCCGGTTTCAAGCCCGAGGTGATGCCCGGCATCCTGAAGGGCAACGCGGTGCGGCTGCTGCGGCTGGACACGCCCGCCGCAGCGCCTGCCTCGGCACCTGCCTGAGCCGCTGTTTCAGCCGGCCGAAGAGGCCTTGCGTGAACGACCGGCCCGCGCGGCCGTGTCGTTCCAGTGCTGCTCCCACAGCGCGTCGCCGCGTTCGAGCGCTTCGCCCAGCTCCTTCTTGCGCCGCTGCACCACGGCGGTGACCAGCGCATTGCACAGCGAGAACGCCGCTGTGTACGAGTCGAACGGCGACGCGCTCGACGTGCGCACCAGCATCACGTGGTCGGCCGAGGCGGCCGCCGGCACGGAGGGCCCGTCGGTGATGACGATGACCTTCGCGCCCTTTTCCTTGAAGTACCTGGCCGCGCGCGCGGTGGCCAGCGCATGGCGCCTGAAGGTGACGGCCAGCAGCACGTCCTGTTCGCCGATCCACAGCAACTGGTCTTCCATGAGCAGCGGGCCGGTGGCGGTCATGGGGCGCACGTCGGGCAGGCACATGTTCAGGTGCAGCGCCAGGTGGCCGGCCAGCGCCGCGGCGTGCCGCTGCCCGGTCACATGCACGCGCGCCTTGCGCTGCGTGAGCATGCGCACCGCGCCCTCGAAGGCCGCGATGTCGAGCGCCGCGAAGGTCGAGGCCAGGTTGTGCTGGTCGTGCAGCAGCGCATTGGCCAGGCAGGTGCGCACCGAGGCGTCGTCGAGGATGACGGCGTCCGCGCGCGTGGCCGGCGAGGACAGCCGCGCGGTGACCTCGGAGCGCGCCTCCATCTGCGCCTCGGCATAGCTGGCGTAGCCCAGCTTGGCGAGCAGGCGCACCACGGTGGAGGCGCTGGTGCCCACCTTCTTTGCAAGGCTCGTTGCAGATTCGAGCAGGCCCTGGGGGTAGCGCGTCTGCAGTTCCTCGATCAGGAGTTGCTCGCTCTTGGTGAGCTTCTTGCCGTAACCCGAGATGCGTTGGTTCAGATTCATGGTCGCGGGCATTCTGCATGCGGAGTCGTGTCAGCCCCAATTTTGCAATGGTCATTGCAAAATTTAGATCGTCTTGCAACAATGCGCCCACTTTTTGACAGACCCCACCGCATCAGGACGCCCCATGAACCCCACCTCCACCGTTCCCGCCCTGCGCCGTCGCACGATGCTCGGCGCCGGCCTTGCCGCCATGCTGCCGCTGGCCGCGCGGGCCGAGGCCTGGCCCTCGCGGCCGGTCACGCTGGTGGTGCCGTTCCCGGCGGGCGGCTCGGTCGACCTGATCGCGCGGCTGTACGCCGAGCCGCTGTCCAAGGCGCTGGGCACGCCGGTGGTCATCGACAACCGCGCCGGCGCCGGCGGCTCGATCGCCAGCGCGCAGGTGGCGCGCGCCAGGCCCGACGGCTACACGCTGGTGGTGTCGTCGCAGAGCTCGCACCTGGCCAACCCGCTCACGCAGGCCAACCCGGGCTACGACCCGATCAAGGACTTTGCCTCCATCACCCAGCTGGCGCGCTCGATCAACGTGCTGCTGGTGAACCCCGCCGTGCCCGCGAAGACCTTCAAGGAGTTCGTCGCGCTGGTGAAGTCGCGCCCCGGCCAGCTCAACTTCTGCAGCGCGGGGCCGGGCAGCATGGGCCAGCTCAACGTGGAGCTGATGAAGTCGCAGCTGCAGCTCGACGCCACGCACGTGCCGTACCGCGGCGGCGGTCCGCTGGTGACGGCGCTGATCTCGAATGAAGTGCAGTTCGGCCTGGACAACCTCGCGCCCTTCCTGCCGCACATCCAGGCCGGCAAGCTGCGCGCGCTGGCGGTGGCCGCGCCGGCGCGCGTGGCGACGCTGCCCGACGTGCCGACCTTCGCCGAGCTGGGCTACCCGGTGCTGAACACCACCTCGTGGATCGGCCTGGCCGCGCCCGCGAAGACGCCGCCCGAGGTGATCGCCGCGCTGCACAAGGCGGTGCGCTCGGTGGCCGACCAGCCGGCCATGGCGGAGGCGCTGTTGTCGCGCGGCTCGCTCACGCCCGAGGCGCAATCGCCCGCGCAGTTCACGGCCATGATGTCGGAGCGGCTCGTGACCTACGGCGAGATGGTGAAGCGCGCCGGCATCCGTGGCGAATAAGGCCATGACCGACGCCTCGTTCGCCCCCGACACCGCACCGCTGGAGGTGCTGCCGCGCGACATTTCCGCCTACCGCCAGGGCAACACCGGCATCGACTACGTGCACCGCTTCGAATCGGGCCGGCCCGGGCCGCACGTGCTGGTCAACGCGCTGACCCACGGCAACGAGATCTGCGGCATGGTCGCCGCCACGCACCTGCTGGACACCGGCGTGCGCCCGAAGATCGGCACGCTCACGGTGAGCTTCGCGCACGTGGAGGCCTACAACGCCTTCGACATCGAGCGGCCCTACGAGAACCGCCAGCTGGTGCACAACCTCAACCGCATCTGGTCGAAGGCGATGCTCGACGGCAGCGAGCACAGCCCCGAGCTGAAGCGCGCGCGCGAGCTGCGCCCGGTTCTGGACGCGGCCGACTTCGTGCTGGACATCCATTCGACGCGCGCGCCGGTGCAGCCTTTCTGGGTCTATCCGGAGTTCGAGCGCAATGCCGGGCTGGCGCTGGCCGTGGGCAATCCGCTGGTGCACCTGGTGATGCCGGTGGGCGGCGCACCCGGCACGGGGGTGACGGGCTACGGCCGCCACGGCGAGCCGGATGTGCCGGACGTGCAGGGCGGCGCGGTGGTGGTGGAATGCGGCCAGCATTTCAGCCAGGCGGCGGCCGACCTGGCCACCGACGTGACGCTGCGCTTCCTGGCGCACCTGGGGCTGACCGGCCCCGTGGCCGCCGCGCCGGAGAAGGCGCCCGCGCGCCGGTTCCGCCTGCTCGAAGTGCACATGGTGAAGACCGAGGGTTTTGCCTTCGCGCGGCCCGTGCTCGGCTTCGAGACCTTCCAGAAGGGCGAGCTGATCGCCGTCGATGCAGGCCAGGAGATTCGCTCGCCCTGCGACGACTGCACGATCTTCATGCCCACGCGCGCGCCGCTGGTGGGCCGCGAGGGCGTCTACCTGACCGTGCCGGTCTGAGCGGGCAGGGCGCGGGCGCCTCGGCGGGCCCGCGTCAGGTTTCAGTGTTTCAGGGTTTCAGGGCTTCACGGCTTCAGGGCGTCACGGCGCCTGTTCTTCTCCTTCTTCCAGCCGGTCCCAGTCGCGCCCCGAGCGGCGCTGGCGCTCCTCGCGCTCGCGCGCCATCTGCTCCTCGAACTGCTGGCGGCCCGCCTTGTTGGCCGCGATCAGCTTGGCGCGGTCCTTGTAGTGCGGGTAGATCTCGTCGCTGAGCTTGATGTTCCGGCGGCGAAAGCGCATGGCCGATTCGCGGGCCTCGTGCGCCGGCCAGCCCAGCGCCTCGAGCGTGGCGCGCGCGCTGCGCAGCGACGACTCGAACACCTCGCGCTCGACCTCGGTCACGCCGCGGTCGCGCAGCTGGAACAGGTGCGTGACGTTGCGCGCCCGCGCGATGATGCGGGCCTGCGGAAAGTTCTCCTTCACGAGGTCGACGATTTCCAGCGACTGCTCGATGTCGTCCACCGCCACCACGATGGCCTTGGCCGAGCCGGCGCCCGCGGTGCGCAGCAGGTCGAGCCGCGTGGCGTCGCCGTAGAACACCCGAAAACCGAACTGGCGCAAGCCTTCGACGGTGTCGGCGTCATGGTCGAGCACGGTCACGTGCAGGCCCTGCGACATCAGCATGCGCCCGACGATCTGGCCGTAGCGGCCGAAGCCGCAGATGAGGACCTTGGCGTCTTGCTGCTCGGAGATTTCCTCGAGCTGCGGGCCCTGGTTGCGGCTGTAGCGCGGCAGCACGAACTTGTCGAGCAGCACCAGCAGCAGCGGCGACACCAGCATCGACAGCGCCACCGCGCCGATCAGCAGCGAGGTGATTTCGGGCGGCAGCACGTCGGGGCCGGCGGCCTGGAACACCACGAACGCGAATTCGCCGCCCTGCGCGAGCAGCAAGGTGAACACGGGCCGCTCCTGGTAGGCGATGCCCATGGCCTTGGCCAGCGCGTAGATCACCGCCAGCTTGAGGGCCATGAAGCCGACCACCAGCATCGCCATGATCCACGGGCTCGCGATGAGCACGCCGAAGTTGATCGACATGCCCACGGCAATGAAGAACAGGCCCAGCAGCAGCCCCTTGAAGGGCTCGATGTCGGTCTCGAGCTCGCGCCGGTATTCGCTTTCGGCCAGCAGCACGCCGGCAAGGAAGGCGCCAAGGGCCATCGACAGGCCCACCAGCTGCATCAGCGCGGCAATGGCCACCACCAGCAGCAAGGCGGCGGCGGTGAAGATCTCGGGCGTGTCGCTGCGCGCGATCCAGCGGAATATCGGCCGCAGCAACAGCCGGCCGCCGAGGATGATGCCGCCGATCACGCCGATGATCTTCGCGGCCTCCAGCGCGCGCTCCAGGCCGGTGACGGCCTGCTCGGCGGCGGTGGCGCCCGCCAGCAGCGGCAGCAGCGCCAGGATGGGAATGGCCGCCACGTCCTGGAACAGCAGGATCGAGAACCCGGCCTGGCCGCTGGGCGTCTTCATGAGGTTGCGTTCGCCGAACACCTGCAGCGCGATGGCGGTGGACGACAGCGCCAGCCCCAGCGCGGCCACCAGCGACACGCGCCATTCGGCGCCCACGGCGCAGCCGACGGCGAACAGCACCGCGGCGCAGCTCATGACCTGCGCGGCGCCCCAGCCGAAGATGGGGCGGCGCAGGTTCCACAGGCGCTTGGGCTCGAGTTCGAGGCCCACCAGGAACAGCATCAGCACCACGCCGAACTCGGCGAAATGCAGCACGTCTTCGACGCTGGACACGAGGCCCAGGCCCCAGGGCCCGATGGCGATGCCGGCCACGAGGTAGCCGATGATCGAGCCGAGGCCCAGGGCCTTGGACAACGGCACCACCAGCACGGCGGCGCCCAGGTAGATCAGGCTGTTGGTCAGCCAGGCGGGTGCGTGCTCCATGCTCAAGCCGCCTTGCCGTTGGCGGACGACGAAGCGACCGACAGGCCGTGCGTCATGGCGGCCTGGAAAGCGGTGGAGGCCAGCTTGGCCATGTCGTCGGGCTCGGCCGGCCGGTCGCTCTCGGGCACCGGGCAGGCCACGCAGGCGTCGATCTCGTCCATCTCTGGCCAGTCGGGGTAACTGCCCAGGCGCTGGGTGAAGGTCTCGATGTGCGCTTCGACCTCGGCCTCCGGGGCGCTGCGCGCGCCGTGGAAGATCAGCGGCGGCAGGAAGCGCATGCCGCACAGCGCGGCGGTCTGCTCGTAGGGCGGCAGGAAGGCGTCGAAGAAGTAGCGGTGGTAGCTCTGCGGGTGGTAGCTGGACTCGGGGCTGCCGGTGGTGGCGGCCAGCCAGAGGTCCTTGCCCTGCAGGGCGGTGCCGCCGGGGCCGTAGGCCCAGCCGTAGGCGAGCACGTCGTCGAGCCAGAGCTTTTGCAGCGCGGGCATCGAATACCACTGGATCGGGTGCAGCAGCACCACCAGGCTGGCCCTGGCGAGCCGGGCCTGCTCGGCCTCCACGTCGATCGCGTAGTCGGGGTAGCTGCCGTACAGGTCGTTCACGTCGATGCCGGGCACGGCGCGGGCGGCGGCCAGCATGCGGCGGTTCACGCGGGAGTCGCGCCAGTGCGGGTGCGCGGCGATCACGTAGACGCCGCGGCCTTCGGTGGCGGGAGATCCCGGGAATGTTGTTGTAGTCATGCCTTGAACATATCGCAGTCGCGGCGGCTTTGCCCGGCAAAAGAAGGCAGCCACTACCATGGAGCCCGTTCCAGTTCTGGAGGAGACGCTCATGCCGGTGGTTCTGGTGGCCAACCCCAAGGGTGGCGTAGGCAAGTCGACGATCGCGACCAACGTCGCGGGCTACTTCGCAAGCCGCGGCCACGCCGTGATGCTGGGCGACGTGGATCGCCAGCAATCCTCGCGCCTCTGGCTGGGCCTGCGCCCGCCGCAGGTGCGGCCCATCGCCACCTGGGAGGCGACCGGCGAGAGCACGGTGGTGCGGCCGCCCCGCGGCACCACGCACGCGCTGCTCGACACCCCCGCCGGCCTGCACGGCTGGCGCTTCAAGGAGGTGCTGGCGCTGGCCGACCGGGTGATCGTGCCGCTGCAGCCCAGCATCTTCGACATCTACGCGACGCGCGACTTCCTCGACCGGCTGCTGGAGAGCCGGCGCGCCGAGAAGACGAAGATCGGCCTGGTCGGCATGCGCGTGAACGCGCGCACGCTGGCGGCCGACCGGCTGCACGAGTTCATCGCAGGGCTGGGCGTGCCGGTGATCGGCGAGCTGCGCGACACCCAGAACTACGTGCAGCTGGCCGCGCGCGGGCTCACGCTGTTCGACATTGCGCCGGGCCGCGTGCAGCGCGATCTGGACCAGTGGCAGCCGATCTGCGACTGGCTCGACGCCTGACGCCTGACGCCTGACGCCTGACGCGCTCGCACCCGTCTCCCGGTTTTCCCTGAGCCCGGTTGTCGCGAGCCCGACAGCCGGCCCGACACCCCAGACGCCAGAATGCCCCGCATGACAAAAAAGACATTCCAGACCCTTCAGGATCTCTCTGCCTGCGTCGGCCAGGAAGTCGCCGTGAGCGACTGGATCACCATCACCCAGGAGCAGGTGAACCTGTTCGCCGAGGCGACGGGCGACCACCAGTGGATCCACGTCGACGTGGAGCGTGCCAAGGCCGGCCCCTTCGGCGCGCCGATTGCGCACGGCTTCCTCACGCTGTCGCTGCTGCCGCGCTTCTTCGAGGAGACGATCGACGTGGTCGAGTCGCGCATGGGCGTGAACTACGGCATGAACCGGGTGCGCTTCATGTCGCCGGTGCCCGTGGGCCAGCGGCTGCGCGCGCGCATGAAGCTGCTGAGCTCGGAGCCGATTGCCAACGACGGCTTCCAGATGACCTGGGAAGTCACCATCGAGCTCGAAGGCGCCCCCAAGCCGGCCTGCGTGGCCGAGTCGGTGGCGCGCCGCTACCGCTGAGGCGGCGGCTTTCCCTCTTTCTGTTTCCGCTTACATCCGGCGGTCGGTCACTTCGCCGTAGGTGGCCGCACCCTGGCGGGTGATGCCGAGCGCGCTGGCGCGCACGGTGTTGCGGTCGACGTTGCCGGCGGTCGGGCGCGCCACGCCCGTGCCGCCGTTGCTGATGCGGTAGGGCTGGGCTGCCTGGGCCTGCACGTCCGCGCGCGACATGGTCGACTGGAAGGGCGCGGGCGGCAGCGGGTTCTGTTCGCCCTGGAACGCGTGTGCGCCGCCGGCGAAGGCGAGCGTGGCGAAGGCTGCGAGGGCAATCGACTGGGTGTTCATGGCGAGACTCCTTGGACAAAGGCGGTGAATGGACCGGATGCCGGGTCGCTTCGCGGCCGGCATGTCTTTCCATACGGCCGGCACTCCTGTTCGGATGCAGCCATGCCTGCGCGGGTGCCCGCGACTTTGTGTCGAGGTGTCAGCCGAAGCCGTTTTGCCGCCAGGCCTCGAAGACGGTGACCGCCACCGCGTTCGAGAGGTTCAGGCTGCGCTGGCCTTCGCGCATCGGCAGCCGCAGGCGCTGCGCCTCGGCGAAACCGTCGCGGATGGGCGGCGGCAGGCCGCTGGTCTCGGAGCCGAACACCAGCCAGTCGCCGGGCTGGAAGCGCACGTCGTGCACGGCCCGCGTGCCGCGCGTGGTGAGGGCGAACATGCGATCGGCCGCGGGCTGTTCGGCGGCGAGCAGGGCCTGCCAGTCGGCATGGCGCTTCACTTCGGCGTACTCGTGGTAGTCGAGCCCGGCGCGGCGCAGCAGGCGGTCGTCCATCGAAAAGCCCAGCGGCTCGACCAGGTGCAGCGTGCAGCCGGTGTTGGCCGCAAGGCGGATCACGTTGCCGGTGTTCGGCGGAATCTCGGGGTGGACCAGGACGATATGGAACATGGCGACATTGTCGGTGGCCCGGCCGGCAGTCCGGCGAGGCAGTTCTCGTTCTGTGCGGCGGTTCAGCGCGGCGGGTCGGTGCGCGCCAGCACCACGGCCGTGAGGTGCGCCGCGCCCGCCAGCCGCAGCACCCCGGCCGCGGCGAAGAGCGAGGCCCCGCTGGTCATCACGTCGTCGACCAGCACCACGCGCCGGCCGCGCACCGCGTCCGCGCGCAGCGGCTCCACGGCAAAGGCACCGCGCAGGTTGCGCAGGCGGTCGGCACGCGGCAGGCCGCTCTGGGCGGGCGTGTCGCGGGTGCGCAGCAGCAGCGTTGCGTCGGTCTTGGCCGGCGACAGCCGCCGCGCGAGCTCGTGGGCCTGGTTGAAGCCGCGCTCGCGCAGCCGGGCGGGCGACAGCGGCATCGGCAGAACGACGTCGCACTGCTCCAGCGCCGGCTCGACCCAGGGCGCGCTGCGCAGCAGCGTGGCGAACGGCCCGGCCCAGCCAGCGTCGCCGCGGAACTTGAAGCCGGCGATGGCGTCCGGCCACGGCCAGGCGTAGCTGCAGGCGGCCAGGCAGGCGTCCAGCGGCGGCGGGTGTTTCACGCACTCGCCGCAGCGCGCCACGCCCTGCGGCAGGGGCAGCGCGCAGCCACCGCACCGCGCGGTGGGCGGGGCGAAGCGGGCCACGCAGGCGTCGCAGACCCGGCGCGACGGCCAGGCACGGCAGACCGCGCACTGGCTGGGCAGCCGGGCGAGCAAGGACGTGAAGGGCCGCAAGGGCGATAAAGGCCACAGGCCCCGATGGCTGAGCATGTCTCAATATACTCACGGCCCCATGGCCACCGACCCCACAAGACGACCGCCGACCATCGATGCCACGGCGGCCGCCCGCTGGCGCCGGCTCGCGCCTGCCGACGGTTCCCCCTGGCTGCACGAGGAAATCGGCCGCCGCATGGAAGACCGCCTCCAATGGATCAAGGCCCAGCCCCGTACCTGGGCCGACTGGGCGCCGCTGCGCGGCGGCCTCGAGGCGCACGAACTGGTCGCCCGCCGCTACAAGGACGCCGCCTCGTTCGTGATCGAGCCCGAGTCCACGCTGGGCGCCGCCACCGGCCAGGCGCTGAGCGCGCCGTGGTGGAGCGCGCGCCGCTGGCAAGGCGGCAAGGCACGCTTCGACGCCACGCCCGAAGACGGCGTCGACCTGCTCTGGGCCAACATGTCGTTGCACATGGCGGCCGACCCCGAGGCGCTCATCTCGCACTGGCACAAGCTGGTGGCGACCGACGGCTTCCTGATGTTCTCCTGCCTCGGGCCCGACACCGTGCGCGAACTGCGCGCGCTGCATGCCCGGCTGGGCTGGCCCGCGGCTGGCCACGAGTTCACCGACATGCACGACTGGGGCGACATGCTGGTGCACGCCGGCTTCGCCGAGCCGGTGATGGACATGGAGCGCATCGTGCTGACCTGGGCCACGCCCGAGGCGGCGCTGGCCGAGCTGCGCACGCTGGGCCGCAACCTGCACCCGGCGCGTTTCGGCGCGCTGCGCGGCAAGGCGTGGCACCAGGCGCTGAAGAAGGCGCTGCCGGAGCTCGCGCCGGCCGAAGATGGCGGCAAGGGCGGTGAGGGCGACAAGGGCAGCGGGCGCATCGCGCTGACCTTCGAAGTCATCTACGGGCATGCCTTCAAGCCCGCGCCGCGCGTGTCGCTGGCGGCCGAAAGCGCGGTCTCGCTGCGCGAGATGCGCTCGATGCTGCAACGGGGTCGTCCGGGCGCCTGATCGCCCGCGAATTTCGCGCCGAAAAACGCCTGACGCAGAGCGCGTTTTCTGCCTACTAGGGCTGACCCGTAGGGGTCCCGCAGGGCACTCGGGCGCCGGTATCTACCCGCTACAATCCGCCGTTGCGTGAAACTCGCGGGCATTTTCCCGCGATCGAGGGGTGTCCAATCCTGTTTGTACGAGGGGTTTGGCGACCGTCGACGCACCGATTTGCTGAACTCGCCCGTGTCGAATTCCGTGTTTCGATTTGCCACCGTTTCAGGCCAGAACATCCACTGGTTCCTGAAGCGGAACTGCTCGGTGACGCCGAGCCAGCTGGGCTGGCTCTACGCCTCGCTGTGCGTGGTATCGCTCGGCACCGGCACCCTGTTCTGGCTTCACGGTGCGCCGCTGGTTCTGCCTTTCGCCTGGCTCGAACTGGCCGCTGTCGGGTTTGCGTTCATGGTTTATGCACGGCACGCGACCGATGGCGAAAAGATCGCGCTGCAGGAGGGACGCCTCGTCGTCGAGCTCGAGAACGGCGGGCACTACGAGCGCACTGAATTTCTTCCGCACCAGGTGCGGATCGAACCCCAGGCCGGCGATCGCTCGCTGATCGAGGTCTCGGGGCAGGGTCGATCGGTCAGGGTGGGGCGCTATGTACGCCCGGAGTTGCGTGCGGCTTTGGCCCGCGAGATTCGCATGGCGTTGCGCGGCGCCTGAGGGGGGTCGCGCAGTGCTGCACGGTTGGGTTTGTCGAAAAATTGAAGAAACGTGAACACGATGAAGAGCATTTGGCGCAACAAGTACAGGCCGGCGAATCTGTTGCTGGCGGCCGGCGCGGCTTTCAGCAGCGCGGCGCACGCAGTCAACGATCTGCCCGGCGGCCCTTCGGTGCGCCAGCTGAATCTTCCCGTCGGTGTGACGAAGATCGCGCAGGAGCAGCATCTGCTCCACACGATCATGATGATCCTGTGCACGGTCATCTTCGTCGCCGTGTTCGCGGTCATGTTCTATTCGATCTGGAAGCACCGCAAGTCGGTCGGCCACAAGGCGGCCAACTTCCATGAATCGGTGGTGGTCGAGGTCATCTGGACCATCGTGCCCTTCCTCATCGTGATCGTGATGGCGCTGCCCGCCACCAAGGTGCTGGTGGCCCAGAAGGACACCACCAACGCCGACCTCACGATCAAGACCACGGGCTACCAGTGGAAATGGGGCTACGACTACCTGAACGGCGAAGGCGAGGGCTTGGCCTTCATCTCCACGCTGGACAGCTCGCAGCGCGCGATGTCCGATGCCGGCGCCAAGGGCGTGATGCCCGACGACTACCTGCTCAAGGTCGACAACCCGCTGGTCGTGCCGGTCAACAAGAAGGTCCGCATCATCACCACGGCCAACGACGTGATCCACGCCTTCGCCGTGCCGCAGCTGGGCCTCAAGCAGGACGCGATTCCCGGCTTCGTGCGCGACACCTGGTTCCGCGCCGAGACCGTGGGCGACTACTACGGCCAGTGCCAGGAACTGTGCGGCAAGGAACACGCCTACATGCCGATCCACGTGAAGGTGGTCTCGGCCGCCGACTACACGAGCTGGGTGGCCACCAAGCGCAAGGAAGCCGCCGCCAAGCTCGACGACCCGACCAAGGTCTGGACGCTGCCCGACATGCTGGTGCGCGGCGAGAAGGTCTACGCCGCCAACTGCGCCGCCTGCCACCAAGCCAACGGCAAGGGCGCGGGCCCGATCAAGGCGCTCGACGGCGACCCGAAGGTGCTCGACGCCGACCACTCGGTGCAACTGCACGTGCTGCTCAACGGCCAGAACAACGGCGCCATGCCGTCGTGGAAGCAGCTGAGCGATACCGACCTCGCGGCCGTGGCCACGTACACCAAGAACAGCTGGTCGAACAAGACTGGCCAGCTGGTGCAGCCGGCCGAAGTGCTCGCCCTGCGCGGCAAGTGATGCGACAGCGCCCCGCGACGAAGAAATTGCAAGGAACAACGAAATGAGCGCAGTCCTCGACCCCCACGGTCACGCAGCCCCTGGCGACCACGCACACGACGAGCATCACGACCACCACGCGCCCACCGGCTGGCGCCGCTGGGTGTTCGCGACCAACCACAAGGACATCGGCACGCTCTACCTGCTGTTCAGCTTCACGATGCTGATGGTGGGCGGCGTGCTCGCGCTGCTGATCCGCGCCGAGCTGTTCCAGCCGGGCCTGCAGCTGGTGAACCCCGAGCTCTTCAACCAGTTCACCACCATGCACGGCCTGATCATGGTGTTCGGCGCCATCATGCCGGCCTTCGTGGGCTTCGCGAACTGGATGATCCCGCTGCAGGTGGGCGCCTCCGACATGGCGTTCGCGCGCATGAACAACTTCAGCTTCTGGCTGCTGATCCCGGCGGCGCTGATGCTGGTGGGTTCGTTCTTCATGCCCGGCGGCGCACCCGCCGCGGGCTGGACGCTGTACGCGCCGCTCACGCTGCAGATGGGCCCTTCGATGGACGCCGGCATCTTCGCGATGCACATCATGGGCGCCTCGTCGATCATGGGCTCGATCAACATCATCGTCACCATCCTGAACATGCGCGCGCCCGGCATGACGCTGATGAAGATGCCGATGTTCTGCTGGACCTGGCTCATCACCGCCTACCTGCTGATCGCCGTGATGCCCGTGCTCGCCGGCGCCATCACCATGACGCTGACCGACCGCCACTTCGGCACCAGCTTCTTCAACCCCGCCGGCGGCGGCGACCCGGTGATGTACCAGCACATCTTCTGGTTCTTCGGCCACCCCGAGGTCTACATCATGATCTTGCCGGCCTTCGGCATCATCAGCCAGGTGGTGCCGGCCTTCGCCCGCAAGCGCCTGTTCGGCTACGCCTCGATGGTGTACGCCACCTCGTCGATCGCCATCCTGTCGTTCATCGTGTGGGCGCACCACATGTTCACGACCGGCATGCCGCTCACCGGCCAGCTGTTCTTCATGTACGCGACCATGCTGATCGCGGTGCCCACGGCCGTGAAGATCTTCAACTGGATCGCCACCATGTGGCAGGGCTCGATGACCTTCGAGACGCCCATGCTGTTCGCGGTCGGCTTCATCTTCGTGTTCACGATGGGCGGCTTCACCGGGCTGATCCTGGCCGTCGCGCCCATCGACACGCAGCTGCAGGACACCTACTACGTGGTGGCCCACTTCCACTACGTGCTGGTGGCCGGCTCGCTGTTCGCCATGTTCTCGGGCTTCTACTACTGGGTGCCCAAGTGGACCGGCGTGATGTACAACGAGACGCGCGGCAAGGTGCACTTCTGGTGGTCGCTGATCTCGTTCAACGTGACCTTCTTCCCGATGCACTTCCTGGGCCTGGCCGGCATGCCGCGACGCTACGCCGACTACCCGATGCAGTTCGCCGACTTCAACGCCGTGGCGTCGGTCGGTGCGTTCTTCTTCGGCTTCGCGCAGGTCTACTTCTTCCTGTTCGTGGTGCTGCCCACCATGCGCGGCAAGGGCGAGAAGGCCGCGCAGCAGCCGTGGGAAGGTGCCGAGGGCCTCGAATGGGAAGTGCCGTCGCCGGCCCCGTTCCACACCTTCGAGAACCCGCCCAAGCTCGACGCGACCGCCACCAAGGTGATCGGTTGATCGCTTCGCGCACCGCACGACGACCACGATGACACCCGAACAGAAAAGGAACAATCGCCGCATGGGGCTCACGCTGGCCTCCATCGCGGTGGTGTTCTTCATCGGCTTCATCGTGCGCATGGTCTGGTTCAGCGGACGCTGAACCGCCACCCTCGCAACGAACGGGAGCAGCAGCATGAGCCTCGGCCAACGCATCCGGCGCGCCAATGTCCGCATGGTCGGCAAGCTGGCCGTGGTCGCCTGCGGCATGTTCGCCTTCGGCTACGCGCTGGTGCCGATGTACCGCGCGATCTGCGAGATGACCGGCATCAACATCCTCGCGCTCTCCGAGCTCGAGGTGCCCGGCGGCGCCAGCGGCGGCAAGAACGTGCGCGTGCCCGACAACACGCAGGTCGACCTGAGCCGCACCATCACGGTGGAGTTCGACTCCAACGTGCGCGGCGGCCTCTGGGACTTCAAGCCCGCGGAGCGGACCATCCAGGTGCACCCGGGCCAGCTCAACACGGTGATGTACGAGTTCCAGAACGTGCAGAACCGCCGCATGGCCGCGCAGGCCATCCCGAGCTACGCGCCGCAGCAGGCCGCGCCGTACTTCAACAAGCTCGAGTGCTTCTGCTTCAACCAGTACACGCTCGATCCGGGCGAGAAGAAGCAGTGGCCGGTCGCGTTCGTGATCGACCCCAAGATTTCCAAGGACGTGAAGACCATCACGCTGTCGTACACCTTCTTCGAGGTGGGCGGCAAGACGCCAGCGGCCCCGGTGGCCGCCGTTGTGAACACCAGCGATGAGCCGCGCTCGTGACCGATCCCTCCTTCCGGCCGAAGGCTTCGCTGTGGGACACGGTGAAGGCGGTGGGGTGGTCGTTCTTCGGCGTTCGCAAGAACAGCGCCTACCAGGAAGACCTGGGCAAGCTGAACCCGCTGCACATCATTGCGGTGGCGTTCGCGGCCGTGATCGTCTTCGTGGTCGCGCTGGTGCTGCTGGTGCGCCATGTGGTGGCGGCGGCCTGAAGAAGCAGCAACCCGCGACAAGCAGAATCCATTGAATCGAGAGAAGAAAGAAAGCCAGGAGCTGATATGAGTTCAACCACCCACGGCACCACGCCCTACTACTTCGTGCCAGGACCGTCGGCCTATCCGGTCTCGGCCGCGATCGGCCTGTTCTTCGTGATCCTGGGCGCCGCGCAATGGATCAACGGCCACGAGTGGGGCGCCTGGTCTCTGCTGGTGGGCATGGTGATCTGGCTCGGCACGCTGTTCGTCTGGTTTCGCACCGCCATCGGCGAAAGCGAGAGCGGCCAGTACGGCCACAAGATCGACCTCTCGTTCCGCTGGAGCATGAGCTGGTTCATCTTCTCGGAAGTGATGTTCTTCGGCGCGTTCTTCACCGCGCTGTGGTGGGCCCGCACCCACTCGCTGCCCGCGCTCGGCAGCCTGGACAACGCGCTGCTGTGGCCCGACTTCAAGGCCGTGTGGCCCAGCATCGCGGCCGGCGCCACCGGTTCGCCGGCCGGCATCGTCGAGCCGTTCCAGACGGTCGGCCCGTTCTGGCTGCCCACGATCAACACCGCGCTGCTGCTGAGCTCGGGCGTGACGCTCACCATCGCCCATCACGCGCTGCGTGCCGGTCACCGCGCACAGACCATCCGCTTCATGTGGCTCACCGTGCTGCTCGGCGTGATCTTCCTGGGCGTGCAAGGGTACGAATACCACCACCTGTACACCGAACTGAACCTCAAGCTCAGCTCGGGCACCTACGGTTCGACCTTCTTCATGCTGACCGGCTTCCACGGCCTGCACGTGTTCATCGGCATGCTGATGCTGCTGTTCATCACGCTGCGCCTGCGCAAGGGCCACTTCACGCCGGAGCGCCATTTCGGCTTCGAGGGCGCGGCCTGGTACTGGCACTTCGTCGACGTGGTCTGGCTCGGCCTCTACATGCTGGTCTACTGGCTTTGAGCGAACCCAACGGCATTCCACAAAAAAGGCGCCGGAAGGCGCCTTTTTCATGGTTCTCGTGGAACGAGCACCATCTACTTGCCGAGCGGGAGTCCGGTGGGCTGGATGTAGCCGAGTTTCCAGGCGAGCAACATGCAGAGGAACAAAAACACCGAGAGGCCGATCCGAAAGGTGAGGGCGCGCGCCATGCCGCCGCTCTTGGCGCGCCCGTTGCGCCCGTCCTTCAGCATGAAGTACAGGGCAAACGCGAGGCTCGCGAAGATGCCCAGGAAGACCAGGGCGACAAAGTATTTCATGACCCGCATTATCGGCCGCAGGCCTCGCCCACTCCAGTGACTCCCCAACCCCTGTACCCCGAAGAACGGCGCCGCCCGGGCCGCTTCTGGGTGATCACCCTCGCCGCCGTGCTGACGGTGGCCGCCACCGTGTCGCTCGGCCGCTGGCAGCTGTCGCGCGCCGCGCAGAAAGAAGCGCTGCAGGCCAGCATCGACGCCGAGAAGCTCAAGCCGCCGCTGACCCAGGCCGAGTTCCTCGCGCTCGGCAAGGCCTCCGACGCCATGCACCGCCCGGTGCGCCTGCGCGGCCTCTGGCTCACGCCGCAGACCGTGTACCTCGACAACCGCCAGATGCACGGCACGCCCGGCTTCTACGTGCTGACGCCGTTCGCGCTCGAGGGCACCGAGCAGGCGGTGATGGTGCAGCGCGGCTGGATCCAGCGCAATTTCGTCGACCGCACGCAACTCGGCGCGGTCGAGACGCCGGCCGGCATCGTGGAGGTCACGGCACTGATCGAGCCGCCGCCGAGCCATCTGCTGGAACTGGGCAGCGCCGCAGCCGCGCCGGCCCCGGCGGCATCCGCACCAGCGGCACCAGCGCCCGCAGCCTCGGCTCCGGGAGCCAGCCCGGCGGCGCCGGCCGCCCCGACACCGGCCGTCGAAGGGTATTCGCCCATCCGGCAAAATCTCGACCTGGAGGCCTTCCGCGCCGAGACCAAGCTGCCGCTGCGCACCGACGTGTCGCTGCAGCAGAGCGGCGCGGCCTCCGAGGGCCTGCAGCGCGACTGGCCGGCCCCGGCGCTGGGGCTGGAGAGGCACTACGGTTACGCATTCCAGTGGTTCGGCCTGTCGGCCCTCGTCGTCATCCTCTATGTCTGGTTCCAACTCATCACACCCCTCCGCCGCTCAAGGCGCCGCGCACGCGATGGCCGCTTCTGACGAGCCGCTGGGCCTGACGGTGCATTCGATGCCGTCGCCCAGCCAGGCGCTCGACGAAGGGGAGGGCCGGCGCACGGTCGCCGGGCGCTGGAAGATGATCGCCGTGATGCTGATGTGCGCGGCGCCGGTCATTGCCTCGTACTTCACCTACTACGTGATCCGGCCCGAGGGCCGCAGCGTGTACGGCGAGCTCATCGATCCGCAGCACGAACTGCCGAAGCTGACCGCCACCGACCGCAACGGCGCGCCGGTCGACGTCGCCACGCTGAAGGGCCAGTGGCTGCTGGTCGCGGTGGCCGATGCCGCCTGCAATGCGCTGTGCGAGCAGCAGCTCTACCTGCAGCGCCAGCTGCGCGAGAGCCTGGGCCGCGAAAAGGACCGCATGGACCGCGTCTGGCTCGTGAGCGATGCCGCTCCCGTGCCCGAGCGGCTGGACAACGGCCTGCACGGCGCCACCGTGCTGCGCGTGCCGGCCGACCAGCTCGCCAGGTGGCTCGCGCCCGTGCAGGGCCACACCCTCGCCGAACACCTCTACGTGGTCGACCCGATGGGCAACTGGATGATGCGTTTCCCCGCGCGCATGGACGCCGCCGGCGCCGGCCGCGCCAAGCGCGACCTCGACCGCCTGCTGCGCGCCTCGGCGTCGTGGGACGAACCGGGCCGCTGAGACCGACCGCATGGACACGAGCTCGCTCTACGATCTGACGCCCATCGCCTGGCTCATGGCCGCCGGCGTGCTGATCGCGCTCGGCCCGCTCGTGTGGGTGTGGCGCCGCAACGCGGGCGCCGGTCCGGCGCGGCGGCTGCATGCGCTGACCGTGCTCACGCTGTTCCTCACCTTCGACCTGACCCTGTTCGGCGCCTTCACGCGCCTCACCGATTCGGGCCTCGGCTGCCCCGACTGGCCCGGCTGCTACGGCAACGCCAGCCCGGCCGGCGCGCGCCACGAGATCGCGATGGCGCAATCGGCCCAGCCGACCGGGCCGGTGACGCACGGCAAGGCATGGGTCGAGATGGTTCATCGCTATCTTGCGACCGGCGTGGGCGTGTTGATCTTCGTCCTGGCGGTAGCAACCTGGGTGGTTCGGCTGCGCCGTGCGTGGACGGGCGCTCCGCCGGTGGATGGCCGCGATCACGCAACGCTCAATGCCTGGTGGCCCACGTTCACGCTGTTCTGGGTCAGCCTGCAGGGCGCATTCGGCGCGATGACCGTCACCTGGAAGCTGTTTCCTGCGATCGTCACGCTGCATCTGCTCGGTGCCATCGTTCTGCTCGCGCTGCTGTGCTTCCAGGCGGTCCGCTACCGGCAGGCTGCCTCGGACCGCCTGCCGACGCCGGTGTCGCCGGCGCTGCGCAACGGCCTCGTCGCGACCACGGTGCTGCTGGTGCTGCAGATCGCGATGGGCGGCTGGGTCAGCACCAACTACGCGGTGCTGGCGTGCACGCAGTTCCCGACCTGCCAGGACAGCTGGTGGCCCGCGATGAACTTCGCGCAGGGCTTCGAGATCTGGCGCCACCTGGGCGTGACCGGCGACGGCCAGCCGCTCGATTTCTCCGCGCTCACCGCCATCCACTACGCGCACCGGCTGATGGCCTATGCGGTGTTCGTGGCGCTCGGCGTGCTGGCGTGGCGCCTGCGCCGCATCGACGCGCTGCGCCCGCAGGCGCACTGGCTCGCGGGCCTGGCGCTGCTGCAGCTGGCCACCGGCCTGGGCAACGTGCTGCTCGGCTGGCCACTGGCGGCCGCCGTGCTGCATACCGGCGGCGCCGCGGCGCTGGCCGTGGTGCTCACCTGGGCACTTTGCGAGAGCCGCCGCGATGCCGCGGCCCTGAGGTCGCGCGCCAGTGACAATGCAACCGGTCACAACAACAACCCAAGGAAGGCCACCGCGTGAGCACCCCGATTCCCGTTCAGCAAACCAGCACAGCGAATGTGCTGCGCCAGTTCTACGCGCTGACCAAGCCGCGCGTGGTGCAGC
Source organism: Variovorax sp. OK605 (assembly GCF_900115445.1). Taxonomy (NCBI): domain Bacteria; kingdom Pseudomonadati; phylum Pseudomonadota; class Betaproteobacteria; order Burkholderiales; family Comamonadaceae; genus Variovorax; species Variovorax sp. OK605. The sequence continues at coordinate 83,016 of NZ_FOWL01000016.1, forward strand.
TGATCGTGTTCTGCGCGCTGATCGGCATGGTGCTGGCCGTGCCCGGCCTGCCGTCGTGGGCCGAGGTGCAGCGCGCCGTGCTGGCCTGCATCGGCATCTGGCTGGTGGCGGGTGCGGCGGCGGCGTTCAATTGCCTGGTCGAGAAGGGCATCGACGCCAAGATGAAGCGCACCGCCTGGCGCCCCACGGCGCGCGGCGAACTCAGCGACATGCAGGCGCTGGCCTTCTCGGGGCTGCTGTGCGCCGCGGGCTCGGTGCTGCTGTGGTTCACGGTCAACCCGCTCACCATGTGGCTCACCTTCGCCACCTTCGTGGGCTATGCGGTGGTCTACACGGTCATCCTGAAGCCGGCCACGCCGCAGAACATCGTGATCGGCGGGGCATCGGGTGCCATGCCGCCGGTGCTGGGCTGGGCCGCCATGACGGGCGACGTGGGCCCCGAGGCGCTGATTCTTTTCCTCATCATCTTCCTGTGGACACCGCCGCACTTCTGGGCGCTGGCGCTGTACCGCGTGGAGGACTACCGCAAGGCCGGCCTGCCGATGCTGCCGGTCACGCACGGCAACGAGTTCACGCGGCTGCAGGTGCTGCTGTACACCTTCATCCTGTTCGCGGCCTGCCTCATGCCCTTCATCTACGGCATGAGCGGCTGGCTGTACCTGGCGGTGGCCGTGGCGGTGAGCGTGGGCTTCACCGGCTACGCGTTCGCGCTGTGGCGCAACTACTCGGACACGCTGGCGCGCAAGACCTTCCGCTTTTCGCTGATCCACCTGAGCGTGCTGTTCCTGGCGCTGCTCGTCGATCACTACCTTCACTGACCACGTCTTCATGAACAAGCGCAACGCACTTCGATGGATGGCCGCGGGTGCCGGCTGGGTGGGCATGGGCGCCGCCCTGGGCCTGGGCCTCGCGGGCTGCGGCAACGAGACCAGGCAGAACTTCAATGCCGTCGACATCACAGGCGCGGACTACGCCAAGGACTTCTCGCTGAAGGACGCCGACGGCAAGGTCCGCACCATGGCCGACTTCAAGGGCAAGGTGGTGGTGCTGTTCTTCGGCTATGCGCAGTGCCCCGACGTCTGCCCGACCACCATGACCGAGATGGCGCAGGTCAAGCAGCAGCTCGGCAAGGACGGCGACAAGCTGCAGGTGCTGTTCCTCACGGTCGACCCCGCGCGCGACACGCCCGAGGTGCTGAAGGCCTACATGGGTGCGTTCGACCCCGGCTTCGTCGCGCTGATCCCGACGCCCGACGAGCTGGCCGCTGTCGCCAAGGACTACAAGGTCTACTACAAGAAGGTCGACGGCAAGACGCCCACGAGCTATTCGATGGACCACTCGGCCGCCAGCTACGTCTACGACACGCAGGGCCGGCTGCGGCTCTACGCGCGCTATGGCGCGGGCGTGGCGCCGATGGTGGCGGACCTGAAGACGCTGCTCGCGTCCTGAGGCGCACCGGCCCATGGACGCGGCGGTGGCTGTCGCCGGCTCGGTCGAGCATCTGAAGGGGCGCAAGGGCGCCTTTCGCATCGCGCTGATTCCGCCCGAGGTGCTGCAGGCCCTCAACGACGGGCTGCTCGAGAGCGTCAACCTCAACGAATTCATGGCGCTGGAGCTGCCGCGGCTCGCGCGCAGCGTGGCGGGGCACATCGGCCTCGATGCGCAGAGCGAGCGGCTGGTCGACACGCTGGCCATGCTGAGCGCCTTCAAGCCGATGCAGCGGCACGGCCATATCGCGCGTGCGCTCTACGACCTGGCGGCGCTGCACGGCGAGCGCGATGCGGTCGCCCACAGTCTGGCCACGCACGCGAGCGATGTGGCGCGCTGCTGGGCGGCGCAGTGGGTCACGCTGTCGGGCCTGCCGCTGCCGGCGCAGCTGGAGGCGGTGCGGCGCTTTGCCGCCGATCCGCATTTCGGCGTGCGCGAGATCGCATGGATGGCGGTGCGCGACGCGGTGATCGCGTCGCTCGACGAGGCGCTCGCGCTGCTGCAGCCGTGGGTGGCCGACGCCGACCCGAACATCCGCCGCTTTGCGAGCGAACTCACGCGCCCGCGCGGCGTGTGGTGCGCGCAGATCGAGGCGCTCAAGAAGGAGCCGTGGCGTGCCTTGCCGCTGCTCGAACCGCTGCGCGCCGACGCCAGCCGCTACGTGCAGAACTCGGTGGCGAACTGGCTCAACGACGCGAGCAAGAGCCAGGGTGAGTGGGTGGACCGACTCTGCGCGCGGTGGCTGGCGGAATCGGACGCTCCCGAAACCCGCTACATCGCGAAGCGGGCGATGCGAACGCTCTCCAAATGAAAAAGCCCGGCAGTGCCGGGCTTTTTGCTGGAGGAAGACGACGGCTTACGCGTAGTCGGCGAGCGCCTTCTTCATCTTCTTCATCGCGGCCACTTCGATCTGGCGAATGCGCTCGGCGCTCACGCCGTACACCGCGGCCAGGTCGTGCAGCGTCATGCCGCCCGAACCGTCGTCGTTCACCTTGAGCCAGCGTTCTTCGACGATGCGGCGGCTGCGGTCGTCCAGCGCTTCGAGCGCCGTGGCGATGCCGTCGCTGGACAGGCGGTCGCGCTGCTGCGATTCGAGCAGGGCGGTCGGTTCCTGCGTGGCGTCGGCCAGGTAGGCGATGGGGCCGAAGGCTTCATCTCCGTCGTCGGTCGGGCCCGGGTCGAGCATGACGTCACCGCCCGACAGGCGGGTTTCCATCTCGAGCACTTCCTCTGGCTTGACGTTGAGCCGGGTCGCCATCTGCGACACCTCGTCGGGGCTCAGCGTTTCGCGGTGCGTGCCGTTGTCGGCCGCGGCCGAGTCGGCCTTGAAGCTCTGCTTCATCGAGCGCAGGTTGAAGAACAGCTTGCGCTGGGCCTTGGTCGTCGCGACCTTGACCATGCGCCAGTTCTTCAGGATGTACTCGTGAATCTCGGCCTTGATCCAGTGCATGGCGTAGCTCACGAGCCGCACGCCCTGGTCGGGGTCGAAACGCTTCACGGCCTTCATGAGACCGACGTTGCCTTCCTGGATCAGGTCGCCGTGCGGCAGCCCGTAGCCCAGGTACTGGCGGGAAATGGAAACCACGAGGCGCAGGTGCGACAGCACGAGCGCGCCGGCGGATTCGAGGTCGTTCTGGTCGCGCAGCTTGCGTGCGAAGCCCTGCTCTTCTTCGAGCGTGAGCATCGGCAGGCGGTTGGCGGCCGAAATGTAGGCATCCAGGTTGCCCAGCGGGGGGACCATCGACCATGGATTGGCGACGGCCAGCTGGTTGGCAGAGACTCCAGACAGCGTTGTCATCAGGGGAAACTCCTTTGTGTTGGCCATATTAGCACTCGGTTAGAGGGAGTGCTAAGCCCAGGGTTCCCTTGGATTCCTATCGTCCGGATAGCTGAAAGCTACCAGCGGATGCCGAGCTTTAGGAACAGCTTGGAGAGCACGAACAGCGGGCCGACCCAGAGATATTGAATGTCTTCGAAGAACGACGGCTTCTTGCCTTCGACCTTGTGGCCCACGAACTGGAAGATCCAGGCCACTACAAAGATAGCGGCTGAAACCGGCAATACAAGCCCGCCCATCGCATGCACGAGGCCCAGGGCCACGGCGGTCAGGAGCGCCATGGTCAGCAGGAAGACCGGCGCGCGCAGCAGCGCGTAATAGACCAGGCTGGCCGCCACGAAGCCGTAGGCCACCCACGGATGGATCGCGAACAGCAGCCCGACGATGCTCAGCATGATCGCGGGGATGGCCGCGAAGTGGATCAGCTCGTTGGTCGGGTGGCGGTGGCTCTGCTCGTAGTGGGCGAGCAGGCGGTCGACCTTGCGGTCGCTGGTGCCGAGCGGGGCGGCGGCGGTGTGGGCCATTCGAAGTCTCCAGGAGCGCCGTCCGGTGGCGCCGTTCGGGGGGCGAGGCTTTCATGGTGCCCCCAGAAAAGCCCGATGGCAAGCGTGCATGCCATGTGAAATTGCTATCAATAAAGTAGCATTAAGCACTACAGCCATCTGTGATCCCATGACTTTCAGCACTGTCGCCAAAATGTGGCCCCGCTAAGATCGCGCACGTGGTACCCATCGACTCTGCCCCCGCACCGCTGTCACCGGCCGCGGAGACCGGCACACCTCCCCGCGCGCCCACGGCCATCCTGGTGGTTGACGACCACGACCTGCTGCGCCTGGGCGTCTGCGCGCTGGTGCAGGCGCAGGCCGCCTCGTCCGGCGCCCACATCGAGGTCTTCGAGGCCGGCAACGTCGCCGACGCGCTTGCTTTGTACGAAACCCACCAGGCCGCCATCGGCCTCGTGCTGCTCGACCTGGCGCTGCCCGACACCCACGGCCTGAGCGGCCTGGCCGAATTCCGCCTGCGGTTCCCCGGCGCGCGCATCGTGGTGCTTTCGGGCACGGGCAACACCACCCTGGCGCAGGGCGTGCTCGCATTGGGCGCCGCGGCCTTCCTGCCGAAATCGGCCGACCTGAAGGAAGTGGTGAGCTTCATCCGCGCCTGCGGCCTGCTCGATCCCCTGGCTGGCGCGGCCGAACTGCCGCCGCCGGCCACGCCAAGGGCGCTCACCGGCTACGCCGAATTCGCCCATGCCGGCGCCTGGCAGGAGCTCACGCCGCGCCAGATGCAGGTGCTGCAGTGGGTGCTCGAGGGCAAGGCCAACAAGGAAATCGCGCAGCTCGCGAACCTGAGCGAAGGCACGGTGAAGAACCATGTATCGACCATCCTGCTGCTGTTCGGGATGCGTTCGCGCGCCCAGCTGATCAGCACGCTGCACTGACCCGAGCGTGCCAGCCGCGGCGCAGAACGACCCCTCGGCCGACATCGCGCTCGCTCAGCGGGTGCTGCGCGAGAACATCGCGTCGGTCTACAGCACCTACATCGCCTCCACGCTGACCCACATGGTCTTCGTGATCGTGTTCGGCGCGATCATCTATTCGCAGCTGAAGGACCCGAGCCTGCTGTTCTGGCTGGCCGCGCTGCTGGTCGCCGACATCTACGTGCTCTTCACCCCGCGCTGGACGCCCGGGCGGCCGGCGCACGAAAGCGCGTACTGGGCCCGCAAGATCTCGCGCATGGTCACGCTGGTGAGCATGGTCACGGCGGTGGTGCCCTGGCTCATCGTGCCGCACAACAACCTGCCGATGACCTCGCTGCTGATGACCGTGATCGTCGGCAGCTGCGCGCGGGCCGCGCAGTCGCTGTGGCCGCTGAAGCCGGCGCTGTTCGGCTACACCATGCCGATGTCGCTGGGCATGATCACCGCGCTGGCCTGGCAGGGCGACGGCTTGCACCTGTTCCTGGCGGCTGCCGGCGCGGCCTACCTGTTGCTTACGCTGCACGCGGGAACGGGCCAGCACAAGCTGCTGACCGAATCGCTCATGCTGCGTTTCGAGAACGAGGCGCTGGCCGTGCGGCTGGGCGAGCAGATCGCCGCCACCGAGCGCGCCAGCGAGGAGAAGACGCGCTTCCTCGGCACCGCCAGCCACGACCTGCGCCAGCCGCTGCATGCCATTGCGCTGTTCGGCGCGGCGCTGGAAAACGAGTTGCGCGGCCGCCCCGAAGGCCGCAACGCCGAGCGCCTGATGCGCGCGGTGAACGCGCTGGGCGCGTCGCTGGACACCATGCTCGATGTCTCGCGCCTCGACGCCGGCGTGATCACGCCCGCGCCGCAGCCGGTGCAGCTCGACGCGCTGTTCCTGCCGCTCAACCACACCTTCGCGGCGCGCGCCGAGCAGAAAGAACTGCAGCTTCGCGTGCGCGCCAGCGGCCTGTGGGTGCACAGCGACCCGCAGCTGCTGCACCGCATGCTGTCCAACCTGATGGACAACGCGCTGAAGTACACGGCGCGCGGCGGCGTGACCGTCACGGCGCGCGACCGCGGCGACACGGTGTGGATCGAGGTGCGCGACAGCGGCATCGGCATTGCGCGGGAGCAGTCGAGCCGGATCTTCGAGGAGTTCTACCAGGTCAACAATCCGGGCCGCGACCGTTCGCGCGGCCTGGGCATCGGGCTGTCGATCGTGCAGCGGCTGTCGCGGCTGCTCGGGCATCCGGTGCAGATGCATTCGCGGCCGGGCCGCGGCACCTTCTTCCGGGTGGTGGTGCCTGCCATCGGGGCGCCGGCCGGCACGCCGATGGCCGCGCCGTGCGTTGCCGACGCCCCCGCGGGCTTTCGCAACCCGGCCCTTGCGCTGCCCGGCCGCGTGCTGCTGCTGGACGACGAGTTGGAGATCCGCGAGGCCATGACCGGCTTGCTGCGTTCCCACGCGGTCGACGCGCACGCCGTGGACAGCGAGGCCGCCGCCGCGGCCGCGCTGCGCCAGGCGGCGGCCGAGGGCCGGCCCTTCGACCTGCTGCTGTGCGACTACCGCCTGGCCGACGGCGCCGACGGACTCGACGCGGGCCTTCGCCTCAGCCAGGGCGACGACGACGGCGCGGCCACGCCGCTGCTGCTCATCACGGGCGAGACCTCGCCCGACCGTCTGCAGCGCGTGCGCGAGTCGCGCGTGCCGGTGCTGTTCAAGCCGGTGGCGGCGGAATCGCTGTTGCGGGCGATGACGGAGCTCGGTGCCAGGTAGATTTCGTCTTGGAAAGTGGTTGAATCAATTTGTACTAATTTGCATGCTGATGCATGCCATAGACGTCAGATGATGTGACTTTCGGCACTGGTGAAGGCAATGGCCTGCCTTTACCTTCGATAGGCGCTGGCACTTCGGAGCAATTCCGGGCGCTGCCGGTGCGCTCAGAACTATCGAATCGATCCCGGAGGTTTTTTCCAATGAATTTCAAGTTCGCGGCCGTGGCCGCTGCAGTGGCTGCAACCCTCGCCTTGGCGGCGTGCGGTGGCGGCGGCAACGACGGCAACGGTTTCGCACCCATCGGCGGCATTCCGTCGGTTCCCGCTCCGGCACCCGCGCCCGAACCGGTGCCCGAACCGGAACCCGCGCCCGAGCCGGCACCCGCGGTCAGCACCTTCATGTACGAGCAAGTGCCGTACCCCGTCGATACCGCCGGTTTCCTGAATGACCTCAATACCGAGGGCGCCAAGGGGTTCATGTTCCTGAGCGCGTTGACGGCGCCCGCATCCGGCACCGGCGCCAATGTCTACGTGAAGACCGGCGACACCACCTACGTGTACGAGACGAAGGGCGAGCCGGCGGACACTGCTGCGTTCCTGCTCCAGGCCAACGAAGCGGGCGGCCGCGGCTACCACTGGGTCGGCGCGGACAGCGTGAACGGCGTGTCGGTCATGCTGTACCGCAAGGACAGCAACACCAGCGCCACCTACAGCTACCGCACGGATGCCGCGGCCACGAACAAGACCGACTTCATTGCCGGCAGCAACGCCCAGGGCGCCGACGGCTACTTCAATGTCTCGCCGTTCTTCCTCTTCGGCGGGGCCAACGTCGCGATCTTCGAGAAGAGCTCGGATGCCGGCTCCACCTTCTCCTATGAAGTGAAGGACGACGCGGCCGACACGAACGGCGCCTTGGGCCAGTTCGAGGAAGCGGGCGCACGCGGCTTCCGCTTCCGCGGTCCGGCCATGTTCGGCAACATCTTCGTGAAGGACCTGTCGCAATCCACCACCTTCACGTTCCAGGCCGTGCCGGGGCAGAGCACCCTGGAGGCCGACATCGAGAAGTCCAACGCCATGGGTGCGGAGGGCTTCGCCTTCGTCGGCCCGCTGGTCGTCGGGGGGGAGAACCGCACGTACTACTACAAGGCAAGCAACTGCACGGGCCGCGTGCTGTGCATGCCCACGGGGCCGTTCGGCCTCTGACCCAGGAAAAGAGAAGAGCGGACGACCATCCGTCCGCCATCAGCCCGAGAAGGGCGGGGGGCAGGGAGCAGGGAGCAGGGAGCAGGGATAGAAGAAGAAAAGAAAAACGGCCCCGGCGCAAGCGGGGGCCGTTTTTACATTGGAGGGTGCCGGCGTCAGCCCAGCAGGGCTTGCGCGAACTCGCGTGCGCTGAAGGTCTCGAGGTCTTCCAGCTTCTCGCCCACGCCGATGAAGTACACCGGAATCGGCCGTTCGCGCGCAATGGCGCACAGCACGCCGCCCTTGGCCGTGCCGTCGAGCTTGGTCACGATCAGGCCGGTGAGGCCCAGCGTCTCGTCGAAGGCCTTGACCTGCGCCAGCGCGTTCTGGCCGGTGTTGCCGTCGATCACCAGCAGCACCTCGTGCGGCGCGGTGGCGTCGGCCTTGGTGACCACGCGCTTGATCTTCTTGAGCTCGTCCATCAGGTGCAGCTGCGTGGGCAGGCGCCCGGCCGTGTCGACCAGCACCACGTCCTTGCCGCGCGCCTTGCCGGCGTTCACTGCGTCGAAGCTCACGGCCGACGGGTCGCCGCCCTCGTTGCTCACGATCTCGACCGTGTTGCGGTCGGCCCAGACCAGCAGCTGCTCGCGCGCCGCCGCCCGGAAGGTGTCGGCCGCGGCCAGCAGCACCGAGGCGCCTTCGTTGGCCAGGTGCTTGGTGAGCTTGCCGATGGAGGTGGTCTTGCCCGCGCCGTTGACGCCGGCCACCATGATCACGGTGGGCGTGTACTGGCCGATGACCAGCGGCTTTTCCAGCGGCTTGAGCAGGTCGGCCACGGCCTCGGCCAGCAGCGCCTTGACCTGGGTGGCGTTGGTGGCCATGTGGCGCTTGACGCGGCCGCGCAGGTCTTCCAGCAGGAACTCGGTCGCCTTCACGCCGGTGTCGGCCATCAGCAGGGCCGATTCGAGCTCTTCATAGAGCGCGTCGTCGATCTGCGCGTTGACGAACACCGCCTGGATGCCGGTGCCGGTCTTGCGCAGGCCGGTCTTGAGCTTGTCGAACCAGCTCTTGCGCTCGGTGGCGACGGCAATTTCCGCGACCGGGGCGGGGGCGGCGACCGGTGCGGGCACAGGGGCCGGCGCTGGAGCGGGCGGCGGTGGCGCAACGAACACCGGTGCGGGGGCGGGTGCAGGCACCGGTGCCGGTATGGGGGCTGGCGTGGGTGCGGCGGGCGCCACGACCGGCGGGGCAACCAACGGAGCCGGCGGGGGCGGCGCGACAACAGGAGGAGCCGCCAGAGGCGGTGCGGCAGGCGGCGGCGCAACGGGCGGCGGTGCTGCGGGCGGCGGGGCAGCAGGCGGTGGCGCCACAGGCGTTTCTTCCACCGCCGGCTTCGAGCCGAACCAGCTCGAAGGCGAGAACACCGAGCGCGTGGGCGCGGGCTCCGGGGCGGCAGGCGCGTCCGACGACGGGGGCGCCGGCGTGTCGGGGGTCTCGGCAGGCGGTTTTTTCTTGAAGAAACTGAACATCAGGAGCTTTTTACAATCCGACCCATTCTATGAAACACCTCCCGCCACGCCGTGCTGCGTCTGGTGCGGTGCTGGCGATGGCGCTCTTCGCGTCGTGGGCCATGCCTGCGCTGGCCCAGCCCACACCGGCTTCCTCCGCGCCTTCCGCCGCCGCAGCCGCGGCGCCCGGCCCCCAGCAATTCACCCTGGCCAACGGCATGACGCTGATCGTGCAGCCCGACCGGCGCTCGCCGACGGCGGTGCAGATGGTCTGGGTTCGCGTCGGTTCCATGGACGAGGTCGACGGCACCTCCGGTGTGGCACATGCGCTCGAACACATGATGTTCAAGGGCACCAAGGACATCAAGCCCGGCGAGTTCTCGCGCCGCGTGGCGGCCCTGGGCGGCCAGGAAAACGCCTTCACCACGCGCGACTACACCGGCTATTACCAGCAGATTCCGGTCGGCAGCCTCGAGCAGGTGATGAAGCTCGAGTCCGACCGCTTCGCCAACAACCAGTGGCCCGACGACGAGTTCAAGCGCGAGATCGAGGTGGTCAAGGAAGAGCGCCGCCTGCGCACCGAAGACCAGCCGCGCGCGTTGCTCGGCGAGCAGCAGAACGCCGCCGTCTTCACCGCCTCGCCGTACCACCGCCCCGTGGTCGGCTGGATGAGCGACCTCGACGCCATGACGCCCGAGGACGTGCGCGACTTCCACAAGCGCTGGTACGTGCCCGCCAACGCCGTGCTGGTGGTGGCCGGCGATGTCGACGTGGCGCAGGTGCGCGCCATGGCCGAGAAGTACTACGGCCGCATCCCCTCGCGTGCCGTGCCGGCGCGCAAGCCGCGCGTCGAGCCCGCGCAGCGCGGCGTGCGCCGCCTCGAATTCAAGGCGCCGGCCGAGCAGGCCTACGTGTCGCTCGCCTACCGCGTGCCGCAGCTCGCCGGCATCGACGACACCAACAGCGACGCCTGGGCGCTGGTGGTGCTGTCGGCCGTGCTCGACGGCTACGCCGGTGCGCGGCTCGACCGCGCGCTCACGCAAGGCCCCGACCGCGTCGCCGATTCGGCCGGCGCCTATTCGGGCTTCGTCGGCCGCGGCCCGCAGCTCTTCGTGCTCGACGGCGTTCCGGCCGCCAGCAAGAGCGCCGAGGCGGTCGAGGCCGCGCTGCGCGCCCAGATGGCGCGCATCGCCAAGGACGGCGTGGGCGAAGCCGAACTGGCCCGCGTCAAGACCCAGTGGGTGGCCAGCGAAACCTACAAGCGCGACTCGGTGATGGCGCAGGCGCGCGAACTCGGCAGCAACTGGATCCAGGGCCTGCCGCTGGACGCCAGCGAGCGCATCGTCGCGCGGCTGCAGTCCGTCACGGCCGCCCAGGTGCAGGCCGTGGCCGCCAGGTACTTCGGCGACGACCAGCTCACGGTGGCCACCCTGCGCCCGCTGCCGCCCGAACCCAAGCGCGGCCGCGGCTTCGCGGCGCCCGCAGGCGAACTGCGCTGAAAGGTACGGATTCCATGTTTACTCTTAAAAAGATAGCGCAGTACGCAGTACTGACGGGCGCAACCGCTCTTTTCGGCATGACCAGCGCGCAGGCCGCGCTGCCCATCCAGCACTGGACGCTGGCCAACGGCGCCAGGATCTACCTGGTGGCGACCAATGCGCTGCCGATCGTCGACGTGCAGGTCGACTTCGACGCCGGCAGCCGCCGCGACCCGGCCGCGCAGGCCGGCCTGGCGAGCACCACCTCGGCCATGGTCGAGAAGGGCGTGCGCGCCGGCAGGAACGGCGAGCCCGCGCTCGACCAGAACGCCCTCGGCGAAGCCTGGGCCGACCTGGGCGCCAGCTTCGACGTGAGCGCCGGCACCGACCGCACCAGCTACTCGCTGCGCTCGCTGTCCGATCCGGCGCTGCTGAACAAGGCCGTGACGCTGGCCTCGCGCGAGATCGGCGAGCCGGCCTTCCCCGACGACGTGTGGCAGCGCGAGCGCGAACGCATCAACGCCGCCATCAAGGAGGCCAACACCAAGCCCGCGACCGTCGCGGGCCGCGCCTTCGCGCAGGCGGTGTACGGCGTGCATCCCTACGGCCAGGAGGTGACGGAAGAAACGCTCGCGCGCATCGACACCGCCGGCATGCGCCAGCGCTACGAGCAGCTCATCGTGCCGTGCCGCGCCAAGCTCAGCATCGTGGGCGCCGTCACGCGCGCCGAGGCCGAGACGCTGGCGACCGCGCTGCTGTCGCGCCTGCCGGCGACACAAGCCGGGCAGGGCTGCGCGCCGCTGCCGGCCATCGCGCCGGTGGCCGCGCTCACCGCGGCCAACGACGAGCGCATTCCGTTCGACTCGGCCCAGGCCCACGTCTTCATCGGCCAGCCCGGCTACCCGCGCAAGGACCCGGACCACTTCGCGCTCACGCTGGGCAACTACGTGCTCGGCGGCGGCGGCTTCGTCTCGCGCCTGACGAACGAGGTGCGCGAGAAGCGCGGGCTGACCTACAGCATCTACAGCGGCTTTGCGCCGGGGCTCGAGGCGGGCGCGTTCCGCATCGGCTTCCAGACCCGGCCCGACCAGGCCGAGGACGCCGTGAAGATGTCGCGCGAGGTGCTCGCCAGGTTCGTGGCCGAAGGCCCGACCGCCAGCGAGCTGAAGGCCGCCAAGGACAACGTGATCGGCGGCTTCCCGCTGCTGCTGGACAGCAACCGCAAGCTGATCGGCAATGTGGCCAACATCGCCTGGCACGACCTGCCGCTGGACTACCTCGACACCTGGACCGCGCGCATGAACGCGGTCACGGCGGCCGACATCAAGGCGGCGTTCCAGCGCAAGCTGCAGCCCGAGCGCATGGTGACGGTGGTGGTGGGCGGCAAGGACGCCAAGGCCGCAAAGGCCGCGGCCAAGGCGCCCTGATCTCCTGGGCTCAAGCCAGGGCGTGCGCGCCCTGGCCGGCCGCCGCGCGCACCGCGGCACCCAGTTTCTCGAGCAGGCGCGGCGACGCGCGCGCCTGCTGCCAGTAGAGCGGCACCGGCAGCGTCGAGCCGGGCACCAGCGCCACCAGCTTCCCCTCGCGAATCGCATCGGCCACCATGCTGGCCGGATGCATGCCCCAGCCCATGCCGCTGCACGCCGCCTCGACGAAGGCGTTGGGCGACGGAATCCAGTGGCGCGGCGTCTCCACGTTGCGGTGGCAGATGCGGCGCACCCAGCGCGCCTGCAGGCGGTCCTTGCGGTCGAACACCAGGCTCGGCGCGCTCGCCAGCGTGCGCGCGCCCACGCCCTTGGCGAAATGCGCGCGCACGAACGCGGGGCTGGCCGCCGCCACGTAATGCATCGTGCCCAGCGCCTCGCTGTTGCACCCCGCCACCGGTTGCGCCAGCGCGGTCACGGCCGCCAGCACCGCGCCGCTGCGCAGCCGCTCGGCGGTGTGGTCCTGGTCGTCCACGGTCAGGTCGAGCAGCGCGACCGGCTCCTGCGCAGCGAAGGCCGCCGCGGCCGAGACGAACCACGTCGCCAGGCTGTCGGCGTTCACCGCCACCCGCACGGTGACGCGCTCGTCGGCCTCGCCGCTGCCCATGCCCAGCGCGGGCAGGGCGTCGCGCAGCTCGTGCTCCAGCATGCCCACGCGCTCCACGTGCCGGCACAGCTGCAGCCCCGCCTCGGTGGCCACGCAGGGCTGCCCGCGCACCAGCAGCGCGCCGCCGGTGCGCTCCTCGAGCTGCTTGATGCGCTGGGACACGGCCGAGGGCGTGACGTGCAGTGCGCGCGCGGCGCGTTCGAAGCTGCCTTCGCGCACCACGGCGGCGAGGGCGTTCAGGGCGGCGTAGTCGAGCATGGCAATGAAGTAAAACTGAATCGGATTAAGAAAGTTTAGTTTGAATTAAGAGGTTGCAGGCGGCATCCTCGACGCATGCAAGCCGAAAACCTCGCCCACCTCGCGCACCTCGCCCATGTCTCCACCGCCTTCGCCAATGGGCTCTTCATGAGCCTGGTGCTGATCGTCGCCATCGGCGCGCAAAACGCCTATGTGCTGCGCCAGGGCTTGCGCCGCGAGCACGTGGGCGCGGTGGTGCTGTTCTGCGCGGCCAGCGACGCGGTGCTGATCGGCGCCGGCGTGGCCGGCATGGCGCAGGCGCTGAACGGACGGCCGATGCTGGCCACCGCGCTCGCGGGGCTCGGCGCGGCCTTTCTCGGCGCCTACGGGCTGAAGGCGCTGTGGCGCGCGCGCCAGCCCGCCGCGCTGCAGGCCGCGGCGCAGGGCGCGTCGCTGTCGCGCGTGGCGGTGGTGGCGCAGGCCGCCGGCTTCACGTTGCTGAACCCGCACGTCTACCTGGACACCGTGCTGCTCGTGGGCAGCGCGGGCGCGCAGCAAGCGGGCCTGCTCAAGCTGTGGTTCGTGGCGGGCGCCACCACGGCCAGCGTGCTGTGGTTCACCTCGCTGGGCTTCGGTGCGCGCCTGCTCGCGCCGGTGTTCGCACGGCCGCGCGCCTGGCAGATGCTGGACGCGCTCATCGGCGGCACCATGCTCGTGCTGGCCGCGCTGCTCGCGCAGCGCGCCCTGGCCGGGCTCTGAAATCCCTCGCGCGCGGCGGCGTTAAGCTCGCCGCATGCCCCAGAAAGCCGCCCCCGCCTCCCGTTCTCCCGCCGCCAAAGCAGGCAAGCCGGCCAAGTCGGCCAAACCGCTCAGTCCGCAAGGCCCGAAGAAGCCCAGCGAGGTGCGCATCATCGGCGGCGAATGGAAGCGCACCCGCCTTTCAGTGGCCGACAAGCCCGGCCTGCGCCCCACGCCCGACCGCGTGCGCGAAACCCTCTTCAACTGGCTCGCGAGCCTGGCCGGTGCCGGCGGCGGCGAGCTGCCCGGCTGGCACTGCGTCGACGCCTTCGCGGGCACCGGTGCGCTGGGCCTCGAAGCCGCCTCGCGCGGCGCCGCGCAGGTGCTGCTGTGCGAGCAGGACGCCGCGCTGGTCGCGCAACTGCAGGCCGCCAAGGCCAAGCTCAAGGCCGAGGCCGTGCGCGTGGAGCGCGGCAACGGCGTCACCGCGCTCGAGCGCGTGGCCGCGGGCAGCCTGGACGCCGTGTTCCTCGATCCGCCCTTCGAAAGCACCGCGCTCTACGAGCCCGCCCTGCGCGCGGCCACCCGTGCGCTGCGCGCCGGGGGCTCGGTGTACCTGGAGGCGCCGCGCCGCTGGAGCGACGAGGAACTCGCCCCCTTCGGCCTCGCCGGCTTTCGCTACCTGAAGGCCGGCGCCGTCCACGCCCATCTGCTGCGTCGCGCGGCGGATGGGACTGCATAATCCGCCGGACAAGCCGCACCGGCAGCATGAGGAAGTAGCAACCATGGCCAGCAACGTGATCGCGGTTTACCCCGGCACCTTCGACCCCATCACCCTCGGTCACGAGGACGTGGTGCGGCGCGCAACCCAGCTCTTCTCCAAGGTGATCGTCGCCGTCGCGGCGGGCCACCACAAGAAGGCGCTCTTCACGCTCTCCGAACGCATGGACATGGCCCGCGAGGCCGTGAAGCCCTACAGCGACCAGGTCACCGTGGAAAGCTTCTCGGGCCTGCTGCGCGACTTCGTCGTCGCGCGCGGCGGCAAGGCCATGGTGCGCGGCCTGCGCGCCGTGACCGACTTCGACTACGAGTTCCAGCTCGCGGGCATGAACCGCTCGCTGATGCCCGACGTCGAGACCGTGTTCCTCACGCCCAGCGACAAGTACCAGTTCATCTCGAGCACCTTCGTGCGCGAGATCGCCATGCTCGGCGGCGAGGTCCACAAGTTCGTCTCTCCCAACGTGGAGCAGAAGCTGGCGGCCAAGGTCCGCAGCCTCGGTCGTGAATAAGCCGCGATGAGCGGCACCCCTCCACCCCGGCTGCATCTGCTGGGCGACGCGGCATTGCTGTGCGAGCTGCCCGCGCCCGCCACGCTGGCGCAGCAGCAGCGCATCTGGGCCCTGGCCGACCACGCGCGTCAATGGCCCGGCGTCGGCGAGACGCTGCCGGGCATGAACAACCTCACGCTCACCTTCGACCCGACCGCGATCGACCTCGACACGCTCACCGCGAACGTGCTCGAAGCCTGGCCGAAGCTGGCCGCCGGCGCGGTCTCGGGCCGGCTGGTCGAGATCCCGGTGGCCTACGGCGGCGAGCACGGGCCCGACCTGGCCGACGTGGCGGCCCACACCGGGCTCACGCCGGCCGAGGTGGTGCGGCGCCACAGCGGCGGTGACTACATCGTCTACCTGCTCGGCTTCCTGCCGGGCTTCGCCTTCATGGGCGGCCTGCCGCCCGAGCTGGCCACGCCGCGCCGCGCCGAGCCGCGCACCGCGGTGCCGGCGCGCTCTGTCGGCATCGGCGGCGAGCAGACCGGCATCTACCCGCTGGTGTCGCCGGGCGGCTGGCAACTGATCGGGCGGACCTCGCTCGAGCTGTTCGACCCCGCGGCCGAACCGCCGACCCTGCTGCGCCCCGGCGACCGTGTGCGCTTCGTCGCCGAAAGCGTGCAGACATGATCGCCATCCGCAAACCCGGCGTGCTGGCCTCGGTGCAAGACCTGGGCCGCCACGGCCATCGCCAGCTGGGCATCTGCCCCGGCGGCGCGCTCGACGTGCTCTCGCTCACGCTGGCCAACCGGCTCGCCGGCAATGCCGACGGCGCCGCGGGCCTGGAGCTCACCATGGGCGGCTGCGAACTGCAGTTCGAGACCGACACCCGCATCGCGCTCACGGGCGACGACTTTTCCGCCAGCCTCGACGGCGTGCCGCTGTGGCCCTGCTGGAGCGTGCCGGTCGCGGCCGGCCAGACCCTGAAGCTCTCGGGCGCCAACGCGCCGGGCGTGAAGAAGACTGGCCTGCGCAGCTGGCTCGCGGTGGCGGGCGGCATCGACGTGCCGCAGGTGCTCGGCTCGCGCAGCACCGACCTCAAGGCCGGCTTCGGCGGTCTCGAAGGCCGCGCGCTGCGCAAGGGCGACCGGCTGGCGCTGGGCGCCTCGCGCCTCGGTGCCGCGCAACGCGCTCGCCGTGCCTTCGGCCTGCGCGGCCCCGACTGGGGCACGCCGCAGGACGACGGCGCCATCGCGCTGCGCGTGCTGCCCGGGCCCGAGTTCGAACTGTTCACGCTGGCCGCGCGCGACCAGCTGTGGGGCGAGCGCTGGCGCATCACGCCGCAAAGCAACCGCATGGGCAGCCGCCTCGCGGGCGCCGAGCTCAAGCGCAAGCGCGCGGGCGACATGCTGTCCTCGGGCGTGATCCCGGGCACGATCCAGGTGCCGCCGTCGGGGCAGCCGATCATCCTGATGGGCGACGCGCAGACCACCGGCGGCTACCCGCGCATCGGCGTGGTGATTCGCGCCGACCTGTGGAAGCTGGCACAGGCGCCGCTCAACGGCAAGCTGCGGCTGGTGCAGGTCGACCCGCCGCAGGCGCTCGACGCCTGGGCCGACCAGCAGCGCTACCTGGCGCAGGTGGCGCAAGGCCTGGCCGCTGCAGGCTGGCCGGGTGCGGCATAGACTTTGCAAAACGGACCCCCCAGAAGGACATTCCCCATGCAAATCGACCTCAATGCCGACCTCGGCGAAGGCGCCGGCAGCGACGAAGCGCTGCTCGCGCTGGTGAGCTCCGCCAACATCGCTTGCGGCTGGCACGCCGGCGACGCCAAGACCATGCAGCAGTGCGTGCGCTGGGCCCTGAAGAACGGCGTGGCCATCGGCGCGCACCCGAGCTTTCCGGACCGCGAGAACTTCGGGCGCAGCACCATGCACCTGCCACCCGAGGAGATCGTGGCCAACGTGCTCTACCAGGTGGGCGCGCTCGCGGCCATCGTGAAGGCCGAGGGCGGCAAGCTGTCGCACGTGAAGGCACACGGCCAGCTCTACAACCAGGCCGTGAAGGAACCCGAGCTGGCCGAGGCGCTGTGTGAAGCCGTGCGCCGCTTCGACCCCTCGCTCAAGTTCTTCGGCCTCGCGGGCAGCCACATGATCGACGCGGCCCGCCGCGCCGGACTCGTGCCGGTGGAAGAAGTGTTCGCCGACCGCGGCTACATGCCCGACGGCAGCCTGGTGCCGCGCAGCCAGCCGGGCGCGCTGATCGAGACCGAAGAGCAATCGATCGCGCAGACCCTCTCGCTGGTGCGCGATCACCGCGTGACCGCCATCGACGGCAGCACCGTGCCCGTCAACGCGCAGAGCGTGTGCCTGCACGGCGACGGCGCGCATGCGCTGGCCTTCGCGCGGCGCATCCGCGAGCGGCTGCAGCAGGAAGGCATTGCCGTCCGGGCAATGGCTTGAACGCGCGGGCGGTGCCATGGCCACCAAACGGGTCGATCGGGTCCATCGGGTCAAGCCGGTCAACGTGCTGCTGACGGGCTTCGAGCCCTTCGAGCAGGAAGCCCTCAACCCCTCGTGGGAAGCGGTGCGCACGCTCGACGGCTGGAAGGCCGGCCGCGCGACGGTGCATGCGCGGCTGGTGCCCTGCGTGTTCGGCGATGCCATCGACGCGCTGAACCGCGCGATGGACGAATTGCAGCCGCAACTGGTGCTGTGCATCGGCCAGGCCGGCGGCCGCGCGGAGTTCACGCCGGAGCGCATCGCCATCAACGTCGACGACGCGCGCGTGCCCGACAACAACGACCGCCAGCCCATCGACGTGCCCGTGGTGTCCGGCGCGCCCGCCGCCTATTTCTCGAGCCTGCCGATCAAGGCCATCGTGCGCGAGCTGCGCGCGGCCGGCGTGCCGGCCTCGGTGTCGAACAGCGCGGGCACCTTCGTGTGCAACCACATCTTCTACGGGCTGATGCACCGCATCGCGACGCAGCCCGCGAACGACAAGAAGGGCATGACCAGCGTGAACGGCGTGCGCGGCGGCTTCATCCACATTCCCTACCTGCCCGCGCAGGCGGCGCGCTTTCCGGGCGCGCCGAGCATGTCGCTCGACATGCTGGTCAACGCCTTGCGCATCACCGTGGCCACCGCGCTCGCGGTGACGCGCGACGTGGCCGAGACCGGCGGGCAACTGCACTGAGGCACTGAGGCACTGAGGCACTGAGCCTGCGCGGGCCCGCGGGCCTCCCTCAGAACTGTTCCCAGTCGCCCTGCGCCACGGCCAGCGCGGGCGATGCAGCGGCGCTCTTCACACGCGCGCGGGCAGGGGGCGTTGCCTTGGGCGCGGTCCCGAGAGCGGCCTTGGCCTTTGGCGTCGCTGCCGCCTTGGCCACCGCGGCGCCGCCTTGCCGCGCGTCGTCCAGCGTGAACACGCTGACCGCCTCGAGCAGTCCGCCCGCCTGGTCCTGCAGCGAGGCGGCGGCCGCGGCCGCTTCTTCCACCAGCGCCGCGTTCTGCTGCGTCACCTGGTCCATCTGCGAGATGGCCTGGTTGATCTGCTCGATGCCGGCGGTCTGCTCCTGGCTCGCCGCGGTGATCTCGCCCATGATGTCCGTCACGCGGCGCACGCTGCCCACGATGTCGTCCATCGTGCGGCCCGCCTCGCCTACCAGCGCCGTGCCGGCGTCCACCTTGCTCACCGAGTCGCCGATCAGGCCCTTGATTTCCTTGGCCGCCGCCGCCGAGCGCTGCGCCAGCGTGCGCACCTCCGAGGCCACGACCGCGAAGCCGCGCCCCTGTTCGCCCGCGCGCGCGGCTTCCACCGCGGCGTTCAGCGCCAGGATGTTGGTCTGGAAGGCAATGCCGTCGATGACGCCGATGATCTCCACGATCTTGCGCGAGGACGCATCGATCGACGCCATGGTCGACACCACCTTGCCCACCACGTCGCCGCCCTTCACGGCCACCTCGGAGGCGGACACCGCCAGCTGGTTGGCCTGGCGTGCGTTGTCGGCGTTCTGCTTGACCGTGGAGGTCAGCTCTTCCATGGACGCGGCGGTCTGCTCCAGCGAGCTGGCCTGCTCCTCGGTGCGCGAGGACAGGTCCTCGTTGCCTTGCGAGATCTGCGCGCTGGCCGTGGCCACGCCCTCCGCATTGCCGCGCACCAGGCCCACGGTGCGCGCCAGGCTTTCCTGCATGCGCTGCAGGGCGGTGAGCATCTGGCCGGTCTCGTCCGCCGAATGCGCCACGATCGCGTCGCTCAGGTCACCGCGCGCGACGCGGTCGGCCGCCTCCACGGCGTGGGTGAGCGGCCGTGTGATCGAGCGCGTGATCAGCCACGCCGACACCACGCCGATCAGGCCGGCCAGCAGCGCCGCGGCGATCATGAGGCCGATGGCGTTCTGAGCCGACTCGTGGGCCGTGAGCGCGGCCTGTTCCATCTGCTTGCCCAGGAACTCGACCATCTCCCGCAGCGAGGCCAGGTAGGCGGCCTGGGTCTTCAGGCGTTCGCCGAAGAGCAGCTGCGTGGCTTCCTGCGTGCGGCCGGCCATGGCCGGTTCGATCACCGAGTTGGTGAAGGCCCGGTAGTCGACGAGCGTGGCCTTCACCGCGGCCAGCAGGATGCGCCCGCGGTCGGTGTCCACCAGCTGCTCGAGCGCGGTCACCTGCTTGTCGGTGTCGACCCTGGCCTTGTCCAGTGCCGCGCGGTGGGCGGCTTGCTCCGCGCCGGTGGTGAGCAGGAGGTTGCGCGTGAGCCGGGCAACGTCCATGGCCACATAGGACATCTCGCGCGCCGCCTCGATCTTGGGCGAGATGTTCGAGGTGATGCGGGTGGTGGTGGCGTCCAGCGAACGCAACCGGTTGATGCCCACGAAGGCAATGACGGCCAGCAGGAGCAAGAGCAGCCCGAACACCAGACCCAGACGCGCACTGATTTTTAGATTTTTCACGGTAGATGATGAAGTTGACGATGGAAAGCCTTGCCGACGCGTTGAGGGCCTGGGCCGCGGCGGGCGCCCGCCCCAGGTGCAATCCCTGTAAAACGCATTACTTACTTCTATCGGCCGCCGTGAAGGGGGAAATTAGGGCGATCGGTGCACGAGAGACTTCCAAAAAGACGGTGAATGAAGTGAGGCGACCTGCGCCGACGGTGCGGCACGTTGTCCGCTGGCAGGCGGCTGGGGCGTTATGGAGAGGATGTATCTCCCTTCGTCGGTCTTTCCGGAACACTGAAATTGAGCTTGCTGAGCTTTGGCAGACGGTCTTTCGTGGACCTCAACGAGTTGGCTCTTTTCCTGCAGGTGGCCCGCCTCGGCAGCTTTGCCCGGGCCGGCGAGGCGCTCGGCATGCCCGCCAGCACCGTGAGCCGCCAGGTCCAGAACATCGAAGCCCAGTTGGGAGTGCGGCTCATGCAGCGCTCCACGCGGCGCCTGGTGCTGACCGAGGCCGGCAAGCTGCTGGTGGCGCGGTGCGAAGCCCATTTCAGCGCCATCGCCGACGTGACGCAGGAGGTGCTGGACGGCGTGTCGGTGGTCGGCGGCACGCTGCGCATCGCGGCCCCGTCGGACTTCTTCGACTGGTTTCCGCTGCGCTGGATCAAGGAGTTCCGCGCCATGCACCCCGGGGTGCGGCTGGAAATCTTTGCGCAGGACGCGCTGGTCGACGTGATCGGTGACGGCATCGACATCGCATTTCGCGCCGGCAAGCTCGAGGATTCGCGCCTGATCGCGACCGTGCTGGCGAGCACGGCCGTCGTGCTGGCCGCCAGCGACGAGTACCTGTTGGAGCGTGGCGAGCCGCGCAGCCTGGAAGACCTGGCCTCGCACGACTGCCTCACGCTGCGCAGCGCCCCGAACCAGAGCCAGCGCGACTGGCTGCTCACGGGGCCTGGCGGCGAGACCCGCCTGGAGGTGCGCAGCCGCTTCTGTGCGAACGCCATGGGCCTGTTGCGCGACGCCGCCGTCGAAGGGCTCGGCATTGCGCTGTTGCCCGAGGTGGTGATCCGGGGCGACCTGGACGCCGGGCGCTTGCGGCGCGTGCTGCCCGCGTACGGCCAGCCGTCGGTCAGCCTGTCACTGCTCTACCCGAGCCGGCAGCAGATGCAGAAGTCGGTGCTGGCGTTCGTGGCGTTCGCTGTCGCGAGGTTCGCCGACCGGGGCACGCGGCCGTGACGCTGCGGTGACCCGGCGGTGGTGCGGCCGTGACGTGGCCGCGGCGCCGCTCAGGGCGCCGGAAACTCCCGGCCCAGCCATGCATTGAGCGCGGCATTGACCTGGTCGGGCTTCTCCATCGTCAGCATGTGGCCGCATTCGGCCACCCACACCGTTTCGGAGCGCGGCAGCAGGGCCGCCATCTCGCGCGTGCACTCGGGTGCCGCCAGCCGGTCGCTGTCGCCACACATCAGCAGCACCGGCGCGCGCAGCAGGGGCAGGTGCTGGCGCGCGTCGGGCCGGCGCATCACCGCGCGGTTCTGCCGGATGAGCTGCTCGGCGCCCGCGCCGAGCACGATGTCGAGGTAGCGCTCGATCATCACCGGGTCGGCCGCCTGCGTGGGGTGGAAGGCGAAGTAGACGTTTGGCTCGATCACGTCGCGCACTTCGCCGCGTTCGAAGTACGCGATGGCGCCTTCGCGCAGCGTGAACATGTCGGGCGTCTCGGGCCGCGCGCTCGTGCCGAGCAGCGCGAGCCCGGCGATGCGCTCGGGCGCCTGGCGGGCCGCTTCCATGGCGACCATGCCACCCATCGAGGCGCCGCACAGCACCAGCGGGCCGTCGTTGTCGCGCAGCACGGCGGCGGCCATGCCCTCGATGGAGTCGTTGTGCAGCTGGGCGTCGCTCACGCGCGCACTGAAGGCCGGGGGAAGGGCGGGGAGCTGGGCTTGCCAGATGCGCTCGTCGCAGGCGAGGCCGGGCAGCAGGACTAGATTGGGCATGGGATCGATTTTGCGCGAATGTGGTAACCGGCGTAACGGCATGGCAACGGCATAGGCTTCCTGGCCAGCAGCCATGCGCCAATCTCCTCGACATACTCTGCGGCGCTGCGCGACGCACGGTGCGCCGCGTCTTCACGCCCCTCATCACCGAAGGACACCCATGAACCTGGTTGAACGCGTCCAGTCCATCCTGCTCAAGCCCAAGGCCACCTGGCCGGCCATCGACGCGGAGCCGGCCGACGCTGCTTCGCTCTACAAGAACTACGTGATGATCCTCGCGCTCATTCCGGCGGTGGCGAGCTTCATCGGCCTGTCGCTGATCGGCATCGGCGCGTTCGGCGTGAGTTTTCGCGTGCCGATCGTCTCGGGGCTCGCGAACATGGTGGTGGGCTACGTGCTGTCGCTGGTGATGGTGTTCGTGCTCGCTCTCATCATCGACGCGATGGCGCCGACCTTCGAGGGCACCAGGAGCCAGATCGGCGCGCTCAAGCTGTCGGCCTATGCGAGCACCGCGGCCTTCGTCGGCGGCATCTTCAGCTTGGTGCCGGCGCTGTCGGCCATCGGCGCGCTGGCGGCGCTGTACGGGGTGTACCTGCTCTACACCGGCCTGCCGGTGCTCATGAAGTGCCCGCCCGACAAGGCCATTGCGTACACCGCGGTGGTGGTGGTCTGCGCCATCGTCGGCGGCTTCATCATCGCCTGGGTGCTGTCGCTGCTCACGCCTTCGCCGGTGCGCCTGGGCGCCGCCGCGGCGGCCGACGCGGTGGTGGCGCTGCAACAGCTGCTGGCCGCAAAAGCCTGAGCGCCACGCGCACGGTGGAAAATGGGCGGCAATGCCGACGCCCAACCCCAAACCCGACGCCACCACCGATCTGATCCTCATTCGCCACGGCGAAACCGCCTGGAACCGCGAGCTGCGCTTCCAGGGGCATGCCGATGTACCGCTCAACGACATCGGCCATGAACAGGCGCGCCGCCTCGGCCTGCGGCTGGCCGGCGAGACGGTGCAGCACATTCTCAGCAGCGACCTCATGCGCGCGCAGCAGACCGCCGCGCCCGCCGCGCAGCAGCTGTCGCTGCCGGTGGTCACCTCGGTGGGGCTGCGCGAGCAGTTCTTCGGCGTGGCCGAGGGCATGCGTTCCGACGAGATTCAAAGCCTGCATCCGCGCGCCTGGGAACAGTGGCTGGAGTTCCGCGAAGACCACGCCATGCCAGAAGGCGAGACGGCGCGCGAGTTCCACACGCGCATCATCGCGGCGCTGGGCACCATCGCCACGGCGCACAAGGGCCAGCACCTGATCGTGGTCACGCACGGCGGCGTGCTCGACATGGTGTGGCGCACCGCGCAGGGCCTGAGCCTGAGCGGCCCGCGCCGCAGCGACATTCCCAATGCGGGCTTCAACCGCATCCGCATCGCCGACCCGGCGCGGCCGGACGCCATCGAGATCGTCGACTGGGCCGACACGCGCCACCTGGCCGACCTGCCGCCGCAGCCGACCTACGACCAGACGCGGCACCTGAAGAAGGACTGAGGCCTCAGCTGCCTCGGCTGCTTGCGTTGGCTCAGCCGCAGCTGCCCGCCTTCGGCGTGCGCAGCAGCGGCTGGCCCGCGCCCACGCCCGTGGGCTGGCCGCCGTCGAGCGCGAGCTGGCCGTTCACCAGCACCGTCACCACGCCTTCGGACAGCAGCGCCGGCTGCGTGTAGGTGGCCTTGGCCGCGTAGCGCGCCGGGTCGAACACCACCACGTCGGCGTAGTAGCCCGGGCGCAGGTGGCCGCGCTGCTTCAGGCCCAGCGTGTCGGCGGTGAGCGACGAGCTGCTGCGGATGAACTGCGCCATCGAGATCGTGTGCTCCTTCACCACGTACTGGTCGTACTTGCGCGCGAAGGTGCCGTAGGCGCGCGGGTGGCCCTGCGACGAGTCGGAAGAGGTCATGACCCAGGGCCGCTTCATGAAGGCGCGCACGTCGTCGTCGCTCTGGTTGAACGAGGCGATCATCAGGTCGCCGTCGCGCAGCACCGCCAGCGCGGCGTCCACCGGGTCGGCGCTCGACGCCTTGGCCACGTCGGCCAGCGTCTTGCCCACGTAGGTCGTGCTGCCGGCCGAGAACAGGATGGCCTCGGGCCCGCCGCGCAGGCGCAGGTTCTCGCGCATGTCCTTGCGCAGGCGCTCCTGCACGGCCGTGTCGTCGAAGCGCTGCAGCATCGCCGCGCGCCCGCCCTCGTTGGCCCAAGGCGGCACCAGCGCGGCCGAGAAGCGCGTGCTCGATGCGGTCCAGGGGTAGTGGTCGGCCGTGATGTCGAGGCCGCGCGCGCGTTCTTTCTCGATGCGCCGGATGATGTCGCCGCTCTGGCCCTGCACGGCGATGCCCAGCGCCTTGATGTGCGCCACGTGCACCGGCAGCCCGGCTTCATGGCCGATGCGGATCACCTCGTCGATCGAGCCCTTCAGGCCGATGTTGTACATCGACTCGTCGCGGATGTGGCTGTCGTACAGGCCGCCGTGGCGCGCGGCCACCTTCGCGAGTTCGATGACCTCCTCGGTCTTCGAGAAATTCTGCGGCGTGTAGAAGAGCCCGGTCGACAGGCCCAGCGCGCCTTCGCACATGCCCTGGCTCACGCGCCGCTTCATCGCCTCGAGCTGCTCGGCGGACGGCGCGCGGTTGGCCTCGCCCAGCTCGCTCATGCGCACCGGGCCGAAGCCCACGTACATGGCCACGTTGGTGCCCACCGGCGTGGCGCGCAGCTTCTGCGTCTGTGCCGCGATGTCGAAGCCGCCGAAGCCGTCGTTGCCGATCACCGCGGTGGTCACGCCCTGCGTGATGAACGGAATGTTCAGGCGCTTCTTCGGGTCGCTGGCGTGCAGGTCGGCATCGGCATGCGTGTGCGCGTCGATGAAGCCCGGCGCCACCACCATGCCCCTGGCGTCGATGACCCGCCTGGCGCTGAACTGCGCCGGCGCCGCCTTGCCCGCGAACACGATGCGGTCGCCCACGATGCCGACGTCGCCCACCACGGGCGTGTCCGAATCGCCCGTGTAGACGGTGCCGCCGCGCAGCAGCAGGTCGAGCGCAACGGGTGCGTCGCCGGCGGCGTGCAAGGCGGGTGTGAAGGGGGCGAGGGCCGCGAGAACGGCCAGCGAGACGAGGGACTTGTGCATGGGAAGGAAGACCCGTGAAGGCGCCGTGTCGGAAGGGAACGGCCAGTTTAGGAGCCGCTTCCGCACGGTCGTTAATTCCTTTTGCACCATGCCCCATGACCTGAAGGCATGGGCTGCAGAGGCCGATCCCGGCCAGCTTCAGTCGGCATCAGCCGCGTGCCGCAGTGCCTCCGGCGAGCTGCCCGAGGCCGAGCCGCGCATACACGGCAGCCGCCTGCCGGCGCAGGCGCAGCGACTCCGGCTGGCCGTTGAGCTGCTGCTGCAGGATGCCCTGCGCGCCGGTCAGCGATGCCTCGGTGCCGGTGCGCACGAGCGCATCGAGGTAGACCTGCTCGAACAGGTCGCGCTGCGCATGGCTGCCGCCGATCTCGATCATGCGCGGCAGCGCCACGCCCAGCCCTTCCACGGCCGCGGCGAGGTCGCCGCGCGCATGCGCCACCAGCCCGTGAGCCGCCGGCACGCACACGCGCTGCCACGCGGCGCGCGTCGACGCCGGCGCGTGGGGCGCGAAGGCCTCGATGTTGCGCAGCAGCGCGTCGGCCTCGGGCCGCCCGGCGCGCGCGAGGCCGTAGAGGTACTGCAGGTCGAGAAAGGGCAGCACGTGGTCGGCCTGGCGCTGCAGCAGGTACTGCGCCACGTCGTCCCAGCGCCGGCCCACGTCGATGCCCGCGAGCTCCAGCCGCGCGAGCAGCGAGATCGCGCCGATCTGGTCCTGCGAGTAGTCCTTCACCACGCCCCAGGCATGCTCGTCGTACACCGCGAGCGCCTCGGCGTCGCGGCCCAGGTCGATCAGGAACAGCGCCACGTGCCACCAGTTGTGCGTGACCATGAAGGAGTTGAGCCCGGTCCACGTGTCGCTCACGCTTTGCATGAAGGCCAGCCCTTCGGCGAGCCGGCCTTCGGTGAGCATCACGTGCGCCAGCGCGTGGTGCGCCCACGGCTCCTTGCGGCACATGGCGACGGCGCAGCGCGCGCTGGCCTCGGCCTCGCGCATCAGGTGGCACTGCTCGTAGCCGAAGGCCGCCATGCCGTGCACGTAGGGCACGTCGGCCGCGTGCGGCAGCACGGCCAGTGCGAGGCGCAGCATGCCGGGGCAGTCGCCGGTGTTGAAGCAGTGGTACTGGCCGAGCTTGACCGACACCAGGTCGCGCGGATGTGCGCGCGCCTGCTCGGCGTGCAGCGCAATGGCGCGCGCGATGTCGCCGTCGGCCCAGGCCTCGATGGCCGCGATGTAGCGCTGCTCGCGCGGCGTGGCGCGTGCGGCGCCTGCCCGGGCCTTCTCAAGAAACGGCCGCGCGTTGGCCACGGCCTCGCGCGACTCGGCGAACAGGTGCAGCGTGGCGCAATAGGCCTGCACGATGGGGCTCGCATCGGTGGCGGCCACCGCGAGCAGGTTGACCGCGCGCGCCTCGGTCGAGATGAAGCCCATGACGAAATCGTCGACCAGCGGCAAGCTGGCGGGGTCGTCGAGGGTGAGCGGATTGCCGAGGCTGTCGGCGGCGTGTGGGGTGTTGTTCGAAGGGGTTCCGGCGGGCATGGCGCATGGTGCCATGCCCCCGGCGTTGCTTCAACGGCGCCGGTCGCACGCCGATCGGAGGCCGGTCAGACCCCGGCCTGCTGGTGGCGGTACTCCTGCGTCTTGCCGCCGTAGCCGTACGCAGCGCCGCGCGCGTCGATCACGTGGATGTACGACACCTCGTGCAGGTCCGGCCGGATCCTGGCCATGGCCGCATGCACCTCGCGCAGGTAGCGCGCCTTCTCGGCCTTGGTGTTGGTCTCGTCGGTGATGCTGATGTCCAGGTGAAAGGCCGACTTGCCGAGCGAGGCCAGCGTCTGCCCGCCGATGAACCAGGCGTCGGCGGCGATGTACTGCACGGTGATGGCGATCACCGGCAGCTGCTTGCCGAGCACGCTCTGCGTGAGTTCGGCGACCGTGTCGACGGTCTTGCGGGTGAGGGCGGCGTCGGGTTGGCCGGAGAGGTGGACGACGATGTGGGGCATGGCGGACTCCTGGGTGAATGAGTGGTCGATGGGGTGATTGTGGGAACTCGCTGGTCATCGGAAAAGCGGGAAGATATGATGGATTCCATCGGATTAACGGATGGATGTGCCATGCAAGGTTTCGATCTGGAGCAGCTGCGCACGCTGGCCGCGGTTGTCGATGCGGGCAGCCTCACGGCCGCTGCGCCGCGCGTCTTCCTGTCGCAGTCGTCGGTGAGCGAGCAGATCCGCAAGCTGGAAGAGCGCGCCGGCCAGTCTCTGCTCACGCGCAGCAAGGCGGGCGTGTCGCCCACCGAGGCGGGCCTGCGGCTGCTGGGCTATGCCCGGCGCATCCTGGCGATGAGCGACGAGGCGTTTCGCGACCTGCACGGCGAAACGCTGGAGGGCGAGCTGCACCTGGCCGTCACCGACTATTTCCGGCCCGGCGACCTGACGCAGCTGCTGGCGCGGCTGGGCGAGAGCTATCCGCGGGTGCGGCTGCACGTGAGCATCCTGAAGAGCGACGCGATGCGCGCGGCCTATGCGCAGGACGAGTTCGATGTCGGGCTGGCGATGAACATCGCGGGCGTGTCCGCCGCCGAGCCGCGGGCGTCCGCGGTGATCCGCCGCGAGTCGCTGGCCTGGCTCGGCGCGGCCGGCATGAAGGTGGTGCGCGGGGAGCCCGTGCGGCTGCTGGTGTTGCCCGACACATGTTCGCTGCACCAGTTCACCGTGGCCCTGCTGCGGCGCCGGCGCGTGCCGTACGTGCTGGCGCATGTGGCCTCGGGCGTGGCGGGGTTGCAGTCGGCACTGGCCGCGGGGCTGGGCGTGGCCTGCCTCAACGAGTCGGCCATCAGCGACGGCGTGGCGCGGCTGGCCACGCCGCACGGGCTGCCGGCCTTGCCGCGCGTGGCGTTCCAGTTCATGCCGGGGCGCCGGGGGGAAACGGCCTTCGTCACGCGGGCGCGCGAGATGCTGGCCACGCAGCTGGGATGATTTCCGAGGGAAAGAGGCGAAGAAGCGAAGAAGCGAAGAAGGGGCGGGGTGGCGCGGGATTTGCGTCTGCCATGCCATGGACGCGCCACCTCCCACGACCCCGCAGAACCTGCTGCGCCATTCGCACTTCGACGACGCGCAGGCGATCTTCTCGGGCACGCTCTTCGTCGCCATCGCCATGATGCTGTTCGGCCAGGCGGGCCTGCTCACGGGCGGCACGGCGGGCATCGCGTTCCTGCTGCACTACGCCACGGGCATGAGCTTCGGCAAGCTGTTCTTCCTGATCAACCTGCCGTTCTACTGGTTCGCATGGCGCCACATGGGGCGCGCGTTCACCGTCAAGACCTTCTCGGCGATCGCGCTGCTGTCGGTCATGACCGACTGGGCGCCGCGCTACCTGTCGATCGGCCTGCTGCACCCGGCCTTCGCGGCCGTGCTCGGCGGGCTGATGCTGGGCACGGGCTGCCTGTTTCTCGCGCGCCACCGCGCGAGCCTGGGCGGCGCGACGGTGCTGACCCTCTACCTGCAGGAAAAGCGCGGCTGGCCGGCCGGCAAGGTGCAGATCGCCATCGACTGCACGGTGGTGCTGCTCGCGCTGTTCGTGATTCCGCCGCAGCGCGTGGGCTGGTCGGTGATGGCGGCGGTGGTGATGGGGCTCTTTCTCTGGATCAACCACAAGCCGGGGCGGTACGCGGCGACCTGAGTTCGGGGCGTGTGCACAGGGCCCGCCGTGGGCGGGATCGTGCCCTGAACGACGCGTTCTAGGCCGGCACGGGCCAGGGCCTCTGCGGCTCCCGGATCTGCTCGAACGCACGCGCCACGCGCAGCACGCCCAGGTCGTCGAAACGCTGCCCTGCGATCTGCAACCCGATCGGCAGGCCCGACGCCGAGTACCCGCAGTTCACCGAAGCGGCAGGCTGCTCCGACATGTTGAACGGCACCGTGAACCCGATGTGTTCCAGCGCACGCAACGGATCGTTGGTGGGCGAGGGCGCCTCCGCGGCCGCCGGCATGTTCGGCGACACGGGCGAAATCACGTAGTCATAGCGCGCGCATGCCGCCACCGTGGTCACGCGCGTGGTGTGGAACTGGCTGAAGCTGCGAAACACATGCTCGCCGCTGAACTCGGCCGCGCTCTCCGCCCATTCGCGGATGTACGGCAGCACCTTCGCGCGCTGGTCCGCGCGCAGGCCCTTCATGTCCACCAGCGAGCGCATGCGCCAGAGGTGGTCCATGCCGTCGAGCATGGCTTGCGACATGAACGGCTGCATCGGCTCGATGACCGCGCCGGCTTTCTCCAGCCAGCGCGCGGCGTCTTCCACCGCGGCCTGGATCTCGGGCTCGACGGCCAGGCCGCAGCCCGCGTCGAGCAGCAGCCCGATGCGCACGCCGCGCAGGTGGTCGGGCGACACGTCGAAGCCGGCCCAGTCGATGTCCTGCGGCGGCAGGTTCATGCTGTCGCGCGCGTCGGGCTTGGACAGCGCCTGCATCAGCAGCGCCGCATCGCCCACGGTGCGCGTCATCGGCCCGGCCGCGCGGCCCATGTAGGGCGGATCGATCGGAACGCGCCCCAGGCTCGGCTTCAGCGTGAACACGCCGCACCAGCTCGCGGGCAGGCGCAGCGAACCGCCGATGTCGGTGCCCAGGTGCAGCGGGCCGTAGCCTGCCGCCGTTGCGGCGCCGGCACCCGCGCTGGAACCGCCCGGCGTCAGCCGCAGGTCCCAGGGGTTGCGCGCCAGCGTGTGAAAGCTGGAGAGGCCCGACGACAACATGCCGTAGTCGGGCATGGTCGTCTTGCTGACGATGACCGCGCCGGCTTCCCTCAGACGCGCGGCCGGCGGCGCGTCGGCCGTGGCGGGCCGCAGGTCGACCGCGGCGGTGCCGGCGGGCATCGGGTCGCCGCGCGTGGCGATGTTTTCCTTGATCGTCGCCGGCACGCCGTCGAGCGGGCCGAGCGCATCGCCGCGCTGCCAGCGTGCCTGCGATGCGCGCGCCTGGTCGAGCGCGGCTTCGGGGCGGAACAGCCAGGTCGCCTGCAGGTGCGGCTCCCAGCGTTCGATCTGCGCGATGACCGCCTGCGTGACCTCCACCGGCGAGAGCTTGCGGTCGCGGTAGGCGGCGGCAAGCTCCTGCGCGGAAAGGTCGTTCAGCCCCACGACAGGGCCGACAGGTCGTTCACGAAGATCGGGTTTTCCTTCCAGATGCCCTTGACGTTCTTCTTCGCCACGGTCGGGAACTGCGGCTGGTACAGGAAGCCGTTGGCCGCGTCGGTGGCCAGCATCTTCTGCGCGTCGCCCAGCAGCTTGTTGCGCTCGGTGGCGTTGCCGGTGCTCTTGATCTTGTCGAACAGCGTGTCGAAGGCCTTCGACTGGTAGCCCCAGTAGTAGTCCGACTTGGCGTAGTTGCCGAGGTCGAAGGGCTCCACGTGCGACACGATCGACAGGTCGTAGTCCTTGTTGCCGTAGGTGCCGCTGAGCCACTGCGCCCACTCGACGTTCTGCACCTTCACCACGATGCCGATCTTGGCGAGCTGGGCCACGATCACCTCGCCGCCCTGGCGCGCGTACGGCGGCGGGGGCAGGGTCATCTTGAGCTCGAGCGGTGTCTTCACGCCGGCCTCGGCCAGCAGCTTCTTGGCCTTCTCGATGTCGAAGGGGTTGATGCCCGTGGTGTCGACATAGCCCGCCGCGCCCGGCACGTAGTGGCTGCCGATGGGCACGCCGAAGCCGTCGGCCGCGCCTTCGATGATGGCCTTGCGGTCGATGGCCGCGAGGATGGCGCGGCGCACGCGCACGTCGTCCAGCGGCTTCTTCCTGTTGTTGATCGACAGGATGGTCTTGGCGCGCGAACCGGCCAGGATCACCTGGAACTGCGGGTTCATCTTGAACTGCGGCACCACGCGCGTGCCGATGCGCGCGAACACGTCGACGTCGCCCGACAGCATGGCCGCGGCCTGCGCGGCCGTGTCGGAGATGAAGCGGAAGGTGACCTTGTTGATCTTGGCGGTTGCGGGGCTGCGAAAGCCCTCCCACTTGCTCAGCGTGAGCGAGGAGCCCTTGGCCCATGCGTCGAGCTTGTAGGGGCCGGTGCCGACCGGCTTGTTGGCGTTGGTGTCGGCGCTCTTGGGCTCGACGATCACGGCCGTGGCCTGGCCCAGCACGAAGGGCAGGTCGGGGTCGATCTCCTTGTTGATGACGACCACCGTGTAGTCGTCCACCGCCTGGGTGCTGAGGTTGGCGAAGGTGCGCTTGTCCTTGTTGGTGCTCTTCTCGCCGCCGGCGCGGTCGAACGAGAACTTGACGGTGGCCGCGTTGAAGGGCTCGCCGTTCTGGAACTTCACGCCGCGCCTGAGCTTGAAGGTGTAGGTCTTCAGGTCGGGCGAGACTTCCCAGCTCTCGGCCAGCAGCGGCGTGACGCTGCCGTCGGCATTGATCTTGGTGAGCGTTTCCAGGATGTTGTACTGCACCACCTCGGCGATGGCGGCGGCGGCGCCCGAGGTCGGGTCCAGGCCCGGCGGTTCGAGCGCCATGCCGATCACGATGGCGTCCTTCCTGCCCTGCGCCATGCCGGCGAGCGGGGTGGCCAGCGCAACGGTGGCGCCAGCGGTGGTGAGAAGGGTGCGGCGGTTCAACATACGTGTGATCTCCGGAAAAACGGGCCTGGGTCGAATGACTGCTTCGGCGCGCGCCATGCCCCGAAGGGAGGCGCAACGCCACGAAAGACTCGACACGCAGCACGAAAGATGCCACGTGCGCAGCCGGTCATTCTCTCGCAGCGCACCCGCCGCCGTGCGGCCCGCGGGGCGGTTTTTCCTCGGGACGTTCCCGTAGGGCGAGGCGCCGCGAGCGCTTGCTTCAGCTTCGGCTCGATCCCGTTCAGCCCTGGCTCAGCCCCAGGACAGCGCCGCGATGTCGTTCACGAAGATCGGCGTGTCCTTCCACAGCCCGCGCAGGTTGCGCGAGGCCACCGTGATGAACTGCGGCTGGAACAGGAACACGTTGGCCGCGTCCTCCGCCAGCAGCCGCTGCGCGTCGCCGAGGTAGCGCAGCCGGTCGGCCGGACGCGCGGCGTTGCGCGCCTTGTCGAACACCTCGTTGAACTTTGCCGACTGGTAGCCCCAGTAGTACTCGGGCTTGGTGTAGTTGACGAGGTCGAAGGGCTCGACGTGCAGGATCAGCGAGAGGTCGTAGTTCTTGTTGCCGTAGGTGCCGCTGATCCACTGCGCCCACTCGACGTTCTGGATCTTCGCGACGATGCCGATCTTGGCCAGCTGCGCGGCAATGAGCTCGCCGCCCTGGCGCGCGTACGGCGGGGGCGGCAGCACCAGGTCGAGCTCGAGCGGCGTCTTCACGCCGGCCTCGGCCAGCAGCTTCTTCGCCTTCTCGATGTCGAAGGCATTGATGCCGGTGGTGTCGACGTAGCCCGGCGCGCCCGGCACGTAGTGGCTGCCGATCGCCACGCCGCGGCCGTCCACCGCGGCCTCGATCACGGCCTTGCGGTCGATGGCCGCGGCGATGGCGCGGCGCACGCGCACGTCGTCCAGCGGCTTGCGCTTGTTGTTGATGGCCAGGATGGTCTTGCCGCGCGAGGCGTTGAAGACGATCTGGAAGCGCTTGTCGTTCTGGAACTGCGACAGGCTGCGCGACACCGAGGCATGCGGGAACAGGTCGACGTCGTTCGACAGCAGCGCGGCGGTCTGCGCGGCGGGTTCCGAGATGAAGCGGAAGCTGGCCTTGCGGATCTGCACCGCGCCGGCATTGCGATACCCGTCCCACTTGGCCAGCACGATGCTCGAGCCCTTGGCCCAGGTGTCGAGCCGGTAGGGACCGGTGCCGACCGGCCTGGTGGCGTTGGTCTCGACCGTCTTGGGCTCGACCAGGATGGCGGAGGCCTGGCCCAGCAGGAACAGCAGGTCGGGCTCGATCTCCTTGTTGATCAGCACCACCGTGTGTTCGTCGACCACCTGCGTCGCGATGTTGGTGAAGGTGCGCTTGTCCTTGTTGGTGCTGTTGGCCGCGGCCGCGCGCTCGAACGAGAACTTCACGCTCTGCGCATTGAAGGGTTCGCCGTTCTGGAACTTCACGCCGCGCTTGAGCCTGAAGGTGCAGGTCTTCAGGTCGGGCGAGAGGTCCCAGCTTTCTGCCAGCAGCGGCGTGACGCTGCCGTCGGAGTTGATCTTGGTGAGCGTCTCGAAGACGGTGTAGAGCACCACCTCGGCGATCTCCGCGCCGGCCTTGGCCGTGGGGTCCAGGCCCGTCGGCTCCAGCGTGAGGCCGATCACCAGCGCGTCCTTCTTTCGTTGCGCGAGCGCCAGCGTGGGCAGTGCCAGCGGTGTCAGGGCTGCGGCGCCGGTGGCGAGCAGGGTGCGTCTTTTGAGCATGAAGCGATGTCCTCCGAACAAGGGGCAAGCATCATCCGCGAGACCGGGGCGCGCGCGCAACCAGATGCTTATGACCCACTCATCCTAAGCATTGCAGCAAAGCGAGAAGACGCTTCGGTGTCAGGCGGGCAGCAGCGTGCCGCCGGCGGGCGTGCGCGGCACCGCCTCGAGCAGCGTGCGCGTGTACGG
Source organism: Variovorax sp. OK605 (assembly GCF_900115445.1). Classification (NCBI taxonomy): domain Bacteria; kingdom Pseudomonadati; phylum Pseudomonadota; class Betaproteobacteria; order Burkholderiales; family Comamonadaceae; genus Variovorax; species Variovorax sp. OK605. The sequence goes on from NZ_FOWL01000016.1 coordinate 116,712, forward strand.
GTGCTGCGCATGCTGGAACAGCTCGGCGGGCGGCCCCTGCTCGACGATCTTTCCCTTCCACACCACGCAGACGTCGTCGCACAGGTGGTTGACCACCGCGAGGTCGTGGCTGATGAGCAGGTAGCTGATGCCGAACTGCTGCTGCAGGTCCTGCATGAGGTTGAGCACCTGCGCCTGCACCGACACGTCGAGCGCGCTCACCGGCTCGTCGGCGACGATGAGCTTGGGCCGCGTGATGAGCGCGCGCGCGATGGCGATGCGCTGCCTTTGGCCGCCCGAGAACTCGTGCGGATACTTGTCCATGTCGGTGGTGCGCAGGCCGACGGCGGCGAGTGCCTCGGTGGCGCGCTCGCGCTGTTCGGCGCGGCTGGTCTCGGCCAGGGCTTCGAGCGGCTCGGCCACGATGCGTGCCACGGTCTGGCGCGGGTCGAGCGAGCCGTACGGGTCCTGGAACACCATCTGGAAATCGCGGCGCGCGGTGCGCAGCGCCGGCCTCGACAGCGTGTGCAGGTTGCGGCCTTCGAGCGAGACGGTGCCCGATGTCGGCACGTCGAGCGCCATCACCAGGCGCGCAATGGTCGACTTGCCCGAGCCCGATTCACCGACGATGCCCACGCTGCGGCCGGCCTCGACCTTGAAGCTCACGCCGTTGAGCGCCTTCACGGTCGGCGGCGGGCCAAAGAGTTTCTCGCGCGGCAGTGCGTAGTGGCGCACCAGGTCGGTGACCTGCAGCAACGGGGCGGCTGGGTTCGGTGCGCTCATGATGCGACGGCCTCCTGCGCGGCGATGTCTTCGAGCCGGATGCAGCGCACCGCATGGTCGTGCGGCAGCATCGTGGCCGGCGGCTTCGTGGTCTTGCAGGCGTCGACGGTGTAGCTGCAGCGGCCCGCGAACGGGCAGCCTGCCGGCAGGTCGACCAGCTCGGGCACGCTGCCCTTGATGGTGGCCAGGCGCAGGCCGCGCGGCGCGCCGATGGCGGGGCGCGCGGCGAACAGGCCTTGCGTGTAGGGGTGGGCGCGGCGCGCGAACACGGCCTCGGTCGGGCCGCTCTCGACCACGCTGCCGCCGTACATCACGAGCATCCTGGAGACTGTCTGCGCGATCACGCCGAGGTCGTGCGAGATCAGGATCAGCGCCATGCCGCGCTCGGCCACGAGGCTCTGGATGAGTTCGAGGATCTGCTTCTGGATGGTGACGTCCAGCGCGGTGGTGGGCTCGTCGGCAATCAGCAGGTCGGGACCGCAGGCCAGCGCCATGGCGATGCCGATGCGCTGGCGCTGGCCGCCGGAGAACTGGTGCGGATACGCATCGAGGCGCGAGGCCGCATCGGGAATGCCCACGCGCTCGAGCAGCGCGAGCACTTCCTTGCGCGCGTCGGCCTTCGACAGGCCGCGGTGCAGCCGCAGCGGCTCGCCGACCTGGCGCACGATGGTGTGCACCGGGTTCAGCGCCGTCATCGGCTCCTGGAAGATCATGCCGATGCGGTTGCCGCGGATCTTGCACATCGACTTCTCGTCGCGGCCGACCAGTTCGGTGTCGTCGAACCTGATGCTGCCGGTGACCTTTGCGGTCGAGGGCAGCAGGCCCATGAGCGACATCACGGTGATCGACTTGCCGCAGCCCGATTCGCCGACGATGCCCAGCGTTTCGCCGCGCTCGAGCGAGAACGAGATGCCGCGCACGGCCTCGGCGGGGCCGCGTTGCGTTTGAAGTTCGATGTGCAGGTCCTTGACCTGGAGCAGTGGCATCTGGATTACCTCGCCCGGGCAAGTCGTGGATCGAGCAGGTCGCGCAGGCCGTCGCCCAGCAGGTTCAGGCCGAGCACCGCGAACGCGATGGCCATGCCGGGGAACACCGCGAGCAGGGGCGACTGGAACATCAGGGTCTGCGCCTCGCTGAGCATGCGGCCCCACGAGGGCTGCGGCGGTTGCGTGCCCAGGCCGAGGTAGGAGAGCGCGGCTTCCGCCAGGATGGCAATGGCGAAGCGGATGGTGATCTGCACGATCAGCACGGCCGAGATGTTCGGCAGCACGTGCTGCATGGTGATGGCGAAGCTGCCCTTGCCGCAGGCGCGCGCGGCGGCCACGTATTCGCGCGACCAGATGGCGTTGGCCGAGGCGCGCGTGATGCGCGCGAAGGTCGGGATGTTGTAGATGCCGATCGCGATGATCGCGTTGACGATGCCCGCGCCGAACACGGCCGTCAGCATGATCGCGCTGAGGATCGCGGGGAAGGCCAGCGAGAAGTCGGTGAGCCGCATGATGGCCTCCTCGACCCAGCCGCGCCGGGCGGCGGCGAGCAGGCCCAGCGCGGTGCCGACGAGGAGGCCGATGCCCACCGCGATCACGCCCACCAGGATGGACGCGCGCGCACCCACCAGCAGCAGCGAAGCCACGTCGCGCCCGTAGGTGTCGGTGCCCAGCCAGTGCGAGCCCGAGGGCGGCATGAGCTTGTGGGCCATGTCCATGTCGTAGGGCGACCATGGCGTCCATACCAGCGAGACGCCGGCGGCCAGCAGCAGCAGAAGCGTCAACACGCCGCCCAGCACGAAGCTGCGGTGCTGCAGGGCGCGGCGCCAGAAACCCGGCACCTTGAGCGCGGCGGCGCTCGGCACTGTCACGGTGCTCATATGTCGCTGGCCTTGATGCGCGGGTCGATCACGGCGTAGAGCACGTCGACCACGAAGTTCACGATGACCACCATGGCCGCGAGCAGCATCACGCAGTTGCGCACCACGATCAGGTCGCGGTTGCTGATGGCCTGGAAGATGAGGCGGCCCAGGCCCGGCAGGTAGAACACGTTCTCCACCACGATGGTGCCGGCCAGCAGCTCGGAGAACTGCATGCCCATCACGGTGATGACGGGGATCATCGCGTTGCGCAGCACGTGGGTCCACAGCACCATGCGCTGCGACACGCCCTTGGCGCGCGCGGTGCGCACGAAGTCTTCGCGCATCACCTCGAGCACGGCCGAGCGCGTGATGCGCGCGAGGATCGCGGCCTGAACAACGGCGAGCGACAGCGCGGGCAGCAGCAGCGACTTGAGGCCCGCGAAGATGCCTTCGCCCCAGCCCTCGAAGCCGCCGGCGGAGAACCACTGCAGCTGCACCGAGAACACGAGGATCAGCAGAATCGCGAACCAGAAATTCGGAATCGCGATGCCGACCTGCGCCATGCCCATGAGGCCGACGTCGCCCAGCTTGTTGTGGCGCGCCGCTGCGGTCACGCCGACCAGCAGCGCAATGACGACAGTGAGCGCCATCGCCATCATGGCCAGCGGCACGGTGAGCGCGAGGCGCTCCAGGATCAGGTCGAGCACCGGCGAGCTGTAGGCGTAGCTGTCGCCGAGGTTGCCGGTGAGCAGGCCGCCGATCCAGTGCCAGTAGCGGGTCCACGCGGGTTGGTCGAGGCCGAGCTTGGTGGCCAGGGCCGCGACGGCTTCGGGCGATGCGTCGGGGCCCATGAGCATCTGCGCGGCATTGCCGGGCAGGATCTCGAGGACGAGGAAGACGATGACCGAGGCGCCGATCAAGGTGCCGATCAGCGTGGCAAGGCGCTTTATTAGGAACAGACTCATGGGGCGGGGCGCAGCATAACTGACTCGTGCAACAAGTGTGCCGTGAATGTGGCCTTTGTCATTCACGGGCTGCCCGTGTGTCCGGCCCCGCGATAATCGGGGGATGGCCCTCATGATCACCGACGAATGCATCAACTGCGATGTCTGCGAGCCCGAGTGCCCGAACGATGCGATCTACATGGGCGAGGCGTTCTACGAGATCGACCCGCACAAGTGCACCGAATGCGTGGGCCACTTCGATGAGCCGCAGTGCGTGCAGATCTGCCCGGTGGCGTGCATTCCGCTGAACCCCGAACACGTGGAAAGCCGCGAGACGCTCATGCAGAAGTACGAGCGTCTCACGGCGATCAAGGTGACGACGGCTTCGACCGGCGCCTAGTTCGCGTTCTTTGCGCTCCTGGCGCTCTTCGCATTCACTCGGCCGACTTCCGCTTCTTTTTCTTGCGCTCCGGCGCATCGCCGCCAGCCGCCTTCGCGCCCGGGCCGCCGCTGAAACTCATGCTGGACTTGCGCGGCTCGCTGGCCGCCTTGCGTGCGCGCTCCCGCTCCTTCTGCTCCGACATGGCGAGCCGCCGCTCGGCCATTGCGGCGCTCCTGCCTTCCCGTGCGGCCCGCTGGTCGCGGTCGTGGGCGGCCTTTTCCTGGGTCAGCCTCGTGCGCTCCAGATGGTCGGCGTGGGTTTGCGCGCTGCGGGTTCCGGCGTCGGCCGCCCGGCGGTCCTGGTCGCTGCGCTGGTCTTCCACCTTCACCGTCTTGCCGCCGTCGCAGGGCCGGTCGGCATAGGTGTTGCCGCAGCGCCAGGTTTGCGCGGCATTTTGGGCTGACACGCCCATGGAACAAACGCATGTCGCTATCAAAAATATAGCAATTCGGCTTCTTCTCCCCGCCGCCGTGCTTCCTGTTCTCTTCTTCTTGCTCATTTTTATTTCTCTCCCTCCCTGCACTCCGGTGGCCGGCTAGGTGGCGGCAGGCGTGCCCCCTTCGCCGGGCTCCCGCCGCGGCGGTTTGGGCCGGGGCGGTTTGCTCGTGTGAATCAGCAGCGTCGCCTTCTCCATCTCGCCCGCGATCAGCGCGGGCACCGCGTGGAGGGTGCGCACGATGGCGTCGTCGATGGCTTCACGTTGTTCCTTGAGCGGCTTCTTCAGCACCCAGTTGACGACCTCCGACTTCACGCCGGGGTGCCCGATGCCCAGGCGCAGACGCCAGTAGTCGCCGGTGCCCAGTTGCGCATGGATGTCGCGCAGGCCGTTGTGGCCCGCATGGCTGCCGCCGAACTTGAGCTTGACCTGGCCCGGCACCACGTCGAGCTCGTCGTGCACCACGAGGATTTCCTCGGGCGCGATCTTGAAGAAGCGGGCGAGCGCGCCGACCGACTTGCCCGACAGGTTCATGAAGGTCTGCGGCTCCAGCAGCCAGATGCTCTGGCCGCCGATGCTGGTGCGCGCCGCGAGGCCGTGGTAGCTCCGCTCGGGCACGAGGTTGAGCTTCCAGTCGCGCGCGAGGGCGTCGATCCACCAGAAGCCCGCGTTGTGGCGCGTGGCTTCGTACTCAGGGCCCGGGTTTCCGAGGCCGACGAACAGCTTGATCATGGTCGTGGATTATCCCGTCCGCCAAAAGCAGAAGGCCCGCACGGGGCGGGCCTTCATACCGACAGACGCGAGGAAGTTGATTACTTCTTGGCGGTCTTGGCAGCGGGGGTCTTGGCGGCGGGAGCAGCCTTGCCACCCTTGCCTGCGGGAGCTGCTGCATCTGCAGCGGCTGCGCCTTCGGCGGGAGCTTCGACTTCTTCGGCGGCCGGAGCGACGGCCGAAGCCAGCACCGGGTTCACCTTGCCGTGGCTGACCCACTTCACGCCGCGGGGCAGCTTGATGTCTTTCAGCGTGACGGTGCCGTTCTTCTTCAGACCCGACAGGTCCACTTCGATGAACTCAGGCAGTTCTGCGGGCAGGCAGTTCACTTCCAGTTCGGTCGTGACGTGGTTGACCAGGTTTTGCTCGAGCTTGACGGCATCGGACTCTTCCTCGCCCTTGAAGTGCAGCGGCACCTTCATGGTCATGCGGGTCTTGGCATCGACGCGTTGGAAGTCGATGTGTTGCACCAGCTGGCGGAACGGGTGGTATTGCACGTCGCGCAGCAGAACCTTGCTGACGCTGCCGCCCATTTCCATTTCGAGCACGGTTGCGTGGAAGGCTTCCTTCTTCAGGGCGTGCCACAGCGCGTTGTGATCGATCTCGATCAGTTGTGGCTGGGTGTCGCCACCGTAGACGATGCCAGGGGTCTTGCCCGAGATGCGGAGACGGCGGCTCGCACCCGTACCCTGCTTTGCGCGCTCAAAAGCGACGAATTTCATAACTAGCTCCTGTAAGAGTCCACCGCGACCAGTGCGACTCCGGTTCAACAAGGGCGCCGGTCCGGAATGGAAGGGGCGCCCGCTTTTTGCTCAGATCAGAACAGGTTGTCCTGGTCCGAGAACAAACTCATCACCGACTCGCCCTTGGCAATGCGCTGGATCGTTTCGGCGATCAGCGGTGCCACGGAGAGCTGGCGGATCTTTCCGCAGCCCAGGGCCGCGTCGGAAAGGGGAATGGTGTTGGTCACGACCACTTCGTCGAGGGCCGAGCCCTGCGTGATGCGCTCGATGGCCGGGCCCGAGAAGATCGGGTGCGTGCAATAGGCGTAGACGCTCTTGGCGCCGCGTTCCTTCAGCACTTCGGCCGCTTTGACCAGCGTGCCGGCCGTGTCGATCATGTCGTCCATGATCACGCAGTTGCGCCCGTCGATCTCGCCGATCACGTTCATGACTTCGCTGACGTTGGCCTTCGGGCGGCGCTTGTCGATGATGGCGAGGTCACAGTTCAGTTGCTTGGCCAGCGCACGGGCACGGACCACGCCGCCGACGTCGGGCGAGACCACGATCAGGTCTTCGTAGTTCTTGGCGCGCAGGTCGCCCAGCAGCACGGGCGAAGCGTAGATGTTGTCGACGGGAATGTCGAAGAAACCCTGGATCTGGTCGGCGTGCAGGTCCATCGTGAGCACGCGCTCGACACCGACGGTTTCCAGCAGGTTGGCCACGACCTTGGCCGAGATCGGCACGCGGCTCGAGCGCGGGCGGCGGTCCTGGCGGGCATAGCCGAAATAGGGGATCACGGCGCTGATGCGTTCGGCCGAGGCGCGCTTGAGCGCGTCGACCATGATCAGCAGTTCCATCAGGTTTTCGTTGGTCGGCGCGCAGGTCGACTGCACCACGAACACATCGCGCGCCCGGACGTTCTGGTTGATCTCGACGGTGACTTCACCGTCGGAGAAGCGACCGACGCGAGCGGCACCCAGCGAAGTGCCGAGGTTGTGCGCGATTTCTGCAGCAAGGCCAGGATTGGCGTTGCCGGTGAAAACCATGAAGTCAGGGTGATTAGCCTGCATGAGCGCGTCCCGGCAGTGCAAGTTGGCTTAGGAAGCCGCCAAAGGTTTGTGATGCATGGCGACCGGTAGGCCGCCGATTATTGCAGCGGGTGGGCTGCAAATGAAGACTGCGGCCGTTGGGCCGCAGTCTTTGAAGATTTGGCAGGGGAGAAAGGATTCGAACCTTTGCATGCTGGAATCAAAATCCAGTGCCTTAACCAGCTTGGCGACTCCCCTACACGGGTCGATGGTTTTCACCACCAACCGATATATGTCGCATCGAATCGAATGAACGATCCGATCATCTTCAGGTTGCCCAACCGCACAGCGGATGAACTTCCAGATTGCTGCATTGACGAACCTGCCAGCCCTTGGGGGCCTTCAGCAGTTCCGCTTCCTGCGGCGCTTGCGGCAACTTCGCGAATACCGAACTTCCGGAGCCGGTCATTCGGGCCTTCAATCCTTGGGCGCCGAGCCATTCGATGGCGTCGGTGACCGCGGGACAAAGTCGCTGTGCAACCGGCTGCAGGTCGTTGTGACCGAAGTCGAAAACCGAAGCACTCAGAACCGAGTTTTTCAGGTTTGTCGCTTCGAGCGATTCGCTCTCTGCAGCAAAGCCTGTGATTATAGCAACAGGAGTTGAACGTTCAAGATCTGTTGCTGAAAAAATTAATCGGGTATCGAGTCCTTCGGGAGGTTTGACCACCGCGAAGTGCGCGGGAAGGAGTGTAACCGGAGTCAGTTGCTCTCCGACGCCCTCGACCCACGCATTGCGGCCACCCAGAAAAAAAGGCACGTCGGCGCCCAGCTTCAGCCCGATATGGGCAAGGCGCGAGAGCGGCAGGTTCAGACCCCACAGGCGGTTCAGCGCGAGCAGGCAGGTGGCCGCGTCCGAGGAGCCGCCGCCCATGCCGGCCTGCGCCGGCACGTGCTTGGCCACGCCGATGTGCGCGCCCTGGCCGGGCGCGGCGAAGGCCTGCAGGGCGCGCGCGGCGCGCAGGACGAGGTCGTCGGCCGGCAATTCCGTCGTGAGGTCTTCACGGCTCAGCTGGCCGTCGCGGCGCAGCTCGACGTGCAGCGTGTCGCACCAGTCGATCAGCATGAACACCGACTGCAACAGGTGGTAGCCGTCGTCGCGCCGGCCGGTGATGTGAAGGAAGAGGTTGAGCTTGGCCGGCGCGGGAAGGTCGTAGATCGCCTTCATGACCGTTCGAACACGATGCGCAGGTCCGCGCGCGGGCTTGGCGATTCGCGCACGGCCTGCAGGCGGCCGTTGGCGAGCTGCCCCAAGTCGGGCTTCCAGCCGGGCACCGGGTCGTTGCGGCCCGCGAGCCAGCCGAACAGCGCGCCGACCGGAATCACCGCGCCCGTAGCCGCTTCGATCAGCGCATCGACCGAATCGAAGCGCCGCGTGCGGCTGCCGTCCTTCAGCAGGGCTTCGCCGGGCGCCCAATGCAGTTGCGCGAGCGTGCTGCCGATCGGTGTCGTCAGCGTGAGGTCACCGGCTTCGGCCGAGCCGCGAAGCTCGAACAGCGCTGCGAAGGTCTGCACCGGCTCGCTCTCGATGCGCAGCGACATGCGCCCGCTCCAGCTGTCCGAGCGCGTGGGTGCCGAGGAGCCGCCCGACAGCTGGGCGCAGCCCGCCATCAGGAGAATGGCCGCGCCGCCCGCCGCCAGCAGGGTGCGGCGGCCGCGATCGACGGAGGTGGCTGGCGCCAATGCGCTCACTTGCACCACGTCAGGGCTTCACCCGCAGGCGCTTGAGGGTTTCCTGCAGCGTCTCGTTCTCGGCGTCGCTCAGCAGCGCTTCCTTCCAGATCGTGACCGCGCGGTCCTTCTGGCCGGTCGCCCACAGCACTTCGCCGTAATGCGCGCCGATTTCCGGGTCGGGACGCGTCTTGTACGCGGCCTCGAGGATGCGGATCGCCTCGTCGGTGTTGCCGAGCCGGAATTCAACCCAGCCCAGGCTGTCGGCGATGAATGGATCGTCCGGCGCCAGCTGCACGGCCTTCTTGATCAGCGTGTGCGCTTCGTCGAGGCGGATCTTGCGATCGGCGAACGAATAGCCGAGCGCGTTGTAGGCGTTCTGGCTCTCCGGCTTCAGCTCGATCAGGCGGCGCAGCAGCCGCTCCATGTCGTCCAGGCGGTTGAGCTTCTCGGCGACCATGGCCTGGTCGTAGACGAGATCGCTGTCCTCGGGCGATGCCACGGAGGCCTGGGCCAGCATGTCGTAGGCCGCCTGGTATTGCTTGGCGTCGCGCAGCAGCTGCACTTCGGCGAGGAACTTCTGCTTCTTGTCTTCCGCGGTGCGCTCGGGCAGGGCGCGAATCACTTCGCGTGCCTGCGGCAGCTTGCCCTGGCGGGCCAGCAGCGCGGCGCGGCGGGTCTGCGCGGCCACGATCTCCTCGGCGCCGCCGTCGATGCGCGAGAGCCAGCGCTCGGCGCCCGCGTAGTCCTTGCGCCGCTCCGCCAGCTGCGACAGCGCGAAGTACGCCTGCGACACGCCGCGCTTGCGGTCGGAGGCGTCGGTGTCCTTGTTGCTCGGGCTGTTCGACAGCTCGATGAAGCGCTTGATCGAGGTCTCGGCGGCGGCGTCCTGCTTGGCCTGCATCTGCAGGCTGCCGAGCAGCAGCCACGGCTCGGCGAGTTCGGGGCGCGACGAGGTGACGGCCTGCAGCTGCGTGGTGGCGTCGCTGTAGCGGCGGTTCTCGACCAGCACGCGGCCGTAGGCGATGCGCAGGTCGGGCGCGGCCTTGGGGTTGTTGCTCAGATAGCGCGTGACGATCGGCTCGGCAAGCGGCTGGCCGGGATCGATCATCTCGAGCGCCAGCACGGCCGGCGCATCGGAGGCCGGGTCGATCTCCTGGCCCTTGCGGGCGGCTTCCAGCGCGCCGGAAGCATCGCCCGCGTTGAGGCGCAGGCGCCCGACGGTGGCCCAGGCCAGCCCGCCGGTGGCCGGGTTCTTGAGTTCGTCGGACAGTGCCTGCTCGACCACCGAGGCCGCGAGCTTCTTGTCGGTGGCGCGCGAGTAGTTGCGCGCAATCACGGCCATCAATAGCGGACGCTCGATCTGCGAGGTGGCCGCCACTTCGGCGCGCAGCGGCTCGACGGTTTCGCTGATGCGGTTCAGCGCGATGAGGATCTGCAGCTCGATGCGCCGCGCTTCGCGCGACGCCGGCAGCGTTTCCTGCCAGGCCCGTGCCGCGGCAAGCGCCGCGTCGCCGGAGCGCGATTGCAGTGCGATCTCGACCGCGCGCTGGAACAGCTTGCCGTCGCGCAGCCGGCGCGCGGCGTCGAGCACGAGCGCATAGCCGGAGCCGGGGTCGCCAGAGCGGGTCGTCAACTCGCCCATCAGGATTTCGTAGAACAGATCGGCCGTGAGCGCGGACGGTTCCACAACCACAGCTTCGGCAGCCGGCTTGGCCGCGGCCACCACGCGGGGCCTTGCCGGCGGCTTCGCCGGCGCGGAGCGCTCGATGACCGGCGCGGGGCTGGCGGGGGCTGCGGGATCGGACGTTTGTGCGTGGACCGCACAAGCCATCAAGGCGAGAGACGCGGCCGCCGCAAGGCGGTGTCGGCGGGGCGAAAAGTTCATCTGGCCATAATAATCCAGGCTTTTGAACGAGCACCGCGTGGGGCTTCGTCGCCGCAGGCGTTTGCCGGAGATTTACTTTTTTCATGCCCGAACTACCCGAAGTCGAAGTCACCCGGCGCGGTTTTGCCGACCGCATCGCCGGTGCGCGCATCGACGCGGTGCGCATCGGCAAGCCTTTGCGCTGGGCGCTCATGGTGGTGCCCGAGGCGTTGGTCGGACGCCGGGTGCTCCAGGTGCGCCGCCGCGGCAAGTACCTGCTGATCGACCTGGATCACGGCATCCTGCTGCTGCACCTGGGCATGTCGGGCAGCCTGCGTTTCGACGCGGCGCTGCCGCCCGCCGGCACGCACGATCACTTCGACCTGGTGACCGACCGCGGCACGCTGCGGCTGAACGATCCGCGCCGCTTCGGTGCCGTGGTCTACGTCGAGCACGAAGACGCCCCGTGGGCGGTCAAGCTGCTCGGCGGCCTGGGCATGGAGCCGCTGGGCGACGCGTTCGACCTCGATGCCTTCCATGCCGGCCTGAAGAAGCGCAAGACGGCCGTCAAGCAGGTGCTTCTGGCGGGCGACGTGGTGGTGGGCGTGGGCAATATCTATGCGTCCGAGGCGCTGTTCCAGGCGGGCATCCGGCCGACGCTGTCGGCGGCGCGCATCAGCCGTCCGCGCGCGGCCAAGCTGCATGCGGCGGTGCGCGAGATCCTGGCGCGGGCGGTGGAGAAGGGCGGCAGCACGCTGCGCGATTTCTCCAACGTGGACGGCCAGAACGGGTATTTCCAGCTCGAGGCGACCGTCTACGGCAGGGCCGGCGAGCCATGTCGGGTTTGCGCAACGCCGATCCGGCTGCTGCGCCAAGGGCAGCGCTCCACCTATTACTGTCCCAATTGCCAGAAGTAAGCATGACCGAGGCCTGCGAAGACCGTGATGGAATGCACAAGAAACGGTTGCTGAACGCTTCCCGATGCTATATTTGTAAGCTCTTTCTTACATATCTCCCTTGAGCCGCTCCTTCAACCAACAACTCGATCAGCACGGTGCCTGGCGGAGCAACTTCGCGCGCCGGCTGCAGTGGCTGTCCCGCTGGCTGAGCGAGAACGAGCTGCTCGACCAGGCGGTGGCCGAGCGGCTGCGCGGGCTCGAGACACAGATCCGCACCAGCAAGGTCATGGTCGCCTTCGTGGCGGAGTTCTCGCGCGGCAAGTCGGAGCTGATCAACGCCATCTTCTTCGCCAGCTACGGGCGCCGCATCATGCCGGCGAGCGCGGGCCGCACCACGATGTGCCCGACGGAGCTGGGCTACGACCCCGCGCAGGCGCCCAAGCTGCGCCTGCTGCCGATCGAGACCCGCCTGGAGCCGCACTCGCTCGTGCACTGGCGCGACAAGCCGACGCGCTGGACCGAGATCGCCATCGACGTGGGCAACGCCGAGCAACTCGCGCTGGCCATGGGCAAGGTGGCCGAGGTTCGCTGGGTCAGCAAGGAAGAAGCGCGCACGCTGGGCTTCTGGAACGACGAGACACCCGACGACAACCCGGTGCAGGACGCCGAAGGCCGCGTCGAAATCCCGCGCTGGCGCCATGCGGTGCTGAACATGCCGCATCCGCTGTTGGAGCAGGGGCTGGTGATTCTCGACACGCCAGGCCTGAACGCGATCGGCGCGGAGCCCGAACTCACGGTGAGCCTGATCCCGCAGGCGCATGCGGTGGTCTTCATCCTGGGCGCGGAGACCGGCGTGACGCGCTCCGACCTGTCGATCTGGCGCGAACACCTGATCACCGAGGACGAAGGCAACGACACGCGCTTCGTGGTGCTCAACAAGATCGACACGATGTGGGACACGCTGAGCACGCCCGCGCACATCGAACAGCAGATCGAACGCCAGCGCGAAGGCGCGGCCCGCCTGCTCGAAGTGCCGCTCGCGCAGGTGTTGCCAGTGTCCGCCCAGAAGGGGCTGCAGGCCAAGATCCAGCACGACGCGCAGCTGCTGCAGGCCAGCCGCCTGCCGGCGCTCGAAACGCTGCTGGCCGAAGGTGTGCTCGGCAAGCGCGAGACCATGCTGCGCCTGGCGGTGGATGCAGGCATGACCGCGCTGCGCGCCGAAGCCGAACGCATCCTGAAGGTGCGCCAGCGCGACCTGTCGGAGCAGGCGCTCGAGCTGCAGGGACTGCGCGGCAAGAACGTCTCGGTGATCCGCCACATGCGTGCGCGCATCGACCAGGAACACGCCGAATTCGAAGGCAGCAACACGCGCATCCTGGCGCTGCGCTCGGTGCAGGGCAAGCTGCTGCGCGAGGTGTACGCCGTGCTCGGGCGCACCGCGCTGAAGGCCGACATGGTGCGACTGTCGGCCGCGCTGAAGCGCCCCGGCGTCAAGCTCAACGTGCGCAAGGTGTACGGCGAGACTTTCGATTCGCTGCGCAACAACCTGCGCGAAGTGCAGGCGACCACGGCCGAGATCCAGTCGATGCTGCACGCCACCTTCCGTCAGCTCAACGCCGAGCAGGGCTTCACGCTGCAGGCGCCGGCCGAGCCCGACCTCACCGGCTTCGAGCAGGAGCTCAGCCAGATCGAGCGCAGCCACGTCCACTACCTGGGCGTGGGCAACCTGCTGAAGCTTGCGCAGGCCGATTTCTGCGACAAGCTGGTTCGTGCGCTGGCCAGCCGGCTGCGCCTCGTCAACGAGGCTGCGATGACCGAGGTCGAGCGCTGGAGCAAGGGTGCCAGCGCGCAGATCGATGCGCAGCTCAAGGAGCGCCGCCGCAACTTCAGCAAGCGCATCGAGGCGATCGAGCGCATCCAGAGCGCGGCGGGCAACCTCGATGAACGGCTGCTCGAACTCGCTGCGCAGGAGCGCGACCTGGCCGAGCTGCACGTGCGGCTGCGCGAGTTCACGTCGCTGATCGCGCAGCCGGGCAAGCCGCCTGCCACGGCGACCGTCGGCGAGCTGCGTGCGGCCTGAGTCTTCCGCCTCCACGGCGGCTGCGACATTGCAATTGCCCCCCGATTTCGCCGCGCAGGTCGTGGCTTGGCAGCGCAGCCACGGCCGCAGCCAACTGCCGTGGCAGAACACCCGCGACCCGTACCGCGTGTGGCTGTCGGAGGTGATGCTGCAGCAGACGCAGGTCTCGACGGTGCTTGGCTATTTCGCGCGTTTTCTCGAACGCTTTCCCGACGTGAAGGCACTGGCCGCCGGCACCGAAGACGAAGTGTTCGGCCTCTGGAGCGGCCTGGGCTACTACAGCCGCGCGCGCAACATGCACCGCTGCGCGCAGGACGTCGTCGCGCGTTTCGGCGGCGAGTTTCCGCGCACCGCCGCCGAGCTCGTCACCTTGCCCGGCATCGGCCGTTCGACCTCCGCCGCGATTGCCGCGTTCTGCTTCGGCGAGCGCGTGGCGATCCTCGACGGCAATGTGAAACGCGTGCTGACGCGCGTGCTGGGCTTTGCGGGCGACATGTCGTCGACCGCGCAGGAGCGCGCGCTGTGGGACCTTGCAACGCAGCTGCTGCCGCCCGCCGAACAGCGCGAGGCGATCGCGCACTACACGCAGGGGTTGATGGACCTGGGTGCCACCGTGTGCCTGCCGCGCAAGCCCAGCTGCATGATCTGCCCGGTCAACACGCCCTGCGTGGCGCGGCGCGAAGGCGCGCCCGAGCGCTATCCGGTGAAGACCCGCAAGCTCAAGCGCAGCGCCCAGTCGCTCTGGGTGCTGCTGGCGCGCGATGCGCAGGACCGCGTGTGGCTGGAGAAGCGGCCGGCCAAGGGCATCTGGGCCGGGCTGTATTGCCTGCCCGTGTTCGACAGCCGCGACGAGCTTCTGGCCGCCTTGCCCGCGGCCGCGCAGCGCGGCGTGAAAGACCTGCCGGCCTTCACCCACGTGCTGACCCACAAGGACCTGCACCTGCACCCCGTGCTGCTGCAAGGCAGCCAGCCGCAGGGCGAGGGTGCGCGTTGGGTCGAGGCGCAAGAATGGGCCCGGCTGGGCCTGCCTGCGCCGATGCGCAAGCTGCTGGAGAGCGGCGAGACCTGATGAACAGCTGACCGGCTGTTCGGCAGATCAGCTCGCGTCGAGCTCGCGGTGCCGCTTCAGCGCACCCCAGCGCGCGCCGAACGAGCGCGCCAGCTGCTCGACCAGGAACACCGAGCGGTGCTGCCCGCCGGTGCAGCCGATGGCCACCGTGACGTAGCTGCGGTGGTCGCGCGCCAGTGCGTCGAGCCAGTGCGACAGAAACTGCTCGATGTCGTCGTACATGCGCGCCACGTCGTCGTGCTCGCGCAGCCATTCGATCACCGGCTCGTCGCGGCCCGTGAGCGGGCGCAGCGCCGGCACGTAGTGCGGGTTGGGCAGCATGCGCACGTCGAACACGTAGTCCGCGTCCAGCGGCACGCCGCGCTTGAAGGCGAACGATTCGAACACCAGCGTCAGCGCGCTCTGCGGTGCCGAGATCAGCGACTTGATGTAGCTCTGCAGCTGCGCCGGCCGGATCAGGCTGGTGTCGATCACGTCGGCGCCGTCGCGCAGGTCGGCCAGCAGCTCGCGCTCGAGTTCGATGGCCTGCATCAGCACGCGGTGCTGCTCGGGCACGTCGGTGCGGCCTTCCTGGCGCGACAGCGGGTGGCGGCGGCGGGTTTCCGAATAGCGGCGCAGCAGTGCGTCGGTGGTCGCGTCGAGGAACAGCGAGCGCAACGAGATGCCGCCGTCGCGCCGCAGCGCTTCGAGCTGCTGCGGAACGATCGGCAGCGACACGCCGCTGCGCACGTCCATGGCGATGGCGACGCGCGGCGTTTCCTGCTCGTGCTGCAGCGCGATGAACGGCGTGAGCAGCTCGGGCGGCAGGTTGTCGACGCAGTAGTAGCCCGCGTCTTCCAGCGCATGCAGGGCGACCGACTTGCCGGAGCCCGACATGCCCGTGATGAGCACGAGGTCGAGGTTCATGGCGCGATCGCCGAGGCCTGGTGCCCCAGCATTTCCCGTGCGTGCGCGAGCGAGGTCTGCGAGACCTTCTCGCCGCCGAGCATGCGGGCGATTTCCTTGGCGCGGTGGTCGTCGTCGAGGCGC
This sequence comes from Variovorax sp. OK605, assembly GCF_900115445.1. Taxonomy (NCBI): domain Bacteria; kingdom Pseudomonadati; phylum Pseudomonadota; class Betaproteobacteria; order Burkholderiales; family Comamonadaceae; genus Variovorax; species Variovorax sp. OK605. Next base: position 132,338 of record NZ_FOWL01000016.1, read on the forward strand.
GACACGCCGCTCTCGGTGCGCGGGCCTTCCTTGCCGGCCGCCGCCGTCTGGCGCTTGGCGACCACGAGATGGTGGTCGGCGCAGGCCGCAACCTGGGGCAGGTGGGTCACGGCGAGCACCTGCCGGTCGCGCCCGAGCTGCTTCATGAGGCGGCCGACCGTCTCGGCCACCGCACCGCCTACGCCGGCGTCGACCTCGTCGAAGATCAGCGTCTGCGCGGCGCCGAGCTGGCTGGTGGTGACGGCAATGGCCAATGCAATGCGCGACAGTTCGCCGCCCGAGGCCACCTTGCCGATGGCGCGCGGCGTGCTGCCGGTGTGGCCGGCCACGAGGAAGGCCACGTCTTCGAGGCCTGCGCGCCCGGGCTGTGCCAGCGGCTGCAGCTCGACCTCGAAGCGCCCGCCCTGCATGCCGAGGCCTTGCATGGCGTCGGTCACGGCCTGGCCCAGTCGTGGCGCCGCCTGCTTGCGGGCCTTGCCGAGCGACTTGGCTTCCTTCATGTAGACCTGCTGGGCGGCCTGCTCGGCACGCTCGAGGCCGTCGAGATCGCTTTGCGCATCGAGCGCCTGCAGTTCAGCCTGCCAGCCGGCCAGCAGCGCCGGCAGGTCGGCCGGCGTGCGCTTGTAACGGCGCGCGAGCGACATCCACAGGCCCATGCGTTCGTCCAGGTCGGCCAGGCCGCGTGGATCGGCGTCGGTGTCGCGCAGGTAGCCGTGCAGCGAATGGGCCGCGTCGGAGGCCTGTGCCACGCAGGAGGCGAGCACCTCGCCCAGGTTGCGGAACTCGGGCTCGATGTGTTCGCAGTTCTGCAGCAGCGTGGCCGCGCGCGTGAGGGCGGCGAGGGCGCCGTTGTCGTCGTCTTCCAATGCCTGGCTGGCGCCCTGGGCCGCGTCGATCAGCGCCTGTGCGTTGGAGATGCGTGAATGGTTGGTCGACAGCTCTTCCCACTCGTCCACGCCCGGTGCGAGCTTGGCGACTTCGGAGATCTGCCACTGCAGCCGTTCGCGCTCGCGTTGCAGCGAGTCTTGCGCCGAGCGCGCATGTTCGAGCGCGGAAAGCGCTTGGCGCCAGCCTTGCCAGGCGGCGTCGAGCGCATCGGTGCGCACGCCGGCGTAGGCGTCGAGCAGGCCGCGCACGGCTTCGGGCCGCGTCAGGCTCTGCCAGGCGTGCTGGCCGTGGATGTCGAGCAGGCGGTCGCCAAGCTCGCGCAACTGCGTGGCCGTGGCCGGGCTGCCGTTGATCCAGCCGCGGCTGCGGCCCTGCAGGTCGACGGTGCGGCGCAGCAGCAGGGCGTCGCCGGCTTCGAAACCGCCGTCGTCGAGCCACGCGGCCAGCGCCGGGTCGGCGTCGAACTCGGCGCTCACGTCGAGCCGTTCGGCGCCTTCGCGCACCGCGCCGGCATCGGCCCGGTTGCCGAGCGCCAGCTGCAGCGCGTCGATCAGGATGGATTTGCCCGCGCCGGTTTCACCGGTCAATACCGTGAAGCCGCCGGACAGGTCGAGTTCGAGTGATCGCACGATCACGAAGTCGCGCAGTGCGATGCGTCGCAGCGCCATGTCAGGAGCCCCCTTCGTTCCAATGAAGTTTCTTGCGCAATGTGTCGAAGTAGCTCCAGCCGCGCGGGTGCAGGAAGCGCACGCGGAAGTCGGAGCGGCGCACCACCACGCGATCGCCGATCGCGAGCGAGGCCAGCGACTGCATGTCGAAATTGGCGCTGGCGTCGCGCCCGCCGACCAGCTCGATGACGATCTCGTCGGCATCGGGCAGCAGCACCGGGCGGTTCGAGAGCGTGTGCGGCGCGATCGGCACCAGCACCCAGCCCGGCACCGCCGGATGAAGCAGCGGCCCGCCGGCCGACAGCGCGTAGGCGGTCGAGCCGGTGGGGGTGGCGATGATCAGGCCGTCGGCGCGCTGGTTGGCCACGAAGTGGCGGCCGACGGAAACGCGCAGCTCGACCATGCCCGAGGTGGCGCCGCGGTTGACGACCACGTCGTTCATCGCGAGCGCGTCGAACACGCAGGCACCGTCGCGCATGACCTGCGCATGCATCAGGCTGCGGTGGTCTTCCTCGTATTCGCCGGCCAGCATGGGAATCAGCGTGGCCTGGTAGTTGTCGAGCGGGATGTCGGTGATGAAGCCGAGGCGGCCGCGGTTGATGCCGATCAGCGGAATGCCGTAGCTGGCGAGCTGCCGGCCGATGCCGAGCATCGTGCCGTCGCCGCCGACCACGAGGCCGAGGTCGCAGCGCTGGCCGATTTCCTCGACCGACAGCGCTTCATAGCGCGGATGGGCGGGAGCGCCTTCGTCTTCCTCTTCTTCCTTGCAGGTCGAGCGTTCGACGAAAACCGTGCAGCCTTGCGATTCCAGGAAGGCGCCGATGCCCTCCATCACGCCGTCGCGCGCATCCGCCTGCGCTCGGGCGCCGGAAGCCTGGTATTTGCCGATCAGGGCGACATGGCGAAAGCGAGAGGTCATATCTCACAAATTACAACATCAAAACCTTGCCCATTCGCTTGACCATGCGTGTTTTGCACGCGCTGTCTCGCTCCGACTCCAGGGCGGCGACAACGATCCATTCTTTTGGGTCCTGGCCGAGTTCTTCCGCCAGTGCCCCGGCGATGGCTGGCGACAGGTGCCCACGGTCCCGCGCGTTGTAGAGCGCTTGTGCCGACAACCCCAGCTTCTTCGTCCATGCAGGGATCGGCTCTACCTTCAGGGCTGTGGCTAGCAGATTCATGGTGTTTTGCATATCAGTCGATTCCTCATGTTGTGTAGGCGCTACTCAAGCTGAGTAATTGTAGAAAAGTGCTTGCTACTCAGGGTGAGTAGATCGTAGGCTCCGTTGCACTACTCACATTGAGTAGCAATTCTAGGAGCCACCCAATGATCAAAGTCAGCATTCCGGCTGTCGTGACACGCAACATGACCGGCGTCGGCAAGACGTCGAACAAGCCGTACAACCTCGAATTCCAGACGGTCTACGTGCACACCATCGGCAAGGACGGCAAGCCCGCTCCTTTCCCCGAGAAACTGGAAATCATCCTCGACCGCAACGAGCAGGGCCAACCGCTGGTCTACGCCGTTGGTGAGTACCTCCTGCACCCCTCCAGCTTGTACGTGGACCGGACCGGGAGCCTCGCGGTGGCTCCGCGCCTCGCTCCGTTCGCCAAGAGCTGAAGGGGTGCACCATGCTCGTCACTCCTGACGCGCTGCACGCCGCCCGCTTGGCTCTGCTGTCGGCTGCGGTCGAAGCCGCGTTCAAGGCTGCGATTGAGGATGGCTACGACGGCATCAGCATCGAGGCCACGGTTGATGACGGCGTGACAGCCATCGACCTGACGTACACGCAACGCGGCGTGCCGATGGGAGGGCAGTCGCTGTGAAGCCGCTTCCTACTCCCCTCGCCGACCAGTTCAAGAACCCGGCTGGCTTCTGGTATCGCGTTCATCCGAAGTGCAGGCGCGTTCCTGTCCTCAAGGTGAGCAATGCGCGTGATGCGCGCATCGAGCGTCGGGCATGAGCAGCCAAGCCCGCGCCTTCCTCCGCCTCCGTTACTGGCTTGAAGGCCGTGACGGTGCGGAGCTTCGCTCTCTCTCCCCCTACGAACAGGTCATCGCGCGCAATGTGCGTGTGCTGGCCGCATCGCTCATCGAGGCATCGCTATGAACGTGACTCACGACCTTGTGCGCACTCGTACGGGGCAGTTCAAGCGCGGGAGTTGGGCGTTTGTGGGAATGCTGACGCGGCCTGCTGGCTGTTGGGTCGCGTTGCATCGCCCTGGTGGTCGCAAGCATCCGTGCCGCTTGTTGGTTATCACGCCGTTTCCTGTGCTTGGAACGGCTACTGTTGAGGAGCGCCGAGCATGACCTACCTCGGCGTCCGACAAGCAGAGGTCAATGCCGCTCGTGCGGCCTCCATGGATGCGCTGCGCGCGTTCTCGCAGCGTCAAACCGCGCGCGATATGGAGGTCGCAGAAGCGCGCGCAGCGCGCGGGCTTGTCTCAGTATCAACAAGTGGTTTTGCATGCCTTCCTACCGCCATGCGGTGGGCTGAGGAATGCATAACCATCGACCGTCATCAAGCGCGTGTCACGCGCTTGCGCAAAGGTGTCGGCGTCGGCGCAAAGGCGCTTCTCAACCTGGCTGAAGGCCCCGGCGAGAACAACGTGATGGTGACTCTCACGTATCGGGGCGACAACAACGATTGGAAGCCGCGCCACGTGTCGGACTACATCCGCAACGTGCGCGCTTGGTTCAAGGACCGCTGCCCCGGCGAGCGCCTTCGTTACGTGTGGGTCGCTGAGCTGCAACAGCGTGCCGTCATCCACTACCACGCCGTTTTCTTTCTGCCCGCAGGGGTTCGCATGCCGCAGGCCGACCGGCGCGGCTGGTGGCCCCATGGGATGACCAACACGCTCAAAGCGACTGCACCTGTTGCGTACCTCATGAAGTACGCCAGCAAGGTCGAGAGCAAGAACATCGGAGGCTTCCCCCGTGGCTCACGTATTTACGGCATCGGAGGCTTGGATGCTCCTGGCGCTGCTTTCAAGCGCTGGGTTCTGTGGCCTGCGTATGTGCAGGGCAATGCTTCGGTTCAAGACCGCTTCCGACCTGCGGAGGGAGGCGGCTACATCAATGCTGAGACCGGCCAGCTTCTCGAGGCTGAGTTCGCACCAACAGGCGGCGGTTTTCAGAGCTTTATCCGAGTGCGGACCAATGCGCGCTTTGACTTCGGGAACGAGGCCGGTGTACCTGCTGGGCCGTTCTCGTGGCTCGCCGAGTCCGTCACGGTGCATTGAGGAGCTGCGATGACCACCGATCAGTTTGCAACGCTCATGGACGTGCTCTACGCCGTCTCGACCGTCATCACCTTCGGCCTTGGCTATCTCGCAGGGGATACCGCATGAAAGCCCGGATCACTGCATGGGTCGTCGTGGTGGGCCTCGCGTGGGGTGCTGTGCACCTGGTCTCGAAGTGGAAGAACCCGTGGCAGGCGGCGGTACCTGTCACTTCTGTCATGCCCGCGATGCATGGCTGTTCGAAGGAGTGCACCGAATGACCATGGTCGGCGTATTTTTGCTGGCGTGGATGACTGGCTACGTCCTCGGCTGGAAGGTGAGGGCGATCAAGCGAACGCTTTACGCAGCCTGAGGTTTCAGCGCTGAGCCTTGCGTGCAGGGCTCAACGCCGCAACGTCGCGGTTTTTTATGGAGTAGAAGACATGAACAAGCAATTTCGTTTCGCCCCCTTGGTCGGCCTGGCTGGCGCACTTGTTGCCGGTGCTTCCCACGCAGCCGATCCTACCGATGCGCTCGCGGCTGTCACGGGTCTGAGCACCAGCGCCACGGGCTTCGGCCCCGTCATGTTCGGCCTGGCTGTCACGGTCGTGGGCATCATGATCGGCGTGAAGTGGATCAAGCGCGCTCGCGGCGCGGCCTAAGCATCAGCCTCGGGCCTTTTCTGTTGTGCACCCTTCGGGGTGTGCAGTGGTAAACGTCTGGAGCCACTATGGACCGCATCGCGCTCGCCTTTCTTGTTCTCGCTCTCGTTGCCTGTGCAGCCACCAACCGGCCAGCCGATCCGTTCAAGGATCGCATTCGCGCATGTGGCACGGTCATCGGCACCTGCGGGAGTCAGGTATGGTGAGGTGGTTGGTTGTTGCCGCGCTGTTCTGGTGTGGCCTGGCCAATGCGTTGGTGCCTACGTTGCCGACGTACTTGTACGGTGCTGCGGCTGTGAATCAAAGTACGCCGCCGCAGGATGACTATCGGTCCACACTTGAGGCGGCGTGTGCTGCTGGCTTGGCGCGGTCTCTTGTGCAGAATTCGGCCACGTTTAGCTCCGGGGTTGTCACTTCGTGCGTGGTCGGTAATGCGCCTTCGGCTGGCGTGAAATATCTGATGCAATGTACGGCCTCTGCCGGTTGCGGATCTCTTGAGCGGTTTTCAAACGTCTACCAGCAATCTACCGGCAATGCATGTCCTGCAAACAGCACGCCTGTAGCTGGTGGCTGTCAGTGCAACCCTACTTACGATGAGAGCGGCGGGCAGTGTGTTCCTCACACAAATCAATGCACGTCTAAGACCGGCTTTGTCGGCGTCTTGAGTTGGACAGAGGGCTACACCCGGACGCCCGATGAGGGGGACCGGCAGGCTGTCGGCGGCATCATGACGCCACCTGTGAGCGGTGAGGTCTGCGATAGCGGATGTGCGGTGTCTCTCCAGATCAGTGGTCCTGGTGTTCAGCCGTATGTGAGTCAGTCGCCAACCGCGAACGGCTTGTATAGGCGCTCGGTCGATTACCCTAGTCTGGGCCTGGGGAAAGAGTGCACGATGGGCACGGCTGATACCGGTGCCAAGAAGGATGCGCCGCCTCCCGACTGCCCGGGTTCCGTTGGCGATCTGGGCAATGGCAAGCCTGTGTGTGTCGGCACTGCTGCGAAGCCGATTACGCCAACGCCGCTAGGTGCTGCACCTGGTGCAACCCCCATCGCTGGTAACCCTCCCGCAGGTGCCAAACCTGCGACTGGTGAGGGTTCCGGTACCGGCAGCGCGGGACGAACTCCTACTACCGGGAGTGGGACGGCCACTGGTGGTCCTGCTGCTGCCGGTGCGGGGGGCAAGGGCGGCGGTGCTGGCGGTACTGCGACGGGCACCGGTGTTAGTGGAGTTGGCGCAGACCAAAAGCCTGACGCCTGCGGTGCGCCTGGTCAGCCGATCTGCAATGTGAAGGTCGATGAGACGGGTACGCCGCAGACGGTGTCGTTTGCCGAGGCCGATCAGAAGATTGACGACTACAAAAGTAAGGCCGACGCTCAGCGCACGCTTGCTGCTGGCACTGCTGACAAGGGGATGTTTGAGGGATTCAAAGCGCTCTGGTCCGCCCCTCCGGTCCAAGCCTGCGAAGCCTTCGTGTTGCCTGCCCGTTTCGCGCAGAGCATTGACCCGTGTCCCGTCGCAGACGGCATGCGCGCGGTCATGGCTTATATCTGGGCTGCGGCTGCGCTCTTTCTCTGTTTCCGGTGGATTAAGGAGGTTCTCTGATGCCATTACTTGCTACTTTTCTCGGCTGGGCTGTCGTTGCGCTCGCCAATTTCTTTGGCCGCTGGATGCTGGCTCAGACTGCGATGCGCATCGCTGGCTACGTTGTCTTTCTTAGCCTTGTCACCGGGTTCACGCTCGCTGTAAGCGGCTGCTTGACTCTGCTGTCTGGCTACCTCACGGGCGGTTCTGGTGGCGGTTCCGGTGGCGAGTCGAACTGGTCGCGGTATTTCTGGATTGGCCTCGGCATCTTCATTCCGGCGAATGCGGGCGGCATCATGTCTTGCTTGGCCTCGGTGTGGGTCGCCTGTCAGGTCTTCAAGATGCAGAAAATCGGCGTGTTGTACTGGGGTCGCGGATGACCGATTACGCGCTGACCGGGAAGAAGGGCACTGGCAAGAGCAAGAACGCCGTTCGCTTGTTCAGGGATCGCTACCTGAAGCGTAAGCGCAGGTGTGCGACGAACCTCGACATTGACCTCAAGGCCATGTTCGGTGTGCACTCGAAACAGACCTACGTTCGTGTGCCCGACAAGCCCACCGCGTTCGATCTGCTTGCCGCGGGCCATGGCAATCCCGAGAGCTACGACGAAGATCTCAACGGCGGGCTGTTCCTCGATGAAATGGGCACCTGGCTGAACACGCGCACGTTCGCGGACAAGGAACGCGCCGCTACGCTCGACTTCTTCGCTCACGCGCGTAAGCATGGGTGGGACACCTACTACATCATGCAGAACGTGCTTCAGGTCGATAAGCAGTTGCGCGAGTCGTTCATTGAGCAGACGGTGCGCCACACGCGATTCGACAAGGTGCGTATCCCATTCGTCGGCTGGTTGCTGGCGCTTCTGTTCGGCGACAAGGCGGGCTATCTGCCGCGCTTTCACCTGGCTGTCGCCCGCATGGGCACCAACCCGCAGGAGATGGCGGCAGATCGCGCCACCTACACCGGCAAGGACCTTGAGGGCTGCTACGACACCCGACAGGTCTTCAAGCAGGACTATGCGCACGGCTCGCACTCTGTCTTGTCCCCCTGGCATGTCGAGGGGCGGTTTCTCGCGCCCGAGAAGCTCGGTTTCTGGGCTCGGGCATGGCTAGCCCTCACCAAGCCTCAGAAACCCGCCAAGCAGGCCCCGAAGACCTTTGACCCGGGGTGGGCACGCGTCGTCAGCCTGTGCCGTCAGTTGCCGCCCTCGCAACGCCTCGACGTCATGGCTCGATACGCGAGGGCAAGCGCGGGCCGGTAGCCCTGCGCTAGCGGGGCGGACGGTTCGCGTGCCGCCTTCGCCGAACGTGTCAGTTCGTCACCCCCTTTCGTCCGCCCCATCATTGCTAAGCCTGAAGTTCGGGGACCCGCTTGCGGGGGGAGACCTTCGCCCACCCTGTACCCGGCGTTTCGGCACGAGGCTCAAGCAATCTGTGTATCTAGGCGTTACATTGATGCCATGCCAAAGCGCTTTTTCGGCTTGGTCATCTGGTTGCTCGCCACGACCGCAGTTTCGCAACCATACGACCCGCGTGATGGTCTTCGCCTTCGTCGTCACTGTGGGTTGTCCAGTCCGCCAGAGTGTCGTTTTGAGGCTCAACGTTTGCTTGAGCGGTGCAAGAAGATGCCGCCAAAGGATCGAGGGAAAGAATGCTCATCGGTTATGCCCGAGTCTCCACCAGCGAGCAGGAGACCAGGCTTCAACTCGACGCGCTGAATGGCGCCGGTGTTCGTTGCATCTATGCTGAAAAAACCAGTGGAATAGGCCCCCGCCCTGAGTTGCAGCGTGCTCTCGCTGCGCTGAGACCTGGCTACACGCTTGTCGTTTACAAACTCGACCGGCTTGCGCGCAGCCTAAAGGATTTGCTGCATCTGCTCGACCGCTTGAAGGTGGCGGGCTGTTCAGTTAAGTCCCTCACTGAGCCGATCGATACTTCGTCTGCGATGGGTGAGTTTGTTCTGCAGATTTTGGGAGCCGTTGCTCAGCTTGAGAGGGCGATTATCCGGGAACGGTGTGAGGCGGGCCGTGTGGCCGCAAGGGCGCGCGGTGTGCTTTTCGGTCGACAACCGTTGGTCACTGATGATGTTGCCGACCTGGCTGCGCGGCTGTACCGAGAAGGTTTCACTCTGGGGGAAGTTGCCGCGTTGCTGGGCGTGTCGCCCACGGCTGTGAGGTCATCGCTGATCCGCGCAGGAATCGGGCGGCGTGGCTGGGGTGGGCCTCGGTATCGCAGAGTCGGCTAGTCTTTTCGTCGTCGGCGACCGAATTTTTTTACGTACAACACTAAAATCTTGCAATGCTGGACGACCGTGCCAAGTTGCTGCTCAAGACGCTCGTCGAGCGCTACATCGCCGACGGGCAACCCGTCGGCTCGCGCACGCTCTCGCGTTCGGCGGGGCTCGACCTGTCGCCCGCGACCATCCGCAACGTCATGTCCGACCTCGAGGCGCTGGGGCTGATCGCCAGTCCGCACACCTCGGCCGGACGCATCCCGACGCACCGCGGCTACCGCCTTTTCGTGGACACCATGCTGACCGCGCAGCGCGAGCAGATGAGCGCGCCGAGCCTCGCGCCCGACCAGCCGCAGAAGGTGATCGCCAATGCGGCGCACCTGCTGTCGAACATGTCGCAGTTCGTGGGCGTGGTGATGGCGCCGCGGCGCGCGTCGGTGTTCAAGCAGATCGAGTTCCTGCGGCTGTCCGAAAAGCGCCTGCTGGTGATCATCGTGTCGCCCGACGGCGATGTGCAGAACCGGGTGATCTTTCCGGAGGCCGAGTACTCGCAGTCGCAGCTGGTCGAGGCCTCGAACTACATCAATGCGAACTATGCGGGCCTGACGATCGAGCAGGTGCGCGACAAGCTCCAGTCCGAAATCGAGAAGCTGCGCGGCGAAATCGCCACGCTGATGCAGGCGGCGGTGCAGGTCAGCTCCGAAGTGCTGACCGAGGCGCAGGAAGACGACGTGGTGATCTCCGGCGAGCGCAACCTGCTGGCAGTGAGCGACTTCTCCAGCGACATGGGACAACTGCGCCGCGCCTTCGAACTCTTCGAGCAGAAGGCACAGCTGATGCGGCTGCTCGATGTCTCGAGCAAGGCCGAGGGCGTGCGCATCTTCATCGGCGGTGAGAGCCAGGTGGTGCCGTTCGAGGAACTCTCCATCGTCAGCGCCAACTACGAGGTCGATGGGCAGGTCGTGGGCACGCTCGGCGTGATCGGGCCGACGCGCATGCCTTACGAGCGGATGATCCAGATCGTCGACATCACGTCGCGCCTGGTGAGCAACGCGCTGAGCCATCGCAAGTAGGCGGCCGCGGCGAATAGAATCCGTGCCGCGTGGGCCGTTAGCTCAGTTGGTTAGAGCAGCGGACTCATAATCCGTTGGTCGATGGTTCAAGCCCATCACGGCCTACCACTGCCTCCTGTTGTCGTCATCCGGCAATGTTTGTGCATCACTTCGATGAATGAGCCAAGAAACGGGCTATAATCGGAGGCTCAGCGGCTGTAGCTCAGTTGGATAGAGTACTTGGCTACGAACCAAGGGGTCGTGGGTTCAATTCCTGCCAGCCGCACCAACTATGAATAAGCCCGGAAGATTCGTCTTCCGGGCTTTTTTCTTTTCAGGCTTTCGTGTCGATCGGCCTGATGATTCCAGAAAGACCGAGAAAAGCGGGCTATAATTGCAAGCTGTGCGGCTGTAGCTCAGTTGGATAGAGTACTTGGCTACGAACCAAGGGGTCGTGGGTTCAATTCCTGCCAGCCGCACCACTACATAAAAAGCCCGCAACGAAAGTTGCGGGCTTTTTTCTTTTTGGAGGAGTTTGCGTGAGCAAGGCATTCACCAAGGAATCAGACACCGACGGAGATGACGACGGCGCCGATGGCGGGTTGCCGCCGTTGCCCGCCGGCGGCAAGAACTACATCACCCCCGAGGGTTACGCGCGCCTGCGCGACGAGCTGCTGCACCTGATGGACGAGGAGCGGCCGAAGATCGTCGAGACCGTGCACTGGGCCGCCAAGAACGGCGACCGCTCCGAAAATGGCGACTACCTCTACGGCAAGAAGCGGCTGCGCGAAATCGATCGCCGCATCCGCTTCCTCACCAAGCGGCTCGAGATCGCGGAAATCACCGATCCTTCCGTGCATCACGGCCGGGACCAGGTCTTTTTCGGCGCCACGGTGCTTTACGCCGACGAATCGGGCGACGAACGCTCGGTCACCATCCTCGGCATCGACGAGGCGGAGAGCGCGAAGTCACAGGTCAGCTGGATTTCGCCGATCGCGCGGGCCTTGCTCAAGGCGCGCGAAGGCGATGTGGTGAAACTCGTGACGCCCGGTGGCGCGCACGAGGTCGAGATTCTGTCGGTGAGCTACCCCGCGCCAGGCCCGGCCGCGGCGTAGTCCACGGGCTGAGTCAGGGCGCTGGAACCGTCCGGGAGGCGGTCAGCACCGATGACGTTCGCCGCGCGGCGCGCAGCACGGCATCGAGGTGCGTGCGGTCGCGCACGGCGATCACGAAGCGCAGGTCGGTCGAGTCCTGCGGTGTTTCGTCGGCCATTTCCACATGCGTGATGTCGGCTTCTGCGTCGGCCAATGTGGCGGCGACGCGTGCCAGCACGCCCTTGTCGTTGCGCACGGTGATGACCACGCCGGTTTCGAAAGCCCGCGTCGGCTCGTCCGCCCATTCGACCGCGAAGAAGCGCTCGCTGTCCTTGTGGCGCAGCCGCTGGCCGACGCCGCAATCTTCCGTGTGCACCACCAGGCCTTCCCCATGTCCGAGGTAGCCGACGATCTGGTCGCCGGGAATCGGGCGGCAGCACAGCGCGAACCGCACCGACGAGTTCTCGCTGCCGTCGAGCGTGACCGCGCCCTGCGACACGGTTTCGTGCGAGATGAAGCGCTCGCGGCTCAGCAGCAACGCGTCGGGGCGTTCGCCCAACTCCGACAGCATCGACACGAGCCGCTTCGCCACGATGCTGGCGATGCGCTTGCCCAGGCCGATATCGGTGAGCAGCTCGGAGCGCGTGCGGTTGCCCGTGAAGCGCAACAGCTTTTCCCAAAGCGGCTGATGTTCCTCGTCGTTCTCGGGCAGCTTGCTCAGGCCTTCGGCGCGCAGCGCCTGCGCCAGCAGCTTTTCGCCCAGGCCTTCGGACTCGGCATGCGCCAGGGTCTTGAGGTAATGGCGGATCTTGGAGCGTGCCCGGCCGGTTCGAACGAACCCGAGCCAGGCCGGGTTGGGTGTGGACACCGGCGCAGTGATCACCTCGACCACGTCGCCGTTCTTGAGTTCGGTGCGCAGCGGCACCTGGTCGCCGTTGATGCGGGCGGCCGAAGTGTGGTCGCCGATGTTGCTGTGAATGGCGTACGCAAAGTCGACCACCGTGGCGCCGCGCGGCAGCGCCATGATCTGGCTCTTCGGCGTGAAGACGTACACCGCATCCGGGAACAGGTCGACCTTGACGTGGTCCCAGAACTCCGCGGCGTCGCGTGTCTCATCCTGGATGTCGAGCAGCGACTGCAGCCACTTGGTGCCCAGCCGGTCGTTGCCGGCCGCATTCTGCTCGGCCGCCTTGTACAGCCAGTGCGCCGCCACGCCGGATTCGGCCACCACGTGCATCGCCTCGGTCCGCAGCTGGAACTCCACGCTCACGCCGGCCGGGCCCACCAGGGTGGTGTGCAGCGACTGGTAGCCGTTGAGCTTGGCAATGGCGATGTGGTCCTTGAACTTGCCCGGCAGCGGCTTGTACATCTGGTGCAGGATGCCGAGCCCGGTGTAGCAGGCGATCACGTTCGGCACGATCAGCCGGAAACCGTAGATGTCGGTGACCTGGGCGAAGCTCAGGTGCTTTTCTTCCATCTTGCGGTAGATGGAGTACAGCGTCTTTTCGCGTCCCGCGATGCGCAGCGTCATGCTAGCGGCCGAGAACGCGGTCTCGACCTCTTTCTGCACCTTCTGGATCAGGTCGCGCCGGCGGCCGCGCGCCTTGGCCACGGCCTTCGACAGCGTGGCGTAGCGCCAAGGCTTCAGATGCCGGAACGACAGTTCCTGCAGTTCGCGATAGGTCTGGTTCAGTCCGAGCCGGTGTGCGATGGGCGCATAGATGTCGAGCGTCTCGCGCGAGATGCGGGCCCACTTTTCGCGCGGCGCATCGGCCAGCGTGCGCATGTTGTGCGTGCGGTCCGCCAGCTTGACCAGGATGACGCGCACGTCGCGCGCCATGGCCAGCAGCATCTTGCGGAACGACTCGGCCTGGTTCTCTTCGCGGGTGTTGAACTGCAGCTTGTCGAGCTTGGTGAGCCCGTCGACCAGTTCGGCGACCGGGGCACCGAAGCGCTCGATGAGTTCGGGCTTGGTGACGCCGCAGTCCTCGATGGCGTCGTGGAGCAGGGCGGCCATCAGCGCCTGCGCGTCGAGCTTCCACTCGGCGCATTGCGCCGCCACCGCGATCGGATGCGTGATGTACGGCTCGCCGCTGTTGCGCAGCTGGCCGAGGTGGGCCTCGTCGGCGAAGCGGTACGCGCGGCGCACCTGTTCGGTGTCTTCGGCGCTCAGGTAATCGAGGCGCGCCGTCAACGCAGCGAAGCTTGCGGCGGCCGCATTCAGCGCCGCCGGGCTGGGCTTGGGCGCGCCTTTGGGGGCGTGGGACTGAGATTTGGCTACCGCGCTCATGTCTATCACTTTAGCGTGACCGCTGTATGGACGCGTCCGGACATAAAAAAAGCACCGCTTTGCGGTGCCTTTTCGTTGCAGGGCTGCGTCAGATCAGCCCGGCACCTTCTTGAGCATTTCGAGGCCGATCTTGCCTTCGGCGATTTCGCGCAGGGCGGTCACGGCGGGCTTGTTCTTGCTCTCGATCTTCGGCGCATGACCTTGGCTCAACATGCGCGCACGGTACGTGGCGGCCAGGACGAGCTGGAAACGGTTCGGGATGTTGACGAGACAATCTTCGACGGTGATGCGGGCCATGATGAGAATCTTTCTGTCGGTGAGCGGTGAACTCGGATATCAGGGGATGTTCAGTGCGGCAAATGTGTCGGCACGCGCACGGCGTTGCGCGGAATACCGGAGCCGCTGAGCGTGGACGATCACCTTCAGATCGAAAAGCGCGCGCTCAAATACCTCGTTGATTATAACGAAGTCGAATTCCCCCGCCCGGGCCATCTCTTCGGCGGCATTCTTCAGGCGCAGTTCGATCACCGAGGCGCTGTCTTCGCCGCGCCGCTCGAGCCGCGAGCGCAGCTCTTCCCAGCTCGGCGGCAGGATGAAGATCATCACCGCGTTGGCGAAGGTCTTGCGGATCTGCAGCGCGCCCTGGAAGTCGATTTCGAGAATCACGTCCGCCCCCTGGGCGATCCGCTCTTCCACGGCCCGCTTCGACGTGCCGTAGCGGTGCCCGTGCACATGGGCCCATTCCACGAAGCCGTCGGCCGCGATCATGGCGTCGAACTCCGACGGCGAGGCGAAGAAGTACTCGCGGCCGTGCTTTTCCTGGCCGCGCGGCGACCGGGTCGTGTGCGACACCGAAGGCTGCACAGCCGAATCGAGCTCCATCAGCGCCTTGACCAGGCTCGATTTGCCGGCGCCGCTGGGCGCCGCCACCACGAAGATATTGCCGGGGTAGTCCATTCTTTCGCTCGTCATTCGATGTTCTGCACCTGCTCGCGCATCTGCTCGATCAGGACCTTCATGTCCACGCCGATGCGCGTGAGCTCCAGCGCCGCCGACTTCGAGCCCAGGGTGTTGGCCTCGCGGTGCAGCTCCTGGATCAGGAAATCGAGGCGCTTGCCGATCTCGCCGCCCTTCTTGAGCAGCCGCTCGATCTCGTCCAGATGCGAGTTCAGCCGGGTCAGTTCCTCGGCCACGTCGATGCGAATAGCAAAGGCGGTGGCTTCGGTCAGGGCGCGGTCCTGGGCGGCCTCGGGCAGGGTGCCGCCGGTGCCAGCGGTCAGGCCCATGGCCTCCTGCCAACGCTCCAGGAAGCGGGTGCGCTGCTGCTCGACCAGCTGGGGGACCAGCGGGCCGGCCTGCTGCACCAGGGTGCGCAGCTGGGCCAGGTGGGCCTCGAGCATCTTGGCCAGCCGGGCGCCTTCGCGCTGGCGGGCAGACATCAGGCCGTCGAGCGCCTTGCCGGCAACCTCGAGCAGGTCGGCGCTCCAGTCGCCGCGGGCGGCGCTGTCGCCGCCGGCCAGGCGCAGCACATCGGCCACGCTCAGCTCGCGGGCGCTGGGCAGCCAGGCCTTGATGCTGTCCTGCACCCCGTTGAGCCGCTGGAGCAGCTTGACGGAGGGCTCGACAACGCCGGCCTGCGCCGTGGTCTCGATGGCCGCCCTGACTTCGACCTTGCCCCGCTTGAGCTTGCCCGTGAGCAGCTCGCGCAGGGCGGTTTCATGCTGGCGGAGTTCTTCCGGCAGCTTGAAGGTCAGGTCGAGGAAGCGGCTGTTGACCGAGCGGATTTCGACCCCGAGTCGACCTGCGGCGGCAGGCCGTGCCTCGGCTTCGGAGTGGCTGCCTGCGGACCCGTTCTGGCCGCTGGCGTAGCCGGTCATGCTGTAAACTGGCATTGCGCCTCACTGTGGTTTTGCTTGCATGCACCGAGGCGTCGGCACGGCGTTCGCTTGCCGCACCATCGCCTTCGGGCGAAACTCCCGGATTATGTCAAAGGTCAAGCCTACGCCCCTGTTGCCCGATACGGTCATCGGCGGATACCGCGTCATACGCCGGCTTTCAGCGGGTGGTTTCGGCGTCGTGTATCTCGCCATCGACTCCAATGGGCAGCAAGTTGCCATCAAGGAATATCTGCCCTCGTCGCTCGCCACGCGCGGGCCGGGCGAGCTCGCACCGCAGGTGCCGCCCGAGAAGCTGTCGCTCTACCGGCTCGGCCTGAAGAGCTTTTTCGAGGAAGGCCGCTCGCTCGCGCAGATCTCGCACGCCTCGGTGGTCAGCGTGCTCAATTTCTTTCGCGAGAACGAGACCGTCTACATGGTCATGAACTACCTGGAGGGCGCGACCCTGCAGGATTTCGTGGTCACGGCGCGCGACCTCAAGAAGCAGAAGGTGTTCCGCGAATCGACCATCCGCTCGCTGTTCGACGAAATCCTTCGCGGCCTGCGCATCGTCCACCAGTACAAGATGCTGCACCTGGACATCAAGCCGGCCAACATCTTCGTCACCGACGACGACCGCGCCGTGCTGATCGACTTCGGCGCCGCGCGCGAAGTGCTCAGCAAGGAAGGCATCTTCATCCGCCCGATGTACACCCCCGGCTTTGCCGCCCCCGAGATGTACCGGCGCGATTCGTCCATGGGCCCGTGGACCGACATCTACGCCATCGGCGCCTGCATCTACGCCTGCATGCAGGGCTACCCGCCCAACGATGCGCCGCGGCGCATCGAGAAAGACCGGCTCAGCCTGTCGCTGTCGCGCCTGCGCGGCGTGTACTCCGACAACCTCATCGAAGTGGTCGAGTGGTGCATGTCGCTCGACCCGCTGTCGCGCCCGCAATCGGTCTTCGCGCTGCAGAAGGAGCTCAGCCGCGAGGGCGAGCGCCGCTACACCAAGCTCACGGTGGGCGAGAAAGTGCGCCTGTCGTTCGACAACATCCGCTCTTTCGACAAGAAGAGCCTGCCCAAGGCTGCTGCGCCCACCACGCGCCCTGCATGACATCATGAAATTCTCCGTCTTCCAGGTCAGCCGCAAGGGCGGTCGTGTCAAGAACGAAGACCGCATGGGCTATTGCTACACGCGGGAGTCGGGCCTGTTCGTGCTGGCCGACGGCATGGGCGGACACCCGGAAGGCGAAGTGGCGGCGCAGCTCGCGCTGCAGACCATCGCCGCGCTCTACCAGCGCGAGGCGCGCCCGACCGTGAAGGACGTGAAGGCTTTCCTGGCCGAATCGGCCATGGCCGCGCACCAGCAGATCATGCGGTACGCCAGCCACAAGGCCATGCTCGACACGCCGCGCACCACCGTCGTCGCGGCCGTGCTGCAGAACGCCACCGCCACCTGGATGCACTGCGGCGACTCGCGCCTGTACGTGGTGCGCGACGGCCGCCTGCTGGTGCGCACGCGCGACCACTCGCACGCCGAGCGCCCCAAGCCCACCGGCTCCGACGCGCCCGTCAACCGCAACCTGCTGCTGACCTGCCTGGGCTCGCCCACCACCCCGCTGTTCGACGTGGCGCCCCCGCTCACGCTGCAGCGCGGCGACCGCATCATGCTGTGCTCCGACGGCGTCTGGGGCGTGCTCGACGACGAGCTCATCGTCCACACGCTGTCCTCCGGCAAGCCCGTGTCCGACGCCGCGCCCGACCTCGCCGAGATGGCGCTGCGCAAGGGCGGCGCCCACAGCGACAACGTCACGCTCATCGCGCTCGAATGGGAAATGCCCGACAGCGCCGACGACCGCAGCGGCGTGTCCACCGAAACCATCGAAGACGGCGTGTTCGCCTCGACCATCCAGGCCGGCATGCCCTCCGACAGCGAGATCGACGACCTCGACGAAGACGCCATCGAGCGCTCCATTGCCGAGATCAACGAGGCCATTCGCCGCTCTGCCGCCCGCAAGACCTGAGCCTCACCGGGCTTGAGCGCGCGGCTTTTACTTTTTCCTTTTCCGGTTCCCAAACAATGACCGTTTTCACACGAAGCGGCGGCCGTGCCGCCGACCAGCTGCGCGCCGTGCGCATCACCCGCGGCTTCACCATCCACGCCGAGGGCTCGGTGCTCATCGAATTCGGCGACACGCGCGTGCTGTGCACCGCCTCCGTCGAAGAAAAGGTGCCGCCGCACAAGAAGGGCAGCGGCGAAGGCTGGGTCACCGCCGAATACGGCATGCTGCCGCGCGCCACCCACACCCGCAGCAGCCGCGAAGCCGCCAAGGGCAAGCAGACCGGCCGCACGCAGGAAATCCAGCGCCTCATCGGCCGCTCGATGCGCGCCGTGTTCGACCTGGCCGCCCTGGGCGAACGCACCATCCACCTCGACTGCGACGTGCTCCAGGCCGACGGCGGCACGCGCACCGCGGCCATCACCGGCGCCTTCGTGGCCGCGCAGGACGCCGTCAACAAGCTGCTCGCCGCCGGCACGCTGAAGGCCTCGCCCATCAAGGGCCACGTGGCCGCCATCTCGGTGGGCATCGTCGACGGCACGCCGCTGCTCGACCTCGAATACACCGAAGACTCGGCCTGCGACACCGACATGAACGTCGTCATGACCGGCGCCGGCCATTTCGTCGAGGTGCAGGGCACGGCCGAAGGCGTGGCCTTCACACGCGAGGAAATGAACATCCTGCTCGGCCTGGCCGAAAAGGGCATCGGCGAACTCGTGACCCTGCAGCAGCAGGCGCTGCTATCGAACTAATAGCTACTGGCGCACGTCGAACGTGCGTCACAGCCACTTTGACTGTCTATGAAACTGGTTCTGGCCTCCAACAACGCGGGCAAGCTCGCCGAACTCCAGCAGCTGTTTGCCGGGCTGTCCGTCACCCTGGTGCCGCAGTCGGCGCTGGGCGTGGGCGAGGCTGAGGAACCCTTTCGCACCTTCGTGGAAAACGCGCTGGCCAAGGCGCGCCACGCCAGCGCCGCCACCGGCCTGCCGGCCATTGCCGACGATGCCGGCCTGTGCGTCGATGCCTTCGGCGGCCTGCCGGGCGTCGACACCGCCTTCTACGCCACGCAATTCGGCTACGCCAAGGGCGACGCCAACAACGTGAAGGCGCTGCTCGAGCAGCTCGACGGCGTGGTCAACCGCCGCGCCGCGCTCGTGAGCACGCTGGTGGCGCTGCGCAGCCACGACGACCCCGAGCCGCTCATTGCCGTGGGCCGCGTGGTCGGCGAGATCGCGGCCGAGCCCGTCGGCGACAACGGCTTCGGCTTCGACCCCGTCATGTACCTGCCGGACTTCGGCAAGACCTTTGCGCAACTGACGAGCGAAGTGAAGAACGCCAACAGCCACCGCGGCCGCGCCGCGCAGGCCATGCTGGCGCTGATGCGCGAACGCTGGCTGTAATGGCAACCGTCTTCCCTATCCAACCGGCGCAGCCCACCGGCGCGCCGCAGGCCAACGACGTGCTGCACTGGATGCGGCCCGGCCCGCTGCAGCTGTCCGCGCTGCCGCCGCTGTCGCTGTACATCCACCTGCCGTGGTGCCTGCGCAAGTGCCCGTACTGCGACTTCAACTCGCACGAATGGCGTGCCGCCAGCGAGGCCGACATCGACGGCATTCCCGAGCAGGCCTACATCGATTCGCTGATTGCCGACCTCGACGCCGCGCTGCCGCTCATCTGGGGCCGCAGCGTGCACACCATCTTCATCGGCGGCGGCACGCCCAGCCTGTTCTCGCCGCAAGCCATCGACCGCCTGCTGGGCGACGTGCGCGCGCGCCTGAAGCTCACGCCCGACTGCGAGATCACCCTCGAGGCCAACCCTGGCACCTTCGAGCGCAACCGCTTTCGCGCCTACCGCGCGGCGGGCGTCACGCGGCTGTCGGTGGGCGTGCAGAGCTTCAACGACGAGCACCTGAAGGCCCTGGGCCGCGTGCACGACCGCGCGCAGGCCATCGCCGCGCTCGAAGAGGCCGCGCACGCGTTCGACACCTTCAACCTCGACCTGATGTACGCGCTGCCGGGCCAGACCATGGAAGGCCTCGACGCCGACCTGACCCAGGCCCTGGCGCTTGCGCCGCCGCACATCTCGATCTATCACCTGACCATCGAGCCCAACACCTGGTTCGCCAAGTTCCCGCCCGTGCTGCCCGAGGACGACATCGCCTACGCCATGCTCGACCGCATCACCGAGCGCACCGGCGTTGCCGGCATGTCGCGCTACGAGGTGTCGGCCTATGCGCGCGAGGGGCACCAGTGTGCGCACAACCTCAACTACTGGCAGTTCGGCGACTACCTGGGCATTGGCGCCGGCGCGCACAGCAAGCTGAGCTTTGCGCACCGCATCGTGCGCCAGGTGCGCTATCGCGAGCCGCGCCTGTACATGGACAACGCGCGCGCGGGCGCCGCCGTGTCGCAGAGCGACGAAGTGGCGCTGGCCGACCTGCCGTTCGAATTCATGCTCAACGCGCTGCGGCTGAAGCAGGGCTTCACGCTGCCGCAGTTCAGCGAACGCACCGGGCTGGCCATGACCTCGATCCAGCGCGGGCTGGAAGAAGCCGAGCGCAAGGGGCTCGTGGCGCGCGACCTGTTTCGCGTGTGGCCGACCGAGCGCGGGCTGGATTTTTTGAGTGACTTGCAGGCGATGTTCTTGCCTGATGCGGACTGAGGCGAATGAGGGTGGCGCCAGCGGCTTAGAATCGCCGGCTCCGGAGAGTTGGGTGAGTGGTTTAAACCAGCAGTCTTGAAAACTGCCGACGTGAAAGCGTCCGTGAGTTCGAATCTCACACTCTCCGCCAAGACAAGCATTTTCAAGATGCCAGAACGCGCCTCAGGGCGCGTTTTTCATTGGTGAAATGCATAGACTCTGCCGTTCTGAGCAGCCGTAACACACCGCGCAAGCGCTTTTGGGATGGCCTGTTGTATGGCCGGTAGGAAGCAATGCCGAAGCGATCTCGTGAACTGTCTGCGATGGAGGTTGTCCGCGCGGCCGTAGGCGAGGGTTATCTCGAAGTCGAAGATCCCCCGCTGGATCCGCATCCACTGGGCGCGCGCGACGGCCAGGGCATCCGCTTCGCTGGCGAAGGTGGTACGCAGTTCTTTGGCTTTGCCGCTGATGCCGGCCACCACCGCCTTGCGGCCCCCGGTCTTCAGGTTGTTGTACCAAGCGCGCACGCCACTGTATGCATCGCGGTCAGCACGGCTCCAGCGGTGTTGGTCGCCATCGCCGCGGGTGATGAGCACGGGTGGCCAAGTTCACCCGGCGCGGGCAGGAGCCAGGGAGCTACTTTTTCGTGCGCGGCTGGTTGCAGGAGCATGAGTTTGAGCCTGGCTCGCTGTTCCATCTTCGCGAGGACGACGTCAACCAAGAAATCCATGGGCTGCCCGAGTACATCAGCGCGCTGCAGTCGGCCTGGCTCAACGAGGCGGCCACGATGTTCCGGCGCAAGTACTACGCCAACGGATCGCATGCGGGGTTCATCCTGTACCTGTCGGATGCGCAGGTCAGCACTGCCGACGCCGACGCGCTGCGCGAAGCCCTCAAGGGTGCGAAAGGTCCGGGCAACTTCCGCAACCTGTTTCTGCATGCGCCTGGGGGCAAGGCCGACGGCCTGAAGCTGATACCGGTCAGCGAGGCGGCGGCCAAGGACGACTTCGCGGCCATCAAGAACGTCAGCAAGGACGACGTGCTCGCTGCTCACCGCGTGCCGCCCGGCCTGCTCGGCATCGTGCCCACCAACGCCGGCGGCTTCGGCAATGCGCCCGACGCACTCGCGGTGTTCGTCGAGAACGAGATCCTGCCACTGATGCAGCGCTTCCGAGAACTCAACGACTGGGCCGGGGAGGAACTGGTGCGGTTCGTCTTGCCGCCGCGGCTGGCTGCGGAACGTCAATGAACCTTAGCGTTTAAAACCTCGGGGCCATCCTTCGATTGCACCGCCCGCGCAACCCAATTTGCGCGTAGCGCGTCGTTGAACCTTCGCAAATTTCGATCGCGCCATCGGATCCACTCGTGTGTGGCGCGCTTGCATCGACCTGCGGGCTCGCGACTGGCGCAAATCTGAATGAATCCGAGGTGAGCGATCGGCGAGCGGGCCCATCCACTTGGCACAACGCCGAGGGGCACGTCACCGACGCTCAGGGCACTCTGACGACCATCTCGACCTCGAGTTGATAGTCCGGCGCAAAGAGCGCCTGCACGCCAATTGTGGAGATGCTCGGCTTGCCGCCGCTGAACGTATCGCGAAGTGGCGCGAGCGCCTGTTGAAAGCGTTCGGTCGTTGCGTTCACCACGTAAAGCCGGACCATGACGACGTCGCTTGCCGAGGCGCCCAATTCAGTCAGCACCTTCTTGAGTTGAGCGGCGACGACGTGTGCT
This sequence comes from Variovorax sp. OK605, assembly GCF_900115445.1. Lineage (NCBI taxonomy): Bacteria > Pseudomonadati > Pseudomonadota > Betaproteobacteria > Burkholderiales > Comamonadaceae > Variovorax > Variovorax sp. OK605. The sequence continues at coordinate 154,336 of NZ_FOWL01000016.1, forward strand.
TGGGAGGCAAGATCGGGCGGCATGTGTTCCCCCTCGGGGGCGCCTGCGACCTGGCCCGACAGGAACGCCAAGCGGCCGGGTTCCGCCACGCTGATCTGCGCGAAGCCTCGCGCGGACATGTCGAATAGAAATGACGGGTGGAGACGGGTGACCGATACATCAGCGTCGTTCGTTGGTTCTGTTGGCATGTTCTCTCCGGTGTTGAATCTGCGAGGTGGTTGCGCGCGGTTGCCCATGGATGTCGAGACAACAGGAATACGGCCTGCAGGTCGCGCAAGTCACGGGCAAGCAAGTTTTGAACTGTTTAATTCAGAATGCTGCAAGTCCGAGGGTCGATCTTGCAACTCCGCAATGGCATGGTGATTCCGGTCGCCGCGACCCTTTCACAGCGGCCGGCGCGCGTTCAGAATACTGTGCTCAAAGCTCACGGGGCAACAAGCCCACTCCTGAGACATTAACGACCGCCTGCCACGCGGCTTCCTGGTTGGCGCCATCGAGAAGATGTGGTTGGAGCTGCACTTCCATCGGCCCTGAGAACTTCCCTTGAGCCGAGGCGAAGAATTGCCCTGAGGCGTCCGTTCCGAACTCCGACGCCTGGAGGTACCGACGGGCCGCAGTCTCCGGCGCCTGATTCATGCCGGGAATGAGGTTCACGATTGGAATCATCAGATACTTCAACAACGGGCCAGCGTTTCGCGCCACATTGGTGGCGTTCGACGCACCGGGCGAGACAGCGTACACGGCCATGCCGGAGGGTAGCCGGCGCGCCAGCGCCGCGGCCCACCACGCGACAATGAGCTTCGCGTCGGCATATGCATTTTTGGGCGCGTACTTCACGTGCGGCCCGCTGCGTATCAGGGCTTCGACAGCGGCGGTTTGGTCGCCCCGGAAGTATTTGGCCGCGAAGGCGAACGCGTCGGTGTACTTGAACATGGGCACGCCCCCGCGGGCAGGCTCCGCGCTGGTGATAACGATCCGTGCGTTGGGGCTCAGCAGGTTGGCGCGAAGCAAACCAACAGTCAGTTGATGATGGCCAATAAGCGGGGCCTGAGAAGCCTCGATGCCAGTCGCAGTGAGCACGCGTTTCTTGCCTGGAACCATTCCGGCATTGAGCAGCAGGAAGTCGATCGGCCGACCTCGCTTGACGAGTTCAGCGAGGGCGGCCTGAACGCTGGACGCCTCGTCCAGCTCCAGCTCCAGCTCCAGCGGCGTGAAGACCTTTCTTTTGGCCTCAGCCGAGAGCTGAGCGGCCGTTGCCTGGACCTGAGTCAGGCTGCGCCCGGTAATGATGATCTCGCGCCAGCCCTCTTCGGCAAGAGAGCGGGCTGCAGCATGACCAAGTCCCGAAGTGGCTCCGGTGACGAGCGCGATCGAATGTTCCAATGGGTAGCTCCTTTGTGAGGGGTAAAGCCAAGTCGAAAGGACCCACGAGGCATCGTTTTGACTTGCTAATTTAGAACTATTCAGTTGTATATTGATGCGATGATGACTGTCAATGAGTTTTGAACCAAATGATTCAAAATACTGTTAGGCCAAGGGGTAGACCGCGCAGCTTCGATGAGGCGGAGGCGCTGCACAAGGCGACTCAGGTTTTTCGGTCAAAGGGATACGATGGAGTGACGATCGACGATCTCGTCGCTGGGATGGGCGTGGGACGTCCGAGCCTCTACGCCGTCTTTGGGGACAAGCGGGCGATATTTTTGCGGGCTCTCAAGGCGTACGCAGAGAGGAAGGGTGCTCTCGCAGCCAAGGCACTCCTCGCGCAGGGCACCCTCCGCGACTCGCTCGCAAGTTTCCTCAGGCAGGCCGTAGACAGTGCAACCGAGAAAGGTTCTGCCCCTGGCTGCCTTCTCTTGTGCGTGGCGCCTCTTGTGGACGACGCTGAGGTCCGAAAATTCCTGCAGAACGCGGCCGCTGGTGGAGCGGCACTGGTTGAAGGTCGCTTCCGGGACGGGATCAGCGCGGGAGAAATTCCATCTGACTTTCCCGTAGCCACGCGCGCAACCCAAGTCACGGATTTCGCGCGCGGGCTGACCATGCGTGCGCAGATGGGCATGCCGCGCAGGACGCTCCTCAAGGATGCTGAGGAAGCGGCCGACTTGGTGCTCCTTCCGCGACGCGGAAAGCGCGGGACTTGAAAGTTGACGCCGGCATTAGGGGGCGTTGGGGGCAGTAGGCTTTGATGTCCTCTGACTCAACGACCACTTGTGGCCGAGGTTGCGTGAGAACTCGCGATTGGCGTGTTTTCGGGGGGTACTCAAACCCTTCCCTCGTCTTGGATCGTCGATCCTTGATCGATCGGAGAGGTCCACTTCCGATATGGCCAGTAGCGCGATGAGTTTTCACACAGCCTTGGCGGTTCCGGCTGTTGGTCGCATTCTGCACGTGCCGTGCCGTGCCGTGCCGTGCCGTGCCGTGCCGTGCCTGGCCGCAGCGCCAATCGGGCGACCCTTCGCGCCGGCCGACGAACGCTCAATGGCGCATTGACGAAAGAACAGTGTCGTTCCGCACTGACCAAAGCAGCCTGAAACCCTTCACCGCAAAGACCAGAGGGCGCGCATAGCGCCCTTTTTTCGTGCCTGTGTCTTCGCGCCCCGCGTTAGTCCGCTCGGCCTCTCCACGGGGCTGCCACGGGCCTCGCCGCGCCCCGCCGCCACGAGGGCCGGCCGCGCCGGGGGCGGGCCGCCCCCCCGCCGGCGCGCGGTCTAACCCCCACCGAGCCCGCTCGCTTCGGGTCGTTGTTTTTACGAGCCGGTCGGCGAGGTTCTAAGCCCCGCAAGTACTGGAGCCGCGGGTACCCTCCGGGGGGGCGCCTTATCACCCGTTTTTACGGGTCTCGGTCGCTTTATTCTTCAGTGCGTGCCCTTGCAATCGCTGACCTCGAGCAGGGCGTGAGAGTGGCGGAGATGCTGCTCGAACGAAAATTAGGCATGAGTTACGAACACGAAGGCAACTTGACGGTCGGTATTGGGTGGACCTGACGGCTCTTCCTGCAATGCGAGCGTCCCGTAGACCTGAGCAATGACCCAGAAATCTTGAAGGGTTGGCAAGGACTACCAGGATTTTTCGAACTCACGAGAGGGGATATCCTTCAGCCCCATGCTCAAGACCCTCACCAAGAACGTTCTACACCCGATGTGGGCGCCTGTGCGCCGCCGCATCGATGCCCGCGTTGACAGCAAAATCGCCGCCGCGCTTGAGCACCACCAATCCCAGATCGATGCGCTGCGCTTTGAGCTTAAGAACTCGCGCTACTCGACGTTCTCCCCGAACCCAAGCTTCGACCAGGTGCCGGCAGAAACGCCTTTCCTCCAGTATTCCAACTGCCAGGCTGCCGACTTCTACCACCCGCGCTTCATCCAACTGTGCAAGCTGATCGATGAGCGGCCTCGGTTCCACCGCAAGCAATGGGAATGGGTGTTCGTGCTGCACAAGCTGCTGGAGTCGGGTGCTGTCCAGTCGGGGTCTCGTGGCCTCGTGTTCGGCGTGGGGCGGGAGCCGCTGCCCGCAGTGTTCGCCTCGCTCGGTGCCAACATCACGGCGACCGACGCCCCGTTGGATCTGGCAACCACTTCCTCATGGACATCGACCAATCAACACAGCGCGGCGCTTGAGGGGCTGAGCTACCCGGCAATCGTGCCCGACGAAAAGCTGGCGCAGCATGTGACGCACGCCTACTGCGACATGAACGCCATCGGGCCGGAGTTCACGGGCTACGACTTCAATTGGTCATCCTGCTGCTTCGAGCATCTGGGCTCCCTGGATGCCGGACTACAGTTCGTGGTCAATGCGGTGGAGACGACCTTGAAGCCTGGCGGCGTAGCCGTACACACCACCGAGTTCAATGCCTCCTCAAACGATAGGACCGTAGAGAGCGGCGATACCGTGATCTATCGGCGCCGCGACATGGAAGCGCTGGTGCAACGGCTGCGGGACCGTGGGCACGATGTCGAGGAGTTCAGGATAGGGCCGTTCGCGCACGCCCTCGACTTTCATGTCGATGTGCCGCCTTACTCCGGCGATGTCCACCTTAAGCTGTTACTTGCTGGCCACACATGCACATCGGTGGGCATCGTGGTGCGACGCGGTACCTGACTTGTGGGGTGTCGCCTGTTATCGCCGCAACTCACCCAGTGCACGCCGACTTCGAGCTTCTTTGTGCATGCTTACCGGTGTCGCGCGAAGGACGCGCGTGACCATTGCGGCGAGGAAGCGGCTTGCAGCGAGTTCATTCGGTATTTTTTCTTCCAGAATCTTTACTTTAGGCAGAGTTGAGATTGCGCGGTCGACATCGTCGGCGTCGAGCTCAACGGCCGGCGCAACCTCCTCTCCGGCTTCGGGCCCGGGTTCCGGCACGACGGCCGCTGGTGCCTCTTCGCCGGTGTAAGGGGTCGCGACCTCGTTCGAGTACTCCATCAAGAGGAGGCAGGTGGCGTGGTATGCGTCGTCCTCTAGTCCGAGCTTGCCGAGCAGGTCGAACAACCATTCGGCTGGCCGTGTGCGACAGCGGGCGTGCGCCTTCGTCGTGAGGTACCTCCAGGCTCGTGCCGAAGAGAACTTGCCCCAGTCCGGGCAGGTCGAAGCGGCGTTGCTCTTCTGGGTGCGGCGCGTGTCCGGGATGGCCCCGTTCAGCGGAGTCCGTCCGCGGACGACCACTGCGCTGAGTAACAGCTGCGCCATTCCAGTTCCCCGGCGGTGATTGGGGATGACGAAGTCGATCAAGCTGGAAGGAAGTGCGGCACGCACAGGAGATTGCGGCACATGCGCGCGCCAGCCCCTTCACTTTTCCTCCCCCCTGCCGATAGTCCTCTATCCACCACACAACAAGAGGATTCACATGCTGACTGCCATCGGTGCTTCGAGCACCTCCGCGAGCGGAAGCGGCACGGCCGCGGAGGTCGCGAAGATCACGCGCCAGATCACCGCGACGCAAAAGCAGATCACGGCCACGCAGAAGACGCTGGTCGAAACGCCCGAGGGCGATGCGCGCAAGGCGGTCGAGCAGCAGCTGCAATCGCTCACGACCCAGCTCGCCATGCTGCAGGCACAGCTGAAGGCCGTGCAGGCCGCGGCCCTGCAGAAAAGCGCGGAGGCCAAGGAGGTCAAGGCGGTGGAACAGGGCGCTTCGCCCTCGAACGCCTTCCGCACCAACGCCAACGGCGTGCCCATCGGCGGCACGCTGAACGTCGAGGCCTGAGCCCGGCGCGGCCTTGCCGCGTCAGTTGCGTTCGGGCCACCGGTGCCGGGTACCGCCCGAGCGCCGGTCGGCCTTCTCGGCGATCGTGCCCTGCGCGATCAGTTCGTCCCCGCGCTGCTCCAGGTGGCGCAGGCACTGCAGAAGAATGTCCAGGTGCGCCGGCTCGATGCCTTCGAGCAGGCCGGTGTTCAGCCCCGCAATGCGCGGAAACAGCTGGCCGAAGAGCTGCAGGCCCGAGTCGCTCAGGCGCACGTGCACCTCGCGCCGGTCCTCGGCGTCCTGGCGCCGTTCCACCAGCTTCTTCTCGACCAGGCTGCGCAGCCCGCGCGAAGTGCGCACGCGGTCGAGGTTGAGGTGCGTGGCCAGCGTGGACGACGTCATCTCGCCCTCCTGCGCGAGCGTGGCGATCATTCCCCACTCGCGGCGCGTGATGCCGAAACCTCCTTCGACCAGCCGCGTCGCCATGCCGCTGCCCGCGCGCATGGCGCGCGCAAGGCGGTAAAGAAGCAGGTCGGTCAGTGCGCTTGGCGCGCGCAACGCGGCGGCGTTGGGGAAGGCTTGCATACGGATGGATTAATGAAGGCGGCGAATGTGGTCGGTTCGCCTCGGCGCACAAGTGATGGATTAGATCAACTGTTTGCTGCGTACGTATAACTCCGTCACAAATTTGCACGAACAGCAACAACTTGGCGGTGCTCGATTCTCGCCGCGAAGACGCCGCGCAACTCGCGCGTGCCCACCCACTACAACTGCCCGCAGGAGACTCCATGCCCGCATTCTTTTCACGGCGAAAGCTCATGGCATGGGGCGTTGCCCTGTCCGCCTGCGCACCGCTGATGCACACCGCCCACGCGCAGACGCCCGCGCTCGACGGACCGCTGGCCCTCGTGGTCGGCTACGCGCCCGGCGGCAGCACCGACCGCATGGCGCGCCTGATCGCCGAACGCCTCGCCCCCAAGCTCGGCGTGAAGGTGACGGTCGAAAACCGCCCCGGTGAAGGCGGCCGGCTCGCGGCCAAGGAAGTGAAGCGCACGCCCGCGGGCCAGAACGCGCTGATGCTGGGCAACCCCGCCGTGATGGTGGTGGCGCCGCTGGTGTTCAAGGACGCGGGCTACGACCCCGACAAGGACTTCGTGCCCGTCTCGCAGGTCAGCAGCTACGACTTCGCGCTGGCCGTGGGCACCAAGCTGCAGCTCGACCGCGCGATGTTCCTCGTGGGCCGGCTCTGGGCGCATCCGGAAGAGGCCGTGTTCGGCGTGCCCGCCACCGGCAGCCTGCCTCACTTCTTCGGCCTGATGGTGGGCGACGCACTCAGCGTGCAGCCGCAGATCAAGGGCTACGGTGGCTCGGCGCCGCTGACGGCCGACCTGATCGGCGGCAACCTGCCGATCGCCATCGACACGCTCGACTCGGTCTATCCGCAGCACGTGGCCGGCAAGATCCGAATCCTGGCGGTGTCGGGCAAGAAGCGCGCAAGCTTCGCGCCCAACATCCCGACCTTCCGCGAAGCCGGCATGAAGATCGATGCCGATGGCTGGAACACCTTCTTCGCGCCCAGCACCATGGCACCCGCGAAGGTGCAACTGCTGTCCAGTGCAATCCACGACGTCATGAAGGACCCGGGGCTGCAGAAGGCGGCCGACGCGCTCTACATCACGCCAGTGGTCAGCACCGCGGCCGAAACCGCGCAGATGCTCAAGACCTACCGCCAGCAATGGGAGCCGGTGGTGCGCCGCTCGGGCTTCCAGCCATAGCTCAGACTCGCCCCCCAGGCTTCGCGCGCTTCGCGTCGCTTCTCCAACCCCCTGCTGGGGGCAACACCGGCGGCCCGGCAAAGCCGGTTCCGCGGTGTTCCTGGCCTTTGCCGTGCCGGTTTCATGCGCCGCGCCTCTAGCGTCTAACGTCTGGCGAAGCACGGTGGGCGGATCGAGGTTTTCCTGCCTCAGCCGGCAAGCGCCCGCATCTCCGAAATGAGATCGGCCTTGCCCTCGAAGCCGATGCCCGGCAGCGGCGGCAGCGTGACGTAGCCGTTGTCGACCTTCACGCCGTCGGGGAAGCCGCCGTAGGGCTGGAACAGGTCGGGGTAGCTCTCGTTGCCGCCCAGGCCCAGGCCCGCCGCAATGGCCAGCGACATCTGGTGGCCGCCGTGCGGAATGCAGCGCGAGGGCGACCAGCCGTTCTCCTTCAGCATGTCGAGCGTGCGCAGGTACTCCACCAGGCCGTAGCTCAGCGCGCAGTCGAACTGCAGCCAGTCGCGGTCGGGCCGCATGCCGCCGTGGCGGATGAGGTTGCGCGCGTCCTGCATCGAGAACAGGTTCTCGCCCGTGGCCATGGAGCCGGCGTACACCTCGCCCAGCTTCGCCTGCAGTTCGTAGTCGAGCGGGTCGCCGGCTTCCTCGTACCAGAACAGCGGGTACTGCGACAGCGCGCGGCCGTAGTCGACGGCCGTCTGCAGGTCGAAGCGGCCGTTGGCGTCCACCGCCAGCTGCTGGCCCGGGCCAAGGATCTTCAGCACCGACTCGATGCGCTCGCAGTCCTCGGCCAGCGTGGCGCCGCCGATCTTCATCTTCACCACCGAGTAGCCGCGCTCCAGGTAGCTGGTCATCTCGCGCTGCAGGCCTTCCACGCCCTTGCCGGGGTAGTAGTAGCCGCCCGCGGCGTACACGAACACGCGCGGGTTCGGCGTGCCGGTGCCGTAGCGCTCGGCCAGCAGCTGGTACAGCGGTTGGCCCGCGATCTTGGCGGTGGCGTCCCACACAGCCATGTCGATGGTGCCCACGGCCACCGAGCGCTCGCCGTGGCCGCCGGGCTTCTCGTTGATCATCATGCGCGCCCAGATCTTGTGGGGGTCGAGGTTCTCGCCCGTCTCGTCGAGCAGCGACGCGGGCTCGGCCTCGAGCAGGCGCGGCAGGAAGCGCTCGCGAATCAGCCCGCCCTGGCCGTAGCGGCCGTTGGAGTTGAAGCCGTAGCCGATGACCGGCTTGCCGTCGCGGATCACGTCGGTGACCACGGCCACCAGGCTCAGGGTCATCTTCGAGAAGTCGATGTAGGCGTTGCGGATGTCCGACTTGATGGGACGCGTGGACTCGAGGATGTTGACGATTTTCATGGTCGGGTTCAATGAAAAGGAAAAGGGGAAAAGCGTTCAGCGGTTCAGCGACGAGCCGCCGCAGATGGCGACGTCCTGCCCGGTGATGGCCGCGGCCGGCGGCGACAGCAGGAAGCCCACGAGCGCGGCGATTTCCTCGGGCTGGATCAGCCGGCCGATGGGCGGCAGGCGCGGTGCGCTGCCCGCGCGCGCCGGGTCCTGCAGCATCGAGGTCTGCGTGGCGCCGGGCGACACCACGTTGACGGTCACGCCCTGGGCCGCCACCTCGGCCGCCCAGCTGCGCGCGAGCGCGATCAGCGCGGCCTTGGTCGCGGCGTACTGGCCGCGACCGGGCAGGCCCTGCGCGACGCGGCTGCCGACGAACACCACGCGCCCGTGGCCGCGAGCGGCCATGGCGGGCACGAGCGCGTCGGCCAGCCGCGTGGCGGCATCCACATGCAGGCGCCACATCAGCGCGCCGCCCGCATGGTCGAGCGCGCCCAGCGGGCCCACGCGCAGCACGCCGGCCGCATGCACCAGCGCCTGCGCGTCCTGCAGGCCGGCTGCCGCGCGCGCGATGGCATCGGCATCGCACAGGTCCACCGCCACATGCGCGAAGGCTTCGTGGGCCAGCGTGGGCGCGGCCAGGTCGAGCCCGCTCACGCGCCAGCCTTGCGCGAGCAGCTGCGACGCGATGGCGCGGCCGATGCCGCCGCTGCTGCCGGTCACCACGGCATGCGGGGCGGACTCATTCGACATGGATGTTGCCCTCCACGATGATCTTGCGCGAGCGCTCCATGTCGGCCTGCTGGAACTTGACGAACTCGTCCACGCTGCCCGGCGTGAGCAGCAGGCCCTGCGCGTTCAGCGTCTCGCGCATGTCGGTGCCCAGTGCCTTGTTGACCTCGGCGTTCAGCCGCTGCGTGACGGCCGGCGGCAGCTTCGCCGGACCCCACAGGCCGTACCAGCTGTAGAACTCGTAGCCCGGAATGCTCTCGGCCACCGTGGGCACGTTCGGCAGGCTGGTGGCGCGCGCGGCCGAGGTGACCGCGATCACCTTCACCATGCCGCTCTTGTGGTACTGCAGCGACCCCAGGATGGGGTCGATGAAGCCGTCGATCTGCCCGCCGATCAGGTCCTGGAACGCGGGCGCCGTGCCCTTGTACGGCACGATCAGGTAGTCCAGCCCGCCGCCCGCGCGCTTGAGCAGCTCGGTCGACAGGTGGCCCGCCGAGCCGATGGAGCCCACCGCGAAGGTCATCTTGCCGGGGTGCGACTTGGCATATGCGATGAGCGACTTCACGTCGGTCACCGGCAGGTTCTTGTTCACGGCCACCGACAGCGGCGCCTTGGCCACCAGCGCCACGGGCGTGAAGTCTTTCACCACGTCGTACGGCACCGACTTCATGGTCATCGGCGCGGTGGTGAAGGTGGAGGCGTTGAACAGCAGCGTGTAGCCGTCGGCGGGCGCCTTCGACACCACGTCGGCGCCGATGATGCCGTTGCCGCCGGCGCGGTTCTCCACGATGAAGGTCTGGCCCGTCTGCTCGCCGAGCTTCTGCGCCAGCAGGCGGCCGATGGTGTCGAGCGTGCCGCCGGGCGGAAACGGAATCACCATGCGCACCGGCCGGCTGGGCCAGGTCTGGGCGAAGCCGGTGGACGCCGCGGCCAGCGCAAGGGCGGCCAGCGTGGCCCGCAGGAAATGGTTGCGTTGCATGTCTCTTGTCTCCTTGTGTTTTTTTGGGCGGCGCCGCTGGGGTGTGCAGCGCCGCCCCGTGGGCTCAGCGCTTCGACAGCCCCGCCTGCTCGACCGCGGCGCGCAGCGCGTCCATCTCGCGCGCGTTCGGCGCCTCGGTCGGCGGGCGCACGGTGGCGTTGTCGAGCACGCCGGCCAGGAACATGCCGCCCTTCATGCGCGCATGCGCCTCGCCGGTCGGCTCGCCGCCGCCGTACACCGCGTCCTTCAGCGGCGTGATGAGGGCCTGCACCGCCATCGCCTTCGTCAGGTCGCCGGCCTTCACGGCGTTCCACAGGTCGATGATCAGTTGCGGAATGAAGGTGGCGAAGCCGACCAGCGCGCCGTCCACGCCCTGCACCATCGAGGCCAGCAGGTACTCGTCGTGGCAGGTCAGGATGGCCTTGGACGCATCGGCCTCGCGGATCGCCTGGATGTCGCGGGCGTACTTGTTCATGTCGCGCTGGCCGACCTTGAAGGCCTGCAGGTAGGGCAGGCGGGCCAGTTCGGCCAGCAGCTGCGACGAGTACGAGGCGCGCGTCCAGGCGGGGTACACGTGGCAGACCAGGTCGAGCTCGGGCGCGGCGCGGTGGATGGCCTCGAAGTACTGCAGCGCATGGCCAGGCGTGAAGCCGAAGCGCAGCCAGTGGTGCGGCGGCATCACGTCCAGCGCCACGGCGCCCGCGGCCTGCGCGGCGCGTGCGTGCTCGGCGGCTTCGGCCAGGCCTTCGCAGACGATCGACGAGATCACCGGCATGCGCCCGCGCAGCTCGTCGGCCACGATGCGCGTCACCTCGGCGCGCTCCGACGGCGTGAGCGAGAACACCTCGCCGGTGTGGCCGTTGGTCATGACGGCCACCACGCCGTCATGGCCGGCAAGCCAGGAGGCCAGCTTGCGCAGGGCCGGCTCGTCGATGCGGTGGTCGGGCGTGAAGGGGCAGGAAATGGCGGGAATGATCCCGCGATAATTCGCGATGGAAGGCATGCTGTGTCTCCGTTGTGGTTCAAGGTGCAGGAATGGGTGCATCTTTTGCCGCCGGGGCCGAGCCGTCCAATACTGGAATCGCATACAACTATTCAACCGCGCTGCGCATGGGCCCTGGCAACCGACCGCTCGACCTGGAATGGCTGGAAGATTTCCTGGCCCTGGCCGAGAGCGGCAATTTCTCGCGCGCCGCGCAGGCCCGCTCCATCGCCCAGCCCGCGTTCAGCCGGCACATCCGCTCGCTCGAGGAGTGGGTGGGCGTCGACCTGTTCGACCGCAGCGCCCACCCCACCGCGCTGACCGCGGCCGGCAAGCGCTTCCAGCCGCTGCTGCAGGAGGTGCTGGCCGGCCTGGAGGCCGCGCGCATCAAGGCCCGCGCCGCGCACGACCTCGACGCCGCCAGCCTGAGCTTCGCGGCCACGCACGTGCTGTCGCTGACCTTCTTTTCGCGCTGGCTGGGCAGCGTGGAGGCCCGGCTGAGCACGGGCCCGATCCAGACCGTGTCCGACAGCTCGTACGCCTGCGAAGACCTGATGCTGCAGCGCCGCGTGCAGTTCGTGCTGTGCCACGGCCATGCGGGCGCGCCGGGCCGGCTCGACGAGGCGCAGTACCCGGTGCGGCGCCTGAGCGAAGACGTGCTGGTGCCGGTGTCCGCGGCCGGCGCCGGTGGCGCGCCGCTGCATGCGCTCGGCACGGCCGCGGCACCCGCCGTGCTGGCCTACAGCGAGGCCTCGGGGCTGGGGCGGATCATGCGCGCCATCCAGGACAAGGACAGCGAGTTCGGCAAGGACTTCGCCGCGTCGCTGCCGGTCGTCTTCACGGCCCACCATGCCGCGCTGCTGCGCACCATGGCGCTCGAAGGCCGCGGCCTCGCGTGGCTGCCGATGAGCCTGGTGGCCGACGACCTGCGCAGCGGCGCGCTGGTGGACGCCGGCGCGGGCGGCTGGCGCGTGCCGGTGGACATCCGCCTCTATCGCCAGCAGGCCCGGATGGCGCCGGTGGCCGAGGCGTTGTGGGCGCTGGTCAGCGAAGGCCCTGATCAGCCCCGACCGGCGTTGACCGGCGCTGGTCCTCAGTCGTAGTTGGTGAACCGGCTCGGCGAGGCCGTCGGCTGGTTCAACGGCTGGTAGCCCTGGATGTTCTGCAGCAGCGTGCTGGTCGGGTTCGAGCCGATGTTGCCGAAGCCGTTGAACTGGAGCTGGAACATCAGCCGCGTGTCGGGCGTGGCGCGGCCCGACACCAGCCGTTCCAGCACGATGCGACCGACCCAGCAGCAGGCGTTGTACTCCGCGCCGATCAGGCTGTCGGACATCGCGCGGTCGTGCAGGCTGTAGCTCAGCCGGCCCACCGCATACCAGCGCCCCGGGTCGTTGGGCGACTTGCCGCCGAACACCCCGCGCGTGAGTTCGCTCAGCGGCCACTGCCAGTTGAAGTCGACCGTTTCGGTGCCGTCGTTCGCGGTGGTGCTGCTGTCCGCCTGGTAGCGCAAGGCCGCAGTGAGCGTGTGGTAGCGCTCGGGCGTGTAGCGCAGCGTGAGCGCGTCGCGCGTGGTCTTGCCGCTGTCCATGTTGTATTGCGCCAGGCCGTCGACGCTCCACTTCGGGCTCCAGTGCACCTGCCCGCCGAAGATGAAGTCGCCCGAGCGGTCGGTCACGGCGGTGCCACCGGGCAGCGTCACGTTCTGGTCGCTGAAGCGAAAGCGCTGCGCGATGCCGAAGCGCGCCGACTCGGCGCCCGTCACGGGGTCGATCAGCCGCGTCGTCACGCCGGTGGTCAGCGTGTTCGTGTCCGACACGCGGTCGTTGCCCGAGAACGCGTTCTCGGTATAGAGCGTGGCAAAGCTCACGTCGTTGGCGGCCGAGTCGTACACCGGCAGCTGGCTCTGGTCGCGGTAGGGCGTGTGCACGTAGAAGGCGCGCGGCTCCAGCGTCTGGCGCCATGCGTGGCCGAACAGGCTCGCGTCGCGCTCGAACACCAGGCCGCTGTCCAGGCTCACGGTCGGCACCGCGCTGGTGACGCTGGTGCGCCCGTCGGCCAGCGGCGACGCGAGCTGGTAGGAGGCGGTGTGCAGCAGCAGCTTGGGAATGACGTAGCCGCCCGGCGAAACCCACGGGCGGCTGATCTGCAGGTTGCCCACCAGCCGCTCGCCGTCGGGCTGCTTGACGCCGTTGAGCGTGGGCGCGTAGGCCGAGTCGACCTGGAAGCGCGTGTAGTCCAGCGTGCCCGACACGTCGAAGCCGTGCCAGTCGTAGGTGTTGTAGTTGGCCGTGACCTGCGGCACGCGGTTGTACGACGGCGTGATCGGCGAGGCCGCGTACTGCAGCGTCTGGTAGGACAGCGTGCGCGCCTGCCCGCTCCAGTCGCCCTTGGTCCAGTTGAGGTCGGCCTCGTTGGTGAGCTGGCGCGAGGTCATCGTGGGCGTGTGCGAGAAGTCGCGCCAGTAGTCGTCGTCGCTCACGCGGTTGATGTTGAACGCGGTGGTGAGCGAGTCGAGCCCGAAGGGCTTGGGGTCGAGCTGCTGGCTGTGCGAGGCCCACAGGCCCCAGCGGCTGCGCTCGCGCAGCGCGTCGCTGGGCATGGTGTCGACGCGCACCTGGCCGCTGTAGCCCTTCTCGAGGTAGCGGAACTCGGTGCCCAGGTTCACTCCGCGGTTGCTCATGATCTCCGGGTACAGCGTGGCGTCGCGGTTGGGCGCGATGTTCCAGTAGTAGGGCTGCAGGTACTCGAAGCCGTTGGTGCTGTCGAAGCCGAACACCGGCGGCAGCAGGCCGCTCTGGCGCGCGTTGGTGAGCGGAAAGCTCACCGACGGCAGCGCGGGCGTGGTCAGTCCCAGGAAGCTGATCTGCGCGTCGGTGGCGGTGGCCAGGTTGGTGCCGGTGTCGGTGGTCATGGTCACGGCGCTGAGCATCCACGCGGGCACCCAGCCGGCGTAGTTCTCGCGCAGGCAGGTGGTGTAGGTGACGTGCCGCGCCACCGACACCTGCGGGTCGACGAAGTCGATGCGCTCGGCCTCGCCGTGCGCGCCGGTGGCCAGCAGCGTGTAGCGCACGTGGGTGAAGAAGCCCTCGAAGCTCTCGAGCTTCAGGTGCAGCTCGGGCCCTTCGTACACGTTGCCGGCCTGGTTCAGGTGCACGCTGCCGGTGGCCGTGGCGAGGTCGCCCGGCGGCTGGTACTCGAGCCGGTCGGCGGTGATGCGCGTGTCGCCGCGCCGCAGCGACGCATCGCCCTCGACCACCACCTCGAGGTCGGGCCGGCCGGAGAGCTTGTGGCCGTCGACCAGGCTGGGCCGCGTGCCGCGCTCGGCGGGAGCGATGGCCTCGGGCAGCTGCGGCGAGCGTTGCAGCACCAGCGGCGCCTCGACCCAGGCTTCCTGCGCGGGCGCGGTGCGCGCATGCAGCAGCAGCCACAGCGACAGCGCCATCGACGGCAGCGGCCAACCGCGCCAGCGTGATTTCATGAGAGGGAGGTTTCCAGGAGGGGACCGACGGACCGGTGGATCGGCAAGGGTCGACAGGGGGCGACAGTGGGCGACAGTGAGCGGGCGCGGATCAGGATTCCTGCCGGGCCTGCGATTCCCACGCAAAGCCGACGCCGTACACCGAGCGGATCCAGTCGTGCGCCGCCGAGACGGTGGCGAGCTTCTTGCGCAGGTTCTTGATGTGCGTGTCGACCGCGCGCTCGTTCACGTCCAGCGCTTCCGGAAACGCCGCCTCCAGCAGCTTCGATCGCGTGAGCACGCGCCCCGGCTCCTGCGACAGCGCGCGCAGCAGCAGCGACTCGCGGCGCGTGAGCGGCAGGTGGTGCCCGTCGAGCACCGCGCAGCCGCGCACCGCGCCGAAGGTGACCGGCGCCTGCGGGCGCGCCACGCGCGTGCGCTGCGCATAGCGGCGCAGCACCACGTGGATGCGCACCGCCACTTCCTTCGGCGAGCAGGGCTTGCACACGTAGTCGTCCGCGCCCAGCTCGAAGCCGCGCAACCGGTCGGCCTCGCCGGCACGCGCGGTCAGCATGATGATCGGGTGGTCGCTGCGCGCGCGGATCTTCTCGAGGATCTGCAGGCCGCTGACGTGCGGCAGCTCCACGTCGAGCAGCGTGAGCGCCGGCGGCGCGGTGAGGATGCGTTGCAGCGCCACCGCGCCGTCGTCGATGCGCTCGATCTCGTGGCCGGCGCGCCGCAGTTCCTCATGCAATGCCGGCGCGGCCTCGCGCTCTTCCTCCACCAACAGGATCCGGCTCATCGGCTCATTGCAGCTTCAGCAGGCCCGGGTGCGTCGGCCTGGCCTGCGCATGGGCACGCGCCGGCATCGGTGCGCCGCGCTCGCTGCGGTCCCGGCTGTTGCGCAGGTGGTCGTCCACCGTGAGCTCGCCCTGCAGGCCGGACAGCAGCCGCAGCGTGCGGTCGATGGCGGCGTCGTCGAGCATCGGGTAGCCCTGTTCGGTGCGGCCGTTGTTGCGCGCCACGCGCGCGATGTAGGGCAGGTCCTGCGGCGTGATCACGGCGGTGGGCATCACGCCTTCGAGCTCGACGCCCTCGAACGGCAGCAGCACGAAGTACTGCACGCGCAGGTCGGGCGGCACCAGGCTGCGCAGGTGCGTGGTCTTGCGGCCGCACTGCCAGGCGGGGTCTTTCACCTCGCGTGCCAGCGAATTCCCGCGCTGGCGCAGGAACCAGCGCGGCACCGTGTGCGCCGATGTCTTGCGGTACACCACCGCGTTGCGCCAGCCCTTCACCTCGAACAGGTACACGCCGGCTTCGCACACCAGCGCCACGTCGAAGCGGGCCGTGGGAACGGCGCTGCCGTCGTACATCGGGATCACCAGGTCCTTGAGCACATGCATGCGGCCGAAGGCGGGCTGGAAGGCGGCGGCGAGCTGCTGGATGCCCAGCGCGGTGGCCGTGGTGTTCGCCTGCTCGCTGTCGATGGCGCACACGCGGCGCGCGAGCGCGGCGGTGTCCGGCTTCGGGTGTCCCTGGCCGGGCAGCGTGAGCACGGGGCGGACGGGGACTTTGTGCAAGGCAGTGGTCATGTAAGGCTCCTTCGAGCTTCAAGGATTGCGCAACTTTCGGGAGACTTTGTGCAGAAACGGCAACGGCGTGTTCGATGAGTTCGCCACCGCATCGACGGAGGTGTCGTTGCCGATGCTTCCCATGAAGACGACCCACGCCAGCGCGAGCTCGCCGTTGGCCGCCGCCAGCACGTGCAGGTCGAGCAGCAGGCCCTGGAAGTCCTCCATCAGCTGCACTTCGGAAATCTGCGCGCGGTCGCGGCGCGACTTCGACTGTTCGAATTCGGCGCGCGCGTTCATCACGCGCGCATACGCGATGTTGGCGATCTCGCTCTGCGCCCGCAGGCGCTGCAGCGCGGTGGCGACCTGGTCGCGCGCCTGCGCCACGGCCTGCGCGTAGAGCGGCTTGCCGGGCATGTCGATGGCCTGCTGCTCGCCGGCCGCATCGGCCGCATCGGTTGCAGCGGTCGCATCGATCACGCCGGCGGGCATGGCCTCGGCGTCCGCGTCGTACAGCGCCGCGGCCAGGTGGATGTCGCTGCGGTTCGACAGCACCGCCATCGGCAGCTCGCGCGGCACGTCGGCGGCGAAACGGGGCAAGGACTTGTCCTGCAGCGCATCGGCCAGCAGCTCATTCATGGCCGCTTCGCTCACGTGGCATTGCGCGGCAAGGTAGCCGATGTAGTTCGCGCGCTGCGCCTTCAGCTTGCCGATGTTGGCGCTTGCGGCGGCCCGCCGCGCGGCGAGCTGCTTCGTGAAGTCGTCGTGCGGCAGCGTGTTGCCTTGCAGGAGGGCGGTTTGCCGTTGCACCGCGGCGCGCGTGTTCTCCAGGTAGACGAGCTCGAGCGTCTTCACCTTGAGCGCGATGTAGGCCGCGGCCACGCCCGACCCGGCGCTGCCTTGCGATGCGGCCATCAGCCGGTTCATCGCAACGTCCTCGAAGCCGGACCACCAGGGCTGCGTGTTCGATGCGTGGGCATTCGCGCCTGTCTGCGATGGCGTGTGCGATGGCGTCTGTGCACGCGCCTTGTGGTCCACGAACATGCCCGCCGCCAGCACCGACGTGGAGTGAACCATCGCCATGCTCGTGCTGGCGCATGCGATGACCAACGCACCGCACATCGCCGCCATCAGTGTTCTCGAACGCTTCACCTTGGAGTCTCCAGCTTCGTCATGCCCGGATCTTTTCAGCTGAATTGGGAGAAATTTGAAGGACCGATGAATGGGGCTTCTGCATGCGATGCGAACGCGTTTGATGTGCGCGCACAACAGTCGATGGCGCAGAAAACGGATCTACCAAATTCCTCCAGATTTGGACGAAACCATGCGTACAGCCGGTCGATACCGAGCGGCCGCATCAGACCTGAAACTGGAGAAACCTGAATGAAGAAAACCCTCACGGCATTCGCTGCCCTGGCCGTCTGCGGCCTGGCTTCTGCCCAATCGTCCGTCACGCTGTTCGGTGTCGTCGACGCCGGCGTGACCTACCAGTCGGCCACCTCGCGCGACGCGACCACGGGCGCGTCGATCAAGCAAAGCAAGACGAGCCTGAGCAACTCCGGCTACAACTCCAGCCGCATCGGCTTTCGCGGCACCGAAGACTTGGGCGGCGGCCTGGCGGCGAGCTTCTGGCTCGAAGCCCCCATCACCAACGACGACGGCGCCACCGGCATCAGCACCTTCAGCCGCCGCTCCACCGTGAGCCTGTCGGGCAACTTCGGCGAACTGCGCCTGGGCCGCGACTACACCGCCACCTTCTGGAACGACACCGTGTTCGACCCGTTCGGCACCAACGGTTCGGGCTCCAGCGTGATCAATACCGTCAGCGGCAGCACCGGCCTGAACAACGCCAACTACGTGCGCGCCAGCAACGCGGTGGGCTACTTCCTGCCGCCGAACCTGGGCGGCTTCTACGGCCAGCTGCAGTACAGCTTCCACGAGAACACCAGCACCGACGCGACCAGCACCACGGCGGCCACCAGCAGCAGCGCGGGCCG
>NZ_FOWL01000005.1:0-503679 GCF_900115445.1 Variovorax sp. OK605
GTGTGGGAGATCTTCGGCGCGCTGTGCACCGGCGGCAAGCTGGTGGTCGTGCCGTTCTGGGTCAGCCGCTCGCCGGAGGACTTCCTGCAGCTGCTGCGCAACGAGCGCGTCACGGTGCTCAACCAGACGCCCTCGGCCTTCGGCCAACTGGCCAGCCTTCCGCAGACCAACGAAGGTGACTTGGCATTGCGCACGGTGATCTTCGGCGGCGAAGCGCTCGACCCGCAGCGCCTGCGCGGTTGGATCGAACACCACGGCGACGACAGCCCACAGTTGATCAACATGTACGGCATCACTGAGACCACGGTGCATGTGACCTACCGGCGCATCACCGCGGCGGACCTGGGCCGGTCGCGCAGCCCCGTGGGCATTGCGATTCCCGACCTGGGCCTGCAGGTGCTCGACGGCCAGCTGAACCCCGCGCCGCTGGGCGTGGCGGGCGAGCTGTATGTCTCGGGCGCCGGGCTGGCGCGCGGTTACCTGAACCGGCAGGGCCTGACGGCCGAGCGCTTCATCGCGGGCGACGGCGGTGAGCGGCTCTATCGCACGGGCGACCTGGTGAAGTGGAACAACGAAGGGCAGCTGGAGTACCTGGGGCGCATCGACCACCAGGTGAAGGTGCGGGGCTTCCGCATCGAGCTCGGAGAAATCGAAGCACAACTGCTGGCACAACCAGAAGTGCGAGAGGCGGTGGTGATCGCCAACGAGGGCCCGACGGGCACGCGGCTCGTGGGCTACGTGTCAGGGAACGACATCGACACAAACGCACTGCGCGAACGCCTCGGCGAAGCACTGCCCGACTACATGGTGCCGACCGTGCTGGTGGTGCTCGATGCCCTGCCGCTGAACACGAACGGCAAGGTGGACCGCAAGGCGCTGCCGGCGCCGGAGTTCTCGGCGGGCAACGCATACGAAGCGCCGCAGGGAGAGACGGAAGAGAAGCTGGCCGCGATCTGGGCGGAGGTGCTGGGCGTGCAGCGTGTGGGCCGCAACGACAACTTCTTCGAACTCGGCGGCCACTCGCTGGCCGTGTTGCAGGCGCAGACGCGCACGCAGGCCGAGCTGGGCGTGCGGCTGCCGCTCGCGATCTATTTCCAGCGCATGTCGCTGGTCGCGATCGGCGAGGCCGTGACGCAGATGCGTTCGACCGAGCTCGCCGAGGAAGCCGGCGACCTGGACCAGATGGCCAGCCTGCTGGAAGCACTGGAAGACTGATGGAACACAAGAAACACGAACTGGCGCAGCGATTCGCTCGCCTGTCCACCGAGAAGCAGAAGGCTTTCCTGGCCTTGCTGCAGCAGCAGAAGATCGACTTCGCGCGCCTTCCGATCGTCGCGGCGCAGCCCTCGGCGCGCGGCATGCTCTCGTATGCGCAGGTGCGCCAATGGTTCCTCTGGCAGCTGGACCCGCAGAGCACGGCGTACCACATCGGCGGCGCCCTGATGCTGGCGGGCCGGCTCGACGTGAACGCCGTGCGCGCAAGCTTCAGCGCGCTGGTGCAGCGCCACGAGTCCTTGCGCACCGTCTTTCGCCCCGCGGACGGCGGCGCCGCCGAAGCGGTGATCCGCGAGGGTGTGGAGCCCGGCTTCACGGTGCTCGATCTCGGCGGCGTGACGTCGCAGGACGAACGCGAGGCGCGCAGCAAGGCGGAGGCCGGCCGCCTGAGCCGCACGCCCTTCGACCTCGCCGAGGGGCCGCTGCTGCGCGTGGGCCTGATCCGCCTTGCGGACGAGGAACACATGCTCGTCGTGGTGATGCACCACATCGTGTCCGACGGCGCGTCGATGCAGATCCTCGTG
Source organism: Variovorax sp. OK605 (assembly GCF_900115445.1). Lineage (NCBI taxonomy): Bacteria > Pseudomonadati > Pseudomonadota > Betaproteobacteria > Burkholderiales > Comamonadaceae > Variovorax > Variovorax sp. OK605. The sequence goes on from NZ_FOWL01000005.1 coordinate 1,800, forward strand.
AACGAGTTCGTGGCGCAGTACGCCGCGCGTGTGCAGGGCGGTGTGCCGGTGCTGCAGCCGCTGCCGGTCCAGTACGCCGACTACGCCGCGTGGCAGCGCAACTGGCTGGAGGCGGGCGAGCGCGAGCGGCAACTGGCCTACTGGACAAAGCACGTCGGCACCGAGCAACCGGTGCTGCAACTGCCGGCGGACCATGCCCGGCGCACCGATGGCCGCTACAGCCTGGCGCGCCACGCCTTCGAACTGCCGCCTGCCTTGGCCGGAGGCCTGCTGCGTCGCGCGCAGGCGCAGGGCGCCACGCTGTTCATGACGCTGCTCGCGGGTTTCCAGGTGCTGCTGAGCCGCTACACGGGCCAACCGGATGTTCGCGTGGGCGTGCCCATCGCCAACCGGCACCGGGCCGAGACCGAAGGCGTGATCGGTTTCTTCGTCAACACGCAGGTGCTGCGCAGCGTGCTCGATGCGCGCGAGAGCTTGTCGCAAGTGTTGGCCCGCGCTAAGGATGCCGCGCTTGGTGCGCAAGCCCATCAGGACCTGCCTTTCGAACAGTTGGTGGAAGCGCTGCAGCCCGACCGCGTGCTGGGCGCGAACCCGCTGTTCCAGGTGCTGTTCAACCACCAGCGCGGCGACGCCGGTGCGCTGCAAGGCATGCCCGGCCTCTCGCTGACCGAGTGCGACCTGGGTGTGCAGGCGGCGCAGTTCGAACTCACGCTGGAAACCACCGAGGACGCCGAGGGCCGCGTGCAGGCCAGCCTGCGCTACGCGTCGGAGCTGTTCGAACCCCAGACCATGGCGCGCATGGCGGGGCATTACCTCGCGGTGCTGAACGCCCTGGCCGACCATCCCGAGCAGACGGTGGGCGGCGTGGCGTTGCTGGGCGAAGCCGAGCAGGCGCAAATGCACGGCTGGGGCGTGAATGCGCGACGCCACGACGCCGAAACCCCCGTGCACCGGTTGTTCGAGCGCCAGGCCCGGCAGACGCCCGAGGCGGTGGCGCTGGTGTTCGGCGACGAGGCCCTGAGCTACGCCCAACTCGATGCGCGGGCGAACCGCCTGGCGCACCGGCTCATAGCGCTGGGTGTGAAGCCGGAAAGCATGGTGGGCATTGCCGCCGAGCGCTCGATCGACATGGTGGTCGGGCTGCTCGCGATCCTGAAGGCCGGCGGCGCGTATGTGCCGCTGGACCCGGAGTACCCGCCCGACCGCCTGGCCTACATGGTGGCCAGCAGCGGCATCCGCCTGCTGCTCGCGCAGAGCCACCAGCATGAACTGGTGGCGCAGCTCTCGGCCGCGGCCGAGGGGCTGCGGGTGCTTGCGCTCGATACCTTGCCCACGGCGGACGAGCCGGCCGATGCACCGGCAGACCCGTCGGCCAGCGACCCGCAGGTGCCGTCGAACGGGCACAACCTCGCCTACGTGATCTACACCTCGGGCTCGACCGGCAAGCCCAAGGGCGTGATGGTGCGGCATGCCGCACTGAGCCACTTCCTGTCGAGCATGCGCGAGGCGCCGGGCCTGTCGGCCGACGACGTGCTGGTGGCGGTGACTTCGCTGTCCTTCGACATCGCGGCGCTCGAGCTGTATCTGCCGCTGGTGTGCGGCGCGCGGCTGGTGCTCGCGGCGAAGCACGTGGCCCGCGATGGCGAAGCGCTCGGCCGCATGCTGCGCGACAGCGGCGCCACGGTGCTGCAGTCGACGCCTTCGGGCTGGCGGCTGCTCGAGGCGGACCTGCGGCTGCACGGCCGGCCCGCGCGCCTGAAGGGCCTGTGCGGCGGCGAGGCGCTGCAGGCCGACCTGGCGCACAGCCTGTGCGAACTCGGCATCGAGCTCTGGAACATGTACGGCCCGACCGAGACGACCATCTGGTCGACGGCGGACCGCGTGAACAGCGTGAACGGCATGCACGGCGTGCCGGCCATCGGCAGCGCCATTGCCGACACGCAGGTCCGCGTGCTCGACGAAGCGCTCAACCTGGCGCCGGCCGGCGTGGCGGGCGAGCTCTACCTGGGCGGCATCGGGCTGGCGCGCGGCTACTTCGGCCGCGCCGCGCTGAGCGCGGAACGCTTCGTGGCGGACCCGTTCGACACGGCGGGTGGGCGGCTCTACCGCACGGGCGATCTCGTGCGCTGGAGCGGCCAGGGCCGGCTCGAGTACCTGGGGCGCATCGACCACCAGGTGAAGATCCGCGGCTTCCGCATCGAGCTGGGCGAGATCGAAACGCAGTTGCTGGCGCAGCCGGAAGTGCGCGAGGCCGTGGTGGTCGCCGGCGCAGGCCCGGCGGGTGCGCGCCTGGTGGGGTATGTGTCGCTGCACGGCGCGCAGGCGATCGAGGCGCCCGTGCTGCGCGAGCGGCTGGGGGGCGCCTTGCCCGACTACATGGTGCCGTCGGTGATCGTGGTGCTCGGCGCGCTGCCGCTGAACCCCAACGGCAAGGTGGACCGCAAGGCGCTGCCGCCGCCGGAATTCACGAACGACCTCGCCTACGAGGCGCCGCAGGGCGAGCTCGAGGAGGCGCTGGCGGCAATCTGGGCGCAGGTGCTGGGCGTGCCGCGCGTCGGGCGCAACGACAACTTCTTCGAGATCGGCGGCCACTCGCTGCTGGCCACCCAGATCGCCTCGCGCGTGCGTGCGGCGCGCAACATCGAACTGCCGTTGCGCCGGGTCTTCGAGCATCCCGTGCTGCATGCGCTGGCAAGCCACCTCCAGGACGCGCATGGCGTCCATCACGCAGGCAGCGAGGCAGTTGCCGTGCCGGTGCCGGTGCTGGAGCCGGTGGCGCGCGCCGCGCAGATGAAGCTCTCGCCCGCGCAGCAGCGGCTGTGGCTGGTCGACCGCCTGTCCGGCAAGGGGGCCGCCTACAACATCACGGCGGCGCTGCGGCTTCGGGGCGCGCTGGACGCGGATGTGCTGCGCGCCACGCTCGACGCCATCGTCGCGCGGCACGAGGTGCTGCGCACCACCTACCCGCAGGACGACGAGGGCGAGCCCGTGGCGTGCGTCCAGTTGCCCGGCCCGCTCGCCGTGCCGTTGCACGACCTCACGGGCCTTGCGCCGGCGCAACAGGAAGCCGGGGTGCAGGCCGCGCAGGACGCCCATGCGCGCACGGTGTTCGACCTCGCCGCGGGGCCGCTGCTGGCCGCCACGGTGTTGCGCACCGCGCCCGAGACGCACCTGTTGCTGCTGTGCGTGCACCACATCGCGTTCGACGGCTGGTCGGAGTCGATCTTCGTGCAGGACTTCATGGCGATCTACGCCGCGCTGCGCGAGCGCCGGCATGCCTCGCTGCCGCCGCTTCGCGTGCAGTACGCCGACTACGCCGACTGGCACCACCGCAAGCTCGCGCAGCGCTTCGCCCCCGAGTCGGCCTTCTGGCGCGGCTACCTCGACGGTGCCCCCGCGCTGTCCACCTTCAGGCCCGACCACGCACGCCCCCGCACGGCATCGACGGCCGGCGACGCCGTCGCCATCGAGGTCGACAAGGAACTGGCGCAGGCGCTGGGCGTGCTGGCCCGCCGGCACGGCACCTCGCTCTACACGCTGCTGCTCTCGGTGTTCCTGCTGATGCTGCACCGGCAGGCCGGATCGAACGACGTGGTGGTCGGCACCGACGTGGCCGGGCGCGGCCATCCCGACCTGGAAAAGCTCATCGGCTTCTTCGTCGGCGTCGTGCCGCTGCGCTCGCGCCTGGCGCCGCGGCTCACGTTCGGGCAGTGGCTGGCGCAGGTCAAGGAGAGCACCTTGTCGGCCTTCGAGCACCAGGACGTGCCCTTCGAGCAGATCGTCGAGCTCGCGGGCGTGCCCCGCAGCCAGCAGCACAACCCGCTCGTGCAGGTGCTGTTCGTCATGCAGAACATGCCGGCGAGCCGGCTCGAGATTCCCGGCATCGTCATCGAGGCCGTGGAACAACCCGTGGTCGCATCGAAGTTCGACCTGGCCGTGTTCGTGAGCGAAAGCACCGCGGCAGGCACGGGCTTCACGGCCAACTGGGTCTACGCCACCAGCCTGTACCGGCGCGAGTCGATCGAACAGGCCGCCGCCGCGTGGCGCGATCTCCTGCAACAGGTAGCCACATCGCCAACCGGAATGCTGGAGAACCTTGTCATTCCCCTTCCTCTGGAAACCCCGACCATGTCATCTCCGTCTCCCGCGCTGGGCAAGCTGCAGAAGCTCAAGAAACTCGTGGACAAGGACCGCACCGGCGCGCCGGCGCCGCGCCTGCCGGTGCGCACTTCGTTCCTGTCGCCGCAACGCGATTTCCCGCTCGTGATCGAAGCCACGGGCGGCGACATCGATGCGGTGGCCTGGGCGCGCGGGCAGCGCGAGTTCATCGAGGCCAGCCTGCGCACCCATGGCGGCATCCTGCTGCGCAACTTCGGCCTGCGCACGCCGCAGGAGTTCGAGGCCTTCGCGGAAGTGATCGAACCCGAGCTCTACGGCAGCTACGGCGACCTGCCGAAGAAGGAGGGCGGCAAGAAGACCTACCGCTCCACGCCGTACCCCGAGCGCCAGATGATCCTGTACCACAACGAGAGCTCGCACCTGGACCGCTGGCCGCGCAAGCAGTGGTTCTTCTGCGAGCTGCCGTCGCCCGTGGGCGGCGCCACGCCCATCGTCGACTGCCGCGAGATGCTGCGCCGCCTGCCGGGCGACGTGGTGGCCGGGTTCGAGCGCAAGGGGCTGCTCTACGTGCGCACGTTCACGCCCAATTTCGACGTGAGCTGGCAGACCTTCTTCAAGACCGACAGCAGGGCCGAGGTCGAGGCCCGCCTCGCGGCTGCCGACATCGGCTGGCGCTGGCTGGACGAAGACACGCTGCAGACCCGCACCCGCTGCCCGGCGGTGATCACGCACCCCGTCACCGGCGACCGCGTGTTCTTCAACCAGGTGCAGTTGCACCACGTGAGCTGCCTCGAGCCCGACGTGCGCGAGGACCTGGTGGCCATGGCCGGGCTGGACCGCATGCCGCGGCACGTGACCTACGGCGACGGCTCGCCGATTGCCGACGAGACCATGGCCGTCGTGGGCCGTGCCTACGAAGAATGCGCCGTGCGTTTCGACTGGCGCCAGGGCGACGTCGTGATGCTCGACAACATGCTGGCCGCCCATGCGCGCGACCCGTACGAGGGGCCGCGCAAGATCGTGGTGGCGATGGGCGCGATGTGCGATCGCGCCGCGCTGGAGTCGCCGCCCGATCGGGTACCGGGCGTGCCGAACCCCTCGGCGCAAGCGGCGCTCGCGCTGGCGGCGGGAGGCTGACCGATGGCTGCCATTCTCGAAGACACCATCGGCGCCACCTTCGCCCTGAGCCCCGAGCAGCGGGCCGTCGCGGCCATGCTGCCGGCGGAAACGGCGGCGGCCGGCGCGACGCTCGCGCTGCTCGTGCTGCTCGCCGACATCGAAGGTGCGCTCGACGCGCCGCGCCTGAAGGCCGCCGTGCAGGCCGTGTTGCAGGCGCACGGCGCCTTGCGTTGCGCGGTGCTGCAGGTCCCCGGTTTCCGCGGCCTGCGGCAGCGCACGCGCGACGCGATGCCGCCGCTGCGCTGGCAGGCGCTGGACCTGCGCGACAGCGCCGACAGCGCGGCCGTGTTCGCCGATTGGTTCGCCGCGTTCGCCAACGAGCCGCTGGACGTGGCCGATGGCGTGCCGGTGCGCGCCGGGCTCGTTCGGCTGGGCGAGACGCGCCACAGGCTCGCGCTGGCGGCCAGCGCGTTCGCGGCGGATGCGGGCAGCCTGCACACCCTGTTCGCACAGATCGCCGCTGCCCATGCCGGCGGCCAGGCGCCCGACGAAGAAGAGACTTTTCAGTACGCGCAATTCGTGGAATGGCGCCAGGACCTGGACGGCGGCGACGAAGCGCCGCAAGGCCGCGCGTACTGGCGCGGCCACGTCGGCGATGCGGCAGCGCTGTCGGCGCCGCGCCTGGACCTGCGGGGCGAGGGCGCTTCCGCGTCGCAGGCACCTGCACTTCTACCTGCGCGCTTTTCGCGCACGCAGCGCATCGACAGTGAGCTCGCCACCCGGCTGCGCAACGCCGCCACCGCCGCGAACATCCCGGTGGAGACACTGTTGCAGGCCGCGTGGTGGTCGCTCGTTGCGCGGCTGAACGGTTACCGGCCGTTCGCCGGCGGCTGGCAGCACGACTGCCGCCGCGACTACGAGGTCATGCAAGGGGCCGTCGGCGTGTTCGAGAAGGTGCTGCCGGTGCGGATCGAGCTGGCGCCGCACACCCCGTTCGCGGACTGGGCCGTGCGCCTGGGCGAGACACTGGGCGCGCATGCCGAAGCGCAGGAGTACTGGGCCGTCGACGCGCCGGAGACCGTGGCGCACCTCGCCGTGGGCTTCGCGGTCAGTGAACACGCGCACATGCAAGCAGGCATGGGAACGGGCACGGGCACGGCATGGCGCGTGGAAGAGGCGCCGGGCCCGATGCCTTGCTTCGAGGTGGCGCTGCAGGTGAACCGCAGCGGCGACACGTTCACGCTGGCCCTGCACGCCGACGCATCGCGCTACACGCCGCGCGCGGCCGAGCGCCTGCTGCTGCAGTTGGCCACGCTGCTCGACGGCGCGGCGGCACGGCCCGACGAACCGGTGTCCGGCCTGCCCGTGGTGGGGGCCGAAGAGCGCGCGATGCTGCTGGCGGCCCAGGGCACGGCCGTCGATTTCGGCGACTGCACGCTGGCGGCGCACGTCGCCCGCTGGTCCGAAACCACGCCGGACGCACCCGCGCTCGAAGCGGGCGAGCTGCGCATGAGCTACCGCGAGTTCGATGCGCGCATCAACCGCATGGCGCACTGGCTGAAGGCGCGCGGCGTCGCGGCCGGCGGCCGGGTGGCGCTCGAGCTGCCGAGGTCGGCCGACCTGCTGGTCGCGATGCTGGCCGCCTGGCGGGTGGGCGCGAGCTACCTGCCGCTGGACCCCGAGTGGCCCGCGGCGCGCCGGCGCGCCGTGCTGGCCGACGCCGCGCCTTCGCTGGTGCTGCAGGCGGCGGCGCCGCAACCCGGTGACGAAGCGGCATGGCCGCGGGCCGTGCCGGCCGACATCGAGCTCGGCGACTTCCCCGACAGCCCGCCCGGCCATGCGGCGTCGATGGACGACCTGGCCTACGTGCTCTACACCTCGGGTTCCACCGGCACGCCCAAGGGCGTGGTGATCGCACAGTCGAACCTGCTCAACTACGTGGCGTCGGCATCGGCGGCCATGGACCTCGCGCGTTGCCGCCGCTGGGGGCTGACCAGCTCGGTGGTGGCCGACCTGGGCAACACCGCGCTGTTCGGCGCCTTCTTCAACGGCGCATGCCTGGTGGTGGCCGGCGACGCCGACGTGAAGGACGCGCGCGCCTTTGCCGGCTTCATGCGCGAGCGCCGCATCGACGCGCTCAAGATGGTGCCGTCCCACCTCGAGGCGCTGCTCGAGGACGACGCGCCGGTGCTGCCGCGCACGCTGGTGCTGGGCGGCGAGGCCACGCCGCGCGCGCTGGTCGAACGGCTGGCGCGGCTGGCGCCTGAATGCGCGGTCTACAACCACTACGGGCCGACCGAGACCACGGTGGGCGTGATGGTGCACCGCGTGTCGTCGGCCGATGCCGCGGTGCCGGTGCTGCCGCTGTCGCGCGTGCTGGCCAACAACCGCGTGCATGTGCTCGACGAGGCGTTGCAGCTGGTGCCCAGCGGCGGGCTGGGCGCGGTGTACGTGGGCGGCGCCCAGTTGTGCCGCGGCTACCTGAACCGCGACGTGGAGGGCGCCTTCGTGGAAGACCCGTTCCGGCCGGGCGAGCGGCTCTATCGCACCGGCGACCTGGCGCACGTGCTGCCCGAAGGGGGCATTCGCCTGGCCGGGCGCGCGGACCACCAGGTCAAGATCCGCGGCTTCCGTGTGGAGCCGGCGGAGGTGGAGGCCACGCTGCTGGCGCAAGCCGGTGTGCGGCAGGCCGTGGTACTGGCACTGCCCGCCGCCGGTGCCCCGGCCGGTGCCGCCGCCGGCGCGACCTTGTCGGCCTTTGTCGTGCCCGGCCCGGAGCTCGCCCTGGACGCCGCGCGCGCCGCGCTCGCGGCGCAGCTTGCAACGTTGCTGCCCGCGCACATGCTGCCCTCGGGCTACACCTTCGTGGAGGCGTTTGCGCGCCTGCCCAACGGCAAGATCGACCGGCTTTCGCTGTCGGCGCTGGCCATGCAAGACGCGCAGCCGCCGCGGGCCACCGCGCCGCGCGACGCACTGGAGTTCGTGCTGGCCGAAGCCATGGCCCGCCTGCTGCAGCGCGACGCCATCGGCGTGGAGGAGGACTTCTTCGAACTCGGCGGCCACTCGCTGCTGGTGATCAAGCTGGTTGCGCGGCTGCGCAAGCTGCTGCAGACCGAGGTGGCGCCGGGCCTGGTGTTCGACCACGCCAGCGCGGCCGAGCTGGCCGCGGCCTTGCGCGCCGACGAAGCGAACGACGTGCCGCGCATGGAAGCGCTCGCGCAGGCGCACCGCCAGGCCAGCCAGCCGGCCATGACTTCTCCAATGCCCTCGCGGGCCACCCAGGACGCATGACGCGTCCGCCGCACGGAACATCGATGAACAGCAGCACCCACGCAGCGCAACGCGTCCCCGCAGACCCGGCCTGGCTCGACGACGAGGACGACGAAGAAGACCGGATCGTGCGCCGGGTTCCCGAGGGCGAGGAGGCGCCCCTTTCCTGCGCGCAGGAGCAGCTCTGGTTCCTGCAGAGCCTGGAGCCGGGCCTGACGGCCTACAACCTGCCGCGCATGTTCCGGCTGCGCGGCGCGGTGGATGCGGCCGCGCTGGAGCGTGCGTTCCGCGCGGTGATCGGGCGCCACGCCATCCTGCGCACGCGCTTCTTCGAGCGCGACGGCGTGCCGGTGCAGGTGGTGCAGCCGCGGGTCGATTTTTCGCTGGAGCGCATCGACCTCCGCGCGCTGGCGGACGACGCGCGGCAGGCGGGCGTCGACGAGATTCTTCGGCGCACCGCGCTGCACGTGTTCGACCTGGGCGTGGCGCCCGCGCTGGTGGCGCGGCTGGTCACGCTGGGGCCCGCCGAGCATGTGCTGGCCGTGTGCCTGCACCACATCGTGTCGGACGCCTGGTCGAACCCGATCCTGGCAAAGGACCTTGCCGAGGCCTACGAGCGCGCCTCGCGCACCGGCGCCGACGTGCATCTGCCCGCGCTGCCGGTGCAATACGCCGACTACGCGGTATGGCAGCGCGAACGCGTGCAGGGCGACGAGCTGGCGCGCCAGCTCGCGCACTGGAACCGGCACCTGGGCGACGAGGTGCCGCCGCTGGACCTGCCCGTGGACGGCGTGCGCGGGCCGCGCCAGACCTTCAACGGCGCCACGCTGGGCTTCGCGCTCGACACGCTGCTGAGCATCGCGCTGCAGAAGTTCTGCCGCGCCGAGAAGTGCACGCCCTTCATGATCCTGCTGGCCACCTGGCAGATGCTGCTGGGCTGGTACAGCGGGCAGAACGACTTCGCGATCGGCACGCCCAACGCGGGACGCCATCGCGACGAGGTGCGCGACCTGCTGGGCTTCTTCATCACCACGCAGGTGTTCAGGGCGCGGCTCGGCCCGCAGCTGAGCCTGCGGCAGATCTGCCGGCAGGTGCGCGCCGACGCGCTGTCCGCGCTGCAGCATGCGGACCTGCCGTTCGAGGTGCTTCTGGCCAGCCGCAAGGTGCAGCGCGATGCCGCGCGGCCGCCGCTGTTCCAGGTGATGTTCGGCGTGCAGATGGTGGATGCCGCCGTCGAGCTCAGGTTCGGCGATGCGCACGCGCAGCTGCTGGAGGCCGAGCACATCGGCGCGAAGTTCGATCTCTCGCTGGACTTCCAGATCGACGCGAAGGGCGCCAGTGCCCAGCTCGAATACAACACCGACCTGTTCTCGCAGGCCACGGCACGGCGCCTGGCCGCCTGCTACGTGCGCTTGCTGGAGGCCCTCACGGCCGACCCGGACCGGCTGTTTGCCGACATCGACCTGTTCGACGAGGCCGAGCGCGCCGCGCTTCGCAGCCAGGGCGTCAACACGCTGCGGCATGCGGGCGACGCGCCGGTGCACCGGCTGTTCGAGCGCCGCGCGCAGGCGCAGCCGGACGCCGCGGCGCTGGTCTTCGGCGACGAGACGCGCAGCTACGCGCAACTCAACGCCGAGGCCAACCGCCTGGCGCACCGGCTCGTGGCGCTGGGCGTCGCGGTGGAGTCGCGCGTGGGCATTTCGGTGGAGCGCTCGCCGGCCATGATCGTGGGCATCCTCGCGATCCTGAAGGCGGGCGGCGCCTACGTGCCGCTCGACCCCGACTATCCCGCCGAGCGGCTGGCCTACATGATCGGCGACAGCGGCGTTGCGCTGGTGCTCACGCAGTCGTCGCTGGCGGGTCGCTTTGCCGCCGGGGCGTCGCTCGCGGTGCTGCAGCTCGACACGCTGGACCTTGCCGGCGAACCGGTGCACGACCCGCGGCGCGAGCTGCACGGCGACAGCCTGGCCTACCTGATCTACACCTCGGGTTCCACCGGCCGTCCGAAGGGCGTGGGCATCGGGCACGCGGCGCTGGCCGCGCACGTGCAGGAGACCGTTCGCTACGGCGCATTGACGCCGGCCGACCGGGTGCTGCAGTTCTCCACGCCGAACTTCGACAGCTTCATCGAGCAGGTCTTTCCGCCCCTGGCCGCCGGCGCGGCCATCGTGCTGCGCGGCACGGCGCTGTGGGACAGCGAGACCTTCTACCGCGAGCTGCTGGCGCGGCGCATCACCGTCGCCGACCTCACCACGCCGTACTGGCTGTTGCTTGCGCAGGACTTCGCGCGCCACGGCCCGCGGCCCTTCGGTGCGCTGCGCCAGGTGCACGTGGGCGGCGAGGCGATGTCGGGCGAGGGGCTGCATGCCTGGCGCCGGGCAGGGCTCGGGCATGTGGCGGTGATCAACGCGTACGGCCCGACCGAAGCGGTCGTCACGGCCTCGACGCTCGACTGCACGGCCAGCCTGCATGCACAGGCGCCGCTGCCGCGCCAGATGCCCATCGGCCGCGCATTGGCCGGCCGCGCGCTGCGCGTGGTGGGCCCCGACCTGTCGCTGGTGCGGCAGGGCGCGGCGGGCGAGCTCTGCATCGGCGGCGACCTGCTGGCGCGCGGCTACCTGGGACGCCCGGCGCTGAGCGCCGAGAAATTCGTGGCCGATCCGTTCGGCGGCGAAGGCGCACGCCTCTACCGCACCGGCGACCTGGTTCGCTGGAACGGCGACGGGCAGCTGGAGTACCTCGGGCGCATCGATCACCAGGTGAAGGTGCGGGGCTTTCGCATCGAGCTGGGCGAGGTCGAGGCGCAGCTGCTGGTGCAACCCGAAGTGCGCGAGGCGGTGGTCGTGGCCGGCGAGGGGCCGGCGGGCGCGCGGCTCGTCGGCTATGTCTCGCTGCAGGCCGGTTGCGCGATGGAGCCGGCCACGCTGCGCGCGCGGCTCGCAGCGGCCTTGCCCGAGCACATGGTGCCCGCGGCGCTGGTGGTGCTGCAGGCGCTGCCGCTGAACCCCAACGGCAAGCTGGACCGCAAGGCCTTGCCCTCGCCGGAGTTCACCGGCGACAGTGCCTATGCGCCGCCGCAGGGCGAGGCGGAGGTGTTGATGGCGCACGTGTGGGCACAGGTGCTCGGCGTGGCGCGCGTGGGCCGCCACGACAACTTCTTCGAGCTGGGCGGCGATTCGATCCTGAGCCTGCAGATCGTCGCGCGGCTGCGCACGGCGGGCCGCCGGGTCACGCCGCGGCAGCTGCTCGAGCGGCAGACGGTGGCGGCACTGGCGGCCGTGAGCGAGGTGGTGGAAGGCGACGGCAGCGCTTCGGGCGATGCACTTTCTTCGCCCGAGGCGCTGGCGCCCTCGGCTGCGATTGCTCCGATCGCCCGGCTCGCGCCGCACCTGCGCGCGGGCGCGCTGCCGCTGTCGCACGCCCAGGCGCGCCAGTGGTTCCTGTGGCAGCTGGACCCGTCCAGCACCGTCTATCACGTGGCCGGTGGCCTGAGGCTCGAGGGCGTGCTGTCCGTCGAGGTGCTGCGCGAGAGCTTCCGCAGCCTGGTGCAGCGCCACGAGTCGCTGCGCACGGTGTTCCGTGCGCGCGAGGACGGCCTGGCCGACCAGGTGGTGCTGCCGTCGCCCGGCTTCGAGGTGCCGCTGGCCGACCTGAGCGCGCTGGGCTCCATTGCGCGCGAGGACGAGACGCGCGCGCTGGTGCGGCTGGCCCACAAGACGCCGTTCGATCTCGGGCGCGGGCCGCTGCTGCGCGTCGAGCTGATCCGGCTCGAGCCGCGCTCGCACGTGCTGGTGGTGGTGATGCACCACATCGTCTCCGACGGCTGGTCGGTGCAGGTGATCGTGGATGAGTTCGTGGCGCTCTACCGCGCCGGCGTGCAGGGGCGGGCGAACCCGCTGCCGCCGCTGCCGGTGCAGTACGCCGACTACGCCGTGTGGCAGCGCGACTGGCTCCAGGCCGGCGAGAGCGCGCGGCAGCTGGCCTACTGGCAGCAGGAACTCGGCGGCGAGCAGCCGGTGCTGCGGCTGCCCGCCGACCATCCCCGGCCGGCGCGCGCGCACTACGCGGCCGCGCACCACGGCCTCACCTTGCCGGCCGCGCTGGTGCAGCGCCTGCAACGCCAGGCGCAGGCCCAGGGCGGCACGCTCTTCATGGCGCTGCTGGCCTGCTTCCATGTGCTGCTGCACCGCCACACGGGCCAGCCCGACATCCGCGTCGGCCTGCCGGTGGCCAACCGCCACCGCCCGGGCACCGAAGGCATGGTGGGCTTCTTCGTGAACACGCAGGTGCTGCGCGGCCGCATCGACGCCCGCAAGACCTTGCAGGAGGTGTTCCTGCAGACGCGCGAGACGGCGCTGGGCGCCCAGATGCACCAGGACCTGCCTTTCGAGCAACTGGTGGACGCGCTGCAGCCCGAGCGCGACGCCAGCCGCACGCCGCTGTTCCAGGTGATGGTGAACCACCAGCGCAGCCGCATGCAGGCACTGGCCGAACTGCCCGGCCTCACGCTGCACGACCAGGCGCTGGCCGAGCGCACGGTGCAGTTCGAACTCACGCTCGAACTGCTGGAAGACGAGCGCGGCGGCGTCCACGTGACGCTGACCTACGCCCGCGAGCTGTTCGAGCCGGCCACCATGCAGCGCATGGCGGCGCACTACCAGCTGCTGCTGCAGGCGCTGGCCGATGCGCCGCAGCTGCGCGTGGGGGACATCGAGCTGTTCGATGCGCAGGACATGCCGGGCACGCAGACCGTCCAGCCTGCCCAGCCCTCGCAAAGGCAGGACCAGGGCATGCACGACCCGGCGCTGGCGCATCGGCAGTTCGAACAGCAGGCGGCGCAGCACCCGGACGCGGTGGCACTCATCGACGGCGAGCGCGTGCTGAGCTACCGCGAACTCGACGTACAGGCGAACCGGCTGGCGCATGTGCTGGTGCGGCGCGGCATCGGGCCGGAGGTGAGGGTGGGCATTGCGATGCCTCGCGGCGCCGACATGTTCATCGGCCTGCTGGCCATCCTGAAGGCGGGCGGTGCCTATGTGCCGCTCGACCCCGACTACCCGGCCGACAGGCTGGCCCACATGGTGCAGGACAGCGCCGTCGCCGTCGTGCTGACGCACAGCGCGGTCCAGGCGCGCGCGCCGCAGGGGCCGGGCATCGTGTCGCTCGTGGTCGACCGCATCGACACCCGCGCCGAACCCGGGCATGGCCTGGCCGTGCGCCTGCACGCGCAGAACGTGGCCTACGTGATCTACACCTCGGGGTCCACGGGGCGTTCCAAGGGCGTGGCCGTGGCGCACGGGCCGCTCGCGATGCACATGCGGTCCGTTGCCGGGGTGTACGGCCTGGCGCGCACCGACCGGCTGCTGCAGTTCGCGTCGATCAACTTCGATGCGGCCGGCGAGCAGTGGCTGCTGCCGCTGGGCGTGGGTGCGTCGATCGTGCTGCCGCCGCCCGGCAAGCAGTCGCCCGGCGACTTGCTCGCGCTGGCGCGGCGCACCGAGGTCAACGTGCTGTATTTCGCGCCGGCCTACATGCGCCACCTGGCGCAGGCGGCGTTGGCCGAACTGGCCGAACTGGCGGGGGCGACAGGGGCCCCGTCCGGCGGGCTGCCCGGCGTGAAGATGTGCATCGCGGGCGGCGAAGCCTGGGCGAACCCCGATTTCCGTGCCGCCGCCGAGGCCTTCGCGCCGCAGCGCCTGTTCAATGCCTACGGGCCGACCGAATGCGTGGTCACGCCCTGCGTGTGGAGCGCCGATGCCGAGGAGCGGGGCGCGTGGAACTGCGCGCCGATCGGGCGTGTGGTGGGCGAGCGCCATGCGGTCGTGCTCGGCCCCGACATGGAGCGGGTGCCGCTGGGCGCGGTCGGCGAGCTGTACCTCGGCGGCAACGGGCTGGCGCGCGGCTACCTGGGGCGCGCCGGGCTGAGCGCCGAGCGCTTCGTCGCGGACCCGTTCGACGACCGGGGCGGGCGGCTCTACCGCACCGGCGACCTCGTGCGCTGGAACCACGAGGGCCAGCTCGAGTTCATCGGGCGCATCGACCACCAGGTGAAGATCCGCGGGTTCCGCATCGAGCTGGGCGAGATCGAGGCGCTGCTGCTGGCGCAGCCCGAGGTGCGCGAGGCCGTGGTGGTGGCCGACGAAGGCCCGGCGGGTGCGCGGCTGGTGGGCTATGTCTCGCTGCAACCGGGCCAGTCGCTTGCGCCGCCGGCGCTGCGTGCGCTGCGCGCGCGGCTGGGCGACACGCTGCCCGAGCACATGGTGCCTTCGGCGCTGGTGGTGCTCGACGCGCTGCCGCTGAACCCGAACGGCAAGGTGGAGCGCAAGGCGCTGCCCGCGCCGGCCTTTGCGGTCGACAAGGCCTGCGAGGCGCCGCGCGGCGCGCTCGAGGAGGCGCTGGCGGCAATCTGGGCCGAGGTGCTGGACGTGCCGCGGGTCGGCCGCCACGACAACTTCTTCGAGCTCGGCGGCGATTCGCTGGTGGCGCTCAAGCTGCTCGCGCGCATCCAGCGGACGCAGGATCCGCGGATGAAGTTCTCCCTGCAGGACCTGCTCCAGAAGCCGACGCTGGCGCGGCTCACGGCTTCGAGCGACACCGGGCGTGCGCGCGAGGCGGTCGAGCGCCTGAACGAGGCCACGCAGCCGCCCGGCGCCGTGCCCCTGTTCTGCATTGCGCCCGGCCTGCGCAACGCGTTCGACTACCAGCCGCTGGCGCGCCATCTCGAGGGCAGCCGCGCGGTCTACGGCGTGAGCTACAGCGGGCTGCCCTTGCCCGAGTCGGTCGGGCAGATGGCCGAGCGCTATGCCGAGCGCATCCGTGCCGCGCATCCCGTGGGCGCGGTCGCGTTGCTCGGGTGGTCGCTGGGCACGGTCATGGCCGTGCACGTGGCGCACGTGCTCGAGCGCCAGGGTGTGGCCGTGAGTTTCGTGGGCCTGGTGGACAGCTTCGTGATGGACGACAGTTTCGACGCGGGCGACTGGTACGACGAGCTGCGGCAGTTCGTTGCCGACCTGGCCTACGAGAGCGCGGGCAAGGCGCAGGTCGACGCGCTGCTCGACCGCTTCGAGTCGATCCGCAATGCGTCCGACGCGGTGGTCGACCGCGCCGTGGCCGAGATCCTGGGCACGCTCGGCATCGACATGGGAGAGGTGGACGTCGGCGAGCGCATCGCGATGTCGCGCCGCTTCAATGCGGCCACCGCGGCAATGCCCGCGCTGCCGTTGCTGCAGGCCGAAGCGCACGTCTGGTGGAGCAGGGGGCGCACCGCGCAGGACCGCGTGCAGCTGCTGCACGAACTGCGCGGCCGCGCGCGCGTGGGCACGGACATCGACACGAACCACCAGGGGATCGTGCGCGACGCCGGGCTGTTCGAGGCGGTGCGCGAGGCGCTTGCCGAGGTGCGGCAAGCGCAAGAGAAAGCTGCAGAGTCGGCCTGACGCTGCGGGCGCATTCAAAGATTCGGCCCCCGGCGCGCAAGGCGGCGGGGGCCGATGGTCGTGTGACAGCGATGAGGAGGCGGCGCGCGTGGCGCCGCGCGGCATCAGAACTTGTAGCGTGCCGTCATGGTCACCGCGCGTTCGTTGCCGCGGTAGCACTCGCCGTGATAGCAGGTCGAGAAGTACTTCTTGTTGAAGAGGTTGGTGACGTTGAGTGCGAGGCGCCACGGGCCGGTCTCGTAGTGCACGGCCGCATCGGCCACGGTCACGCCGCGTTCGTAGGAGGTGTTGTGCTCGTCGTTCTGGCGCTTGCCGATGTAGCGCACGCCGCCGCCGAAGCCCAGGCCGTTGCCCAGCGTGTAGTCCAGCCAGACCGAGGCGGACTGCTTGGGCACCAGCGGCGGGATCTTGCCGAGTTCGTCCGGGTCGGCGCTGTTGAGCACCTTCATGTCCAGCCAGGTGTACGAGGCGGCGATGTTCAGGCCCGGCGCGAGTTCGCCCTTGGCCTCGAGCTCGAGGCCGCGCGAGCGCTGCTTGCCGATCTGGCGGCCTTCGAAGGTCACGGGGTCGTACGTCACCACGTTGGTCTTGCGCAGGTCGAACACCGCGGCGGTGAACGAGGTGCGGGTGCCTTCGGGCTGGTACTTGAGGCCGACTTCCACCTGCTTGCCGCGGCTGGGCTTGAAGGGTTCGTTGTTGCCGTCCACGCCGCTGTTGGGCAGGAAGGATTCGCTGTAGCTCAGGTAGGGCGCCCAGCCGTTGCCCGCCAGGTAGGTCAGGCCGGCGCGTCCGCTGAAGGCGTCGTCGCGGTTCTTGGTGTAGGTCGTGTTCAGGATGTCGTCGGTGATCGAGGTCACGCGGTCCTGGCGGCCGCCCAGCGTGACGATCCACTTGTCGGCGATCTTGATCTGGTCCTGCGCGTAGATGCCGATCTGGCGCGTCGTCTGCCGGTAGTTCTGCAGCGGATCGGTGGGCGGCGTCACCAGCTGGTTGTAGACCGGGAGGTACAGGTCCAGGTCGGGCGCGGCACCGCGGAATTGGCGTGACTTGCCCTTCAGCTCGTTCCAGTCGACGCCGAACAGCAGCGTGTGTTCCGTGATGCCCGCGCGCACCTTGCCCTGCACGTTGGTGTCGAACACGCTTTGCTTGAGCGGGTCGTTCCACGTGCGCGCGATGCGGTAGATGGTGCGCTCGTCCTCGGCGGCCGAATCGGCCCAGACCACGCGCCGGTCGAGCGCGATGGTGGTGTATCGCAAGCTCTGGCGCAGCGTCCAGTCCTGGGCGAGCTTGGTCTCGAAGCGGTAGCCCAGCGAAGCCTGTTCCTGCTTGATGCCGCTGAAGCTCGGGTCGCCCATCTTCACGTTGGTGAAGCGGCCGTTGGCGTTGATGTAGTAGGGGTCTTCGCCCGAGCGGTTCTTGAGGAATTCACCGAACACCGTGAGCGAGGTGTCGGCGTTGGGTTGCCAGCGCACCGACGGCGCGAGGTACGCGCGCGTGCGGTTGAGCTTCTGGCCGTCGGAGTAGCGGTCCTGGTCGTTGCTGTCGAGCGAGACGCCCACCAGCCGGTAGCTCAGGTCGGTGTTGCCGATGCGGTCGCCGAGATCGAAGGCCAGCTGCTTGCGCTGGAAGCTGCCGTACTGCACCTCGATCTCGCGGATCGGCTCGCCGGTGGGCTGCTTGCTCACGCGGTTGATGATGCCGCCGGCGTCGCCGCGGCCGAACACCATCGACGACGGGCCGCGCAGCACTTCGACGCGCTCGAGCGAGTAGGGCTCGGAGATGTAGTAGTTGACGCTGAACGGCGTCTGCGCGAGGCCGTCGCGGTAGCTGCTGTTGTAGGTGCCGAAGCCGCGCAGCAGGATGTCTTCCCAGCCGCGGTTGTCGGGGCCGTACATGCTGGTCGTGACGCCGGGCGTGTAGCGGATCGCGTCCATGATGTCCTGGGCGCCGCGGGCTTCCATTTCGTCGCGGCCGATGATGGAGATCGACTGCGGCACTTCGAGCACCGGCGTGTCGGTCTTGGTGGCCGTGATGCTGCGGCGGGCGACATAGCCGGTCACCGGGCCGGTGGGCGATTCCTCGGCGCTGGCCACCACCTGCACGGCGGGCAGGGTGCTCTGGGAGGCGGGGATGTCCGCGGTGCGGCGGATCGCGAAGCCGCCGTTGGCGGTGCGCGTGGCTTCCAGCGCGGTGCCCGTGAGCATCTGGCGCAGGGCCTGGTCGACCGTCAGCTTGCCTTCGACGGCGCGCGAACTGGTGCCGGCGACCACCTCGCCGGCGGCGAACACCTGCACGCCGGTCTGGCGCGAGAACTCGTTGAGCGCCGCGCCGAGGGCCTGCGAGGGCACCTTCACGTCGAACACCTTCGCCACGGCCTGGCCGGAAGCCTGTGCCGAAACCACGGGGGCCCAGACGGTGAGAACGGAACCGAACGCCGCGGCAAGCGCGGCGTTCAGCAGATGTTGACGAGGCAGGGGACGCATAAAAAGGCAACTCCAGTTTTTTGAATTACGACGCATTCACATTCAGGTGCGGACGCCGGCCCAACTTCCGGTCCATGGCGCATCTATGAGTAAGACGTTCGAACTCATCAAACAGAGACACCTTCCCGTCACATTTTTTTCGTCAGCGCGCTCGCGCCGCGAAATTTCAGGTCTGGATGGCCTCGGCCTCCCGCCGCAGGTGCAGCGCGGCGCCGGCCGGCGTGGCCAGCAGGGCGCTGCCGATTTCGCCGGTCCTGACCGAGGTGACCGACAGCAGGGTGTCGCTCAGGCCGTGCGAATCCTCGCAGGCGCCCTGCAGGTAGATGGCCGGATGGAAGTCGGGCGTGGCCTGCAGGCGGTACTGGCGGTCGACCGTGTAGTCGCCCAGGTAGCCCGACAGCGGCGCCAGCAGGGCCTTGTGCTGCTCGCGCGCATAGCCGGTGGCGAGCACCACGGCGTCGTAGCGCACGGCGTGCTCGCGCTGGGCGTTCTGGTCCCACAGCGTGAGATGCACCCCCTGGGCGTCGGCCACGACGTTGCGGATGTCGTGCTGGCGCAGGAAGCGCAGGCGGTTGCCGCCGGTCACGCGCTGTTGGTAGAAGGCCTTGTAGATCTGCTGGATCAGCTCCAGGTCGGCCACCGCGTAGTTGGTGTGCCAGAACTCGTCGAGCAGCGCGGCGCGCTCGTCCTCGGAGCGGCTGAAGGTGTAGTCGGTGAACTCGGCGTTGAAGATCTCGTTCACGAAGGGGCTGTCGTCCGCCGGGCGGATCGAGCGGGCGCGCGTGACCAGGTCGACCTGCGGCGCGCCCGGGCGGCCCTGCAGGTCCATGAAGATCTCGGCCGCGCTCTGCCCTGCGCCCACCACGGCAATGCGCCGGGCCTCCGGATGCTGCGCGATGTCCTGCAGGTAGCTGCTCGAATGGAACACGCGCGGGTCGTTGCGGAGTGTGCGAAAGCCATCGGGAATGTTGGCCGTGCCGCCGATGCTGACCACGAGGTTGCGCGTCAGGCGCTCCACCAGCTTGCCCGCGTGATTGCGCGAGCGCACGCGCAGCAGCGCCACCTCGCCGGCCTGGTCCTCGGGCAGCACCTCGAACACCTCCTCGCCGTAGGCGCAGGCGTCCTCGAACTGCTCGGCCGCCCACGAGAGGTAGTCGTTGAATTCGTGGCGGCTGGGAAAGAAGCTCTTCAGGTTGGCGAAGTCGGTCAGCCGGCCTTTTTCGTGCAGGTAGTTGACGAAAGTGAAGCGGCTGGTCGGGTTGCGCAGCGTCGCCAGGTCCTTCAGGAAGGAGATCTGCATGTGCGCGTGGTCCAGCAGCATGTGCGGATGCCAGGCGAAGCTCAGCTGCTTCTCGATGAACAGCGCGTCGAGCGGCCGGCCCGCGTGGCGCTTCTCCTCGAGGGCGATGGCCAGGGCGATGTTGGACGGGCCGAACCCGATCCCGACCAGATCATGGACGTGTGGCATGGAAATCAACTCCTGTGGTGGAGGGCGGCGCGCCGTGCGCGGCGGCCGGCCCTGGGCCGTGTGTAAGAAGACGGTCGGCGGCGCCGGATGTTCACGCGTCCACGGTCTCGGCCATCAGGGCCAGGCCCTGGTGGAGCGCCGGGAACAGGCTGCGATTGAAGTTGTTCCAGCGCAGCTCGAGGATGGTGTCCGCGGGATCGATGTCGGTGCCCAGCACGTCGCAGATGACTTCGCCGGAGTCGATGCCGGTGTCCACGTAGTGGAAGGACGCGCCGGTCTTCAGCACCGGCTCGACCGGCACCGTCTCGCGCGTGCGCCAGTCGACCACCCGCTGGCCCCGGGCGCCGTGCAGCGCGTCGAGCGTGGCCCAGGCGCCGCGGCGCTCGAAGGGCGACTCCAGCCGCGTGATGCCCGGATGGATGTTCACGATCCGGCGGAAGAACGGGCTTTCCGGCCGCGCCAGCTGGTCGAGGATCACCAGCAGCCCGTCGAGCACGACAACGTCGGCTTCCAGCGCATGGAGGCGCTCGAGCAGGCGCTGCTCGAAGTCCTTCTTGCCGGCGGCGCGTTCGGTGGTGGCGTCCAGCGGCAGCCGCCGGTAGGTCGAGGGCACGTTGTGGAACATGTCGTTGACGCGGCGTCCCTGCGCCTGGAGCTCGCCGGGAAAGATCCACTGGCGCGACGGCTCGAAGCCGAAGCCGTAGTCCTGCAACGCCTTGCGGTCGCGCGGCGAGCCTTCGTCGTCGTCGAACAGCACCGCCTCGAGCGCGTAGGCGTCGCCCAGCGGCGTGCTGTCCAGGGCTTGCGCCAGCGACTCCAGCGGGGACTTCATGTAGCGCTGCCCGCCCTTGTAGTCGATGTGCTGGCCGGCCTTGTCGGCCGCCGCATTCCTCAGGGACATGATGTAGACGAGTTTTGCCTTGGACATGGATGTGCGCTCGGTTGATGGGTGAAAGGAGACAGAAGAGGCGCGGCCGAATTCAGCGGTGCGCCGGCGACAGCGGGCAGACGCCGCAGTAGCCCTCGCCGGGCAGGAGGTGAAAGAGGCAGCACTGGCGGTGCAGCTTCACGGCGTGGTCGTGGCCCTCGAAGCGCACGCGGATCTCGCGCTGCGGGCCGGGCAGGGGGTTGGTCCAGGCCATTTCAGCTGCATTGATTGCATTGATTGCATTGGTTGCATCGGCGGCATCGGACGAAGGGCTGCTGGTCACCCAATCGGGGTTGTGCAGCAGTTGCTGGCGATCGAGCGCGATGGGCGGCGACCCGCCCGTCAGCGCCAGGGCCTGGTCCAGCACCGGCTCCAGGTTGCGCGCCGCGTTGCCCCACAGGATCTTGGCGGCAATGCCCGTCCGCTGGCGCAGCGCCTGGAAGAGCGGCTCCAGGTGCCCGCGCAGCAGCACCGCATAGCGTTCCGCGGTGCTCGCGCCGCGCTGCGGCCGGCCCAGCTCGCGGATGTGAAAGCTCAAGGGGTGGGCATGCGCGTCGAGCCGCACCCAGACCTGGTCGGCGGCCATCGGGAACACGTGCTGCAGCACGCTGGCCGCGGCCGCGGCCGGCGGCAGCAGCATGCCGAGGTAGTCCAGGCTCCAGGCCGAGGCCACCGCGCGCAGGTCTTCTCCCTCCACGCCGAGGTGCGCCGCATGCTGGCGCAGCACGCGGTCCAGCAGGTCGGGGGAGCGCACCAGGTCGGCCACGCGCAGCGCGCCCGCGGGCGGCTGCGCCGCGCATTGCAGCGCCTCGCCGTGCGGCGCCAGATCGCCCTGGAACAGGGGTTCCAGCAGCGCGATCATGGCGCGTTCACGGTGCGGCCATGGGGCGGCCATGGGGCGGTCGGTCGCCGGCGGTGCGGCGTTTTGCAGGGTGCATGAAGCTAGGACGGATGGGCCGCGCGGGTGTTCATGGCGCACGGCGCGAACCGCGGCGTGAACATTTGTGCGGGCCACCCGTCTAGAGGGGTACAGGCGGTCCGGCGCCGCCGGCAGCCCGGCGTTTGCGCGGCAGGGCCGCCGCCATCCGTTTCGCGTCCGGCGGCAGGGGTCGTCCCTGCCGCCGGACCCCAGTCGCCTGCGGGCGGAAAGAGTTCTTGCATGACCACTGCCCCCGCCTCCGACGGCGAGTTCACACGCCTGCTCAAGCCGTTCCTGCCGTGGATCCTGCTGTCGGCGGTCATGGGCATCGGCGCGGGCGCGGCCACGGTCGCGTTGCTGGGCACCATCAACCGGGTGCTCAACGGGCAGGGCGGCCTCTCGGGCGGCCTGCTGCTGACTTTCATCGGCCTGTGCGCCGCGGCGCTGTTCGGGCGCATGGTGTCGGACGTCTCGACCAACTTCGTCGGCCAGCGGGTGGTCGCGCAGGTGCGCAAGAGCCTGGCGCAGAAGATCCTCTCGGCGCCCATCGATGCGCTGGAGCGCTACCGCACCCACCGGCTCATGCCGGTGCTGTCGCAGGACGTGGACATGATCAGCGACGTGGCGTTCGCGCTCTCGGCAACGCTGATCGCCTGCGTCACCGCGCTCGGCTGCCTGGCTTACCTGGCCTACCTGTCGCTGCCGCTGTTCGGCGTGCTGATGGTGGCGCTGGTGGTCGGCGCCTCGGTGCAGACCGTGGCGCAGATCCGTGGCGTGAACGGGTTCTGGAAGGCGCGCGAACACGAAGACCAGCTGCACAAGGCCTACCGCGCGATCAGCGAGGGCGCCAAGGAACTGCGCATGCACCGCGTGCGCCGCCAGCGCATGTTCGGCGGGCAGATCGAACGCATCGTGGACAACATCCGCACCGTCAACGGGCGGGCGATCAACACCTTCGTCGTGGCCGCGGCGTTCGGCTCGGGCCTGTTCTTCCTGCTGATCGCGCTGATCCTGGGCTGGGCCGCGTTCCGGCCCACCGAGCCCGCGGTGCTCAGCGGCTTCGTGCTGGTGCTGCTGTACCTCAAGGGACCGATGGACCAGATCGCCGGCGCATTGCCCGCCGTGGGGCGCGCCCGTGTCGCGTTCCGGCGCATTGCCGATCTGTCGGCGCGCTTCGCCACGCCGGAGCCTCACCTGCACGTGGGGCGCGCCGGCGATCCGCTGAAGCTCGAGGGCGAGATCGCGCTGCGCGGCGTGCGCTACGTCTTCGATGCGCCCGAGGGCGGCGAGGCCTTCGCGCTGGGGCCGATCGACCTGCGGCTGCGCCGCGGCGAAATGGTGTTCGTGGTGGGAGACAACGGCTCGGGCAAGACCACGCTGATCAAGCTGCTGCTCGGCCTGTACGCGCCGCACGAGGGCGAGGTGGCCATCGACGGCACCGCGATCGGCCCCGAGCTTCGCGACGACTACCGCCAGCTCTTCACCACGGTGTTCTCCGACTTCTACCTGTTCGAGGACCTGGCCGCCGGCGAGGGCGAGGCGCACGGCGAGGCCAGCATGCAGGTGCTGCCGCAGCGTGCGTTGCCCTACCTGGAGCGCCTGGAGATCGCCCACAAGGTGAGCCTGAAAGATGGCGCCTTCACCACCACCGACCTGTCGACCGGCCAGCGCAAGCGGCTGGCGCTGGTGCACGCCTACCTGGAAGGGCGCCCGGTGCTGGTGTTCGACGAATGGGCGGCCGACCAGGACCCGACCTTCCGCCACCTGTTCTATACCGAGCTGCTGCCCGAGCTTCGCGCCAAGGGCCACCTGCTGGTCGTGATCTCGCACGACGACCGCTACTTTCACCTGGCCGACCGCGTGATCACCATGCGCGCCGGCCGCATCGCGGACGACCGGCCGCGTGCCCACCTCGAGAGCCTTGCTGCATGAACGACGGCCTGGAACCCAACGACGTGCAACGCCCGGCGTTCATGACGCAGCTGCGGGGCGCGCGCATCCGGCCGTCGGTGGTCCGGCTCTGCGTGCTGCAGACGCTGGCGGACGCGGGCACCGAGTGGCAGCGCGGCGAAGAGGTGTTCCGCCGCATGCTGCTGCGCGGCACCTCGGCCAGCCTGACCACGGTCTACCGCGTCCTCAAGGAGTTCGAGCACTCCGGCCTCATCGAGCGCGAATGGGTGCGCAGCCGGGGCGGCGCGCTGGCGGTGTTCCGCTACGCCGCGCCCGATGCGCAGGCGGACGCAGCGACCGTGCGCATGCGCTGCAGCGGCTGCGGCGCCTCCACCGAGGTGCACGACCGCGAACTCCACGAGGCGCTGACCCGCGTGGCGCTGAACCAGGGCCTGCCGCCCACGGGCACCTTCGACGTGCAGATCCACGGCGCCTGCGCGGCGTGCCGGCAAGCCGGCGCCGGCATGCCGTCGGGCGGGCTATCGGGAGAGCCTTCGGGTGAGCCATCGAGCGAGAGCGGATCGAACGGCCACGCCGGGATGCTGCCGCTCGCGGGTTTCCTGGCCCGTCCGCGTGCGCGCGCACAGCGCCTGGCGGCGTAGCGGGAGGGCGGCGTGAGCGATGTGCGTCAAGGCGCCTGGCGCCGCCGTGCGGTGGCGGGGCTGCTGGTCTTCCTGTGCGCGGCGGCCGGCGCGGGGCTGTTGTGGGGGCGCGGCGATGCGGCGGATGTCGAGTCCGTGGCGGTCGTGCGCGGCACCATCGAATCCAGCGTCACGGCGCTCGGCGTGCTGCAGCCGCGGCACTACGTGGACGTGGGCGCGCAGGTCTCGGGGCAGATCCTTCGGTTGCACGTGCAGCCGGGCGACGTCGTCAAGCGCGGGCAACTGCTGGTGGAGATCGACCCCAGCGTGCAGCAGGCCACCGTCGACGCGGGCCGTGCCTCGCTCGCGGGGCTGCGCGCGCAGCGCGACGACCAGCAGGCCCAGCACCTGCTGGCGCGGCAGCAGCACGCGAGGCAGCGCCAGATGGCGGCCGACGGCGCCACGCGCGACGAGGACGTGCAGGCCGCGCAGGCCACGCTGGCATCGGCCGGCGCGCGCGTGCGCCAGTTCGAGGCGCAGGTCGCACAGACCCAGGCGACGCTGAAGGCCGACGAGGCCCGCCTGGGCTACACCCGCATCTACGCGCCCATGGCCGGCACCGTCGTGTCGGTGGAGGCGCGCGAAGGCCAGACCCTCAACGCCACTTACCAGACGCCCAACGTGCTGCGCATCGCCGACCTGTCGTCGATGACGGTGTGGTCCGAGGTGTCGGAGGCCGACGTGCGGCGCATCAGGACCGGCATGCCGGTCTACTTCACCACGCTCGGCGAAAGCCAGCGCCGCTGGCAGGGCCGCGTGCGGCAGCTGCTGCCCGCGCCACCGGTGCCCGAGAACAAGTCGGGCGGCGACAGCGGCGCCAAGCCCTCGAGCGCGGCGAGCAAGGTGGTGGTCTACACGGCGCTGTTCGACGTCGACAACGCCGACGGCGAGCTCATGCCGCAGATGACGGCCAAGGTCGCCTTCGTCGAATACGCCGAGAAGGACGCGCTTTCCGTGCCGCTGGCCGCGCTCGTGCCCGTGGCCGGCAGCAGCGACCGCTTCACCGCGCGCGTGCTGCGCCCCGACGGCAAGGTCGAGGCGCGGCAACTGCGCGTCGGCGTGCGCAACCGGCTTTCCGCCCAGGTGCTGGAGGGCGTGCAGCCGGGGGAACGCATCGTCACCGCCAGGGCGGCGAAGCCATGACGCCGGCGGCGAGCGCTTCCGGCGAAACGCCCCGGCCCCTGATCGAGCTGCAGGACATCCGCAAGTCGTACGGCGGCAACAACGCCTCGGCGGGCGCTCCCGCGACCACGGTGCTGCACGGCATCTCGCTGCGGATCCATGCCGGCGAATTCGTGGCCATCGTCGGCGCTTCGGGTTCGGGCAAGTCCACGCTGATGCACATCCTGGGCTGCCTCGACCGGCCGAGCGCCGGCCGCTACCTGTTCGACGGGCAGGACGTGGCCAGCTTCGACGCCGACGCGCTCGCCTGGCTGCGCCGCGAGGCCTTCGGCTTCGTGTTCCAGGGCTACCACCTCGTGCCCAGCGAATCGGCGCGCGAGAACACCGAGATCCCCGCGCTCTATGCCGGCATGCCCGAAGCCGAACGGCGCGCGCGCGCGACCGCACTGCTCGAGCGGCTGGACATGGGCGCGCGGCTCGACCATCGGCCGCACCAGCTGTCGGGCGGGCAGCAGCAGCGCGTGGCCATTGCCCGCGCGCTGATGAACGGCGGGCGCATCATCCTGGCCGACGAGCCCACCGGTGCGCTCGACAGCAAGAGCGGCGCCGAAGTGATGACGCTGCTGCACGAGCTGGCGGACGCGGGCCACACCATCATCCTCATCACGCACGACCGGACGGTGGCCGCGCAGGCGCGCCGCGTGATCGAGATCCGCGACGGGCGCATCGTGGCGGACGCGGGCCGCGCGGAGGGTGAGGCCATGGCCACGCCCGCGCCCGCGCCCGCCGCTGCGCCGGCGACGCCCTTCGGGCACCCGGCCTCGCCCGGCGGCGCCTCGCTGCTGGCCGACATCCGCGAGGCCACGCGGGCGGCCTGGCGCGTGATGTGGAGCAACAGGTTTCGCACCGGCCTCACGCTGCTGGGCATCGTGATCGGCGTGGCCTCGGTCATCGTGATGCTCGCGGTCGGCGGCGGCTCTCAGCAGAAGGTGATGGCGCAGTTCGAGACCTTCGGCACGCGCACCATGTTCGTTGCCGCGCAGATCGCCAGCCTGCGCAACCCGAGCGCGCCGCTCACGCTGGACGACGCGCTGGCCATCCGCACGCTGGCGAACGTCGAGGGCGTCGCGCCCTACATCGAGGACAAGGTGGTGGTGCGCCGCGGCAACGTCGACCATCTCACGGAGGGCGGGGGCGCCACGGTCGAGTTCTCGCGTGTGCTGGGCTGGGGCGTGAGCCAGGGCGTGATGTTCGACGCCGAGGACGAGCGGCGCGTCGCCAAGGTCGCCGTGATCGGCGAGACGGTGCGCAAGCGCCTGTTCGCCGACGGGCAGGACCCGGTCGGCCAGGACATCCTGGTGGACAAGGTGCCCTTCCAGGTGGTCGGCGTGCTGGCGTCCAAGGGCGCCACCGACGGCGAGGACCAGGACGACCGGGTGGTGGTGCCGCTGTCTTCGGCCGCCACCCGGGTCTACGGCCATCCCAACCCGACGTGGATCGCGGTGCAGGTGCGCGACATCGACAAGGCGCAGGAAACGGCCACCGCCATCGAGGCGCAGCTCGAGCGGCTGCAGGCCGGACGCAACGTGCTGATATGGAACCGCGTCGAGGCCCTGCGCGTGCAGACCGAGACCGCCCGTGCCATGACGATGATGCTGGGGCTGATTGCGGTCGTGTCGCTGGTGGTGGGCGGCATCGGCGTGATGAACGTGATGCTGATGACGGTGCGCGAGCGCACGCGCGAGATCGGCATCCGCATGGCCACCGGCGCGCGCCAGCGCGACATCCTGCGCCAGTTCATGACCGAGGCGGTGCTCGTGACCTCGGTGGGCGGCACCGTCGGCGTTGCCGCCGGGCTGGGCATCGTGGTGGCGCTGTTGCTGGCGGGCGTGTCCGTGCAGTTCTCGGTGCCCGCGAGCGTCGGTGCATTCGGCTGCGCCGTGCTGACGGGCGTGATCTTCGGCTTCATGCCGGCGCGCAACGCGGCGCGGCTCGACCCGGTCGTGGCGCTGGCGGGGGAATGACGATGCCGCGCATGTCGTTCGCCTTGCGCGCCGCCTGGCTGTTGTCTGGCATGGCATTGCTGGGCGGTTGCGCGCTGCAGGGCGACGGCGCCGACCGTGCGGTGGCGCTGCCGTCCGCATGGCAAGCCGCGCCGCCCGCGTCAGCCGCGGCGGGCACTGTCGATGCGGATTGGTGGCGCGGCTTCGGCAGCACCGAGCTCGACGCGTTGATTGCGCGCGCGCAAGTGCAGAGCAACGACCTGGCCGCCGCCGCCGCGCGCGTGGCGCAGGCCGATGCACTGGCCCGCATCGCCGGTGCGGCGCTGCGGCCGCAGGTCACGGCCACACTCGACGCCGCCCGCGAGGGCCGGCTGGGCGGCCGTGCGGCGGTCGACGGCAGCACCCATGCCGCCGGCTTCAGCGCCCGCTACGAACTCGACCTGTGGGGCCGCGACGCCGCATGGCGCGACCAGGCGCTGCACGACCTGCGCGCGAGCGCCTTCGAGCGCGACGCCGTGCGGCTCAGCGTGACGGCCAGCGTCGCCTCGGCCTGGCTGCTGGGCCAGGCACTGCGCGAGCGCGCCGGCATCGCGCAGCGCAATCTCGACAATGCGCGCCGCGTGCTCGCGCTGGTCGAATCCCGCAGCCGTGCCGGCGCGGTGTCGCCGCTCGACCTGGCGCAGCAGCGCGGGCTGGTGGCTGCACAGGTTCGCAGCGTGGCGGCGCTGCAGCAGCAGGCGCGCGACGCCGAAGCCGCGCTGGCCGTGCTGCTGGGCGCGACGTCGCCGGTGGCCGCGGGGCAGGGCCTGGCCCTCGATGCGCTGCAGGTGCCGTCCATCGGCGCGGGCGCACCGTCGGCCCTGTTGGTGCGCCGGCCGGACATCGCACGCGCCGAGGCGCAGCTGTCCGCCGCCGATGCCAATGTGCTGGCCGCGCGCGCCGCGTTGCTGCCTACCGTCTCGTTGAGCGCCTCCGTGGGGACGGGGCAGGGCCGCTTCGGCAGGCTGTTCGACAACCCGGTCTACAGCCTGGCCGCGGGACTGGCTGCGCCGATCTTCGATGGCGGCCGCCTGGCCGGCGGGCGGCAACTGGCGCAGGCGCGGCGCGAAGAATTGCTGGCGGCCTACCGGGGCGCCATCGCCGCTGCGTTCGCCGATGCCGAAACCGCGCTCAACGCCGTATCGGCCACCGACGCGCAGGCCGCGGCGCAGGCTGTCGAGCTGGCCGAGGCACGACGTGCAGCCGGCCTGTCGGAGTCGCGCTACCGCGCGGGCGCCGAAACGCTGCTGACCTTGCTGGACGCGCAGCGCACCCTCTACGTTGCGCAGGACCTGTCGGTGCAGCTGCGCATGGCACGCCTGCAGGCGCGGGTCTCGCTGTATCGTGCGATGGGCGGCGGCTGGCAGGCTCGGCCATGTCCGACGGCCACCGCCGCAGCCACCGCCACTGCCACCGCCCCCACTACCGCCCCGACCGTCGAAGGATCTTTCGAATGCGCCTGATGTTCGTGGCCCTGCACCGCTGGGCCGGCCTGTCGATTGCAGGGTTCCTGTTCGTCTCGGGCCTGACGGACGCCGTGATCTCGTGGGACCACGAGCTCGACGAATGGCTCAACCCGCACCTGACGGATGCACGCACCACCGGCCCGGCGCTGCCGCCGCTGGAACTCGCGCGGCAGCTCGAGGCGCGCCATCCGCAGGTGGTCGTCACTTCGCTGCCGATGGCCGCCGAGGCGGGGCATTCGCTGTCGTTCGGCGTCGAGCCGCGCGTCGACCCCGCGACGGGCCAGCGCTTCAAGCCCGGCTTCAACCAGGTCTTCGTCGATCCGGCGTCGGGCGAAGAGCTCGGCCGGCGCGATTGGGGCGCGGTCTGGCCCATCGGCAAGGAGAACTTCGTCTCCTTCCTCTACGTGCTGCACTACACCCTGCACCTGCCGAAGATGTGGGGCATCGACCGCTGGGGCGTCTGGCTGCTGGGCACCATCGCACTGGTCTGGACGCTCGACTGCTTCACCGGCTTCTACCTGACATTGCCGCTGCGCCGCCCCCGCAAGGCCGCTGCTCCCGTTACACCCGATGGTCCGGCAGGCAAGCGTTGGTGGCAGCGCTGGAAGCCCGCATGGAAGGTGCGCCGCGGCGCCGGCAGCTACAAGCTGAACTTCGACCTGCACCGCGCGGGCAGCCTGTGGACCTGGGCGCTGCTGTTCGTCATCGCCTTCACCGCGTTCTCGCTGAACCTGTACCGCGAGGTGTTCTTTCCGGTCATGTCGATGGTGTCGAACGTCACGCCCACGCCGTTCGAGCAGCGCGAGCCCGCCGACGAGGCCAAGCCCGTGGTGCCGCTGCTCGGCTACGCCGACGTGCTTGCCAAGGCCGCGCAGGAGGCTCGGCGCCGGGGGTGGGAAGAGCCCGTGGGTTCGCTCTTCTACGCGCAGCTGTTCGGCATCTACGGCGCGCAGTTCTTTGCGCCCGAAGACGAGCATGGCGCGGGCGGCGTGGGGCACCGCGTGCTGTACATCGACGGCCGCGACGGCCGCTTCGTCGGCAGCAGCGAGCCGTGGAAGGGCACGGCGGCCGACATCTTCGTGCAGGCGCAGTTCCTGGTGCACTCGGGCCGCATCCTCGGGCTGCCGGGGCGCATTCTGATCTCGGCGATGGGCCTGGTGGTGGCGATGCTCAGCGTGACGGGCGTGGTGATCTGGCTGCGCAAGCGCCGCGCCGGCGCCAGGAGCCGGCAACCGCAGGCCGCAGCCGCTGCCGCCGGGCCGGCCCTGCTGCCGCCTGTGGCCGGGGCTGGCACTTCCGGTTGAACATTCGGGCCGGTGGATCGTCTCTTTGGATGAAGCGCCTTGCAGGCGCACCCGCTGGCGCCTGGCGCCGCTGCACGGGCATCCTCCCGAATCCACACCCACACAGCGCCTGGAGTAGCCGTGGCCCCGCAGAACCGTCCGGAGGCGCCCTCCGCCGAGGAGACCGCATGGCGTCTCTACATGGAACTCAGAGAGAACCCGTGCCGCACGGTGGCATTGAAGTTGACGCACTGGGTGCGTGAAGAGCCTGCGCATCTGCAGGCCTTCGACCGTGCCCTGCGCCTCTGGGCGCTGGCGGGCGCCGCGCTGGCCGTCAACCGCCGCAGGAATCTCCATCCGCCCACCGGGGGGCTCGAATGAGGCGCATGAGGCGCATGAGGGGCGCGACGTGCGTGCGGGCGGCGGAGGATGCCCTTGCGTCCACGGCCCCGGCGGCGGGCGGCGCATCGGGGGCCGGTGCCGTGACCGATGCCCATGTGCGCACCGCCTGGTCGCTCTTCGCCGGAATGCATGCGGCCTTGACGCCGGACAACGCCGAACGGCTCACGCAATGGCTGGGCAAGGACCCGCTGCATGTGCGTGCGCTCGACATCGCGCTCACCGAGTGGGGGCTGGTGCAGTCGGGGCACCCCGTGGGCAATGCGCGCGGCGGGTCCGGCAACGCCTGAGGCGCGCGCCCCGCGCACCCCGGGCGCTGGCAGGCTGCTGCGTCAGCGCACCTGCAACGCCACGCTGCCGTCCGGGTGCACCACGGTCGTGAGCGGCAGGATGGTCGGCAGCGCGGCCAGCAGGCCTTCGGAGTCGCCGGTGCGAAAGCGGCCCGACAGCCGCATCGCGTCGATGCGCGCACTGTTGCTGACGATGGGCCGCGCACGGTAGCTGTTGACCGCGGCCAGGGCGTCGCCCAGCGGCGTGTTCTCGAACACCAGCCAGCCGTCGCGCCACGCGGACAAGGCCGCGGTGTCGGCCTGCTGCACGCGACCGGGCTGGCCGTCGACGATCTCGAGCTGGTCGCTCTTGTACAGGTCGATCACCCGGGTCTCCGCGCCGGCGAGCCCGCGGGGCGGTGTCACGCGCACCCGCACATGGCCGTGCTCCACGCCCACGGTCACGGGGCCGCCGCGGTCGCGCACGGTGAAGGCCGTGCCGACCACCTCGATGGTGGCGCTGCGCGTGTGGACCTCGAACGGGCGGTCGCTGTCGGGAGAGACTTCGAAGCGCACCTCGCCATGGGCCATGTCGACGAAGCGGCGCTGGCGGTAGAGCGTGACCTCGATGGCGCTTTGCGGTGCGAGGTCGAGCTGGCTGCCCATCGCCCCGGTTGCACCGATGGCCCCGATGGCCCCGATGGCCCCGTTTCGGCCACTGCGTCCATCCGCCAGCGTCACCTTCAGCATCTGCGCGGTGCGCGTGCGGTAGGCCGAGCGGAACACCGGCTGCTGCCAGTACCACTGCACGCCGCGGCCCGCCACCAGGCCGGCGCCGAGCAGGCCCGCCACCGAGAACAGCATCTTGCGGCGCTGCTGCCGGTGGGTGGACGAAGCGGTTGCGGCCGCCGCAGCGGCCGCGTTGGCCGCGTTGGCCATCAGCGGGCCTTCGGGCTCGTCGAAGTGCGCGCGCAGGTCGTGCGCCATGCCGCCGAGGGCGTTCCAGCGTTGCCGCGCTTCCTGCACGGCGGCCGCATGCTCGTCCGACTTGATGCGCCACTGGTTGAGTGCGGTGCGGGCCTGGCCCGCGGCATCGCCGGGCGCCATCTCGCCTTCGAGGATGAGTGCCAGCGCGCGCTCGACCAGCCGTTCGCGCGGCGCGCCCATGGCCATGCCGCCGCTCACGAGAAATCTTCGGCCAGCGCCGCGTCGAAGCCGGGGCGGTTCAGCATCACCTGCGGCTCGATCAGCTCGGCGCGCAGCTCGGCGAACACGCGCGAGCAGTCGATGGTGGCGCGCAGCAGGTGCTTGGCCACGGCCATCTCGGTGATGTCGAGCCGCTGCGCGATCTCGGCGCGCGTGTGGCCGTAGGCGCGAAAGAGCAGGAACACTTCGCGGCGGCGCGGCGGGAGCTTTTCCATGGTGTCGACCACCCGCGCGAGCACGCGCTGCTGGGCCACGATGTATTCGCTGGACTGCGCCGTCTGGTGCATGCCGACCTCCGCATGCGAGCTGGCCCACTCCTGCGCGACCTTGCGGCGGCGCGCGTCGTCGATGCACAGGTTGCGCGCCACGCGAAAGAGCAGGGCGCGCGGCGATTCGATGGTGTCTTGCGCGTCTTGCGCGTTTGGTGCGGCATCGCCCTGCGCGCCGCCGCGGGCCTTCAGCGCCGACTCGTAGACGCGCTCGAAGCTGGACTGTGCGATGTCGGCCGCGTAGTGCGGATCCCTCAGGTCGCGGGTCAGCTGCCGGCGCAAGTCCGCGTAGTGAGCTACCAGTTCCTGAACGAGGTCGCGCATCCGGCCGCCTTCTCGCAAGCATCGACGATGAGCCCCGGCGCCTTCGGCCCGCGTGCATGCATGCGGGCTTGAAAAAGCGGGCGAGGGACTTGAATAAGAACTATTCTTATTGGAGTGTATCACCGAATTGTGAAAGGACAACGCGCGCGAAGCGTCTTGCAAACAGTCTCGCGTTTGGCGGTCCGAATGACCAAAACTAACATCGTTAGCCTATGATGTCCACGCTATCTAACGTCGTTAGATTTTTGTGTCTTTTCGCGTCATCACCTCGGGGAGTTCTTCATGTCTTCTTCCAACATCGGTTCCGAAGCGGCCACGGGCGCCGCCCGGCCGGGGCTGGTCGAGCGCACGCTCGGCCGCCTGTTCCTGCATCCCGTGAACGTCATCGCGGCCACCAGCGTGTCGCCGCGCTTCAGGCTCATCGATCTCGAATGCGTGGCTTTCGAAAGCCATCGCTGGTCGCCGGGCCAGAAGGTGCAGATCAAGACCGGCGGCACGCTGGAGACGCGCACCTACACGCCGCTGCGCTGGGACGGCGCGCGTGGCGTGACGCGCATCATGGCGTTCGCGCACGGCGAAGGGCCGGGCAGCGAGTGGGTGCGCCGCGCGCGGCCGGGCGAGCGCTGCCAGGTCTTCGGCCCGCGCCGCTCGCTCGAACTCCGGCCGCTGCCGGCGGCGACGGTTCTGTTCGGCGACGAGACTTCGTTCGGCCTTGCGGCGTCGCTGTGCGGAAGAGATGCCGAAGTGCAGGCAGTGCAGGCAGTGCAGAGGGTGCAGGCCGTCTTCGAGGTCGGCGCAATCGCCGAATCGCGCCAGGTGCTGGACGCGCTGGGCATCCGGCCGCTGGCGCTGATGGAGCGCCGCACCGACGACTCGCACCTCGCGGAACTCCACTCGGCGATGAGCGGCGGCGCGCACTACGTGCTGACGGGCAAGGCCTCGTCGATCCGCCAGATGGGCCGCGCGCTCAAGGCGCAGGGCGTCGAGTCGCGGCGCATCCAGGCCAAGGCCTACTGGGCGGCGGGAAAGCGCGGACTCGACTGAACCGACTGGGCGCCAGGGGACGCTACGCGCGTTTCGAAGCCTTGATCCTGTGGGCCAGCCCCGCGATGAACACGTCGAGGCCCAGCGCGAAGCGCTCCTCCAGGTCGGTGTCGAACAGCGCGTCGGCGCACGCGAAGACCGAGGGGAACCGTTGCTGCGACAGCGCGAGAAACTCCGCCTTGTTCTCGATGGCATCGACGCCGTCCGCGGGCCACAACGCCTGCTCTTCCATCACGAAGCCCAGCACGTAATACATCATGCTGAACGACCCCCAGCCCGCGAGCTTGGGGCTGGCGCCGGCGCGCAGCAACGGTGCCACCATGGCCTCGCCCATGCGCAGCGTGTTGTCCGAGGTCACGTAGGTGCCGGCATACACGCGCGCGCCGTCGCGGTGCGCCAGCAGGCCCTGGCGCAGCTCCTGCCCGACCGTGCGGATCGCTTCCTGCCACGGCACATTGGCGGCCGGCGTTCGCGCCACGCCTTCGACCAGCGCGTCGGCCATGCCGTCGATCAGCGCCTTCTTGTTGGGGAAGTGCCAGTACAGCGAAGGCGCCTGCACCTGCAGCGCCAGTGCCAGCGCGCGCATCGTGAGGCCGTCGAGGCCGTTCTCGTCGAGCAGCACCAGGGCCGTGGCAATGATCTGGTCGCGCTGGATTCGCATCGTGGGTCGGGTCCTCGTGGTTCTCTTGTTTCTTTTGCGCGGGGTAAGGCTAACGTTGTTAGTGTAGTCAGCGGCTTGACCCGTTCGCAAAGCGGGTGATAGCCTGCCCGCCGCCCTTGCAGGCCCTTCGCAAAATCTCCCATCCCAAGACAGAACGGACTCCATGACGACTCGCACGCGCCCCATCGCCTCGACTTTCTCCCTGCCGACCCGCTCGCGCCGCTGGGCGCGCACGGCCTGCCACGGCGCCGTGCTCGCATGCGCGCTGCTCGCCGGCCAGGCGATGGCGCAGAAGCCGCACCAGGGCGCGCTCGACGCGGCCACGCAAAGCAAGGACGAGGCGCTGAAGATGCTGGAGCGCATGGTCAACATCGACTCCGGCTCGGCCAGCACCGAGGGGCTGGACAAGGTCCGCGAGATGGCGGTGGAAGAGCTGCGCAAGCTCGGTGCGCGCATCGAGACCTTTCCGGCCGAGCCGCACCCGGGCACCAACGTGGTCGCCACGCTGACCGGCCAGGGCAAGAAGAAGATCCTGATCCTCGCGCACATGGACACCGTGTTCAAGGAAGGCACGGCCGCCGCCAAGCCGTTCTACATCAAGGACGGCCGCGCCTACGGCCCGGGCGTGATGGACGACAAGGGCGGCGTGGTGGCCGGCTTGTATGCGCTGAAGATCCTGCAGCAGATCGGCTTCAAGGACTATGGGCAGATCACCTTCCTGCTCGACACCAACGAGGAGGTCGGCTCGGTGGGCACCAGCGCGCTGATCGAGCGCATTGCCAAGCAGCACGACGTGGCGCTCAACCTCGAACCCGGTCGCCCGGCCGACGGCCTGGTGGTCGAGCGCAAGGGCTCGGCCACCGCGCTGCTCGAGGTGAAGGGCGTGGCCGCGCATGCGGGCGTGGCGCCCGAGGCCGGCCGCAATGCCGCGATGGAAGTCGCGCACCAGGTGCTGCAGCTGTCGAAGACGGCGGACGCCGCGAAGAAGACCACCGTCAACTTCACCGTGCTCACGGCCAACGGCCCGACCAACGTGATTCCCGCCACCGCGAGCGCCAAGGCCGACGTGCGCGTGGCCACGCCCGAGGAGTTCGACCGCGTCGAGAAGGACATGGTGCGCATCGCGCAGAACAAGCTCATTCCCGAGACCGAGGTGCGCGTGCGCCTGAGCCGCGGCCTGCCGCCGATGCCGCGCCTGCCTGCGTCCGAGAAGCTGGTGAAGATGGCCGAGGGCATCTACGCGGAGATCGGCAAGAAGCTCACCATCGAGAGCAGCGGCGGCGCGGCCGACGCGAGCCTGGTGGCGGGCGTCGGCATTCCGGTGCTCGACGGTTTCGGCATCGTGGGCGGCGGCATCCACACGCCGGAAGAGTATGCGGAGGTCGAGAGCGTGGTGCCGCGGCTCTACCTGCTCTCGCGCATGCTGATGGACCTGTCGGCCAACAACTGATCCGCTGATCCAACTGGCCTGTGCTGGTGGCGGATGCCCGGCACAGGCGCGGGGTTCAGCCCCGCTTCGGAATGTTCAGGCCCCGGGCCACCGCGGGCCGCGCCACGAAGGCCTCGAGCACGCGCGCCACGTTCTTGAAGTCCTTGAAGCCCACCAGGTCGCCCGCTTCGTAGAAGCCGACCAGGTTGCGGATCCACGGGAAGGTGGCGATGTCGGCAATGCTGTAGTCATTGCCCAGGATCCACTTGCGCCCGGCCAGGTGCTTGTCGAGCACGCCGAGCAGGCGCTTCGATTCGGCCACGTAGCGGTCGCGCGGGCGCTTGTCCTCGTAGTCCTTGCCGGCGAACTTGTTGAAGAAGCCGAGCTGGCCGAACATCGGGCCGATGCCGCCCATCTGGAACATGACCCACTGCAGGGCCTCGTAGCGCCCGGCGGTGTCCTTCGGCATGAACTTGCCGGTCTTGGAGGCCAGGTACACGAGGATGGCGCCCGACTCGAACAGCGGCAGCGGCTTGCCGTCGGGTCCGTCGGGGTCGAGGATGGCGGGGATCTTGTTGTTCGGGTTGAGCGACAGGAACTCCGGCGACATCTGGTCCTGCGTCTCGAAGCTCACGAGGTGCACCTCGTAGGGCAGGCCGGTTTCCTCCAGCATGATCGACACCTTCACGCCGTTGGGCGTGGGCAGCGAATACAGCTGCAGCCGCTCGGGGTGCTGCGCGGGCCATTTCTTGGTGATGGGGAAGTTCGAGAGATCGGTCATGGGCTTGTTTCCTGGGGAAGGTGCTGCAAGCGCCGGATTCTGCCCGCGATCGCGCAACGGGGTGCGCGTGCGGAATTGCCCTCGGATGACCGCTCAGATGCCCAGCCAGCGCATGAGCGAAGACTCGATGTCGGCCGACGGCGCGACGAAGCCGACATAGGTCGAGGTTGCCAGCGCGCGCTTGCCGGCGTCGGTCTGCGCCAGGCTCAGCAGCGCATCGCGCGCCGTGTTCACGGTGGCCGCGTCGAGCTTGCGCGACGCGAGCCACTGCTTGACAGGCACCGCGCGCGATTCGGCGCACACCTTGCCGCCGCCGTCCTTCCAGGTCTTGACCACGCTCGCGGCGGCCGTGGCGCCGTAGGCCGCGAAGCCGTTCTGCACGTAGAAGGGCACGGCCTCCTGGAAGCGCGTGTTGGTGACCTTGACGGCGCCCGCGTCCTGCAGGCCCTGCTCGCGCAGCATCGCGCGCGTGATCACCGCGGTGATCGAGTCGGCGTCGGGCATCACCAGCTGCTTGCCGGCCACGCTCTTCCAGTCGGAGATGGGTTGCTGCTCCTTGCACAGGAACGACACCTTGTAGTCGGTGTAGCCGGTGGTCCATGCAAAGGCGCGGTACTGGCCGCCCTTGATGGCGCCCAGCGCCACGTGCGAGGGGTGGACGAAGGCGAAGTCGACCTGTTGCTGCTGCAGCGCGCTGCGCGCGCCGTTGTAGGTGTTCAGCACCTTGATGGTCACCGGCTGCTTGAGCGCCTTGGCCAGCAGCTCGGCGATGGGTTCGAAACGCGCGGTGATCTGCGCGTCGGGCACGTCGTAGCTCACGCCTTCGCTGACGCCGATCACCAGGGCATGCGCCGACGCACAACCCGCCATGAGCAACCCCGCCACACCGCGGGTGGTGGCACGAAGCGAAGGATGAAGGGTGCGGCGTGTCATGGAGAACTTTCCTCTTGCAGTCGATGTTGTTGTAACGAAATTCTTACATTCATCATATGCAGGAGGAACGGGCCCGGACGCAGGGTTAGCACCGATGAAACAACACTTCCGCGCGCCGGAATGCGGCGGTGGCGCGCATCTCGATCGGAGATACGCCGATCTTCAATCCATATGAATCTTGCGTAGAAACCCGCTGCGGTGCGCCGCGGTGCGGACGCGACCATCGGCTGCAACCGAACGCAGAACGAAAGAAAGCGACGCACCCATGAGCATCACCACGACCACCGCCGCGGGCACGCAGCCGTACAAGGGCGGGATCGACAGCACCTCCAGCGCAGTCTCCGACGCTGTCTACCGCAAGGTCGGCTGGCGGCTGATCCCGCTGCTGTTTCTGTGCTACATCGTGGCCTACCTCGACCGCGTGAACGTCGGCTTCGCCAAGCTGCAGATGCAGGGCGACCTGCAGTTCAGCGAGGCGGTCTACGGGTTGGGCGCGGGCATCTTCTTCATCGGCTACTTTCTCTTCGAGGTGCCGAGCAACGTGGTGCTGCACCGCGTGGGCGCGCGCCGCTGGATCGCGCGGATCATGATCACCTGGGGCGTGCTGTCGGCGGCCACCATGTTCGTGAGCTCGCCGATGTCGTTCTACGTGATCCGTTTCCTGCTGGGCGCGGCCGAGGCGGGCTTCTTCCCCGGCATCATCCTGTACCTCACCTACTGGTACCCGGCCGCGCGCCGCGGCAAGGCCACCTCGCTGTTCCTCGCGGCGATCCCGTTCGCGGGCATCCTGGGCGGGCCGATCTCGGGCTGGATCCTCCAGGGCATGGGCGGCGTCAACGGCTGGGCCGGCTGGCAGTGGCTGTTCCTGCTGCAGGGCCTGCCGACCGTGGCGCTGGGCCTGGTGGTGTGGCGCTACCTCGACGACCGCGTGAAGGACGCGCAGTGGCTCGGCACGGCCGAGCGCGAGCTCATCGCACGCGACATCGCCGCCGACGGCGCGGGCAAGGCCGAGCCGCGCATCCTCAGCGTGATGAGCAACGCCCGCGTGTGGCTGCTGGCGCTGGTGTACTTCGCCTACACCTCGGGGCTGTACGGCATCTCGTTCTGGCTGCCCAGCATCATCAAGGCGATCGGCGTGAAGGGCGCGCTCGACATCGGCCTGCTCAGTGCCATACCGTGGAGCTTCGGCGTGGTCGCGATGTACCTCATGGCCCGCAGCGCAGACCGCCGGCTCGAGTACCGCTGGCACAGCGCGCTGGCGGCCGTCGCCGGCGCGCTCGGG
The DNA here is from genome assembly GCF_900115445.1 of Variovorax sp. OK605. Classification (NCBI taxonomy): domain Bacteria; kingdom Pseudomonadati; phylum Pseudomonadota; class Betaproteobacteria; order Burkholderiales; family Comamonadaceae; genus Variovorax; species Variovorax sp. OK605. The sequence goes on from NZ_FOWL01000005.1 coordinate 40,643, forward strand.
CTGGTGCTGAGCGTGGCCTTCCACGGCAACGCGACGCTGGCCATGGCCGGCCTCACGCTGGCCACCATGGGCATCATGTCGACGCTGCCGATCTTCTGGGGCATGCCGACGGCCTTCCTCGGCGGCGCGGCGGCTGCCGCGGGCATTGCGCTCATCAACTCCTTCGGCAACCTCTCGGGCTTCAGCGCGCCGTTCCTCATCGGCCTGATCAAGGACGCGACGCAAAGCACCGACGCCGGCCTGCACATGCTCGCCGGGCTGCTGGTGGTCGGCGCCGTGCTGGTGCTGTTCGTCAAGCCCGAGCAGGCTGCGCCGAAGCCCTGATGCGCTAGCCGGATCGTTCCCCGCGCCGTGGCGTTCGCCCGCGGTGCTTTCCCCCGCTTTTTGAAAGAACCCCATGGATGCGGTTGTGAGTACCCCTGCGCGTTCGAACGCGCCCGCCGTGGACCGGCGTTCCCCGTCGCCCGAGCTGGTCGCGCTGCTGCAGCGCAGGTTCGCCGAGCGTTTCTCCACCAGCCAGGCCGTGCTGCTGCAGCACGGCACCGACGAGTCGGCCTACCTGCCGCAGCCGCCCGACGCGGTGGTGTTCGTGCGCAGCACCGACGAGGTCGCCTTCGTGGTGCGCGCCTGTGCCCGCGAGCGCGTGCCGGTCATCGGCTTCGGCGTGGGCTCGTCGGTCGAAGGGCACCTGCTGGCCGTCGAAGGCGGCGTCTGCATCGACTTCTCGCAGATGAACAAGGTACTGGCCATTCGCCCCGGCGACCTCACGGCCACGGTGGAGGCCGGCGTGACGCGCGGGCAGCTGAATGCGGCGCTGCTGGAGACCGGCTTCTTCTTCTCGGTCGATCCGGGCGCCGATGCGTCCATCGGCGGCATGGTGGCCACGGCCGCGTCGGGTACCAACACGGTGCGCTACGGCACCATGCGCGACAACCTCGTGAGCCTCACCGTGGTCACGGCCAACGGCGACGTGGCGCGCACCGCCTCGCAGGCGCGCAAGAGCTCGGCGGGCTACAACCTCACGCAGCTGTACTGCGGCTCCGAAGGCACCCTGGGCCTCATCACCGAGGCCACCGTGCGCCTGCATCCGCACCCCGAGGGCTATGCGGCGGCGGTGGTGCACTTCCCCACGGTGCGCGCGGCGGTCGACTGCGTGATCGAGTCGATCCAGATGGGCGTGCCGCTCGCGCGTGCCGAGATGCTCGACGCGCTGACCGTCCGCGCCGTGAACGCGCACAGCCGCACCACGCTGAGCGAGAACCCGACGCTGTTCCTGGAGTTCGGCGCGAGCAAGGCGCAGATCGACGAGCAGGCCGACATCGTGCGCGAGATTGCGGGCAACCACGGCGGCGGCGCGTTCCAGTGGGCCCACCGGCCCGAGGAGCGCTCGCGCCTGTGGACGCCGCGCCATCACGCCTACTTCGCGTGCCTGCAGCTGAAGGCGGGCAGCCGCAGCCTGACCACCGACGCCTGCGTGCCCTTGTCGGCACTGGCGCAATGCATCGACGAGACGCAGGCCGACATCGCGGCGCACGGCCTGCTGTCGCCGCTGTTCGGCCACGTCGGCGACGGCAACTTCCATTGCCTGGTGCTCGTGGACCCCGGCAGCGCGGCCGAGAACGAAGCCGCCGAGGCCTTCAGCCACCGCCTGGTGCAGCGCGCGCTGCGCCACGGCGGCACCTCGACCGGCGAGCACGGCGTGGGCCTGCACAAGATGAAGTACCTGGTCGAGGAGCACGGCGAGCCCACGGTGGCGCTGATGCGCGCCGTGAAGCAGGCACTGGACCCGCACAACATCTTCAACCCCGGAAAGGTCGTCGGCCCGGCCGGCGCCTGAGCGCACTCCGCACTCCGCATTCCGCATTCCGCATTCCGCATTCCGCATTCCGCATTCGACATGACAACAACACCGACAGGAGACAAGAACATGAAGAACCCCCCCGTGCGCTGCATGGCGCGCCGCGTGCTGGTTGCAGCGGCCGTTGCCACGATGGCCGCCGGATGCGGTGGCGGGAGTGGCGGCGGCGTGCTTCCTCTCCTGCCCTCCGCGCCGCCGCCCGCGAGCCCTCCGGCCGAGGCACCGCCGGCGATGTCGCTCGCCGATAAATGTCCCACGCTCAAGGGCCGGGCCTTCGGCGCGGGCACGGTCACCGTCGACGACGCCAAGGTGGTGGCCGCCGTGGCGGCGCAGCCCGCGTACTGCGTGGTCACCGCGAGCTTCAAGGGCTCGGGCCTGCGCTTCGAGGCGCGCCTGCCCACCTCGGGCTGGAACGGCAAGCTCGCCTTCATCGGCGGCGGAGGCTTCGACGGGCAGTTGCCCAAGGCGAGCGATCCGCAGTTCAGCCCGTCGATCTTCAGCGAGCGCTACGCCACCATCGGCACCAACGGCGGCTACGACCACGGCGGGCCCGCCGACGCGGGCTATTTCGCGGCGGCCTTCGCGGCCGACCCGGCCAAGCTGCTCGACTTCACGCAGCAATCGGAACACCGCGCGTTGCCGCCGGGCAAGGAGGTGATCTCGGCCTTCTTCGGCAACGCACCCGCGCGCAGCTATTTCGAAGGCTGCTCGATGGGCGGGCACGACGCGCTGATGCAGGCGCAGCGCTTCCCCGGCGACTTCGACGGCATCGTGGCGCGCGCACCGGCGGGCAACATCATGGGCCTGTTCATGCAGTTCAACCGCATCGCCAAGCGGGTGCGCACGCCGGCGAACACGCTCGACCCGGCCAAGCAGACCCTGCTGGCCGACGCGGTGCTCGCGCAGTGCGACGCGCTCGACGGCGTGGCCGACGGCATCGTCGCCAGGCCCGCGGCCTGCAACTACGACCCCACGCCGCTGCGTTGCGCGGGTGGCGGCGACACGGGCGACAGCTGCCTGTCGGACGCGCAGATCGGCACGGTGAACACCATCACCTCGGCGGTGGCCACGTCGGACAACGCGTGGTCGCATCCGGGCTACAACTTCGGGCTCGAGAACACCGCCGAAGGCTGGGGCTCGTACATCTGGCCGCAGGCGGCGCTGGGCGGCAACTCGGTCCAGGGCATGTTCTCCGACGGCTTCGTGCGCTCGTTCATCACGCAGGACCCCGGCTTCGACACGCTCACCTGGAACCCCGACCAGTGGCTCGCGCGCATGGGCGTCATCGGCGCTCTGTTCAGCGCGGCCGACCCGGACCTGAGCGGGCTGCACGCGCGCGGCGCCAAGCTGATCATGTGGAACGGCACCAACGACACCTCGGTGAGCGCGCGCGACACGTCGCGCTACTACGACCAGGTCGTGAGCACCCTGGGCCGGCAGAAGGCCGACGACACGGTGGAGCTGTTCCTGGCGCCCGGCGTGGGCCATTGCTACGGCGGCCCGGGTGCGGACAAGGTCGACCTGCTGAAGGCGATGTCGACGTGGGTAGAGCAGGGCGTGCCGGCCTCGGCGCAGAAGCTGGTGCAGCGCAAGGTCGATGCCGCGAGCGGTGCCGTCGCGCTTTCCAGGCCGATGTGCAAGTACCCCGCCTATCCGCGCTACAAGGGCGCGGGCGACGTGAACGACGCGGCCAGTTTCGACTGCGTGAACTGACGCTCTTCAGACGTCTTGCGGGGCGTTGTCCGACCCGCGGCCCGCGAGGGCGCGGCCTAGAATTGCCGGCCGCCGCCACACCCCTTTTCTCTCTGCGGGCGCGCGGCCGGAGACCTGCCGATGGAACTGCGCCAGTTCAAGTATTTCGTTGCCATCGTGGATTGCGGCAGCCTGTCGCGCGCGGCGCAGCAACTCTTCATTGCACAGTCGGCCTTGAGCAAGCAGATGACCGAGCTCGAGGCCGAGCTCGGCGCCCAACTGCTGCTGCGCAGCCGCACCGGCGTGGCCATGACCGAGGCCGGCAAGGTGTTCTACGAATATGCGCAGGGCATCACCAAGCAGGTGAGCGATGCCAAGGCCGCGGTGCTGGTGGCGGCCGATTCGGTGGTGGGCTCGGTGGTGGCGGCGCTGCCGCAGAGCGTGTCGCCCATGATCGCGCTGCCGCTGATGCGCGCTGCGGCGCGGCGCTACCCCGACGTGGTGCTGCACCTGAACGAGGAGCTCACCGGCAACATGGCCGACCAGCTGCTGCGCGGCCGTGTCGACGTGGCGGTGTTCTCGCCCACCATGCCGGCCGACGACATCGTGTTCACGCCGCTGGTGGAAGAAGACTTCGTGTTCCTCGAGTCGCCGCAGAGCCCGCATGCGCTGCCGCCCGGCGACGTGAGCATCGCGCAGGCCACCGCGCGGCCGCTGGTGTGGCCCGCCAACGCGCACGGCCACTGCACGCGCTGGCTGGTCGACGCCGTGCTCGAAGGCGCGGGGCATTCCGCGGCGCAGGTGGCGGCGGAAATCAACTCGGTCTATACGCTCAAGGCGGCGGTGGAAGCGGGGCTCGGCCCGACCATCATGCCGCTGGGCCTCGCGCAGCGCGAAGTGCAGGAAGGCCGCCTGGCCGCGCACCGCATCGACTCGCCGTCGATGTTCCGCACGCTGGGGCTGTGCGTGTCGGTGCACCTGCCGACCACCAACGCGAAGCGCGCGGTGTGCACGCTGATCGGCGAGGTGATCCGCGACCTGTGCGAGAGCGGGCAGTGGGAGGGCGCGCGTGCCGTCGCACCCGCGCAGAAGGCCAGGCAAGCGAAGGGGCCGAGGGCTTAGCCGCGGCCCTTCGCGTCAGGCGGCCCGCTTGCGGGCCGGGGCCTTGGCGGGGAGGGCCGAGATCGCCGAGTTGGCAGCAACGTCGGATACCGCAGGCGCGGCGAACAGGTGCGAGATCGCGTGGCGCACATCGGCCTGCATGGCGGGCACGGCCTGGGTGTCGCCCGAGAGGTGCTTGAGCAGCCCCTGCTGGAAGAGGCCGTCGAACAGCGCGTAGGTGGCCGATGGCGGCATGCCCGACGGCCGGCCCGAGAGCTCGGCGAAGCGGCTCATGATGCGCCAGATCATGCTTTCCAGGCTCTTGTCGATCTGCACGACATCGGCGCGAAAAGCCTCCTCGAACAGCGCCTGCGAACGCAGGTCGTACCAGAGTCGGTGCACGTGGCCTTCGTCGCGCAGCGTGTCGCCCAGGCTCTGCAGGAAGCCTTCCATGAGCTCGTCGTACGTGGTGGCGCTTTCCACCGCGTGGTCGTAGCGCGTGACGCAGCGCGCCTTGTACTGCTTCACGCTGCAGATGATCAGGTCGACCTTGTCGCTGAAGTAGTAGTGCAGCACGCCGTGCGAGAACTCGGAGTTCTGCGCGATCTCGCGAAGGCTGGTGCGCGCGTAGCCGAGCGCGGCCAGCGTGGTGAGCGCGGCCTCGCCGAGTTCGGCGCGCCGCTCCGAGAACTTGTCGACGCGTGCCTTGGGCACCCGTTGCGCGTGTTTTTTGACCCGTTGATGTGTCGTCATTGAAAGCCGGGCCGCTGCGTGCCGGCCGTTGTGTTCTTCGTGATTCGAAACCATAGCACGCAAGCGGGAGAACCCGCATCCGGCGTGCCACCGATGCATTCTAGAAAGTCTTGACGTGTGTCAAAGAAAAACTTGACACACGTCAAGGCCATTTCTAGCATGGCCTTTCCATCTCACAACCATATCCACAGGAGACAAGTGATGGCCAAGTTCGACTTGAAAGGGCGCAAGGCGCTCGTGACGGGTGGTGCGCGCGGCATCGGCGCGAGCATCGCCGAGGCGCTGGCGGCGGCCGGCGCTTCCGTGATGATCGGCGACGTGCTCGCCGACCTCGGGCGCGAAACCGCTTCGAGGTTGTCGGCGTCGGGTGCGAAGGTGGGCTTCGTGCCGCTGGACGTCACGAAGGACGCCGACTGGGCCTGCGCCACAGAGACCACGGTCAAGGAGCTCGGCGGCTTCGACATCCTTGTGAACAACGCAGGCATCGAGATCACGTCGCTGGTGATCGACGTCGACGCCGACGACCTGCGCCGCATGCTCGACGTGAACGTGGCCGGCACGCTGCTCGGCATGAAGCACGCGTTCCGCGCCATGCGCCCCGGCGGCAGCGCGGCCGGCGGCGGGGCGGTGGTGAACATCGCGTCGGTCGCGGCCACCATCGCGTTCCCGGCCATCGCGGGCTATTCCGCCACCAAGTCGGCGGTCGACCGCGCCACGCGCGTGGCGGCCATGGAGTCCGGCAAGCTGGGCTACGGCGTGCGCGTGAACTGCATCTACCCGGGGCTGGTGCCCACCGACATGGGCATGAAGCTGGCCAACGACATCGTGGCCGCGGGCCTGGCGCCCAGCGTCGAAGCGGCGGTGGGCGACGTGGTCGGCCAGACGCCGCTCGGGCGCCTGGGCGAGGTCGGCGACATGGCCGACGTGGTGGTCTTCCTCTGCAGCGACGCGGCCCGGTTCATCACCGGCGCGGGCCTGGCGGTGGACGGCGGCATGGGCATGTGAGCACACAACATCAAGGAGACACAGCATGAGCACCAGCAAGAGCACCAGCGCCAGCGCCAGCAAGAAGAAGCCGGTCGTCGTCTACGGCGCTTCCGGCTACACCGGCCGCCTCGTCTGCGAGTACCTGCGCGAGTACAACATTCCCTTCATTGCCGCGGGCCGCAGCGCGCAGAAGCTGGAAGCGGCCATGAAGTCCCACGTGCCCGGCATCGAGACCGCCAACTACGAGGTGGTGGAGGTGGCGCACACGGTGGGGGCGCTCACCGAGCTCTTCACCGGCGCATCGGTGGTGCTCAACACGGTCGGGCCCTTCTCCAGGTTCGGTCCCGAGGTGGTCGAGGCCTGCCTGGCCGCCGGGTGCCACTACACCGACACCACGGGCGAGCAGGACTGGCTCATCACGCTCGAGCAGTCGTGGAGCGACAGGTTCGCCGCCGCGGGCCTGCTGCTCTCGCCGGGCCTGGCGCACATGTACACCACCGGTGAGATCGCGGCGCAGCTGTGCCTGGAGACGCCCGGGCTGGACACGCTGGACATCGCCGTGTTCTGGGGCGGCAGCCCGACCATCGCCTCGACCCAGACCATCCTGGTCAACGCGGCCACGTCGAAGGCCTACTGCCTGGAGCAGAACGAGTACGTGGAATGGCAACCCGACGCGGGCCTGTACCACCTGTCGATTCCCGGCCAGCACGAGGCGGCGCTGGCGCTGCCCTGGGGCGGCACCTCGCATCCTGTGTGGTTCAAGCGCGATCCGCGCGTGGCCACGGTGAAGGTGCTCGGCGGTGTCTTCAACAAGGCGCTGATGCAGGGCGTGCCGCAGATCGTGGCCGCCGCGCTGCAGGCCACCGAGGGCATGAACGAGGAGGACCGCTACGCCGCGCTGGCCAAGACCGCATCGGGCGTGATGAACACCATGCCGCCGCGTGAGAACCCGCGCCTCAACAAGTCGGTGGATTCGGTGCATGCCTCCGGTCCGCTGGGCCGCGCGCACTGCGTGATCTTCGGGAACTGCAACTACAAGCAGACCGGCTTGCTGCAGGCCTACGCGGCCCACTCGCTGCTGCAGCAGCCGCCCAGGCAGGTGGGGCTGGCCTCGGGCTGCCAGGCTTTCGGCCACCGCGAGCTGCTGGGCGTGCTGCGCAGCTTCGGCCTCGTGATGGAGCCGGTGCTCACGGTGCATCGCTGAGCGCGGAGGCTGCCATGCGCTTGATCGATTACCTGGACAAGGGCGCTTCGCTGGGGCCGGGTGCGCCCTGCCTGCGCATGGGGGCGGTGCAGCTGTCGTACAGCGACGTGCAGCGCCTGAGCTGCCGCGTCGCGCGCGCGCTGCAGCGCCGCGGCATCGCGCCGGGCAGCAAGGTGGCGGTGCTCTCGGGCAACGACCCCATCGCCTTCGGCTGCGTGTTCGGCCTGTCGCGCGCCGCGGCGGTGTGGTGCCCGGTCAACCCGCGCAACGAGGCTGCGGAAAACCGCTACGTGCTCGACGCGTTCGACTGCAGCTGCCTCATCTTCCACAGCAACTACGCGCCGCTGGTCGAGCAGATGCGCGCGGACCTGCCCAAGCTGAAGACGCTCGTGTGCCTCGACCGCGAGGTGCCGTTCGCGCCTTCTCTGGCGCAGTGGCTGGCCAGCGAGAGCGACGCGCCCCTCGACGTGACGCCGGTCGACGACGTGGCCATGATCGCCGGCACCGGCGGCACCACCGGCCAACCCAAGGGCGTGATGCTCTCGGGCGGCAACCTCGAGGCGATGTCGGCGCTGACCCTGATGGGCTATCCCTTCGAAGGCCGCCCCGCGTACCTGGCGCTCGCGCCGCTCACGCATGCGGCCGGCGTGCTGTGCCTGCCGGTGATGGCGCTCGGCGGGCAGGTGGTGATCATGCCCAAGCCCGACCTGGGCGAGTTCCTCGGGCTGATCGAGGAACACCGCATCACCCACACCTTCCTGCCGCCCACGCTGATCTACATGCTGCTGCAGCACCCGCAGCTGGCCGCCACCCGGCTCGACTCGCTGCAGTGCTTCTGGTACGGCGCGGCGCCCATGTCGGCCGCGCGGCTGGAAGAGGCGCTGCAGAAGATCGGCCCCGTCATGGCGCAGCTCTTCGGCCAGACCGAGGCGCCGATGATGATCTCGATGATGTCGCCGCGCGAGCACTTCAACGCCGACGGCAGCGTGGCCGTGCATCGCCTGTCGTCGGCCGGGCGGCCCGGCGCGCTGGTGCAGGTGGGCGTGATGAACGCCGAGGGCGAGCTGCTGCCCACCGGCGAGAGCGGCGAGATCGTGGTGCGCGGCTCGCTCGTGATGCTGGGCTACTACAAGGACCCGCGCGCCACCGAGGAAGCCTCGCGCTTCGGCTGGCACCACACGGGCGACATCGGGCGGCTCGACGCCGACGGCTTCCTCTACATCGTGGACCGCGCCAAGGACATGATCATCTCGGGCGGCTTCAACGTCTACTCCGCCGAAGTGGAGCAGGCGCTGATGCAGCACCCCGACGTGCAGGACAGCGCCGTGGTCGGCCTGCCCGACGAGAAGTGGGGCGAGCGCGTGGTGGCGGTGCTGCAGCTGCACGCCGGCCGGCAGGTCGACGTGGAGGACATCAAGACCTTCGTGAAGGCGCGCATCGGCAGCGTGAAGGCGCCCAAGCAGGTCGAGGTGTGGCTCGACCTGCCGCGCTCCAAGGTGGGCAAGGTGCTGAAGAAGGACGTGCGCTCGGCGCTGCTGGCGGATCAGGCCGGCTGAGTCCGGCCGGCCGAACCGGGCCGCCTGATTCAGGCCGACCGGTACAGGTCCTGGTGCGCCTTGCGCAGCTCGAACTTCTGGATCTTGCCGGTCGAGGTCATGGGCAGCGCGGGCAGGAAGACGATGTTCTTCGGCACCTCGAAGCCGCCGAGGTGCTCCTTGCAATGCGCGGTGAGCGCGGCCTCGGTGAAGTCGGCCGGCGCGTCGGGCCGCCGCGTCACGAAGGCCGTGATGGCCTCGCCCCAGTGCGCGTGCGGCAGGCCGACCACGGCCGCGTTGAGCACGGCGGGGTGGCGCAGCAGCACCTCTTCGACCTTGATCGACGCCACGTTCTCGCCGCCCGACTTCACCATGTCCTTCAGGCGGTCCAGGAAGATGAGCTGCCCGTCGCCGTCGAGCTTGCCCAGGTCGCCCGAGTGGTGCCAGCCGAAGCGCTGCGCCTGCGCGGTGGCCTCCGGGTCCTTGTAGTAGCCGAGCATCACGTTGGGGCCGCGAAACACGATCTCGCCGACCTGCTCGGGGCCGAGCAGGTCGCCGTCGTCGCCCATCACCGCGACCTCGTTCACCAGCGTGCCCACGCCCCAGTACGAGCCGAAGCGCCTGCGCTGCTCGTGCGCCTCGAAGATGGTGGCGCCGGGGTACATCTCGGTCTGGCCCGAGACCAGCGCGAAGCTGGGACAGAACTCGTCGAGCAGGCGCATCAGCAGCGTGCGCGACATCGGCGCCATCGCATACACGCACAGCCGCAGGCTCGACAGGTCGCGCGCCGTGCGCTGCGGGTGCACCAGCAGCGCGCCGTACATCATCGGCAGGCCGACCATCACGCTGATCCCGTGGCGCTCGATGGCGCCGAGCACCGCCGCGGGGTCGAAGCCGCGCAGGACGACCACCGCGCCGCCCACCGCGAGCGCCGACATGAGCACCGTGTGCTGGCCGCAATGGAACAGCGGCAGCACGCTGCTCCACACGTCGGCGCGCTCGGGACTGCTGCCCCATTCGACCATGTTGCTCAGCAGCACCGAGTGCACCGAGGCATGCGAATGCATCACGCCCTTCTGGCGGCCGGTGGTGCCGCTGGTGTACATGATGAGCGCGAGCTGGGTGCTGTCGATGGGCACGTCGGGCAGCGTGGCCGGGCCTTGCGAGATGGCCTGCGCCACGGTCGGCAGGCCGCCGGGCGGGGTGTCGCCGTCGAGCACGCACAGCAGCGGCGCAATGCCCTTGTCCTCAATCAGCGCGCGCAGTTCCGGCCGCGCATGCAGCGCGGTGTCGATCACCAGGTGGCGCACCTCGGCGTGCGCCAGGATGTAGCCGATGGCATCGACCGCCAGCGCGGTGTTGATCGGCACCCACACCAGGCCCGCCTTCTGGATGCCCAGCATCGCCACCACCATCTGGATGGAGTTGTTGCACAGCATGCCCACGCGCGCGCCGTCGTGCAGGCCGAGGCCCAGCAGGTGGTGCGCGAAGCGGTTCGAGGCGGCGTCGAGCTCGCGATAAGACATGCGGTGCTCGCCCTCGAGCAGCGCGGTGCGCTCGCCGAAGCGGCGCGCGCTGCGGTGGAGCACGTCGCCCAGCGCGATGCGCGAGATTCGCGAAGCGAGGGAGACGGTGGAATCGGACTGCGACGGCGCGGGGCCGTGGGCGGCTGCAGGCATGCTGGGTGTCTCCGTTCTTCGTTGGTGGGGCGCAGCCTAAGGCTGGCCGCCACGCAACGTCTTGCGAAGACTGGCTACACGCAACGTCTGCGCGCGGCAAGGCTCAGAAGCGCGCCTTGAGGAACGCCGAAGGCCCTTGCAGGCGCACCTTCAGCCGCGCGTCGCCGAAGTCCGCCGAGCGCGTCAGGTCGATGTTGGTCACGCCGTACGCCAGCACCAGGCCCACGTTCTTCACCGGGAACCACTCCACGCCGGCCGAGGCGTTGTAGATGTTGCCGTGGAAGCGGCCACTGCTCTTCCACACGCCGGAGGCGTCGGCGAACAGGCGCAGGTCGGGCGTGATGGCGTGGCGCACGCCGATTTCGAGCAGCGGCGCGATCGCGTTGTCGCTGGCGCTTTCGCTGAGCGTGCCGACCTGGCCGTTCACCGAGGCAAGCGCCGTCACGCCGAGCGTGGCGCGGTAGTAGGCCGCACCGGCGCCCAGGCCGAGCACGGTGTTGCCCGAGCCGATCCACCACTTGTACGAGAGCTTGGCGAAGTCGAGCTTGGTGTTGACGGTGGCATTGCCGAAGGTGTTCAGCGTGCCGAAGCTGCCGAACGAGGTGTTGTTGGCCACGCCGCCCGAGTAGTCGCGCTTGTACTGGTAGTAGTCGAACGAGATGCCCTGGCTGTCGCCGAGCAGCACGTCGGCGGTGACGCGCGGCATCGTCACGCGGCCCGGTTTGATGTCGCCCGACTGCAGCGAGCCGTAGGGCGTGCTGACCGAGGCGTTGAACTTGGGGTCGGCGTTGAACGCCCCGACGGAGAAGCTGAAGCGGTCGAGCGCGGGCGAGGGGTCGGCGAGGGCCGGCGTGGCGGCAAGCAGAAACCCGGTGCCGAACAGTGCGCCGACGGCGCCGAAACGTGCGGTCCAGTCGAAGGGGCGGTTGCGTAGCAGCATGAATGAAGTCCTTGGTGACCTGGGGTGAAAGATGACGGATGACGGTGACTGCCGCGGGCACGTGATCGAAGAATGGACGCCGCCAGTGCGCACTGGCGTGGCGTTCGTGCCTCCGGGCAAAACTCAAAACTCTCTCGAGCGGGCACCACGATAGGGGCGCGCGCGGGCTCGCCGAATGCGCGGATTGCCGTTGTGCGTGTAGGACTTTTTCGACGGTCGAATGCGCTATCGGGTGGCAACGGTGCGCGCTACAGTGCCGCATGCGCAGACACCTCTCCACGACCACCGGGCCGCAGCGTCTTTTCTACGGTGCCGTTGCCGGCGTCGCGACCGCCGCGGCGCTCATGCCGGTGCCGCTGAGCGGCATGGCGCGCGCCCTGGCCGGGTGGTGCGCCGGCGTGCTGGTGTACCAGGTGCTCACGTGGTGGCTGGCCGAGACCTTCGACGCCGCGCAGACGCGTGCGCGGGCGCAGTCGCTGGACCAGCCCAACGTGGTGATCCTGGTGTCGATGCTGGTGGTGGTAGGCGCCAGCGTGGTGGCCATCGCCATGCTGCTGCAGCAGGTGAAGCTGCTCAGCGGCTGGGAGCGCGCGGCGCACGTGGTGCTGGGGCTGGTGGCGCTCGCGGGGTCGTGGCTCATGATGCATTCGATCTACGCGTTCCACTACGCGCACCGCTACTACATCGACCAGCGCGACGGCGCGCCCGACGGCGGGCTCGACTTTCCGGGCAAGAACGACGCGCCCGACTACTTCGACTTTCTCTACTACTCGTACGTGATCGGCATGACCTCGCAGGTCTCCGACGTGCAGGCCACGTCGAAGGAGATGCGGCGCATCACGCTGCTGCACAGCGTGATGGCCTTCGCGTTCAACATGCTGGTGCTCGCGCTTTCCATCAACGTGGTGGCGGGCGCCATCTAGGCCGCCCCGCCACGCACGGCTGTGCAAGCGCTTATGCCGAGGCCTTGCTGCGCGGCAGGTTGAACTTGACGATGCCGGTGGACAGCGCCACGCCGCACACGATGACCGCTGCGCAGATCAGCATCCACTGCGTGATGCTCTCGCCGAGGAACACCGCGCCGTAGAACAGCGCGAACACCGGCACCAGGAAGGTCACGGTGAGCGCGCGCGCCGGGCCGGCGCGCTCGATCAGGCGGAAGAACAGGATGTAGGCCACGCCCGTGCAGGCCACGCCCAGCGCCAGCAGCGCGAGCCACGCGCGCATGCTGGGCATCTGCGCGGGCCACAGCCAGATGGCCGGAATGGCGAGGAACAGCGTGGCGCCGATCTGGCTGCCGGTGGCCGTGGTCAGCGCGGGCACGCCGCCCAGGTGCGCGCGCGCGGCGCTGGCCGAGATGCCGTAGCACAGGCAGGCGCCCAGGCAGGCCAGCACGGCCCACAGCGCCGCATGGCCGCTGGCGCCCGCATGCAGGCCGGCGCTGCGGCTGGCGAGCATGGCGACGCCGGCAAAGCCGATCACCAGGCCCAAGATGCGCGAGCCGGCCGGGCGCTCGCGGAACCAGGCCCAGGCCACCAGCGCGCCGAACATCGGCGTGGTGGCGTTGAGCACGGCGGCCAGGCCGGTGTTGATGGTCAGCAGCGCAAAGCAGAAGAGCGCGAACGGCATGCCCGAATTGAAGACGCCGACCGAGAAGCTGGCCTTCCAGTGCTTGGCCAGCGAAGGCCCCTGGCCGCGCAGCAGCGCGATGGGCAGCAGGAACAGCGCGGCAATCGCCACCCGCACGGCGGCCGCGGGCAGCGCGCCGAACTCGGCCGCGCCGATGCGCATGAAGAGGAAAGACGCGCCCCACAGCGCACCCAGCAGCACCAGGTCGATGAGCCAGGCGGAGGGCGCGACGGGTGCGGCGGCCTTGGCCGCTGTGGCGGGTGTGGCGGATGCAGTGGGCGCCATGGATGCGGTGGGCTTGGCGGCGATGTTGTTGTTCGTTGTGGTCATGCGTCTTTGCGTCTTGCGTTCGGCTCTTCTTGCGGATGCTCAGAGCGCCTTTTCGAGTTCGAGCAGGGCGGTCTTGCGTTCGAGCCCGCCAGCGTAACCGGTCAGCGAGCCGTCGGCACCCAGCACGCGGTGGCAGGGCACGATCACGCTGATCGGGTTGCGCCCCACGGCCGCGCCCACCGCGCGCACCGCGGCCGGGTTGCCCACGTTCACGCTGAGCGCGCCGTAGCTGGTGGTGGCGCCGGCCGGAATGGCCAGCAGCTGCTGCCACACGCTCTGCTGGAACGCCGTGCCGTGCGACAGGTCGAGCGTCATGTCGAAGCTGTCGCGCTTGCCGGCGAAGTAGTCGCGCAGCTGCGCGGCCGCTTCCATGAGCGCGGGGTGGTCGTCCTTCGCGATCCAGCCCGCGGTGTCGGGCCAGTGGCGCTGCTGGTCGAACCAGACGCCGGCCAGCCCCTGGTCGGTGGCCGCCATCGTGATGCCGCCCAGCGGCGTGTCGATGTGCGAGGTGTAGATGACTTTGCTCTTGAACTTCATGACATTTCAGGCGGTGAGGCCTGCCGTGGTGATGAGGGGAGATCCGGTGGCGGCTGTATCCGTGGCCGTGGCCGTGTCCTTGGCCGTGGCCGTGTCCTTGGGCGCATGCCAGGCCCGCAGCACCGCGTAGCTGCGCCATGGCCGCCAGGCCTGCGAGGCTTCGCTGGCCGCGCGCGCGGTGGTCACGCCCAGTGCCTTCAGCAGCGCGACGTCGCCCGCCGGAAAGGCGTCGGGCCAGCGCAGGGCGCGCATCGCGATGTACTGCGCGGTCCAGGCGCCGATGCCGGGCAGCTCCTGCAGCGCGGCGATGGTGGCGGGCACGTCGGCGCCCGCATGCAGCGCCAGCTTGCCGGCCGCCACCTCGCGGGCGATGGCGTGCAGCGCGGTCTGGCGCTGCCGCACGATGCCGAGCTGGCCCAGCGCGTCGCCGCTGGCCGCGGCAATGGCCGCGGGCGTGGGGAACAGGCGGTCGAGCCCGTCGATGGGCGTGGCCAGCGGCTCGCCGAAGGCCTCGACCAGCCGCGAGCCCAGCGTGCGCGCCGCGGCCACCGTGATCTGCTGGCCCAGCACCGCGCGCACCGCGAGCTCGAAGCCGTCGACCGCGCCCGGCACGCGCAGCCCGTCGCCGTGCGGAAAGGCCGCGTGCAGTGTGGCGTTGATGGCCATGGGCTCGGCGTCGAGGTCGAACAGCGCGCGGGCGCGGCTGATGACGATCGGCAGCACCGCGGCCAGCGAGTCGCTGACCGACAGCAGCACCTGCTCGCGTTCGAGGTCGAAGCGCAGCTGCAGCCAGCCGGCATGCGCCTGGCCGCCTTGCTGCACGCGCAGGGTGCGGGCCAGCTTCACATAGGTGGGCGTGCTGCCCTTCACGGGCACCTTGCCGTCCGCGGTCGAGGCCACCTCGACGCCGCGCAGCGCCCGGCGCGCGAAGAAGCCGAGCATGGCGTTGGCGTCGTAGGGCGGGCGAAAGCCCAGCCGCACCTCGATGGCCTTGCCTTCGCCGCCTTCGGCCGTGGCACCGCCGACACGGCGCAACGCGCTGGGATTCAGGCCGTAGTGCTCCAGGAAGGCGGCATTGAAGCGGCGCACGCTCGCAAAGCCGCTGGCCAGCGCCACCTGCGTCATCGGCAGGCGGGTGTCGGCGATGAGCTGCTTGGCGGCCAGCAGGCGGCGCGTCTGCAGGTACTGCAGCGGAGAAACGCCGAACTGCACCTCGAAGATGCGCCGCAGGTGGCGGTCGCTCACGCCCAGGCGCGCCGCGATCTGGGCCGCGCCGGGGCCATCTTCCGACCAGGCGTCGGGCTCGTCGATCAGCCGCGCGGCCTGCAGCGCGAGGATGCGCGAGGCGTCTTCGGTCGACCAGTTGGCCGCGCCCGTGGCGCGCGGGGCCAGTTCGGGCCGGCAGCGCAGGCAGGGGCGAAAGCCCGCGGCCTCGGCCTGTGCCGCATGGCGGAAGAACCGGCAGTTCTCGCGCCGCGGCAGCTTGACCCGGCAGACCGGGCGGCAATAGATGCCGGTGGAGGTCACGGCGGTGAAGAACGACCCGTCGAAGCGCGCGTCGTGCGTCTTCATCGCCAGGTAGCAGGCGTCGCTCTCGAGTGCTTCGGTGGGGCTGTGGCTGGTAGGCATGGGGAAATGATAAGGTTTCGAGTCGTTTCAACTGGCCGTTTTCGGACATGTGCCTTGCCGGAGCGTTGCCTACAATGCCTCGTTCGAAAAACCAACAGGGAAACGCCTTTCCATGCAGCTCAGCGCGTCGATCTTCAAGGCCTATGACATCCGCGGCATCGTGCCCTCCACACTCGATGCCGATGTGGCGCAGGCGCTGGGCCGGGCTTTCGGCAGCGCCGCGCGCGCGGCCGGCGAGAAGTCGGTGGCCGTGGGCCGCGACGGCCGGCTGTCGGGCCCCACGCTGGCCGAGGCGCTGATCAAGGGCCTGGTGGCCACCGGCATCGAGGTGATCGACGTGGGCGCGGTCACCACGCCCATGCTGTATTTCGCGGCGCACACGCTGTGCACCAGCGGCATCCAGGTCACCGGCAGCCACAACCCCAAGGACTACAACGGCTTCAAGATGGTGCTGGCCGGCCGCGCGATCTACGGCGACGAGATCCAGGGCCTGCGCAAGACCATGGAAGCCGGCACCGCCCAGCTCGGCCCCGGCGGCAGCGTGCGCAAGGTCGACGTGACCGACGCCTACGTGAAGCGCATTGCCGGCGACATCAAGCTGGCGCGCCCGCTGAAGATCGTGGTCGATTCGGGCAACGGCATCGCCGGCGCCTCGGCCCCGGCCATCTTCCGCGCCATCGGCTGCGAAGTGACCGAGCTGTACAGCGAGGTCGACGGCAACTTCCCCAACCACCATCCCGACCCGAGCAAGCCCGAGAACCTCAAGGACCTGATGGCCGCGCTGGCCGGCGGCGACGCCGAGCTGGGCCTGGCCTTCGACGGCGACGGCGACCGCCTGGGCATCGTCACCAAGGACGGCCAGAACATCTTCCCCGACCGCCAGATGCAGCTCTTCGCGCGGGACGTGCTCTCGCGCGTGCCGGGCGGCACCATCGTCTACGACGTGAAGTGCTCGCAGCGCCTGGCGCCGGCCATCGAGGCCGCGGGCGGCAAGCCGATGATCTACAAGACCGGCCATTCGCTGATCAAGGCGAAGATGAAGGAAATCGATTCGCCGCTGGGCGGCGAGATGAGCGGCCACATCTTCTTCAAGGAGCGCTGGTTCGGCTTCGACGACGGCACCTACGCGGGTTGCCGCCTGCTCGAGATCCTGAGCAAGAGCCCGAACGCGAGCGACGTGCTCAACGCGCTGCCCACCAGCTTCTCGACGCCCGAACTGAACGTGGCCTGCGCCGAAGGCGAGCCGCACGCGGTGGTCGACACGCTGGTGAAGGGCGCCAGCTTCGCGGCGCCCGCGGTGGTCTCGACCATCGACGGCCTGCGCGTGGACTGGCCCGACGGCTTCGGCCTGATCCGCGCGTCGAACACCACGCCCGTGCTGGTGCTGCGCTTCGAAGGCCAGACCGATGCCGCGCTCAAGCGCATCGAGACCGAGATGCTCGCCCTGCTGCGCACCGTCAAGCCCGACGCCAAGCTGGCCGAAGCTGCCCACTGACCCCCACGTTGAACTGAGCCTGTGCGTTCCCTGCTGCTTCGCCTCTACGGCGTCTTCACCACCGCTGTGCAACCGCTCGTGCGCCGCAAGCTGCGCCGCCGCGCGGAGGCCGAGCCGGGCTATGGCGTGGCCGTGGAGGAGCGCTTCGGCCACTACGACGCCGCCATCACCGGCCAGGCCCAGTGCTGGGTGCACGCGGTCTCGCTCGGCGAGACGCGCGCGGCCGCCATCCTGATCGCCGAGCTGCGCCGCCAGTACCCGGGCGTGCCGATCTTGCTCACGCACGGCACCGCCACCGGCCGCGAGGAGGGCGCCAAGCTGCTCGAACCCGGCGACACGCAGGTGTGGCAGCCGTGGGACACGCCGGGCGCCGTGGCGCGCTTTCTCGACAAGTTCGAGCCGCGCATCGGCGTGCTGATGGAAACCGAGGTCTGGCCCGTGATGGCCGCCGCCTGCGCCGAGCGCCGCATTCCGCTGGTGCTGGCCAATGCGCGGCTCAACGAGAAATCGCTGGCCGCCGCGGAGCGCCTGGCCTGGCTCGCGCGCCCCGCGTATTCGGCGCTGACCGCCGTGTGGGCGCAGACCGAGGCCGACGCGCACCGGCTGGTGTCGCTGGGCGCCAAGGTGGCCGGCGTGTACGGCAACCTGAAATTCGACGCCACGCCCGACGCGCGCCAGCTCACCACGGCCACCTCGCTGCGCGAGCGCCTGCCCAAGCCGATGGTGGTGCTCGCCAGCTCGCGCGACGGCGAAGAGCGGCTGCTGCTCGAGGTGCTCAAGCGCTTCGGCGCCACCTCACCCGTGCCGCCCGAGCAGGGCGCGATCCGCTCGATTGCCAAGCGCGTGCACGACGTGCAATGGATGATCGTGCCGCGCCATCCGCAGCGCTTCGACGAAGTGGCCGCGCTGATCGAGGCCGAAGGCTTTGCCGTGGCGCGCCGCAGCGCGGCGGGGCAGCCGGCCGAAGCCGAGATCTGGCTGGGCGATTCGCTGGGCGAGATGGCGCTGTACTACGGCCTGGCCGACGTGGCGCTGCTCGGCGGCAGCTTCGAGCCGCTGGGCGGGCAGAACCTGATCGAGCCGGCGGCCTGCGGCTGCCCGGTGGTGATGGGCCCGTCGACCTTCAATTTCGCCGAGGCCGCGCAGCTGTCGCTGGCGGCGGGTGCGTCGTTGCGCGTCGAGGGCATGGAGCAGGCCGTCACGGCCGCGCTGAAGCTGGTGGAGAACCCCGAGCGCCGCGCCGCCATGGCGCAGGCCGCGCTGGCGTTCTCGTCGTCGAACCGCGGCGCGGCCGAACGCACGGCGTCGGCGGTGCTGGCGATCGCGCAGGCCGCGGAGCCGGTGGCGACGGAAAACGCGCCGCTGGACAGCGAGCCGCCGCGCGCGGAACCCACGCTCGACTGAGCCCGTATTCGAGTCTTGCTCCTTCCCCCTCTGGGGGAAGGCAGGGATGGGGCAGCGCCCAACGAGCGCGGTGATGGGGCCACGGCCGTCGTGCCCCCACCCCGGCCCTCCCCGGCAGGGGAGGGAGAAACCCCCCCCTTAGCGCACCGGCGGATTCAGGATGACCGGCGGCACCGGTGCCATCGGCATCGTCGGCGCCGGCGGATTGAACGGCTGCACCGGCACCGGCGGAATCACCGGAATGCTCGGCGGAGCGACCGGCACCAGGGGTGCCGGGGTGCCGCGGTCCGGCGCGGTGGCCGACGGTACGGCCGGCACGCTGCCGTTGCTTGCCAGCGTCGCGTTGATCGCGTTCATGTCATCGGTCGTCAGCGTGCCGTTGGCCTGGCGCAGCTTCAGGTTGCCCAGCAGCACGTTGTAGCGCGCCTGCGCGAGGTCGCGCTTGGTCTGGAACAGCTGGCTCTGCGAGTTCAGCACGTCGATGTTGATGCGCACGCCCACCTGGTAGCCCAGGCGGTTGGCGTCCAGCGCGCTCTGGCTCGAGGATTCGGCCGCTTCCAGCGCCTTTACCTGGCCCGCGCCCGACACCAGCCCGAGGTAGGCCGCGCGCGTGGCCTGCGCCACGTTGCGGCGCGTGCCTTCGAGCACGCTGCGCGACTGGTCTTCGAGCGCCAGCGTTTCCTTGATGCGGTTCTCGGTGGCGAAGCCTGCGAACAGCGGCATGTTGAAGACGACGCCCACCGTGGTGGCGTTGACCCGCGTGCCCACCGTGCTGGTGGTGGTGCCGGTCGGGTTGCGCGTCACGTTGTAGCCCAGGTTGGCGTCCAGCGTGGGCTTGTGGCCGGCCTTGGCTTTTTCCACCTCGAGTCCGGCCACGTCGACGCCCAGGCGCGCCTGCTGGATGGCAGGGTGCACGGTGTCGGCCTGGGCCACCCAGGCATTGATGTCCGCGGGCAGGGCCGTGGGCAGCACCACCGGCACCGCCAGCGGCACCGGCACGCTGCCGGGGCGGCCGACCAGCTGGTCGAGCACCACCTTCTTGACCTGCAGGTCATTCTCGGCCGCGATTTCCTGCGCGATCACCAGGTCGTAGCGGGCCTGCGCCTCGCGCGAGTCGGTGATGGTCGAGGTGCCGACCTCGAAATTGCGCTTGGCCGAGGCCAGCTGCTCGGCCACGGCCACTTTCTGCGCGCGCACCAGCGCCAGGCTGTCCTGGCTCGCCAGCACGTCGAAGTACGCCTGGCTCACGCGCACGATCAGGTCCTGCTCGGCCACCGTGAACACCGCCTGCGCGATGTCGGCCTGGCGCTTGCCCTGCTCGTAGGTGGCCCAGTTGGCGGGGCGGTACAGCGGCTGCGTGGCGTTGATGCCCACGTTCTGCGTGTTGAAGTCGCGCGGCGTGGTGCTGCCGCGGCCGGTGCCCGTGAGGGTGTCGATCTCGATGTCGCTGCGGGTCACGCCGGCCGTGAGGCCGACGGCCGGCAGGATGCCCGCCTTGGCCTGCGCGGCGCGTGCCACGCTGGCGTCGTACTGGGCCCGCGCGCCCTGGTAGGTGGCGTCGAAGCCGCGCGCGGAGTCATAGAGTTCGTTCAGTGTCTGGCCCTGGGCCGGCAGTGCGAGCAGTGCTGCGAAGAGGCTTGCGAGCGCTGCGGAAAGAGGCGAAAGCCGGGGCCTGGAAGGCATTGAACGTCCTTGAAGAAAGAATCAGTAGCGCGGGACCGTGGGGTCGTGCGAAGACCAGGCGTCGATGCCGCCGGCCACATTGGCCAGCTCCGCAAAGCCGTTCTGGTTCAGGAAGGCGGCCACGCGCTGGCTGCGCGCGCCGTGGTGGCACAGGCATGCGATGCGGTGGCCGTCATTCAGCTCGGCCAGCCGCCCGGGGATCTCGTTCATCGGAATCGCGACCAGGGTGAAGCCCTGGGGCACGACGCTCGCGGTCTGCAGCTCCCAGGGTTCGCGCACGTCGAGCAGCACGGGCGTGGCGTCGGCGTTCTGGGCGAACCAGGCGGCAAGGTCGGCGGGGCGGACTTGGTCGATCATTCGGTGGACCGCCGGCTCAGAACGAGAAGCGCGAAGGCTCGGGGAAGTTCAGCAGGCGCGGCGCCACGATGTCCCAGGGCTGGATCGTGTCCCACTTGCTTTCGCTGGTGCGGGTGACGAAGTGGGCGCGCATCATCGGCTCTTCGCCCACGATGGCTGCCAGGCGGCCGCCGACCTTGAGCGAACCCAGCAGGTTCTGCGGAATGCGAGCGACCGAACCGCTGAGCACGATCACGTCGAAGCTCGGGCCGCTGGCCAGGGGCACGGCACCGTCGGCGTGGCGCACTTCGACGTTGGTCACGCCGTTCTGGCGCAGCGTTGCGGCGGCGCGGGCGGCCAGCACGGGGTTGATCTCGAGCGACAGCACCTGGGCGGCGCGGGCGCCGAGCAGGGCGGCCATGAAGCCGGAGCCGGTGCCGATCTCGAGCACCGATTCATGCTTCTGGATGTGCAGGTCCTGCAGCGTGCGGGCCTCGACCTTGGGCGACAGCATGAATTCGCCGGGCACGGAGCCGTCCAACAGCGGCAGTTCCATGTCGAAGAACGACAGGGTGCGGTGCGCGTCGGGCACGTAGTCCTCGCGATGGATCTGGGCCAGCAGTTCGAGGATGTCCGTCTCCAGCACATCCCAGGGACGGATCTGCTGTTCGATCATGTTGAAGCGCAAGCGCTCGAGGGTGGGGGTGGGGTTCATGGCGTGGCTTTCCTAGTGGGCTCAGGACAAACCTTCAATTTTAGGTGGCGCCGGTGACACCGGCGGCGCAGTCGGCCTTCCGGGACGCGCCGTGAGCCCGTTGATGACCACATCGGCCTGGGTCGCGAGGTACTTTTCGGGCTCCAGGGCCGACACGCCGTCGACGCAGACCATGGCCGAATGCTTCCAGAGCATGAGGAAGACCATGGGCGCCACCACCGCATAGATGGCGTGCTCGACGTCCATCGGCGCGAACTCGCCGCTGTCGATGCCGCGCTGGAAGATGCGCCGCAGCAGGTCGTGGCCGGGGCGGACCACCTCGCGGCGGTAGAACTCGGCCAGCTCGGGGAAATTGGCGCCCTCGCTCATCATGAGCTTGGTCAGGCCCGAGGCCTGGGTCATGCCGACGCGTTCCCACCACACGTTCATGCAGTAGCGCAGCATGTCGGCGGTGGTGCCCTCGAAGGCCTCGAATTCGGCGTTCCACTCGGTGAAACGGCCGCCGAGGCTTTCCATGACCACTGCCTTGAACAGCTCTTCCTTGCTCGGAAAATAGAGGAACAGCGTGCCCTTGGACACGCCGGCACGCACCGCCACTTCCTCGGAACGGGTGGCCGCAAAGCCTTTTTCCACGAACAGGTCGAGCGCGGCGGCCAGCAGTTCGCCGGGACGCGCCTCTTTCCGGCGCTCGCGCTTGGAGCGGACCGGGCAGATCTTGTCGACGAAGGAACGGGGCGTTGGCATGGTGTTAATGACTCGCGGGTTAGTAATGTAGTGACCGGCATTCGCCACGTCAAGCCGCGACAATATCGGGCTTGCCTTTTTCCAACCCGCCGCAGCAGCGCCTCGCCGTCTTCACCGTCGCCGACGCCTTGACCCTGCGCTCTTGAGCCCCGTGCAACTTTCCCTGCGTCAATCCCGGACCCGTTCGACCCGCGCGCTCGTCATCGCGCTGATGGTCGCGGTGTGGTTCGCCGGCACGCTGGGGCTGATGCACCGCTCGCTGCACGTGCCCGGCCTGCCGGCCGCCGCGGAGCATGCGTTGCAGGTGCCCCACAAGCATGCCGGCCACCACTTGGCCAGCCTGTTCGGCGAGCACAGCGACGCCGAATGCCGGCTGTACGACCAGTTGGCGCATGGCGCCAGCGCACCGGGCGTGCCGC
The DNA here is from genome assembly GCF_900115445.1 of Variovorax sp. OK605. NCBI lineage: Bacteria > Pseudomonadati > Pseudomonadota > Betaproteobacteria > Burkholderiales > Comamonadaceae > Variovorax > Variovorax sp. OK605. Next base: position 63,313 of record NZ_FOWL01000005.1, read on the forward strand.
TGGTGGTGCTGCCGATGCTGCTGCCGGCGGCCACCTTCGCTTTTCTCGAGGGCGAAGCCGTCGCCCGATGGGTCGCGCTGTTCGACGCGCGCGGCCCGCCTTCCATTCGCTGAATCCCCCCGAGTGCCGGTTGCTGCACCCGCCTTGCGCGGGGGCGGCCGGTCGTCCCTTGATTCAACGAATGTCCTTTCATGACTCCCAATTTCCGTCGCAACGCCGTGGGCGCTGCCATTCTTTCGCTCGCCTCCTTCGCGACCCTGGCCCAGGCCCAGGACGCGGCCCAGGCTCCGTCCCAGGCCCAGGTTCAGCCCCAAGCCCAACCCGCTGACGCCGCCAGCCTGCGCGAAGTCACCGTCACCGGCAACCCGCTCGGCGCCTCCGATCTCATCGCGCCCACCACCACGCTGTCGGGCGACAAGTTGCTGCTGCACTCCGAGTCCACCCTCGGCGAAACGCTCAACAACCTGCCCGGCGTGAGCAGCAGCTACTTCGGCCCCAACGCCAGCCGCCCGATCATCCGCGGCCAGGACGGCGACCGCATCCGCATCCTGCAGAACGGCGGCGGCGCGCCCGACGCCTCGGCGCTGAGCTACGACCACGCGGTGCCGGTCGACGCGCTGGTCACCGAGCGCGTCGAGGTGCTGCGCGGCCCGTCGGCGCTGCAGTACGGCGGCAGCGCCGTGGGCGGCGTGGTCAACGTGATCGACAACCGCATCCCGACCGAGCCCATCAACGGCTTCGGCGGCCGCGCCGACCTGGGCTATGCCACCGGCAACAAGGAAAAGAACGGCGGCGTGGTGCTCGAAGGCGGCAACGACCGCATCGCCGTGCACGTGGACGCCTTCAACCGCGACTCGAAGGACGTGTCGGTGCCGATCACGCTCGAATGCAGCAAGCCCGGCTCGCCGTGGTCGGCACGCAAGATCTGCAACTCGGCCAACGAGGCGCATGGGGGCGCCATCGGCGGCACGGTGTTCTTCGACCAGGGCTACCTCGGCGCCTCGGTCAGCACCTACCGCAGCACCTACGGCACCGTGGCCGAGGACGACGTGACCATCGGCATGAAGTCGGACCGCTACGCGCTGGAAGGCGAGTGGCGTCCGGGCGGCTTCATCAGCAGCATCCACGCCAAGCTGAGCCACACCGACTACCGCCACACCGAGTTCGAGGGCGGCACGCCCGGCACCACCTTCTCGAACATGAGCAACGACCTGCGCATCGAGGCGCGCCACCAGAAGATCGGCAACTTCGAAGGCCTGGTCGGCTTCAGCAGCGAGACCAACCGCTTCGCCGCCGACGGCGAGGAAGCCTTTGCGCCGCACAGCCGCACGCGCTCCACCGCGCTGTTCCTGCATGAAGAGCTGGGCACCTCGTGGGGCCGCCTGAGCTTCGGCGCGCGCACGGAGCGCGTGCGCATCCGCTCGCTGGGCTATCCGGACGACCCGAGCGTGACGCGCTTCGCCATCGGCGAGCGCACCTTCAACCCGCACAGCGCGGCCGTCGGTGCGCTGGTCAACCTCGCGCCGCAATGGCAGCTGACCTCGAACCTGGCCTACACCGAGCGCGCACCGAAGGACTACGAACTGCTGGCCAACGGCCCGCACGTGGCCACGGCCGCGTGGGAGGTGGGCGACCCGAACCTGAAGAAGGAAAAGTCGACCGGCATCGACCTGGGCGCGCAGTGGAAGTCGGGTCCGAACACGGCCCGCGTCAACGCCTACGTGACGCGCTTCCAGAACTACATCGGCCTCACGGCGTCGGGCCGCAACCTCGACGAAGAAGGCAACGTGGCCGAGCCCGGCGCCACCGGCACGCTGGCCGAGTACGTGTACAGCGGCGTGCGCGCGCGCTTCACCGGCATCGAGGCCAACGGCAACCTGCGCCTGCTGGGCGCCGACGGCTTCGCACGCATGGCCAACGCGGACACGCTCGACCTGGAGTGGCGCGGCGACATCGTGCGCGCCAAGAACCTCGACTCCGGCGAGCCGCTGCCGCGCATCGCGCCGCTGCGCCTGGGCGCGACGCTGGCCTATGGCAGCGGCCCGTGGACGGCGCGCTTCGGCTTCGACTACAACGCGGCGCAGCACCGCATTCCGAGCGTGGGCGCGCGCGAGACCGATGCGTACACGTTGTGGAACGCGGCCATCAGCTACCGCATGAAGGTGCAGCGCGCCAACCTCACCTGGTATGCGCGCCTGGACAACATCACGAACAAGCTGGCCTACAGCCCGACGTCGATCCTCACGACGACGGTGTACCCGAATGCGCCGCTGCCGGGGCGCACGCTGAAGGTCGGGGTGCGGGTGACGTTCTGATCGCGTGAGTTTGTTCCTCCCTCCCCCGCCGGGGGAGGGCAGGGGCGGGGGCAAGCGGCCCGTGATGAAGCCGCGGTTTCGCGCGTGCCGCTTGCCCCCATCCCCGCCTTCCCCCGGGAGGGGAAGGCGCAAGACGGAACGCACCCCTCGGCTATCCTCGCCGAGTGAATTCCTTCGTCATCTCCTCGCTTCTTCCCGTCGTCCTCCTCATCGCCGCCGGCTACCTCGCCGGACGGCGCCGCTGGATCGGCGGCAACGCGGTGAAGGACCTGTCGAACCTCATTTTCCTGCTGCTCGCGCCCGCGCTGCTGTTCCGCGCCATGAGCACGGTGCACGTCCAGGAACTGAGCCTGAAGCCGGTGGCGGCGTACTTCATTGCCTCGGGCCTGCTGTTCGCGGCCACCATGGCGCTGCGCGGCTTCAACCGCACGGCGGCCGTCATCGCGCTGGCCAACACCTACAGCAACACCGTGATGATCGGCATCGTGCTGGTCGACCTGGCCTACGGCGACGCGGGCATGGTGGTGCTGCTCACGCTCATCTCGCTGCACTCGCTGGTGCTGCTGACCAGTGCCACGGTGGTGCTGGAGCTCGCGGTGGCGCGCGAGCATGCGGCCGGCAGCGGCGCGCCGGCGCGCTCGATGGGGCGCACCGTGCTGCGCGCGCTGCGCAACGCGATCATTCACCCGGTGCCGCTGCCGATCATCGCGGGCCTGCTGTTCGCGCAGACCGGGTGGACCATGCCCGAGGTCATCGACAAGCCCATCCAGTTGCTCGGCCAGGCCTTCGGTCCGGTGGCGCTGGTGATGGTGGGCATCACGCTGGCGCTCACGCCCATCGGGCGGCACTGGCGCGGCGCGCTGGCGCAGGCGCTGGTGAAGAACCTGCTGCATCCGCTGCTGGTGGCCGCCATCGGCTGGCTGCTGGGCGTGCGCGGCATTCCGCTCACGGTGATGGTGGTGGCCGCGGCGCTGCCCATCGGCGCCAACGTGTTCCTCTTTTCGCAGCGCTACCGCACGGCCGAAGACCTGGTGACGGCCAGCGTCGCGGTATCGACCGTGCTCGCGCTGGGCACGCTCACGCTGGTGATGGTGTGCGTGCGCTGGCTGCCTTGAACGGCCCGGCCCTTGCCGTTGCGTTCAGGGCGCGAGGCGTTCGCGCACCCAACTGCCGCCTTCGCCTGCGCCTTCGAGCCGGTAGCGCAGCCGGTCGTGCAGCCGGCTCTTGCGGCCCTGCCAGAACTCCCAGCGGTCGGGCACCAGGCGGTAGCCACCCCAGTGCGGCGGGCGCGGCGGCGACAGCAGGTGCTTCGCGGCGAACACGGCGGCGTTCTTCACGAGCACGTCGCGCCCGCTGATGACTTCGCTCTGCGGGCTGGCCCAGGCGCCGATGCGCGAGTCGAGCGGGCGGCTCGCGAAGTAGGCGTCGCTCTCGTCGGCGCCGGCCTTCTCGACGCGGCCCTCGATGCGCACCACGCGCTCCAGCTCGACCCAGTGGAACTGCAGCGACGCGTACGGGTTGCCCGACAGCTCGCGGCCCTTGCGGCTCTCGTAGTTGGTGTACCAGACGATGCCGCGCGCGTCGCAGCCCTTGATGAGCACGATGCGGCTGGACGGCCGCAGGTCGCTGCCCACGGTGCACAGCGTCATGGCGTTGGGCTCGGGCACCTGCGCGCCGATGGCTTCGGTGAGCCAGCGTTCGAACTGCTTCAGCGGATCGCCCGCGCTGTGGGCCTCGCCGAGCTCGGCGCGCTCGTAGCTCTTGCGCAGCGCGGCCAGTGCGTCATTGGAGAGAGGGGAAGTCATGGCCGGATTGTTGCGCACATACTCGGCCCATGACGACGCAGGTGAACTCCAGGCCGGCCCTCTCGCGGACGCCGGTGGTGATCGTGCTGGCCTCGGGCCGCGGCGAGCGCTTCATCGCGGCCGGCGGCACGGGCTCGAAGCTGCAGGCACTGCTCGCGGGCAGGCCGGTGCTCGAGCGCACGCTCGACGCGGTGCGCGCCAGCGGCCTGCCGTGGCACTTGGAAGACGCGGGTCACCCGGGCATGGGCGACTCGATTGCCGCGGCCGTGCGCGCCACATCCGGCGCCGCGGGCTGGCTGATCCTGCCGGGCGACCTGCCGCTGGTGCAGCCCGCCACGCTGCGCGCGGTGGCCGCGGCGCTCGGCGGCCGGGTCAATGCGGTGCAGCCGCAGTTCCAGGGCGAGCGCGGGCACCCGGTGGGCTTTGCCGCGGGGTGCGGCGCCCAACTCGCGACCTTGGAGGGGAATCTGGGTGCATCGCCCGTCCTGCGTGCGATGCGCGCTATCGATTCAGTAGCGGACCTGGCGGTGGACGACGCCGGCGTGGTGACCGACATCGACACGCCCGAGGCGCTGGCGCGCGCCGAAGCGCTCTGGCTGGCGCGCGCGGCGGCCTAGCTGGTTGTCGTGCCCGCTCAGGGCTTGGTGATCACGGCGCAGGCGATGCGCGGGCCCGAGTTGCCCGAGGGCTGCGTCGTGAAGTCGTCGCGGTCGCGGTGCAGCACCAGCGCGCGGCCCGCCACGTTGTTGACGGCGCCGTCTGTCAGCGAGATCGAGTGGTCGTCCACGCTGAACCGCGCCACGCCGTTGGCGTCGGCCACCAGGCTCGGCAGTTCGCCGGCATGGCTGCCCGCCGCGGCGAACTTGCCGTGCGTGCCGCCCGTGGGGTTGAAGTGGCCGCCCGAGGCGTCGCCGTTGTTGCCGCAGTCGCCCTTCTCGTGGATGTGGAAACCGTGCTCGCTGCCCGGCACCAGGCCGCGCACCTCGCCCGACACGCGCAGGCCGTGATCGAGGGCGGCGAACTTCACCGTGCCGCGCGTCGGGTTGGGCGTGATGGCGCCGGTCGGCACCAGCTCGACGGTGGTGCTCGGCTTGCCGCCCATGCTGCCGCAGGCGGCGAGGAGGGTGGCGGCGAGGAGGGCGGCACCGGTGGCGGCGAGGCGGCGTTGGGTCATGTGTTTTCCTTGGACGGTCCCGGGAGCCGGGACGATGGTTGCGAAGAAGATGAAGAGGAGGGTTGCGAAGAGGATTCGGCAGAACTGCCTGCAGACCCCGGAACATATACCGGAGGCCGCGGCGCGTCGCAATCGGCGGCGGCCCCGGATTGCTGCTGGCGCTGCTGTTCCTGCACCGCGCTCAGCGCCACCAGGCGGGCCAGCGCGGCGTCGTGGATCGAATGGCGCTGCAGCTCGAGCAGCGTCTGGCGCGCGTAGTCGAGCGAGGTGCCGTAGCGGCCCACCGCGTTGGCGAAGATGTGGCGGTAGCGCTCGTCGGTGAGTTCGCCGGTGAAGTTGGGGCTGCGCCGCGAGAGCGTGAAGGCCAGCGCGCGCACCGGGCCTTCGGCCGTGCCGCAGCGCAGCCACTTGGGGTCGTACACGCCGGTCGGCATCTCGCGCAGCCAGAGCCGGCGCAGCGTGGCCAGGCCGTCGGCCTTGGGCACGCGAAACACCATGCCGCGGCAACTGCCGCCGGAGAGCAGCCCGAACACCAGGCCGGGCACCTGCACGCTGCCGCGGTTCACGCGGCTCCACATCTTCAGCGCCCGGTGCCAGCCGCGCACCCAGGCCTGGCGCCGCTCGATGAAGTCGAACTCGGGCCGCCAGATGAGCGAGCCGTAGCCGAAGAGCCAGAGGTCCTCATGCCCGCCCCAGTCGGCGATCGCGCGCTCGAGCATCGGTTGCGGATCGCGCAGCGGCGTGGGCATGGGGTCGAGTCCCGGCGGACCGGGATCCGGCGCGGGGTCCGACACGGAAGTGCCGGGGGCGGCGCCTACAATTTCCTGATCATGGTTCACCGCACCATTATTTACCGCCCTCTTTCCTACGGAGCAAGACCCCCGATGAGCGACGACGACAGCCAGCAGAATTTCATCCTCGGATTCGTCATGGCGCTGATCGCCCTGGTGATCTTCTTCGTGGTGGGCATCGTGCTATGGCACAAGGGCCACAACCCTGCTGCTGCCGCCGCACAGGCCGCGGCCGCCAAGCCGGCGGTGGTGATTTCGGCCCCGGCCCCCGGTGCGGAGCCCAAATTGGCCGAAGTGACCGAGACGGTGACGGTCACCATCCCCGACGGGGCGAGCATTCGCGTGGTGAATGGCGTGGTGAACTTCTACTTCGCGACCGGCAGCGCCGACCTGGCGCCGGGCGCCGCCGAGGCGCTGGCCGCGGTCATCAAGGGCGTGGAGAGCGGGCGCAAGGCGGTGGTCTCGGGCTACCACGACACCACGGGCGACCCCGCCGTGAACGAGCAACTCGCCAAGAAGCGCGCCGAGATGATCCGCGACGTGCTCGTGGGCCTGGGTGTGCCGGCCGCGAAGGTCGACCTGCAGAAGCCTGAAGTCACGGCCGGTTCGGGCAACAACGCCGAGGCTCGCCGGGTCGAGGTCAAGCTGGTCGACTGAGCGCCGGGCCCTCCGGTCCACGCAACAAGAGCCCGGTGAAGCCGGGCTTTTTTGCGCCTGCCGCCCACCCGCGCCCGGAGGGGCCAGATTCGTATCGCCGGGCGGCCGGATTTCATCGGCCTTTCGCAGAGGGCTTGGTACCATGGGCCTCCAGGCCCACAGTCGCCCTGGCGACATGCAGCACGAGCCCACGACCCCCATGAGCAGCACACACCCCACCGTACGCGACGTCACCGATCGCATCCGCGAGCGCAGCCAGGGGCTGCGCAGCGCCTACCTCAGCCGCCTCACCGAGATCCGCAACCGCGACCGCGGCTCCGACCGCATGGGCTGTGCCAATGTGGCGCACGCCGTGGCGGGCATTCCGGCCAGCGACAAGTTCCGCGTGGTGACCGAGCGCGCACCCAACATCGGCATCGTCACCGCCTACAACGACATGCTCTCGGCCCACGCGCCGTACCAGGGCTACCCGGACATCATCAAGCACGAGGCCCGCCGCCTCGGCGCCACCGCGCAGGTGGCCGGCGGCGTGCCGGCCATGTGCGACGGCGTCACGCAGGGCACGCCCGGCATGGAGCTCAGCCTGTTCAGCCGCGACGTGATCGCCATGGGCACCGCCATCGCGCTCACGCACGACATGTTCGACAGCGCGCTGATGCTCGGCGTGTGCGACAAGATCGTGCCCGGCTTGCTGATCGGCGCGCTGCACTTCGGCCACCTGCCGACCGTGTTCGTGCCCGCCGGCCCGATGCCCTCGGGGCTGTCGAACGGCGCCAAGTCGAAGGTGCGCGAACAGGCCGCGCAAGGCCTCGTGGGCCGCCAAGGCCTGCTCGATGCCGAGATGGCCGCCTACCACTCGGTGGGCACCTGCACCTTCTACGGCACGGCCAACAGCAACCAGATGCTGCTCGAGGCCATGGGCCTGCACGTGCCCGGCACGGCCTTCATCCAGCCCGGCGACGCGATGCGCGAAACGCTCACGCGCGAAGCCGTGCGCACGGTGCTCGGCAAGGCCGGCGACGTGGCCTTCAGTTGCCCGCCGATCGGCGAGATGGTCGACGAGCGCTGCATCGTCAACGCCATGGTCGCGCTGCTGGCCACGGGCGGCTCCACCAACCACCTGATCCACTGGGTTGCCGTGGCCCGTGCGGCAGGCATCGTGATCGACTGGGACGACTTCTCGAGGCTCTCCGACATCGTTCCGCTGCTGACCCGCGTGTACCCCAACGGCAGCGCCGACGTGAACGAGTTCCAGGCCGCGGGCGGCCCCGGCCTCGTGATCGGCGAGCTGGTCGAGGCCGGCCTCATGCACGCCGACGTGCTGACCGTGCGCTCGGGCGGCATCCGCGAATTTGCCAATGTTCCCGCGCTGGCGGGCGACGCGAGCGAGCAGCGCCTGCAATGGACCCCGGCCGCGCCGCTGAAGAACGAAGCCATCACGCGCACCGTCGAGCGTCCGTTCAGCGCCACCGGCGGCCTCAAGCTGCTGAGCGGCAACCTCGGGCGCAGCGTGATCAAGGTGTCCTCGGTGCCCGACGACCGCCACGTGATCGAAGCGCCCGCGCGCGTGTTCGACTCGCAGGCCGCGCTGCAGAAGGCCTTCACCGCCGGCGAACTCGAGCGCGACGTGGTCTGCGTGGTGCGCTGGCAAGGCCCGCAGGCCAACGGCATGCCCGAGCTGCACAAGCTCACGCCGCCGCTGTCGGTGCTGCAGGGCAAGGGGTTCCGCGTGGCGCTGGTCACCGACGGCCGCATGAGCGGCGCGTCGGGCAAGATTCCCGCGGCGATCCACGTCTCGCCCGAAGCGGCCGCGGGCGGCCCACTCGCCAAGGTGCGCGACGGCGACCTGATCCGCCTCGACGCCGTAGCGGGTACGCTCGCCGTGTTGTTGCCCCAGGACGAATGGGATGCGCGCGAAACCGCGACGCTGTCCGAGGCCCAGCGCATCGCCGACGGACACGGCCTTGGCCGAGAACTGTTCGCCGGCATGCGCCGCAATGCATTGACCGCAGAAGAAGGCGCCTGCTCATGGCTGTGATTGAGCGCGCCCCCAGGCTGCGCGTAATTGATGGAGATATGAAATGACAGACAAACTCACCCCCCTCGACGTGATGCGCGACGCGCCGGTCATTCCGGTCATCGTGCTGAACGACGTGAAAGACGCCATTCCCCTCGCACGTGCGCTGGTGGCCGGCGGCATCCGCATGCTCGAAGTCACGCTGCGCACGCCGCAAGCGTTGCAGTGCATCGAGGCCATCGCCAAGGAAGTGCCCGAGGCCGTGGCCGGCGCGGGCACCATCCGCAGCGCGGCCGACGCGCAGGCGTCGGCACTGGCCGGTGCCAGGTTCGGCGTGAGCCCGGGCTACACGCGCTCGGTCGGCAAGGCCTGCCACGACCTCGGCCTGCCGCTGCTGCCCGGCGTGGCGACCGGCAGCGAGATCATGACGGCGCAGGAAGACGGCTACACCCAGCTGAAGTTCTTCCCCGCGCTGCAGGCCGGCGGCCTGCCGATGCTGAAGGCCTGGCAAGGCCCGTTCGGCGATGTCACCTTCTGCCCGACGGGCGGCATCCACGCGGGCAACGCGGCCGAGTTTCTCGCGCTGTCGAACGTGGCCTGCGTGGGCGGCTCGTGGATCGTGCCGAGCGACGCGATCCGCGACGGCGACTGGACCCGCATCGAGCAACTGGCACGCGCCGCGAGCCAGCTGCCGCGCTGACCATGCGCGCGGATTTTGACGCGAGCGACCTCAAGGTCATCGCGTTCGACGTTTTCGGCACGGTGGTCGACTGGCACAGCGGCATTGCGGCCGAGTCGCAAAGTGCCTTGCCGGGCGTGGACGGCGCCGCCTTCGCGCTGGCCTGGCGCGCGGGCTACCAGCCCGCCATGAAGAGCGTGATGGAGCGCATTGCCGCGGGCGAGGGCGGCTTCACGCTGCTCGACGAGCTGCACCTGAGCATGCTCGAGCAGGTGCTGCGCGACTTCGGCCTGTCCGACCGGCTCGACAGCGCAGCCAAGCGCGACCTGAGCCGCGCCTGGCACCGCCTGCCGGCCTGGCCCGATTCGGTGGCCGGGCTCACGCGGCTCAAGAAGAAGTTCACCATCTGCACGCTGTCGAACGGCAACATCGGCCTGCTCACCGAAATGGCCAAGCGCGCCGGCCTGCCCTGGGACTGCGTGCTGTCGGCCGAGGTCTTCAAGGCCTACAAGCCCGACCCGCGCACCTACCTCGGCGTGGCGGGCGTGTTCGACGCGACGCCCGGGCAGGTGATGCTGGCGGCTGCCCATCACGACGACCTGGCGGCCGCGCGCGTGTGCGGCCTGAAGACCGCGTACATCGAACGCCCGCATGAATTCGGCCGCGCCCAGCCGAAGGACGTCTCGCCGCTGCCGGACAACAACCTGCACGCGCGCGACATCGACGCGCTGGCCGACCTGCTCGGTTGCTGACCGGCGCGTTGCTCCCGTTGCTCAGCCCGTGAGCAGCTTTTCCACCGTGCGCAGGTTGCGCGTGGTGGTGCTCGACCTGTAGCGCGTCTTGGCCAGCAGCTTGGCCACCGGTGTGTCCAGGCTCTCGCCGCGCGGGCATTGCCAGTACAGCACGCCCTTGCCGCGCTGCAGCTGTTCGGTGCCGGCATCGACGGTGCCGGCCTTCTCCATGATCTCGTCGAGCATCGCGGCGTCGGAGCCGAACACGATGTACGGATGGCGCTCGTCGTCGATGCGCTCGAAGGGGTAGGCCTCGGCCATGCCGGCCACCTGCTTCTGCGTGAGCAGCACGATCCACGCGTCGTAGCCGAAGCGCTCGCGCAGCGCCTGCTCGATGCGCGTGCGCAGCGCGGCGGCATCACGCTCGTCGGCGTCGAACAGCACGTTGCCGCTGGCCAGCACGGTGCGCACCGCGCCGAAGCCGAGCCCGGTGAACAGCGCCTTCAGGTCGGCGCTCTTGATCGCGATGCCATTGACGTTCACGCCGCGCAGCAGGGCGACGCGGCGGGTCATGTCAGCGCAGGCCGCCGCCGGCGGCGTCTTCGTTGCGCTGGATCAGTTCGATCTTGTACCCGTCGGGGTCGGTCACGAAGGCGATCACCGTGGTGCCGCCCTTGACCGGACCGGCCTCGCGCGTCACGTTGCCGCCCGCGGCCTTGATCTTGTCGCAGGCCGCATACGCATCGGGCACGCCGAGCGCGATGTGGCCGTAGGCGGTGCCGAGCTCGTAGCTCTCGGTGCCCCAGTTGTAGGTGAGTTCGATCTCGGCCTGCTCGGGGTTGCCCTTGTCGAAGCCGAGAAAGGCGAGGCTGTACTTGTACTCGGGGTTCTCCGACGTGCGCAGCAGGTTCATGCCGAGCACCTGGGTATAGAAATCGATGGAGCGCTGGAGGTTGCCGACGCGCAGCATGGTGTGAAGGAATCGCATCTCGTGGGGCCGTGTAGTTGTTGCAGAGGAAGGCCGCTATTGTCGGCCTCCCGGCGCGGCGATCAAGCCGCCAGGGTCAGCAGGTGGGCCTGGTGGCGCTCGAGGAACTCCATCAGGTGCTGCGGGTACTCGGGCACCACGGCGTCGCGCACGCTGGGGCGGGCCGCCAGCGCCTTGCGCCAGGCATCGACCCTGGGCAGGGCGTCGAAGATGTGCGAGTCGCTGAGGCCGTCGAACACTTCGAAGTAGCGGAACACGGGCGCGAACACCGCGTCGACGAGGCTGAAGTTCGGGCCCGCGAAGTAAGGGCCTTCGCCCGAACTGGCCAGCGCGGCCTCCACGCGTTCGAACTTCGCCACCAGCGCAAGGCGCTTCTGCGCGAACACCGCCGCGTCCTGCGTGGTCTCGTAGCCCCACAGGTCGGCGAGGACGGCCGAGCCGAACTCCATCCATGCGCGGTGTCCGGCGCGGGCGAGCGGGTCTTCGGGGTGCAGGCGCGCACCGGGCTGCGTCTCTTCGAGGTACTCGCAGATCACGTTGCTTTCGAACAGCACGGCCTCGCTGCCGTCGGGCTTGTGCACCTTCAGCAGCGGCACCTTGCCGAGCGGCGAGATGTCGAGGAACCACTGGGGCTTGTTCGCGAGGTCGATGACCACGCGCTCGAAAGGCACGCCTTTTTCATGCAGCGCGATGGCGGCGCGCTGCACGTACGGGCACAGCAGGTGGCTGACGAGGGTGAGAGCTTGCGTCATGGGGCTTTCCGTTCTCGGTGGGGAGTGTGTGTGGGTGTGTGGGTGCGTGGCTGGGAACGCCGCGATTCTTGCGATCCCGAACAACCTTTTCCCGCAAAGCCCATTCGACGAACGGGCCGCCTGTGCTAGGCCGAGGTGGCTTGCCAGTGCGTGATTCGCCCGCCGTGCATCACGCCGATGCAGTCGGCCATGGCGTGCGCTTCGGCCTCGTTGTGGGTGACGAGGACGGCCGTCTGCCCAGCCTGCTTGAGGATGCCGCGCACCTCGGCCGTCAGTCGTTCGCGCGTGCCGCCGTCGAGGTTGGAGAAGGGCTCGTCCAGCAGCAGCAACGCGGGCGAGGGCGCAAGCGCGCGGGCCAGTGCAATGCGCTGCTGCTGGCCGCCGGAAAGCTCATGCGGATAGCGTTCGCCCGCGTCGGCCAGGCCCACCAGCGCGAGCATTTCGGCGACGCGCGCCTGCTGCGTGGCACGGCCGAGGCGACGCAGCCCGAACGCCACGTTCTTGGCGGCCGACAGGTGCGGGAACAGCGCGTACTCCTGGAACATCATGCCCACGCGCCGCTGCTCGGGCGGCAGGTGCGTCTGCGCGGACGAGAGCAGCACGCCGCCCAGCCGCACGGTGCCGGCGCGCACCGGCTCGAAGCCCGCGATGGCGCGCAGCACCGTGGTCTTGCCGCAGCCCGAGGGGCCGAACAGGCAGGCGATGTCGCCCGCGTTCAGCGCGAGCGAGAAGCCGTCGACGACCGTGTGCAGGCCGCGCGGGGTGTCGTAGGCGAGCCGGACGGCGTCGAGTTGCAGGGGGGAACTCATGGTGTCTTGTCGGGCCCGGGAACGGATGCGGCGGCGGGCGTGCCCAGCTGGTTGCGCGCCAGCAGCACCACCGGCAGCAGGCCGGCCAGCACGATGGCCAGCGCGGCGATCGCGCCTTCCTCGTAGGTGCCGCGCGCGGCCTCGGCGTAGAGCCAGGTGGCGAGGGTGTCGAAATTGGCGGGCCGCAGCAGCAGCGTGGCCGGCAGCTCCTTCATGGCGTCGACGAACACCAGCAGCGCACCGGCGGCCAGGGCAGGGCGCAGCAGCGGCAGGTGCACGCGGCGCAGCGTGCCGGCGGTGGTTTCGCCGAGCAGGCGCGAGGCCTGCTCGATGGCGGGTGGAATGCGCGCGAGGCCGGCCTCGATGCCGCCCACCGGCATCGCCAGGAAGCGGATGGCGCAGGCCACGACCAGCACCACGCCCGCGCCCATCAGCGGCAGGCCCTGCCAGCCGAACGCGGTGGCCAGGGCCGAATCGAACGCCAGCGCCGGCGTGAGCAGGCCGATGGCCAGCACCGTGCCCGGCACCGCGTAGCCCAGCGTGGCGGCCCGTGCCTGCCAGCGCGCGCGGTTCGGGCGCGAGCCCTGGCTGCGCGCGGCCCAGGCCACCACCAGGCCGGCGGCCACGGCGGCCACGGTCACGCCCGCGGCCAGTGCGAGCGTGTTGCCGAGGCTGGCGACCAGCCCTTGTGAAATGCCGCCGCCCTGGCGCAGCCGCTTGGCGCTTTCCCAGACCAGGTAGAGCGCGGGCGCGACGAAGCCGATCAGCACCGGCAGAGAGGCCGTGGCGGTCGCCGCCCAGGCCGCGCCGCCGCGAAGCCGGCGCGGCTGCACGGCGCGCATGCGCTGCGCCGAGCCGAAGCGCTGGTGCTGCCGGCCGTTGCGCTCGAGCCAGACCAGCGCCACCACCACGAACAGCATCGCGCAGGCGATCTGCGCGGCGCCCGCCAGGTCGGAGCGCGTGATCCACGTCGTGTAGACCGCCACGGTGAGCGTGTTCACGCCGAGGAATTCGGAGGCGCCGATGTCGTTGAGCGTCTCCAGCAGCGCCAGGCTCAGGCCCACGGCCAGCGCGGGCCGCGCGAGCGGCAGCGCCACGCGGAAGAACGCGCCGCGCCGGCTCTCGCCGAGCATGCGCGCGGCTTCCATCAGGTGCGCGGGCTGCGTCATGAACATGGCGCGTGCCGTCAGGTAGACGTAGGGGTACAGCACGAAGCCCAGCACGAAGATCGCGCCGGGCATCGAGCGCAGGTCGGGCAGGCGGAACTGGCGCGGGCTGTCGAAGCCCAGCACCCAGCGGATGGCACCCTGCACCGGGCCGATGGGATGCAGCAGGTCGAGGTAGGCGAAGGCGACGATGTAGGTCGGCATGGCCAGCGGCAGCAGCAGCGCCCAGTGCAGCACGCCGCGCCCGGGGAAGTCGTGCGCGGTGACGAGCCACGCGCAGCCGGTGCCGATCACCAGCACCAGCGCGCCCACACCTGAAAGCAGCAGCGCCGTGTTGAGCGCCGCCTGCGGCAGCACGTGCGCGAACAGCGGCCCCCAATGGCCCACGCCCGAGCCGAAGGCCAGCCACGCCAGCGTGAGCACCGGCGCTAGCACGCCGAGCGCGATCAGCAACGACGCGCAGCGCCAGGCCGGGCCTGCTGCGCGCAGGCCCGGCGGTGGGCGCCTCAAGGGGGTCATTCAGTCGCCGGCTGGGGTGCCCGGCCGTTCGATGTCACTGGTCGAAGCCGACCTTGTCGACGAGGGCGCTGGCCTGCTTGCGGTACTTGGCGATCTCGGTCAGCGGCAGCGGATCGACCTTCAGCTCGCCGATGGTCTGGCCGATGATCGGGTCGAGCGCCACGCCCCTGCGCACCGGGTATTCGTAGTTGGCTTGCGCGTAGAGCGACTGCGCCGGCTCCGACACCAGGAACTCGAGCAGCTTGACGGCGTTGGCGCGCTGCGGCGCGTTCCTGGCCACCGAGGCGCCGCTGATGTTCACGTGCGTGCCGCCGCTCTTCGTGTTGGCGAAGGTCGGGCGCACCACCTTGATGGCGTCGCCCCACTTGCGCGCGTCGGTGCCTTCCTTGGCGCTCTTCATCTGGCCGACGTAGTACGAGTTGGCCAGGCCCACGTCGCAGATGCCGCCCAGGATGTCGCGCGCCACGTCGCGGTCGCCGCCGGTGGCCTTGCGCGCCAGGTTGGCCTTCACGCCGCGCAGCCACTGCTCGGCCTTGGCCTCGCCGTCGTGCGCGATGAGCGCCGCGACCAGCGCGGTGTTGTAAGGATGCTGGCCCGCGCGGATGCAGACCTTGCCCTTGTACTTGGGGTTGGCCAGGTCTTCGTAGCGGAAGTTGGTGAGCGGCAGGCTCTTGTCGGCGTACAGCACGCGTGCGCGCATCGACAGCGAGAACCACTGGCCGTCGGCGCCGCGCAGGTTGGCCGGAATGGCCGATTCGAGCGCGGCCGATTTCACGGGCTGCGTCACGCCGCCGTCGACCAGGTCCATGAGGTTGCCGATGTCCACCGTCATCAGCACGTCGGCCGGCGAGCGCGCGCCTTCGGCCTTGACGCGCTCCAGCAGCCCGTCCTTCACGAACACGGTGTTGACCTTGATGTTGCTCTGCGCGCTGAAGGCGGAGATGAGCGGCTGGATCAGCGCGGGCTCGCGCGTGGTGTAGAGCGTGAGTTCATCGGTCGCTGCCTGCGCGACTTGCGTGGGCAGGGCGGCGATGGCCAGCCAGGTGGCGCTGGCGCCGAGCAATGCGCGCGCGGCGCGGCCTTGGACGCGTGAGCGTTCGGTCATGGTGATCCTCCGGGAAGGCAGTGAGGTGTTCTAAAAGCGCCGGCGCCTGTTGTTGTCGTAATGGCCGTGTTGCGAATAATTATCACTGGAGGCCCGGAGGGGCCGCGCCTTTGGACTTACAGCCCGAAGGCCTACTTGGCGCGAAGGCAGGGCGCCGTGCGGCGGCGCAAAAGGAAGGGCGTCATGCGGCGACGCAAAAGAAAGGGCGCCATGAGCCGCCCGGGGCGGGCTCAGCCCGCCGGACGCGTTTCGAACACCAGGCAGGTGGTCGTGGCGTGCGCGTACAGCGTGCCGTCGGCACCGACCAGGCGCGCCTCGGCCGTGGCCAGCTGGCGGCCGCAGTGGATCACCTTGCCTTCGGCGCGCACGCGCTGCACCTTGGGCGTGAGGCCCTTCACGTAGTTCACGCTGAGCTCGGCGGTCGTGTAGGCGCGCCCGGGCGGCATCATGGTGTGCACCGAGCAGCCCAGCGCGGAGTCGAGCATGGTCGCGACCCAGCCGCCATGGATGGTGCCCAGCGGGTTCAGGTGCTGCGCCAGCGGCGTGCCCTGGAAGATGGCCACGCCCTGGCTCACTTCGATGATCGTGAAGTCCAGCGTCTTGGCGATGGCGGCGTAGGGGATCTCGCCGTTCAGCATGGCCTGCATCACTTCGAGGCCGGTCTTGCCCGCCACCTGCTCGGGACGGGCCACGCCCGGGCCGGGGCCGGCGTCGAGGCGGTCGGTGATCTTCTTTTCTGCGGCGATCCAGGCTTCGAGCTGGTTCTGGCTGGGGGTCTGCGTCATGCCGGTGGGTCTCCTGTCCGAGGGTGTGCGAGGTGCCGAATGGGCTGTAGGTTGCATATGCAATAGTTGCAGCTACAATAATACCCCATGGACACGCTCACCAAACCGCGCGGCTGCACCAGCTTCAAGGTGCGCCAGCTCTCGCGCCGCCTCTCGCAGTTCTACGATGCCGAGGTGTCGAAGAGCGGGCTGAAGACCACTCAGTACTCGCTGCTCTCGAACCTGGCGCGCCTGGGCCCGTCGCGCCCCGTCGACCTGGCGGGCGAGCTCAAGATGACCGCGTCGACCCTGAGCCGCAACCTGCAGCCGCTGATTGCCGCCGGCTGGATCTCGCTCGGCGCCGGCGCCGACGCGCGCAGCCGGCTGGTCGCGCTCACCGAGGCGGGCGAGGCAAAGCGCAAGGAAGCGCAGACGCACTGGAAGACGGCGCAGCAGAACATCAATGCATTGCTGGGCGTGGAGCGTGTGCTCGCGCTGCACCTGCTGGTCGACGAGGCGATGGCGCTGCTGGGCGGCGACGAAGAGCCCGACGCCGAAGACTGACCCTCACACCCACCACGGCACACCACGTTTTTCACCACGCGCCACGTTGCGCGCGGGTCTTGCTTTCGCTTTCGCTTTCGTTTCCTTCTCCTCCTCCCATTCAATTCCAACAGCAGAGGTCCCATGTTCGCCACCCAAGTCTCCGCATGGCTGCAGCGCCGCGGCATTCACTACGGATGGATCGTCGCCGCCATCACCTTCCTGACCATGCTGACCATGTCGGCCGCGCTGGGCCTGCCGGGCGCCATGCTCAAGCCGCTCGGCCAGGAATTCGGCTGGAGCACGGAGCAGATCTCCTCCGCGCTCGCGCTGCGCTTCGCGCTGTTCGGCCTCATGGGCCCGTTCGCCGCGGTGCTCATGGAGCGCTACGGCCTGCGCGCCGTGATCTGCACCGGCCTCACGCTCGTCGGCCTGGGCATGGCGCTGGTCACCATGGCCTCGCAGCTGTGGCAACTGTTCGTGCTGTGGAGCCTGATGCTGGGCCTGGGCACCGGCATGACGGCGCTGGTGCTCGGCGCGGTGGTGGCCAACCGCTGGTTCGTGACGCGGCGCGGCCTGGTCATCGGCATGCTCACGGCCAGCTCGGCCACGGGGCAGCTGGCCTTCCTGCCGTTCGCGGCCTGGATGATCGAGCACTGGGGCTGGCGCTCGGCCATCGTGCCGATCGTGATCGGCAGCATCCTCATCGGCGTGCTCGCGCTGTGCCTGATGCGCAACCGGCCGTCGGACATCGGCCTGCTGCCCTACGGTGAAAAGCCCGGCACGCAGCCGGCCGCGCCGGCTGCCGCGGCGCCCCTGATGAACTTCGCCACGCCGTTTCGCGTGCTCAAGGAAGTCTCGACCAACCGCACCTTCTGGATCCTGGCGGGCACCTTCTTCATCTGCGGCCTGAGCACCAACGGCCTGGTGCAGACGCACTTCATCTCGCTGTGCGGCGACTACGGCATGAGCGCAGTGCCCGCCGCCTCGGTGCTCGCGATGATGGGCGCCTTCGACTTCGTCGGCACCATCCTGTCGGGCTGGCTGTCGGACCGCTACGACAACCGCAAGCTGCTGTTCTGGTACTACGGCCTGCGCGGCCTGTCGCTGTTCTGGCTGCCGCATTCGGAGTTCACCATCTACGGGCTGGGCATCTTCGCGATGTTCTACGGCCTCGACTGGATCGCCACCGTGCCGCCGACGGTCAAGCTCGCGGGCGCCGCCTTCGGCCCCGCCAAGGTCGGCCTGGTGTTCGGCTGGGTCTTTGCCGCGCACCAGCTGGGCGCCGCCACGGCCGCCTATGGCGCGGGCTTTGCGCGCACGCTGCTGCTGACCTACACCCCGGCGCTGTACGCCGCAGGCGCGGCCTGCTTGGTGGCGGCGGTGATCGTGATGATGATCCGCCGCCCGGCGGCGAAGGCCGGCACGCCGGTCACGCCCGCCGCGGCCCGTGCCTGATCGCACCCTGAACCCACCGGGACACCCGCCATGACCACTTCCAACAGCGCCAACCTCGACTCGCTCGACCCGCGCACGCGCCGCCTGCTCGAGGCGCCCATCGTGCCCACGCTGCTGCGCCTGGCCGCGCCCAACGTGCTGGTGATGGTGGCGCAGGCCTCCGTCGGCCTCATCGAGACCTACTTCGTCGGCAAGCTCGGCACCGACGCGCTCGCCGGCATGGCGCTGGTGTTCCCCATCGTCATGCTGATGCAGATGACGTCGAGCGGCGCCATGGGCGGCGGCATTGCCTCGTCGATCGCGCGCGCGCTCGGTGCGCGCCGCCGCGCCGACGCCGACGCGCTGGTGTGGCACGCCATCGTCATCGCGCTGGGCTTCGGCCTGTGCTTCACGCTGGCGCTGCTGCTCGGCGGGCGCTGGCTCTACGGGATCATGGGCGGCACCGGGCTGGCGCTCGACGCGGCGCTCACGTACTCGAACTGGGTGTTCGCGGGCGCAACGCTGGTGTGGCTGTTCAATTCGCTGTCGGCCATCATCCGCGGCACGGGCAACATGTCGGTGCCGGCCAACGTGACGGTGGTGGGCGTGGTGTTCCTCATTCCCGCGTCGCCGTTGCTGATCTTCGGCGTCGGTCCGCTGCCGGGCATGGGCATTGCCGGCGGTGCGATGGCGCTGCTGCTGTACTACCTGCTGGGCTCGATCGCGCTCATCGCGTACCTGCGCTCGCCACGCAGCCTGCTGAAGTTCACGCTCGGCGCGCTGCAGCTGCGCTGGCCGATGTTCCGCGACATCCTGCGCATCGGGCTCGTGGGCGCGGTGTCGACGGTGGCCACCAACCTGGCGATCGGCATCGCCACCGCGCTGACGGGCCACTTCGGCTCCGGCGCGCTGGCCGGCTACGGCACGGCCTCGCGGCTCGAGTACCTGCTGGTGCCGCTGGTGTTCGGCCTGGGCGCACCGCTGGTCGCGATGGTCGGCACCTGCATGGGCGCGGGCCAGCGCGAGCGCGCGCTGCGCGCCACCTGGGCCGGCGCGGCGCTGGCCTTTGCGCTGACCGAGACCATCGGCGTGGCCGCGGCGCTGTTCCCGCGGCCGTGGCTGATGCTGTTCGGCAACGACCCTGCAATGCTCGAGACCGGCGCACACTACCTGCGCGTGGTGGGGCCGCTGTACGGTTTCTTCGGTGTCGGGCTGGTGCTGTATTTCGCGTCGCAGGGCGCGGGCCGGCTGATGTGGCCGGTGCTGGGCAACATCGCGCGCCTGGTGGTGGCGGGCACCGGCGGCTGGCTGGCGCTGCGCTGGGGCGGCGGCCTCTCCGGCGTGTTCGCGGCGCAGGGCGTGGCGCTGGTGGTGTACGGCGTGGTGAGCGCGTCGGCCATCGCGGGCGGCGCCTGGTTCGGCCGCGTGGGCTGGCCGCGCACCACCAGCGGATTGCTGCGCCGCGTGGCGCAGGCCTGAAGCTCAGTTTTCAACAGACTCTCTCAACGAAAGGCGCGTCATGAAAATCAAGGATTCGGTCGTCTTCATCACCGGTGCCAACCGCGGCCTCGGCCTTGCCTTTGCCAAGGCGGCGCTGGCCGCCGGCGCGCGCAAGGTCTACGGCGCGGCGCGCGACCCGAAGAGCATCACGCTGCCCGGCGTGACGCCGGTGGCGCTCGACGTGACGCAGCCCGCGCAGATCGAGGCGGCGGTGCGCGACTGCGGCGACGTCACGCTGCTGATCAACAACGCCGGCATCTCGCGCGGGTCGAGCTTTCTCGGCTCGCCCGACGCGGTGGCCGCCGCGCGCGCCGAATTCGAAACCAATTTCTTCGGCCCCTGGGCGCTCACGCAGGCCTTCGCGCCCGTGCTGAAGGCCAACGGCGGCGGGGCGGTCGTGAATGCGCTGTCGGCCCTGAGCTGGACCACCTTCCCGGGCGTGGCGACCTACAGCGCGACCAAGTCGGCCGCCTGGTCGCTGAGCAACGGCCTGCGCAACGAACTGGCGGGGCAGGGCACGCAGGTCACGAGCCTGCACATGGCCCTGATGGACACCGACATGGCCGCGCACCTGCCCGGCGACAAGGTATCGCCCGACAGCGTGGCCCGCCAGGCGCTCGAAGGCGTGGAAGCGGGCAAGGTCGAGGTGCTGGCCGACGAGGTCTCGCGGCAGCTCAAGCAGGGACTGTCGAGCGCGACGCCGCCTTATGCGGGGTCGCCCGAGGCGGCCTGAGCCGCGGCCGGGCTCGCGACAGCCTGAAACAAGAACCCGGGCGCGTGGCCCGGGTCGTTGTCGTCTCGATCAATAGTGATCGATGAAGATCAATAGCGGTACGGATTGTTCGGGCGGCGGTCGTAGCGGTTGGGCACGCCGTCGCCGTCGTTGTCGCGGCGGCCATGGCGGCGGCCGTCATCCCAGCGGCGGTCGCGGTAGTAGCGGTCGCCGTGATAGTGGCGCGGCGGACCGTAGTAGCGCGGCGGCGGCGGCGGCGCGTAGTAGCGGCGCGGCGGCGGAGGCGGTACCACGTACACCTGTGCCTGGATGAACGAGCCGCCCGTCTGGGCCTGGGCTGGTGCGCTCAGTGCGGCCAGCGAAAGCAGGGCCGCGGCGCCGAATGCAAAAGTAAGCTTTTTCACTTGATCCCCCGGTATTGGTTGGAAGCCTCATCCTCGCGCCCTTGTGTGAAGCCTTTGTAAGGCTGGAGCGAAATCGGATGAAGAGCTGTAAGCCCGTGCGCGGGCATGCCCGGATCCTAAAGGCTCCAGCGCCCGCGGCGCGCCTGGCGGGGCGCGCCATTGGTTGTAGGCCGTTGCCTCAGCCGCGTGGCGGCGGCAGCATGCGGCGCAGGGCTTCGAAGAACAGGTCGGACTGCTCGCGCTCGCCCTGGATCTGCGCCGCCACGTGCGCGGCCAGCTTGGCGTCGACCGGCACCAGCGGGCGCCCGGTCGACTGCGCGATCACCTGGTGCAGGCACGCGCGCTCCAGGTAGTAGAGGTCGTCGTAGGCATGCGCGATGGTGCCGCCCGCCACGATCACGCCGTGGTTCGCGAGAAAGGCCACGTCCTTGCCGGTCATGGCGCGGGCAATGCGCTCGCCTTCGGCGTCGTCCAGCGCCAGGCCGTTGTATTCGGCGTCGATGGCAATGCGGTTCATGTAGCGCATCGCGTTCTGGCTCGCGGTCGGGTCGAGCGCACGGTCGACCGTGAGCGTGAGCGCCGTGGCGTAGGGCATGTGGCAGTGCAGCACGACCGCATGGCCGGTGAGCCGGTGTACCGCGCCGTGGATGAACAGCGCGGTCGGCTCGACGCGGTGGCGCCCGGCCAGCACCTCGCCGTGCACGTCGATCAGCACGATGTCGTCGGGGCCGATCTCGCTCCAGTGCAGCCCGCGCGGGTTGATGAGGTAACGGTCCTGCGCGCCCGGCAGCATCACGCTGAAATGGTTGCACACACCTTCGGACAGCCCGTGGTGGGCGGCCGCGCGCAGTGCGAGCGCAAGGTCTTCGCGCAGCTTGCGCACGGCGGGGCTGGCGTATTCGGAATCGGCGGACATCGTGGGGTTCTCCGTTGTTCTTGCGGGCTCAGTCCAGCGTCGTGCCGGTCCAGGCCGAGATGAATTTCTTCGCGTCTTCGCGCACCGCGCCGGCCGTCTTGCCGGGCTTGTAGAGGGCGGAGCCGATGCCGAAGCCCTCGGCACCCGCCGCCCGCCATTCGGCCATGTTCATCGGCGTGATGCCGCCCACGGGCATCACCGGCGTGCCGGCCGGCAGCACCGCCAGCAGCGCCTTCACCACGGCGGGCGAGGCCAGCTCGGCGGGGAACAGCTTGAGCCCGGTGGCGCCCGACGCGAGCGCGCCGAAGGCCTCGGTGGGCGTCATGACGCCCGGCAGGCAGACCAGGCCGAGCCGCGCGGCTTCGGCGACCACTTCGGCGTTGTAGTTGGGCGAGACGATGAGTTCGCCGCCGGCGGCATGCACGTCGCGCACCTGCTGCGCGCCGAGCACCGTGCCCGCGCCGATCAGCGCCTGCGGAAAGCGCTGGCGCATCAGCGCGATGCTCTCCAGCGGCTGTGGCGAGTTGAGCGGCACTTCGAGCAGGCGGAAGCCGGGCTCGACGATGGCGTCGCCCACGTCGGCGGCTTCGGCGGGCGCGAGGCCGCGCAGGATGGCCACCAGGGGCAGCTCGCGCATCGCTGCGCTGAATTTTTCGAGGGGTGTGGTCATGCGGGGCTGATGCGGGGCTGGTGCGGGATTTAGGTTGGGCTTGCGCGTCTGTCGGTGTCGAGAAAGCCCGACAGCGCGTGCAGTCCGGCCCAGGTGGCTTCGGCACCCAGCGTGCGCGTGGCGACGCCGGTGGCGCGCAGGGCGAGCGTGTAGCGCTGGGTGAGGGCGGACGAGCCGATCAGCACCACCTCGCCGACGGCCTGCAGCGACTGCATGCGCAGCTCGTCGCCGATGAGTAGGCCCGAGAGATAGCTCGCGAGCTCTTCCTTCGGCATGCGCTCGAACAGCGCCAGCGTGCGCGTGCCGAAGGCGTTGTGCAGCAGGCCGTGGCCGTTCTCGGAGCGTGTCACGCCTTCGAGGAAGGCGGCTTCGTCCAGCGGCGCGGCCGCGTCCAGCGTGCGCGCCAGGATCGAGTGCTGGCTCAGCAGCGCATAGAACTCGCCCGTCATGTAGGTGCGAAAGCCCGCGACGCGGCCCTTCTTCACCGTGACCCACTTGTTGTGCGTGCCGGGCAGCACGAAGACGCCGTCGTCCATGCCGGTGATCGACATGGCGCCGAAGATCTGCACCTCTTCGCCGCGCATCACGTCGGGCACGCCGTCGTGCTCGTCGCTCAGGCCCGGCACGATCGCGATGCGCGCGCCGGGAATGGCGTCGATGTCGATGATCCTGCGGCCCACTTCCACGCGGCCCGCGGGGCAGGCGCAGTACGGCGCCTCGACCCAGCCCTGCTTGCTGCCGGCCATGCCGGAGATCAGGCAGCGTGCGCCCTGCAGGCGCATCCAGTCGCCGAACAGCGTGTCGAAGACGGCGGGAAAGCCGCCTTCGGGCACCGTGAGGATGCCGCGCGCATCGCTGCGCTCTTCCAGCACCTTGCCGTCAGCGTCCAGCAGCGCGCCGCGCAGTGAACTCGTGCCCCAGTCGATGGCTACCAGTCTTGTCGTCATCTCAGTGATTGTCGCGCGGCACGAATGCCCCGCGGCGGCCGCGCAGGAAGGCCAGGTCGGCCCCCTGGTCGGCCTGCAGCACCGTGTCGACGTACAGCTTCCAGTAACCCGAGTCGAGCGGGGCCGGCGGCGCGACCCACTTCTCGCGGCGCTTGGCCAGTTCCTCGTCGCTCACATGCAGGTGCAGCTTGCGGTTGGGCACGTCGAGCTCGACGATGTCGCCGTCCTGCACCAGGGCCAGCGGGCCACCGGCCGCGGCCTCGGGCGCGGTGTGCAGCACCACGGTGCCGTAGGCGGTGCCGCTCATGCGCGCGTCGCTGATGCGCACCATGTCCGTGATGCCCTTGCGCAGCACCTTCGGCGGCAGCGGCATGTTGCCGGCCTCGGCCATGCCGGGGTAGCCCTTGGGGCCGCAGTTCTTCAGCACCATGATGCAGTGCTCGTCGATGTCGAGGTTCTCGTCGTCGATGCGCTTGTGCAGGTCTTCGGCGCTCTCGAACACCACCGCGCGGCCCTTGTGCACCAGCAGCTCGGGCGTGGCCGCGCTGGGCTTGATGATGGCGCCGTTGGGCGCGAGGTTGCCGCGCAGCACGCAGATGCCGGCCTTCTCCTTGAAGGGCTCGGCCAGCGTGCGGATGACCTGCGGGCCGTAGTTCTCGGCGTCCTTCACGTTCTCCCAGACGCTCTGGCCGGTGACCGTGAGGATGTCCTTGTGCAGGTGCTCGGCGATCTCCTTGATCACCACCGGCAGGCCGCCCGCGTAGCAGAAGTCTTCCATCAGGTACTGGCCCGAGGGTTGCAGGTTGACCAGGCAGGGCAGCTCGGCGGCCAGGCGGTCGAAGTCGTCGAGCGTGAGGTCCACGCCCATGCGGCCCGCGATGGCCAGCAGGTGGATCACGAAGTTGGTCGAGCCGCCGATGGCCGCATTGACCTTGATCGCGTTCTCGATGGCCTGGCGCGTGAGGATCTTCGACATGTTCATGTCCTCGTGCACCATGCCGACGATGCGCCGGCCCGCCTGGCGCGCCAGCACGTTGCGGCGGCCGTCGACGGCGGGGTAGGCCGCATTGCCCGGCAGGCCGATGCCCAGCGACTCGACCATGCTGGCCATGGTGCTCGCGGTGCCCATCGTCATGCAGTGGCCGTGGCTGCGGTGCATGCAGCTCTCGGCCTCGAAGAAGTCCTGCAGCTTGAGCGTGCCGGCGCGCACCTGCTCGCTCATCTGCCACACGCCGGTGCCCGAGCCCAGCTCCTGTCCGCGCCACTTGCCCGAGAGCATCGGGCCGCCCGACACGCCGATGGTCGGCAGGTCGACGCTGGCCGCGCCCATCATCAGTGCGGGGGTGGTCTTGTCGCAGCCCATGAGCAGCACCACGCCGTCCAGCGGGTTGCCGCGAATGCTCTCCTCGACGTCCATGCTCGCGAGGTTGCGGTAAAGCATGGCGGTGGGCCGCAGCAGCGTCTCGCCGAGCGACATCACCGGGAACTCGAGCGGGAAGCCGCCCGCTTCGTACACGCCGATCTTCACCTGCTCCGCGAGCGTGCGGAAGTGCGAGTTGCAGGGCGTCAGTTCGCTGAAGGTGTTGCAGATGCCGATGACCGGGCGACCGTCGAACTGGTCGTGCGGCACGCCCTTGCCTTTCATCCAGCTGCGGTAGATGAAGCCGTCTCGGTCGTGGCGTCCGAACCATTGCTGGCTGCGCAGTTCACCGGGTTTTTTCTTGGGAGGAATGCTCATGGGTATGTCTCCGAATTGTTGCTTTTAAGGGCCCAAACCTCAGGGTTTGTCCTGCCGGAAAATCGATTTCAATCATCATATGATAAGCGCGATCAACACGCCGGAGCCTTAGTGTTTTCGAGCGTCGCGATACCAGAAATCACATCTCACATGATCAAGAACATCCACGGTCGCACGCTCGAGCTGCTCGGTGAAGCCGTGGTGGCGGGGCGCTATGCGATCGGTGCGTCGATCCCCGCGGAGCCCATCCTCGGCGAGGAACTCGGCGTGAGCCGCACGGTGGTGCGCGAGGCCATCAAGTCCCTGGTGGCCAAGGGCCTGATCGTCACCGGGCCGAAGGTCGGCACGCGCGTGCTGCCCAAGGACAAGTGGAACTGGTTCGACCCCGACGTCATCACCTGGCAAGCACGCGCCGGCCTCACGCCCGAGTTCCTGCGCGACCTGCAGGACCTGCGCCGCGTGGTCGAGCCTGCGGCGGTGCGGCTCGCGGCGGAGCGCGCCACCCAGAAGGACATCGACGAAATCGAAAGTGCCTTCGCCGGCATGAAGGAAGCCGTGGAGAACGGCGGCGACTACGTCACCTTCGACCTGCGCTTTCACAACGGCCTGTTGAGCGCGGCGGGCAACCGCATGATTTCGCAGATGAGCAAGGTGCTCAACGCGCTGCTGCGCACCAGCTTCGAGATTTCCACCACCAAGCCCGACGGCCCCGCGCTCTCGCTGCCGCTGCACCGCGCGGTGCTCGACGCGGTGATCGCGCATGACCCGTCGAAGGCCGAGCTCGCGATCATCCGGCTCATCGACGGCGCGCGCCAGGACATCGAGGACGTGCTCGGTTCCAGGCGCCGCCTGCCACGCCTGAGCAGGCCGCCGCCAAGGCTCAAGGCCAGCTAGGCGCGGCGGCGTCGCCCAGGCCGTCTACGCGTTTGTCCGCAGTTCGCATCCGGTTCTTTCACCCTACGCTCGCGCCCCGAGCAAATTCCACCCAAGAAGAGAAGGAGACAAAACCATGAAACTCGCCAAATCGCTCATTGCGCCGACCCTGGTCGCGCTGGGCCTGATCGCGTCAGGCAACGCCTTCGCGCAGGAAAAGCTCACCGTCTGGTGGGTCAAGGGCTTCTACAAGGCGGAGGACGACGCGCTGTTCGCCGCCATCAAGAAGTTCGAGGAAAAGCACAAGGACGTGAAGGTCGAGCTGTCGCAGTACCCGGTGCAGGACATGATTCCGAAGACCGTGTCCGCGCTCGACTCGGGCAGCCCGCCCGACGTGGCCTACGCCGACGTGTACGACTTCCAGGTCACCGGCAAGTGGGCCTTCGACGGCAAGCTCGAGGACATCGGCAGCGTGCTCACGCCCATGAAGGACCGCTTCGCGACCAACACGATCGAGACCACCTTCCTCTACAACGACCAGACGAAGAAGAAGGCCTACTACGCCTTCCCGATCAAGCAGCAGACGATGCACATCGAGTACTGGATCGACATGCTCGCCGAGGCCGGCTTCAAGGAGTCGGACATCCCCACCACGTGGAAGGAGTACTGGCCCTTCTGGTGCGAGAAGGTACAACCCGCGAGCCGCCAGAAGAGCGGCAAGCGCACCTTCGGCATCGGCATGCCCATGGGCGTGGACTCGAGCGACGCCTTCTATTCGTTCCTGACGTTCATGGACGCGTACAACGTCAAGCTGGTCGACGACAACGGCAAGCTGCTGGTCGACGACCCGAAGGTGCGCACCGGCCTGATCGCCGCCATGACCGACTACACCAAGCCCTACCTCACGGGCTGCACGCCGCCTTCGTCCACCAGCTGGAAGGACCCGGACAACAACGTCGCCTTCCACAACAAGACGACCGTGATGACGCACAACGCGACCATCTCGCTGCCGGCCAAGTGGCTCGACGACTCGAACAACGCAACGCTCACCGCCGAGCAGCGTGAAGAAGCGCGCAAGAACTACACCGAGCGCATCCGCACGGCCGGTTTCCCGAGCAAGCCCGACGGCGGCAAGATGGTCTACCGCACCGCGGTGAAGACCGGCGTGGTGTTCAAGGACGGCAAGAACAAGGCGCGCGCCAAGGAGTTCGTGTCCTTCCTGCTGCAGGAGGAAAACCTCACGCCGTACGTCGAGGGTTCGCTGGGCCGCTGGTTCCCGGTCACCAAGGCCGGACAGGCCAGCCCGTTCTGGCAGGCCGACTCGCACCGCAAGTCGGTGTTCAACCAGTACGCCGCCGGCACCGTGACCTTCGAGTTCACCAAGAACTACCGCTTCACCGTGATCAACAACGAGAACGTCTGGGCCAAGGCCATGAGCCGCGTCGTGACCGACAAGGTGCCGGTGGACAAGGCCGTGGACGAGATGATCGCGCGCATTAAGACGGTGGCGGCGCAGTAAGCGCGGCGAGCCCCACGAACGCACAGCAGCCGACGCCATGAGCTCGACCGTGACCGTCTCCGACGCCGCCGCGACCACCGCGGCACCTGTCGCCAACCTGGGTGCGCGCCACGCGCGCTGGCAGTTCTGGGGCGCGGTGATGGTCGTGCCCTACCTGCTGGTGTTCGTGGTGTTCGTCCTGTACCCGGTGGGCTACGGGCTCTGGCTCGCCCGCCATCCGCAAAGCTACGTGAAGCTGGTCGAAGACCCGATCTTCTTCCGCTCCGTGATCAACACGGCCGTGTTCCTGGTCGTGGCGATCAACATCAAGATGCTCGTGGCCCTCGTGCTCTCGGGCTTCTTCGTGACCTCGCGCTGGTGGATCAAGATCATCTCGGCGATCTTCATCCTACCGTGGGCGATGCCTTCGATCCCGACCATCCTGTCGTTCCGCTTCATGCTGAACCCGGAGTGGGGCGTGATCAACACCACCATCTTCCGCCTGACCGGCGCCGATGGTCCCAATTGGCTCAACGACCCGACGCTCGCGCTGGGCTTCGCGATGCTGGTGCACGTGTGGAAGTCGCTGCCGTTCTGGACGCTGATCCTGGTGGCGGGGCGGCTGGCCATTCCGGGCGAGCAGTACGAGGCCGCCTCGGTCGACGGCGCCACCTCGTGGCAGAAGTTCCGCTTCGTGAGCTGGCCGGCACTGAAGACGCTGTACGTCACCTCGCTCATTCTGTCGATGATCTGGACGCTGGGCGACTTCAACAGCGTGTACCTGCTCACCGGCGGCGGACCCGCCGACCTGACGCACGTGCTCGCCACGCTGGGCATTCGCTACCTGCGCCTCGACCAGGTCGACCTGTCGATGGCGTCCATCGTGGTGGCCATGCCGCTCGTGCTGCCGCTCGTGTACTTCATGATGAAGAGGCTGTCGAAATGAGCCCCCACGTTCATCACTTCGTGTATTCACTGCCTCCCCAGGGGGCGCTCGCCTCCCTGGAGGCGGCTCGTCGGAGGGCGATATGACGCGCTGGACCCCCAAGGCCGTGCTGACCGAGGCCAAGCTGCTGCTCATCGGCATCCCGGTGCTGCTGTGGACGCTGATTCCGGTCTATCACATGGCGCTGTTCGCGTTCTCGAGCAAGGACTCCGCCACCAGCGGCCACCTGTGGCCCACGCACCCGACGCTGAACAACTTCGCGACGGTCTTCTACCAGAAGCATTTCTACCTGAGCCACTTCTGGGTGCAGCTGGGCAACTCGCTGGTCATTGCGCTGTCGGTCGGTGTGCTGACGCTGTTCGTGGCCACCACCGCGGCGTTCGCCATCAGCCGGCTGCGCGTGCGCGGCGGGCGCACGGTGATGAACCTGGCGCTGTTCACGTACTTCATTCCGGCCGCCTTCCTGGCCGTGCCCATGTACAAGACGATGGGCAACTACGGGCTGCTCAACAGCCAGTGGGCGCTGATATTGGCGATGGTGACCATCGCCTCGCCGTACTGCATCTGGGTGCTGAAGCAGGCCTCCGACAAGCTGCCCTACGAGCTCGACGAAGCCGCGCGCATGGACGGCGCCTCGCCGTTGCAGCTGTTTCGCCTCGTGTACCTGCCGCTGATGGTGCCTTCGCTGGTGGCCGTGGGCACCTACTCGCTGCTGCTGGCGTGGAACGAGTACCTCTATGCGTTCCTGCTGCTGTCGAACGACAGGAGCGTGACGCTGGCGGTGGCGCTCGGCAACTTCCTGTCGGCCGACGATTCGCCATGGGAGCTGCTGATGGCCACCGGCCTGATCTACGCGTTGCCTCCGGCGGCGATCTACTACGCCTTCAAACGCTACATGGTCGGCGGCCTCACGGCCGGTGCCGTGAAGAGCTGAGCGAAAACAGGATTAAAAAATGGCTTCCGTCTCCTTTCGCAATATCCAGAAATCCTTCGGCAAGGTCCAGATCATCAAGGGCCTGGGCTTCGACATCACCGACGGCGAATTCGTCGTGCTGGTCGGCCCGTCGGGCTGCGGCAAGTCGACGCTGCTGCGCATGCTGGCCGGCCTTGAGGACATCAGCGGTGGCGAGATCGTCATCGACGGCCGCGTGGTCAACGACCTCGAGTCGAAGGACCGCGACATCGCCATGGTGTTCCAGAGCTACGCGCTCTACCCGCACATGACGGTGGGCGAGAACATGGGCTTCAGCCTGCGCCTGCGCAACGCCGAGAAGTCGGTGACCGACGAGCGCGTGTCGCGCGCCGCGAAGATCCTGAACCTCGACCCGCTGCTGGGCCGCTACCCGCGCGAACTCTCGGGCGGCCAGCGCCAGCGCGTGGCCATGGGCCGCGCCATCGTGCGCGACCCGAAGGTGTTCCTGTTCGACGAGCCGCTGTCCAACCTCGACGCCAAGCTGCGCGTGGCCATGCGCGCCGAGATCAAGGCGCTGCACCAGCGCCTGAAGACCACCACCGTGTACGTGACGCACGACCAGATCGAGGCCATGACCATGGCCGACCGCATCGTCGTGATGCACGACGGCATCGTCGAGCAGATCGGCACGCCGCTGGACCTGTACGACCGCCCCGACAACCTGTTCGTGGCGCAGTTCATCGGCTCGCCGTCGATGAACGTGATCGAAGGCACCGTGCGGCGCTCGGGCGGCGAGTGCTGGGTCGAATCGCAGGGTGCGCGCTGGCCCGTGCCGGTGGCCACTTCGGCGCCCGACGGCCAGCCGGTGCACTACGGCATTCGCCCGGGCGACATGACGCTCGGCGGCGGCTCGAACGGCGTGGATGCCAAGGTGATCGTGGTCGAGCCCACGGGCGCGGAGACCGAACTGCTGGTGCAGGTGGGCGAAGCCAAGCTGGTGCTGGCGGTGCACGGCCGCGTCGATGCGCGGCCCGACGAGACCGTGCGGCTGGCCATCGAGGCCGAGAGCGTGCACCTGTTCGACCGGCAGACCGGCAAGCGCATGGGCCGCTGAAGCGGGCCGGGCACAGGGCACGGCGCGCGGCTCTTGTCTTGCGCCTTCCCCTCACGGGGGAAGTTGGGATGGGGGCTGACGGCGCTTGCAATGTCGCTGCGTCTCATCGACGGCCGCGTGCCCCCACCCCGATCCTCCCCCCGGAAGGGGAGGAAGAAATGCAGAGCCTCAGTCCGTGCGCAGCCGCAGCAGCGCGCGCACGAAGCCGTGGTCGGAGCGCGAGCGGTCGCGCCCTTCGTGCAGGTGGTCGTTGAAGTAGTCGACGCGCCGCACGTCGCCCAGGCTGTGGCGGCTGCCGGCGACGAATTCCTCGCTCACCAGGATCTGGTCGAGCACATCCGGAAAGCCCTGGTGGATGTGCGAGTAAGCCACGTCCTTCTTGAGCGCCGACTCGCCCTGCATCTCGTAGGCGTTGAACAGCGCCACGTCGCGCGCGGCCTTGTCGTAGGCCACCTCGGAGGTGGCCGCCACGAGCTGCGTGGTCACGCTGTGCGGGTTGTCGTTGAAGTCGCCCATCACCACCAGCGGCACGTTGGTGCCCTGCAGCAGGTCGATCACGATGCAGCGCAGGGCGGCGGCCTCGGCGCCGCGCATGAGCAGCGAACGCAGCGACGCCATCACGCCCACCTTGCGGTCGTCGCGGTCTTCCAGGTGGTTGCCCTGCGCGTCCTGCAGGAACTTCGGCCGCTTGGACTTCAGGTGCGCCGTGAGCACGTGCACCGGCTGGCCGTGCTTCATGCGCACGGTGACCAGCATCGGCGGCCGTTCGAAGCGCGTGTGCGAGCCCAGCCCGGGCACGTCGACGCCGAAGGCCGGCGGAAATTCAGCGAAGGAGCGCACGTCGTCCACCTTCAGCCGCGTGGCGATGCCCACGCGTGGCGTGCCTTGCGCGCCGGGCCTGTCCGGCGTGCCCGGCGGGCTGCCGGGCAGCGGCTTGTTCTCGGCGCCCGGCACCGAGACGAAGTCGTAGCGCAGCCCGCTGCGCGCAATGGCGTCCTTGAGCGCCGCCTCGTCCCACACCTCCTGCACCGCCAGCACGTCGGCGTTGAGCGCGTGGAAGCGCTCGCCGGTCCAGTCGATCTTTCGCTCGTACTCGCGCTCGGTGTAGGCGTCCTGGTTCTCGTAGTACACGCGGTTGGGGTTCGCGAGGTTCAGGAGATTGCAGGTGGCTACGAAGAGGGTCGCGTAGTTGGGTGGGATGTATTGCATGGCTTGACAATTGTGTCTTGCCGCGCCGGGCGGGAGTGGCGATCTTTCGTTTGCGATTCCTCGAGGCGTGCCGCAGGGTTGGCGGCGGCCTGGCAAGGGCAGCAGCAACAGCCGCCAACGAAAAAGGGCACCGAGGTGCCCTTTTGTCTTTCAAGCAGGTGTGAGCCTGCCGTGGATGTCAGCGACCGAACGAACGGCCACCACCACCACCACCGCCGCCCGAGCGGCCACCGCCACCACCGCCGCCGTAGCCGCCGCCGCCACCCGAACGGCCACCGCCGCCCGAACGGTTGCCGCCGTAGCCGCCACCACCGCCGCCGCCGCCCGGGCGGCCGCGACCGCGTCCGCCACCCATGTGGTCGACGCTCGTGCGCAACGGATCCGGCTGGCCTGCTGCGCCGCCCGCGACCGCTTCGGCGCGCAGGTGTGCGACCTGGTTGGCCTGCGTCGGGCTGTGGCTGTTGCCGTGATGGCGCGGTTGGCGCTCATCGTGCGGCTGGTGGGCCTGTTGCTGGTGCGGTGCATGGTGCGGCGTGCGTGCCGGACCTTGCGGACCGCGGCCTTGCGGGGCGCGGGCGCCCGGACCGCGCGGGCCTTGACCCTGGCCCTGGCCGCCACCGTTGGCGCTGCGGCCTTGACCGCCGCCCTGGCCCTGGCCGCCGCCGCGGCGTTGACCGCCACCGCCGCCGCCGCCACCACCGCCGTTGCCGCCACCCTGGCCGGCCTTGTTCTCGCGGATGCGCGACAGCATCTCGGTGCGGGCGGCCTTGGCGGCCGCCTGCATCACGTCGCGGCTCGGCGGACGGCCGGCGCCGCCCCAGATCGTCTGGCGACCCATGGCGATGGGCTCGGCGCGTTCGCCGTCTTCAGGACCGAAGCCCTCGACGATCTGCACGGGAATCGTCTGCTTGGTGAAGCGTTCGATTTCCTGCATGAAGCCTTCTTCGTCCAGGCACACGAAGCTCACGGCCTCGCCGCTCGAACCGGCACGGCCGGTGCGGCCGATGCGGTGGACGTAGTCTTCGCTGACGTTCGGGATCTCGTAGTTCACGACGTGCGGCAGCTCGTCGATGTCGATGCCGCGCGCGGCGATGTCGGTGGCCACCAGGGCGCGGATGTCGCCGCTCTTGAAGCCGGCCAGCGCCTGCGTGCGGGCGCTCTGGCTCTTGTTGCCATGCAACGCCATGGCTTCGATGCCGTTCTTGGTGAGGAACTCGGCCACGCTGTTGGCGCCGAACTTGGTGCGCGTGAACACGAGCACCTGGCTCCACTTGTTCTCGTTGATGATGTGCGCGAGCAGCGCCTTCTTCTTGCCGCGGCCCACGGGGTGGATCACCTGGGTGATGCGCTGCACGGTGGTGTTGCGCGGCGTGACCTGGATGCTTTGCGGGTTCTTCAGCAGCGTGGCGGCGAGGTCGCGGATTTCGTCGCTGAAGGTGGCCGAGAACAGCAGGCTCTGCTTTTCCTTGGGCACCAGGGCCAGGATCTTCTTCACGTCGTGGATGAAGCCCATGTCCAGCATGCGGTCGGCTTCGTCCAGGATCAGCATCTGCACCTGGCTCAGGTCCAGCATGCCTTGCTGTTGCAGGTCGAGCAGGCGGCCGGGGGTGGCCACGAGGATGTCGACACCCTTCTTGAGCTTGCTGATCTGCGGGTTCATGCCGACGCCGCCGAAGATCACGGTCGAGTCGAGCTGCAGGTACTTGCCGTAGGTGCGGACCGATTCCTCGACCTGCGCGGCGAGTTCGCGCGTGGGGGTCAGCACGAGGGCGCGGATGCCGACGCCGCCGAACTTGTTGGTGGCGCTGCGGCTCATGGTGAGCTTGTGCAGCATCGGCAGCGTGAAGGCGGCCGTCTTGCCGGTGCCGGTCTGTGCGCCGCCCAGCAGGTCATGACCTTCGAGCACCGCGGGGATGGCTTGCGCCTGGATGGGGGTGGGGGAGTCGTAGCCGTGCTCGTGCACAGCCTTCAAGATGGCGGGAGCCAGCTTCAGTTCATCAAAATTCATTGGAAACAATAAGCGCCATACACGGCGCAGTGGCATCGGCCCGCCAGGCGTCTTTGGCGACGCCGAGCCAGTCAAGGCAGATGAAGGTCAGGGGTGGGAGCCGGAAAGTCCGCCCTTGCAACAGGGTGAATCGGACCTTTCTTCGTCCCCGGCAGAGAGCCGGTGCTGCGGGCAACTGGACCCGGCAACGGTCGCTATTGTCGCATGAGTCGATAATCGGTGGTTTGCCGCGCCCGAAAGCCTCTTTCTGGCGACCGCGCTTTTCCCCGATCTCCGTACCCAAGGTAACTTTCCACACATGGCTCAATACGTCTATTCGATGAACCGTGTCAGCAAGACCGTGCCGCCCAAGCGGCAGCTCTTGAAGGACATTTCGCTTTCGTTTTTCCCCGGCGCCAAGATTGGCGTGCTCGGCCTCAACGGCTCGGGCAAGTCCACCCTGCTGAAGATCATGGCCGGCGTGGACAAGGAGTTCGAGGGCGAGGCGCTGCCCATGCCGGGCATGACCATCGGCTACCTCGAGCAGGAGCCCAAGCTTAACAACGAGCACACGGTGCGCGAATCGGTCGAAGAGTCCATGGGCGCGGTGTTTGCCGCCAAGGCGCGTCTTGAAGAGGTGTACATCGCCTATGGCGCCGAAGACGCCGACTTCGACGCGCTGGCCGCCGAGCAGGCCCAGCTCGAAGCCGTCATCGCCACCGCCGGCACCGATTCCGAGCACCAGCTCGAAATCGCCGCCGATGCGCTGCGCCTGCCGCCATGGGACGCGAAGATCGGCCTGCTGTCGGGCGGCGAGAAGCGGCGCGTGGCCCTGTGCCGCTTGCTGCTGTCCAAGCCCGACATGCTGCTGCTCGACGAGCCGACCAACCACTTGGACGCCGAATCGGTCGAATGGCTCGAAGTGTTCCTGCAGCGCTTCACGGGCACCGTGGTGGCCATCACCCACGATCGCTACTTCCTGGACAACGCCGCCGAGTGGATCCTGGAAATGGACCGCGGTCGCGGCATTCCATGGAAGGGCAACTACAGCACCTGGCTCGAGCAGAAGGGCGAACGCCTGGCGCAGGAGCAGAAGAGCGAAGAAGCCCATGCCAAGGCCCTGAAGAAGGAACTCGAGTGGTCGCGCCAGAACCCGAAGGCCCGTCAGGCGAAGAGCAAGTCGCGCCTGGCCCGCTTCGAAGAGCTGAGCGACATGGAATACCAGAAGCGCAACGAAACGCAGGAAATCTTCATTCCCGTGGCCGAGCGGCTGGGCCAGCAGGTGTTCGAGTTCCACGGCGTGAGCAAGTCCTTCGGCGACCGCATGCTGATCGACAACCTGAGCTTCACGGTGCCGCCGGGCGCGATCGTCGGCATCATCGGCCCGAACGGCGCCGGCAAGTCGACGCTGTTCAAGCTGCTCGCGGGCAAGGAACAGCCGGACGCCGGCAGCGTGGTCATCGGCTCGACCGTCAAGGCGGCTTTCGTCGACCAGCACCGCGACGAGCTCGCCAACCAGAAGACCGTGTGGGAAGACATCTCGAACGGACTGGACATCATCAACGTCGGCAAGTTCCAGATGGCCAGCCGTGCGTACGCGGGCCGCTTCAACTTCAACGGTGCTGACCAGCAGAAGAAGGTCGGCACGCTGTCGGGCGGCGAGCGCGGCCGTCTGCACCTGGCCAAGACCCTGATCGCCGGCGGCAACGTGCTGATGCTCGATGAACCGTCGAACGACCTGGACGTGGAAACCTTGCGCGCACTGGAAGACGCGCTGCTCGAGTTCGCCGGCACGGTCATGGTGATCAGCCATGACCGCTGGTTCCTCGACCGTATCGCCACGCACATCCTGGCCGCCGAAGGCGACAGCCAGTGGACCTTCTTCGACGGCAACTACCAGGAGTACGAAGCCGACAAGAAGAAGCGCCTGGGCGAAGAAGGCGCCAAGCCCAAGCGCATGCGCTACAAGGCCCTGAAGTAAGGCTTCAAGCCGCTTCGGCGGCTTCGGCAAGGGCGCGCGGTTCCGCAAGGGGCCGCGCGCTTTTTTCATCGTCCGCCGCGAACACCTCGCGCGCCGCGGCAATGCCGTTGAGCGCCGCCGGGAAGCCCGCGTACACCGCCATCTGCATGACGATCTCGATCACCTCGGTGCGCGTCACGCCGATGTTCAGCGCGCCCTGGATGTGCACCTTCAGCTGCGGCGCCGCATTGCCCATGGCCGTCAGCGCGGCCACCACCGCGATCTCGCGCGAGCGCAGGTCCAGGCCCGGGCGCGAGTAGACGTCGCCGAACGGAAACTCGATCAGCAGGCGCGCGAAGTCGGGCGCGATGTCGGCCAGGCTCTCGACGACCTTGACGCCGCCTTCACCGTCGATTTCCTGCAGCTTGGCCAGTCCGCGCGCGTAGCGCTCGTTGGCCGTGTGGCCGGGGTTCTGTGTGTTCGTCATCGCTTGTCTTTCCTTC
Source organism: Variovorax sp. OK605 (assembly GCF_900115445.1). Lineage (NCBI taxonomy): Bacteria > Pseudomonadati > Pseudomonadota > Betaproteobacteria > Burkholderiales > Comamonadaceae > Variovorax > Variovorax sp. OK605. The sequence continues at coordinate 99,476 of NZ_FOWL01000005.1, forward strand.
CGGGGCTGTGCCCGACAAAGGAGGACGCCGTTTCGTCTTCTCGACCTTGCGGTAGTGATCGATCTTGAGCGACAGCGCCTGCATCGATTGCTGCAGCGCCGCCACCCGGGCCTGAACATCGGCGAGATGCTGTTCGAGCATCTCGCGCCGTTCGCCGACGCTGGCGTCCCCCTGGCTTCGAAGCCTGGCGAAGGCCTGCATGCCCTGGATGGGCATGCCGGTCTCGCGCAGGCGCAACAGGAAAGCCAGCCATTCCATGTCGGCGCCCGCATAGCGGCGCTGACCGCCCGGTGCACGCGGCACCGCGGCGATCAGCCCGATGCGCTCGTAGTAGCGCAGCGTGTAGGCCGTGAGGCCCGTGCGCTCGGCGACTTCCGCGATGGTCAGGCTGGTTTCCATGGCGTTGATTCTCGAAATTAGAGCGCGCTCCAAGTCAAGCGCTTTGTCGAACTATTTGGAAGGCAGGTGCAGGTCGGCATCGATCCAGCCGCGCAGGCTGTTCACGAAGGCCAGGGCCTGCACGCTGGGCAGATCGTCCACCCGCACGACGGCTTCTGCAAGTTCGCCGCTGTGCAGGCGCATGGCGCGGCCGATGCCGCCGAGCAGGCCGCAGCGCAACGGCGGCGTGACCCAACGGCCGTCGAGCCGCAGCGCGATGTTGCCGCGCGTGCATTCGGTGAGCTCGCCGCGGGGGTTCCACAGCAGCGTGTCGAACACGCCCGGCTCGGTGGGCGCGAAGGCGTCGTAGTGGGCGCGTCGCGTGGTCTTGAAGCGGGTGAAGTCGCTGTGGGCTTCATCGAATGCGTGAGATGCCAATTGGAGCTTCACGCGCGTGGGCGGCGCTTCCATCGTGAAGGCTTCGGCACGGGGCTCGCCGTGCATGTCGAGCAGCAGGCGAACGCGCCACATGCCGGTGGCGTGCTGTTCCTTCAAGCGGTCGAGGCACGCAACGACAGGCGCTTCGTTCCACATGTGGCCGAAATGCGCCGCCGCGCTCGCCATGCGCGCGAGGTGCGCAGGTGCATCGCGCAATTCACCGTCCACCAGCGCCAGCGTTTCGAGCAGGTCGAACGCGGGTTCCGCGGGCCGCGTTGCTTGGCCCAGAAAGGCCCGCTTGTGCCGCCATTCGTCCCACTCGGCATCGGCCTGCGCATCGGCCGTGATGCCGCTGCCGATGCCGCAGCGCGCTTCGCCGCCGCGCAGCGTCACCGTGCGAATCGGCACGTTGAAGGTCGCATGCCCGCCGGGCCGCACCACGCCCACCGCGCCGCAGTACACGCCGCGCGCCTCGGGCTCCAGCTCGCGGATCATGCGCATCGCGCCGACCTTCGGCGCGCCGGTGATCGAGCCGCACGGGAACAGCGCCGCGAACACGTCGGCCAGCGTGGTGCCGTCGCGCAAGCGCGCCTCGACATCCGAGGTCATCTGCCACACGGTCGGCAGCGCCTCGGTGTGGAACAGGCGCGGCACGCGCACCGAGAAGGGCTGGGCGATGCGCGAGAGGTCGTTGCGGATCAGGTCCACGATCATGACGTTCTCCGCGCGCTCCTTCGGCACCGTGCGCAGCCGCTGCGCCTGCGCCTCGTCTTCGGCCGGTGTCGCGCCGCGCGGCGCCGTGCCCTTCATCGGCCGCGTCAGGATGCGCTCGCCCTGCCAGTCGAAGAACAGCTCGGGCGACACCGACAGCACCTGCTCGCCGCCGGTGTCGATGAAGGCGGTGTAGCCGTCGGGTTGCGCCTGCTGCAGTGCCAGGAACAGGGCCTGCGCATCGCCCTGGAAGCGCGCATGCAACGCGGCGGTGTAGTTGAGCTGGTAGAGCTCGCCGTTCGCGATCGCGCGGTGAATGGCTTGCACGTGCCGGCCGAAGTCGGCGCGCGAGAGCGTGGCTTGCCAGTCGGGCGCAGGGGGCTGCGATGCAGCGGCCGGCATTGGCGGCCATGGCAGCGCCTCGTCGTGCACGCCGAACCAGGCCAGGGGTCCGTCGTTGCTCGCGTGCACCGTGAACGCCGGGTCGAACGCCGCGGCGGCCTCGTAGCGCAGGTAGCCGACGCACCAGCGGCCTTCGCGCGACGCCGCTTCCACGGCCTCCAGCACCGGCTTCACCTCGGCCGCCGTGTGTGCCACCAGCACGCGCGCAGGCGCACCGAAAGCCAGCCTCAGCCGCTGCGCAACGCCAGCATCCCTTGCTCGCGGTTCGGCGAAATCGATCAGCGCACGCAAGGCAGGCGTCGCACCGTTACGCCGCATCGTTGGCTGCGTTCGCCGGCTCGCTGCCCGCCGGCGCGTTGCGCGCCAGCACCCGCTTGCGCACGGCATAGATGTTGTTGCGCAGCGCGTACAGCTCGTCCGCGTACGACAGCGGCACCGCCACCTTGTTGACCGTGCGGTCGAGCTGGTCGAGGTCGTCGAGCAGGGCCTTCTGCTCGCTCTCCTTCACCTCGGTGCGGGCGTCCACCTTCGTCTCGATGTCGCGCAGCCGCGCATACCAGCGGAACACGCGGCGGCGCACGCGGAACTGGTACAGCGGCGGCACCACGCGGCTCAGCGGCAGCATCAACACCAGCAGGCCGCCCAGCACCAGCCACATGCGCTCGATGAGGTTGCTGGCCCAGAACGGCATGTAGCGCTTCCACACCGGCGGTGTGCCGTTGATGGCGCGGTCGCCCTCGGGGCTCACGGGCAGCTCGCTGGTGCGCGTGTTCGGAAAGTCGCGCGCCCGGTTGAACCAGCCCGCGCCGCTGTGCACCGACTGCGCCGTTTCCGCGAACAGCTGGCGCAAGGCAGGGTGGGTCTCGTCGCGCGACAGCAGCGAGGTGGTGGCCGCGAGCAGCGTCACGTCGTGCGGCGGCAGGTCTTTCGACAGGTCGACCACGCCGCGCGGCAGCGTCACGGCCGACAGGAACGGAAAGCGCCGCGAGTAGGCATCGGCCTGGCCGAAGTCCATCAGCTTGATGTCGTCCGAGCGCAGCAGGCGCTGCACCTGCGGCGACTGCGGCGCCGACGACAGCACGATCACGTCGAGCAGCCCGGCCTCCAGCGCCCCCACCGCCGCGCCCTGCTCGAGGTTCGACAGCAGCAGGTCGTCGGGCCCGAGCTTGTTGGCCTTGAACAGCCGATCCATGATCTCGGGCAGTCCGCTGCCCTGCAGGTCGACGTTCACGCGCAGGCCGCGCAGCTGCGTGAGCGAGCCCAGCGTGCCGGTCTTGCGGTCGATCTTCTGCGCGGTATCGGCGCGGTAGAACAGCCAGATCGGCTCGTAGAACAGGCTGCCCAGCGAGTTGAGGCCGGCCTCTTCGTCGGCCTTGGGGTCGGCGCTGCCGCCGCGCACGAAGCCCACGTCGGCGCCGCCGCTGCGCAGCAGCTGCAGGTTCTCGGTCGAGCCGGAGGTGGCCTTCAGCTCGACCTCGATGCCGGTGTGCTTGAGCGCCTCCGCATAGCGCTTGCCGAACTGCGCGTAGGCGCTGCCCGTGGGGCCGGTGGCCAGCGTCACGTGCTTGGGCGGCTGCGGCTGCAGGTACCAGTAGGCCGCGATCAGCAGGCCGATGACGATGAACACGATCGGCCCGGCCGAGGCAATCAGGTCCCGGATCGACAGCAGGATCAGCTTGAGCGTCTTGGGCATGGCCATGGTGTGTGCTTTCAGCCTCGCGGCGCTTCGAGGTCGCCCACGCAGGGAATGTGCAGCTCGCCCACCGTCACCGTGCGCGCCGCATGCACCGCGCGCAGCGTGGCAATGGCCACCGCCTCGGCCGCCATGGTGCTGAGCACCGTCATGCCGGGCGCGTTGCCTTCGAGCGGCACGCGGCCGGTGGCCAGCGCGAACAGCGTGTCGCCGTCGCTCATGGTGTGCACCGGGTTGATGGCGCGCGCCAGGCCGTCGTGCGCCACGGTGGCGAGCCGGTTGGCCTGCACCTTGGTCAGCACCGCGTCGGTGGCGATCACGCCGATGGTGGTGTTGGTGCCCGCCAGCAGCGGCTTGGGCAGCTCGCCGCGCAGCAGCGCGCGGCGCGTGTCGAGCAGGGCCTTGCCGTCTTCGGTGCGCGCGCCGGCCACGGGCTGGCCGGTGTTGTGGTCGATCACGTCGCCCAGCGAGTTCACGGCAATGAGTGCGCCGACCGTCACGCCGCCGACCGTGACCGATGCGGTGCCGATGCCGCCCTTCATCGCGCGGTGCACGCCGAACAGCTTGCCCACCAGCGCGCCGGCGCCCGCGCCCACATTGCCTTCGGCGGGCGCCGCGGTGCTCGCGGCCTCGCAGGCGGCATAGCCGGCGGCGGCGTCGGGGCGGATGCGCGCGTCGCCCATCGGCAGGTCGAACAGCACGGCGGCCGGCACGATGGGCAGGGTGCCGAAGCGCACGTCCATGCCGATGTCGCGCTCTTCCATCCAGCGCATCGCGCCTTCGGCCGCCGCCAGGCCCCAGGCGCTGCCGCCCGCGAGCATCACGGCATGCACCTGCTGCACGAGGTTGCCGGGCGCGAGCAGGTCGGTCTCGCGCGTGCCGGGCGCCGCGCCGCGCACGTCCACGCCGCCCACGGCGCCGTCGCGGGCCATGATCACGGTGCAGCCGGTGGGGCGGCGGGTGTCGCAGAAGTGGCCGACCTCGATGCCGGCGACGTCGGTGATGGAGCCGGAACCGGCGCCAGGGGAAAGGTGGGATGAATGAGAGGGGGCGGACATGGCGGCCGATTATGGGACCGCACCCTCTACGATCTGCGGCATGACAGTTGCAAGAAGTTTCTCGGCCGGCGACACGCGCCGCCACGTGGTCGTCATCGGCGCGGGTGCCGTGGGCAGCGCCACCGCCGTCGAGGCGCTGCGCGCGGGCCTGCGCGTGACGGTGGTGGAGCCCGGCGAGCCGGGCGGCCCGCAGGCCACGAGCTACGGCAATGCGGGCTGGTTGTCGTCGCATTCCGTGGTGCCGCCCGCGTTGCCCGGCGCGTGGCGCAAGGTGCCCGGCTGGCTGGCCGACCCGCTCGGTCCGCTGGCCTTGCGCTGGCGCTACCTGCCGCGCGCCACGCCGTGGCTGCTGCGCTACCTGGCCTCCGGCTGGACCGAGGCACGCGTGCAGCGCACGGCCGATGCGCTGCGCGCGCTGCTGGCCGATGCGCCCGCGTTGCATGCCCAGCTGGCGGCCGAGGCCGGCGTGCCGCAGCTCATCGAGCAGCGCGGGCTGCTGCATGCCTACCGCTCGCGCGAGGAGTTCGAAGGCGACGCGCTGGGCTGGCGCGTGCGCGGGCGCGTCGGCATCCGGTGGGAGGAGTGGAACGACGACGAGCTGCGCCGCCGCGAGCCCGACCTTCACGCGCGCTACACGCTCGGCATCTTCGTGCCCGAGGCCGGACATTGCCGCAACCCTGGCGCCTATGTCGCCGCGCTGGCGCGGCACGCGCGCGATGCCGGCGCCGAGCGCATCGCAGCCCGCGCGACCGGTTTTCGCATCGAAGGCGGCCGGCTGCGCGCCGTGCGCACCGAAGCCGCAGAGATCGCCTGCGACGCCGCGGCCGTCTGCGCCGGCGCGCGTTCAGGCCTGCTGGCGGCGGCCGCCGGTTCGCCGGTGCCGCTGGAGTCGGAGCGCGGCTACCACGTGGTCGTCGAAGACGCCACCGCCGGCCCGCGCACGCCGACCATGGTGGCCGACGGCAAGCTCATCGCGCACTGGATGGACGGCGGCCTGCGCGCGGCCGGGCAGGTCGAGATCGGCGGGCTCGAGGCGGCACCCGACTGGCGCCGCGCGGAGATCCTGCACCGGCATCTGCAATCGATGTTTCCGGGGCTTGCGACAGTGGCGCCTGGCGTGCCTTCGCCTTCGGTCAAGCATTGGCTGGGCCACCGCCCGAGCATGCCCGATGGCTTGCCCTGCATCGGCCCGGCCGCCGCCAGCGCGGACATCGTGCTGGCTTTCGGGCATGGCCATGTGGGCCTGTGCGGTTCGGCGCGCACGGGGCGCGTGGCCGCGCAGTTGCTGGCCGGTGCGACGCCCGAAATAGCGACGACGCCGTTCGACCCGCGGCGCTTCAGTTGACGGGAGCGATCGACAGCACCGTCAACGCCCCATCGACCTTGTCCGCCGTGAACTGCACCTTGTCCCCCGGCTTCACCTGCGTGAGCAGCGCCGGGTCCTTCACGCGAAAGACCATCGTCATGCCGCTCATGTCGAGGTTGGGAATGTCGCCGTGCTTCAGCGTGATCTTCTTGGCGTCGGTGTCGACCTTGCGGACCTCTCCTTCGACGGATGGCAAGGCGGCCTGCGCGAACGCGGCGGCCGAGAGCAGGGCGGTGGAGAGGGCGATGGCGAGCTTTTTCATGGGTGATTTCCTTGGGTCGGGTTGCGGGTTGATTCAGCGATAGCTCTGGTAGACGCGGGTGCTGCCGTCGGTCAGCACGAGCAGCACGTCGTACGGGTCGCGCTGGTCGCCGTAGGCCGGGCCGTCCATGCCGGGTGAGCCGACCGGCATGCCCGGCACGGCGAGGCCCACGGCCTTGGGCTTTTCCTTGAGCAGGCGCTGCAGCTCGCGCGCGGGCACGTGGCCCTCGATGGCATAGCCGCCGACGAGGCCGGTGTGGCACGAGCCCAGCTTGGCCGGCATGCCGAGCCGGGTGCGCGCGGCGCCGTTGCCCTCGTCGTGCACGCGCGTGGCGAAGCCGTTCTTGTCGAGGTGCTTCACCCAGTCCTGGCAGCAGCCGCAGTTCGGGTCTTTCCAGATCTCGACCATCGGCGCGGCGGCCATCGCCGCGGTGGTGAATGGGGCGAGGGGCAGGCCGGCGGCCAGCGCCAGCAGGGTTCTTCTTTGCATGTCGAGGTTCTCCTCAGTGGTTGTGGGCGCCGTGCCCGGAGGGCTTGCGCACGGTGGCGTCGGTGGTGCCAGGGTGGTTGCGGGTGTCGCGGATGTCGCGGGTGTCGTTCGCCGATGGCACGGGCGCGTTGCGCGTGGCCGGCGGCACATTCGCCGCGCTGGCGTTCGGCACCTCGCGCGCCACCGTGCCAGGCGGGTGCTTGAACCAGCCCGGGTCGCGGTAGTCGCCGGGCTTCTGGTCGCGCCGCACCTTCAGCAGCGTGAACATGCCGCCCATCTCGGCCGAGCCGAAGGGGCCGGTGCCGGTCATCATGGGCAGCGTGTTGTCGGGAATGGGCATCTCCATCCCGCCCATGTCGGCCATGCCCTTGTCGCCCATCACCATGTAGTCGGGCACGAGCTTCCTGATCTTCTCGGCCACGCCCTTGTGGTCGACGCCGATCATGGTGGGCACCTCGTGGCCCATCGGGCCCATGGTGTGGTGCGCCTTGTGGCAGTGCAGCGACCAGTCGCCTTCCTCGTCGGCAATGAACTCCATCTGCCGCATCTGGCCCACCGCCACGTCCACCGACACCTCGGGCCAGCGCGCGGTGCGCGGCACGGGGCCGCCGTCGGTGCCGGTCACCTCGAACTCGTGGCCGTGGATGTGAATGGGGTGGTTGGTCATCGTGAGGTTGCCCACGCGGATGCGCACGCGGTCGCCCTTGCGCACGTTGAGCGTGTCGATGGCCGGGAACACGCGGCTGTTGAAGCTCCAGATGTTGAAGTCGGTCATGGTGTTGACCTTGGGCGTGGCGCTGCCGGGCTCCACGTCGAAGCTGCCGAGCAGGAAGCAGAAGTCGCGCTGCACCGGCTCGATCAGCGGGTGGCTCGCCTTCGGGTGCGTCACCCAGAAGCCCATCATCCCCATGGCCATCTGCACCATCTCGTCGGCATGCGGGTGGTACATGAAGGTGCCGGGCCGCCGCGCGCTGAACTCGTAGACGAAGGTCTTGCCCGGCGGAATGTGCGGCTGCGTGATGCCGCCCACGCCGTCCATGCCGTTGGGCAGGCGCTGGCCGTGCCAGTGCACGGTGGTGTGCTCGGGCAGCCGGTTGGTGACGAAGATGCGCACGCGGTCGCCCTCGACCACCTCGATGGTCGGGCCGGGCGACTGGCCGTTGTAGCCCCACATGTTGACCTTGAAGCCGGGCGCCATCTCGCGCACCACCGGTTCGGCGACAAGGTGGAATTCCTTGACGCCGGCGTTCATGCGCCAGGGCAGCGTCCAGCCGTTGAGCGTGACCACGGGGTTGTAGGGGCGGCCGTTGGGCGGTGCGAGCGGCGGGGCCGTCGCGGCCGAGCCTTGCGAGACGGGCTCGGGCAGCGCGGCCATCGACACGCGGCTCACCGTGGTGGCGGCCACGGCCGTGGCTGCGCCCGCGAAGAAGTTGCGGCGGTTCATGTCAATGGCCTCCCGCCGCGGGGGCGTCGCCGGCAGCGGCCGCGGCCGCGGTCTGCAGCGCCGTCATGCCGCCGGGCGAGCTGCCCGTGAGCACCAGTTGCAGGTCGGTGTCGGCCAGCCAGAAATCGCGCTGCGCCTCGATGCCCGCGTTCACCGCGAGCATGCTGGCGCGCGCCTCGCCCAGCAGCTCCCACACGCTCGCGAGCATGCCGTTGTAGCGCAGCACCATCTCCTCGTTGACCTTCTTGCGCAGCGGAAGCACCTCGTCACGGTAGCGCCGGGCAATGCCGTAGGCGGTGTTCCAGCCCTGCCAGGCTTCGTGCGCCTCGCTCGCGGCCAGCACGCCCACGTCGCGCACGCGCGCGGCCGACTGCAGGTACAGCGCCTCGGCGCGGCCGTTGCGCGCCTGGCCCCAGTCGAAGATGGGAATCGGCAGCGCGAGCTCGAAGCCGCGCTGCGTGCGGCGCGAGCGGTCGGCGCCGTTGTCGAAGGTGGTGTTGCGCGCCACGCCCAGCTCCATCGCGTTGATGACGCTGGTGGCGTGCGTGAGGCCGAGCGAGCCGGCCACGGCGGTGTTCTGCGCCTGCGCGGAACGCACGTCGAGCCGGTCGCGCAGCGCCAGCGCCTGCACGTCGCCGAGCTCGGGCGCGGCCTTGGGCAGCGGCGGCAGGCGGTCGGGCAGGGTGTAGCCGGCGGCGCGCTCGCCGCTCAGGCCCAGCAGCCGCGTGAGCTGTTCGCGCGAGGCCACGGCGGCCTGCTCGGCGCGCGCAAGCTGCGCGGCGGCGTCGGCCAGCAGCAGCTGTTCGCGCGTGCGCTGCAGCGCGCTCCAGTTGCCGGCCTGGGCCATGCGGTGCGCGAGCTCGGCGCCGGCTTCGGCCGCTTCCTTCGCGTCGCGCAGGTACACCGCGCTCTGCTGCGCGGCCACGGCGCGCACCCAGGCGCGGCGCGTGTCGGCGGCCAGCACCAGCACGCCTTGCGCGGCCTGCAGCTTGGCCGACTCGTGGCGCTGGCCGGCCCAGCGCGCCTGCCATGGCAGCGTGAGCAGGCCCACCACGTTGAAGCTGATCAGCCGGTCGATCTCGCGCTCGCTGCCTTCGGTGAGCCGGCCGAAGGCGAACACCGGGTTCGGCAGGCTCGCGGCCTGCACGCGGTCGGCGTCGCTCAGTTGCAGCGTGGCGAAGGCGTCCTGCACGCGCGGGCTGTTGAGCAGCGCGATGCGCACGGCCGCCTCGGCGTCCAGCGGCCGGGCCAGCAGCTCGTCGACGCGCTGCTGCGAGGCCGCGTCGAGCGCGCGCTGCGCCGTGGCGCCCGCCAGCAGCGGGTTGGCGCCGACCAGCGCCTGCACGTCGGCGCTGCCGCCGTCCGGCGAGAGGCTGGCGCAACCGGCCAGCACCGCCGCCGCGGCGAGCGCGGCGGCCGGTCTTGTGAATGAAAAAGGGCTGTTGCGCACGTCAGGCGTGCGCATGTCGCTATGTTTTTCATAGCGACGGATGCCGGCCAATGGCCAGCCAACAAAGGGGTTCACGCTCGATCTCCATGAGCAATACGATCAGCGCCGCGAGCCGGAACGGGCTCACCGCGGACGGACTACGGGCAGGGAGATCAGGAAATGGGTGGCTTCAGGCCCTGGGCGGGCTCTGCGCTGGCGAAGCGGGCCGTGCGTGCAGCGGGCGGCGCCTGGGGCGCGCCGTGCACGGTGTCGACAAGGGGCATGCCGCCGAGCGCCACCGTGTGGCAGACCTGGCAGGCGGTGCAGGTGCCGCAGCCTTGATGGTCGGCGCCGCCGGCATCGTGGTTGCCGTCATGGCCGGACATGTTCATGGCCGCGGTGTCGCCGGCACCCATCTCGCCCATCGCATCGTGGCAATGGGCTTCGGTGGCCGCGCCGGCCATCGAGACCGCAGTGGCGGCGGCTGCGGGCATCGAATGCCGCACCATCTCGACCGCCATCGCATCGCCGAGCCAGCCGCGGATGGGCAGCAGGGCGATCATGAGGGCGAGCAGCAGGGTGCGCATGGGGCCGGATGATAAACGCGGGTGCTAAGACACCCGCTGCGCGCGGGCCTTGTCCACCCACACCTGCAGGTTGTCGAGCAGGTCCTTCTGGCTGAACGAGCAGCTCTCCTCGCTGAACAGCGCGCTCGACTCCAGCCGGTCGAGCAGGCCCAGAAGCACCTCGCCGTAGCGCGGCGGCAGCGCGCCCAGCAGTTCGGTGCTGGCGCGGGCTTCGTTCGACAGCGTGGCAACGGCGCCGCCGCCGTCCGCGCGCAGCGCCGCGAGGCGCGCGGCGATGGCATCGAGTTGCTGCGCTGCGCTCATGGCGTGTTCTTCCCGGGTGGCGGCAGCGACAGCTCGCGCTCGCGCATCAGGTCGCGCAGCACGTCGGGGTAGTCCGTGATGATCCCGTCCGCGCCCGCGTCCATCAGCCGCAGCATGTCGGCGCGCTCGTTCACGGTCCAGGGCAGCACCTTCATGCCGAGCTTCTGCGCTTCCTTGATGACGGCGGGCGTCAGGTCGGCATGGGCCGGCGACCAGGTCACCGGGCCCGGCGCGTTGGCCGACGCGGCCCTCACCATCTGCGGCACCGACGCGAAGCTGCCCGCCTCGAGCCCGGCCGTCCACCGGCTGTCCTTCAGGGTGCGCGGCGTCGTGAGGTAGGCGCGCGGCATCTGCGGCGCGAGCTGGCCGACCAGCGCCAGCGTGCGCCAGTCGAAGCTCTGGATGGTCACGCGGGCGGCCATGTTCGCCTTGTCGATTTCCGCGAGCAGCGCGCGCACCATCGGCTCGGGCGCCGCTGTTTCAGCGGGTTTGGCCGGGTCGATCTTGGTCTCGATGTTGAAGCGCACCGTGGCGGCCTCGGCGCCGCGCGCCTGCACGCGCGCGAACAGCGCGGCCAGCGTGGGAATGCGCTGGCCGTCGCGCGGCTGCTGCAGCGCGAACTGCTTGCCGTAGGCGCTCGACGGGTTCAGGCGGCCCACGTCGTAGGTCTGCAGCTGCGCCAGCGTGAGCGAGCGGATCGCCGCGCCGCTCTTCGGCGCAAGCCATTGGCCGTTCGCGTCGCGCGTGTGGTCGGGGTTGAGCGAGGTGTCGTGCGAGACCACCACCACGCCGTCGGCCGTGAGCCCGATGTCGAGTTCGAGCGTGTTCACGCCCAGGTCGATGGCGTTGTCGAACGCCGCCAGCGTGTTCTCGGGCGCCAGCCCGCGCCCGCCGCGGTGGGCTTCCAGGTCGAAGTGCTGCCTGGCGGCGGGCGCGATGGAGGCGCAACCGGCCATGAGCAGGGCGACAGCGAAAGGAGCCAAAGAAGCGAATCGGGGAAGCGCGCTTTTCATTTGAGTTGGACCTTGATCCCGTTGTCCTGCACCGTGATGTCGCCGATCTCGTAGGTCTTGCGCCCGACCGTGAGCTCGTCGGCCGTGAAGCTGCGCAGCACCTGGCCTTGCAGCAGTTCCTGCGCCACCACCGCGCCCACGCGCTGCAGGCGTTCGGCGTCGCGGCCCTCCACGCCCTGCAGCTCGAGCCGTTCGGCCTTGGGCTGGTCCAGCCGCAGCGCGCGCGTGGCGGCGTCGTACTTCAGCGCGCTGCTGACCGACACCAGGCCCTGCACCGGCGAGGCCGCCAGCAGCGGGCTCGCGATGGTCAGCGTGGCCGTGATGGCGGCGCGGTTGGTGGCGGCGTTCAGGCCGAGCTGCGGGTCGCGCAGGCCGACCATGAAGATCTCGGCGTAGCGCTCGGCCACCGGAAAGCGCTTGGCGATCTGCGCCTGCAGCTCGTCGCGCGTGGCGGTGTATTCGCTGGTGAAGAAATTGAAGCCGGCCAGCGCCGCGAAGGGGGCTTGCAGAGCCGCGGCGCCCAGCAGCGCGCGCAGCATCCGACGGCGGGGAAAGTAGGGGGAGCTAGGGCGGATGTGCATACCGCCCAGAGCTTGCCACAGCCGGGGCGTTTCCCTGCCGCGCGTTGGAAAAACGCCGCGGCCTCAGGGCTCTGAGCGGCCGGCGGCGCGCATAGCTCAGACTGGCCGGCGGCGCGCGTAGCTCAGAGCGGCCTGCGGCGCGCGTAGCGCACCACCGTCACGCCCGGCTTGGCCTGGCGCGTCGAGGGCATCACCAGCACGCAGTCGTCGTACGGCGTGGCCACGGGTTCGCCGTCGTTCCAGCCGATCACGGTGCCGGCCTGCGCGATCACCTCCAGGCCGGTGAATGCCTTGGCGAAGCGGAAGTCCTCGCTGCGCGCGACCACCGGGCCGGTGACGTCGAGCGCCCATTGGCGCGGCGCATCGGGCTGCAGCCAACCGGGCAGCTGGTCGGCAATGGCCGCGTCGTCGAGCGTGCCGGCCGCGCGCAGGAAGCGCGCGCACTGGTCCTGCGCCACGGCTCGGCTGGCCGTGTCGCCGTGGAAGCCGCATTCGACCAGCAGCGCCAGCGCGTCGGTGGCCGGGTCGGCGTCGGGCGCGCCGAAGCGGCCGAAGTCGCGCATGCGCACGCCGTCCTTGTGGCCCGCGTCGATCACGATGTGCTCGGGGCTGCGCAGCTGCCGCGCCAGCGCCAGGTTGCGCGGCTGCATGCCGGTGAGCGTCAGCGGCGCGGAGGGCTCGTGCATCGAATGCAGGTCGAGCAGCCAGTCGGCCTGCGCCACGTGCGGCCGCAGCGCAGCGGCGCGGCGGCGTTCGCGCGTGCCGCCGGCTTCCAGGCGGTCGGTGGACCATTGGCGGTTGAGGTCTTCGTCCACGAAGCGCGAGGCGTCGTGGTCGGCGGGGTCGAAGCTGTCGAAGGCCTCGAGGTTGCACAGCGCCAGCGTGAGGCTGCCGCGCCGCGGGCGCACGCCGGCCTCCAGCAGGCCCTTGAGCGCCCAGGCGCCGCAGACCTCGTTGCCGTGCACCAGCGCGCTGATCATCACGTGGCGCCCCGGTTGCCCGGAGGCGAAATGCCAGACGCCCTCGGTGCCGGTGTTGCCGGCGCGCCAGGCCGAGATGTCGGGCGGGGGGAGTTCGAAATCGGACGCGGACAAGCTCATTCCTTGATGTTGGCGAATTGCACGATGTTCCGGTATTTGGCGGTTTCGGTGACGAGGAACCGCTCGATGTCCAACGGCGCCAGTGGGACGACCGAGCTGGTGGCTTCCATCTTCTTGCGGAAGTCGGGCGATTGCAGCGTTTCTTCGAGTGCCTTCTTCAGCCGTGCCAGCACCGGCGCGGGCAGCTTCGCTGGCCCCATCAGCGCGAACCACACGCCGATGTCCATGCGCTGCAGCGCCGGGGTTTCGCCGAGCGCGGGCAGGTCGGGCGTGATGGCCGAGCGCTTGGCCTCGGTGGTGCCCAGCGCCACCATCTTGCCGCTGCGGATGTAGGGCAGCGCACTGGACAGCACGAACACGCCGAAGTCGATGTTGCCGCCCAGCAGGTCGTTGGTGAGCGGCGCCACGCCGCGGTAGGGCACGTGCGTCATGAACACGCCGCCCTGCTGCTTGAGCATTTCGCCGGCCAGGTGCAGCGAAGTGCCCACGCCCGAGCTGCCGTAGCTGTACTTGCCGGGGTTCTTCTTCAGCAGCGCGAGGAATTCGCCCGCGTTCTTCACGCCCGCCGCGGGCACCGCCACCAGCACCAGCGGCTGCGAGGCGATCAGGCCGATCGGCGTGAAGTCTTTCTGCTCGTAGCGCACGCTGGCGTTCACCAGCTTGCTGATGGCGATCTCGTTGTTGGCGCCAACCAGCAGCGTGTAGCCGTCGGGCGCCGCATTGGCCACCTTCTGCGCGCCGATGGCGCCGCCGGCTCCGCCGATGTTGTCGACGATCACCGGCACGCCGAGGCGGTGCGACAGCTCCACGCCCAGCGCGCGCCCGGTCAGGTCGGTCGAGCCGCCCGGCGGGTAGCCGACTACCAGGGTGATCGGCTTGCTGGGGTAGCCGTCGGCGAAGGCGGGGGCGGCGGCCGATGCGGCAAGGCCGCACAGGGCCAGCGCAAGGCAGGAAGAAAAAGCACGGGGGAAACGCATCGTGGCCTCGGGGTTTTGAAGTGAACCCGCGAATTCTGCGAAGCCGTTCCCCGCTTCGTGGTGCCGTACTGGCACCAGTTGGTGCCGATTGGGCCCGGGCTAGCGGGCCGCCATGGCGCGCCACACGTCTTCGGCCAGCGTGCCGAGCCGGCGCTTGGGCCGGTACAGCCGCACCTCGAAGCGCACCTCCATGCGCCGCCCGCCCGTGGGCACCAGCCGGCCGGCCTTGCAGTCGGCCTGCACCATCGACCACGGCAGCCATGCCACGCCCAGGCCGCGCAGCACGTACTCATAGAGCGCGTCGGCCGAGTCGCACTCGATGCGGCGTTTCAGCCGTGGCGCGTTCGGGTTGTTGGCGAGCAGGTCTTCGACCAGCCGCCCCATGGCCAGCGTGCGCACGTACGAGAGAAAGGGCACCTCGCCGGGCGCGTCGAAGCTGTGCGCCGCGCGGCCCTGCGCGTCGGCGCGCGACACGGGCACCAGCTTGTCGGAGGCCACCGTGACGTGCGCGAACTGCCGCCCGTCGAGCCGGAAGGTCAGCGCCGAGTGATGAAAGATCAGCGAAAAGTCGACCTCGTTGTGCTCCAGCATGCGCACCGTTTCGGCCAGCGCGCCGGTCAGCACGCGCACCTCGCCGCCGCGCAGCACCGGTTGCAGCCGCACCAGCCAGTCGGCCATCACGGTGCGCGCCAGCGTGCGGCCCGTCACCAGCGTCACCGTGCGCGCCTCGCGCCCGGCCACGCTTTGCATTTCCTCGCGCGAACTCTCCACGCCGCGCACCATCTGGCCGGCGCTTTCCAGGAAGCTCTCGCCGGCGGGCGTGAGTGCCACCGGCGAGCTGCCGCGCTCGATGAGCGGCGTGCCGGCCCACGACTCCAGCGCGCGGATGCGGCGGCCGAAGGCGGGGTGCGTCACGTGGCGAAGCTCGGCCGCGCGCGTGAAGCTGCGCGTTTGCGCCAGCACGATGAAGTCTTCCATCCACTTGAATTGCATGGCGCGGCGCGGCTGAGGGTGTCAGTCGGCGAGCCGCGCCACGGGCAGCTCGAAGCGAGCAAAGGCACGCTCGCCCTTGTGGATCACGCTGTGCAGCACGAAGCCGTTGCGCTCGTACAGCGCGCGCAGCGGCGCGCGGTCGGCCACGCAGTCCAGCCGCAGGAAAGGGCGGCCCAGGCTGCGCGCGCGTTCGCGGGCAAAGTCCAGCAGCAGCGCCGGCACGCCGTGGCCCGCCCACGCGCGGCGCACCGCGAGCTTGTGCACATAGAGCGACGTGCCGCTCTCGATCTCGGGCCAGAAGTGCGCGTCTTCGAGGTCGAGGCGCACGACGCCGGCCACCTCGCCGTCCATCTCACCGGTCTTTCGCGCGATGAAGTAGCTGCCGGCGTCGGTGTCGCGCTGGATGCGCTCGGGCGCGATGTCGGCCGCCGACCACAGCGGCCGGCCTTCGGCGGCGATCCACTGGGCGGCTTCGTTCAACACGGCCGCGACGGTGGCGGCTTCGGTGGGCTTGGCTTGTTCGATCTGCATCGGGGCCAGAGCATAGCGGCGGCACGCCGTCAGGGGTGCCGGACCACGTCGAACCCTTCTTCCAGCGACGGCGCCGCGAAGTGGCTCGTGATCAGGTCGAACTGCGCATCCGTCGTCTCGAAAGGATGCGTGCCGCTTGCGTTGCGTGCGCGCAGGCGCTCCTTGCAGACCGCGTCGGGCACGTCCAGAAAGTGCAGCGTGTGCGCCGCGCCGGCGGCTTCGAAAATGCCGCGCATCCAGCTTCGGCTGCCCGCGGTGTTGGCGGGAAAGTCGAGCACCACGGACACGCCCGCCTGCAGCAAGGCCGCCACGTGGTCCGCCATGGCCTTCTTCAGGCGGCCCGAGCAGCGCACGTAGTCGCCAAGTTCGTGGATTTCGCCCGGGTACAGCGCGTCGAGCCATGCGTCTTCGCTGACGAGCACCGTGGCGGGCGCGGCGGCAAGTTGCCGCGTGAGCGTCGACTTGCCGGCGCCGATCTTGCCGCAGACCATGTGAAGCAGGGGTGTGTGCCTGGGTTTGGGTGTGGCTGTCAATTCGTTTCTCCTGGTGGTCGGCTTGGAACATGAACCCCAGGAAACGAAAAACCCGCCTCTTGGGGCGGGTCGTGTGGCGTGAACTTGTGGAACCGCGCGCTAACCCACCATCTTTGAGATGGTGCGAATAATCGACGCGTTCTGCAGGCAGGCCATGGGCCGAGGATAGCCCAGCTTCGCGCTTTCAGTCATGCAGCGACGACAGGAACTGCTTGAGCTCGGCCGTCTGCGGGTTGCCGAACAGCTCCGCCGGCGGTCCCATTTCGTGCACGCGGCCCTGGTGCATGAAGATCACGCGGTCGCTCACCTTGCGCGCGAAGCTCATCTCGTGCGTGACCATCAGCAGCGTCATGCCCTCGTCGGCCAGCGACTCCACCACGCGCAGCACTTCGCCCACCAGCTCGGGGTCGAGCGCGGAGGTGATCTCGTCGCACAGCAGCACGGCGGGCTCCATGGCCAGCGCGCGCGCAATGGCCACGCGCTGCTGCTGGCCGCCGGAAAGCTGGTCGGGCATGGCGTCGAACTTCTCGGCCAGGCCCACGCGCGTGAGCAGCTTGCGCGCCTGCGAGGCGGCTTCCAGCCCGCCGCGCTTTTTCACCAGCGTGGGCGCGAGCATCACGTTCTTGCCGACCGTGAGGTGCGGGAACAGGTTGAAGCTCTGGAAGATCATGCCCACGCGCTGGCGCAGCTCGCGCATGGCCATGGCGCTCTCGTGCAGCAGCGGCTTGCCGTCGACGGTGAGCGCGCCTTCCTGGAACACCTCCAGCCCGTTGATGCAGCGCAGCAGCGTGCTCTTGCCCGAGCCGCTCTTGCCGATGATGGCGATCACCTCGCCGCGCTTCACGTCCAGGTCGATGCCCTTGAGCACCTCGTTGGTGCCGTAGGACTTGCGCAGCGCGGTGATGCGAACGATGGGCGCGCCCACCGAGGTGGCGGGTTGTTGGGGTTCAAGCACGGCGGCCATGGGTTTTCCTCTCGAGGGTCTTGGCGTACAGGCTCACGGGGAAGCACAGCACGAAGTAAAGCAGGGCCACGCAGCTGAACACCACGAAGGGCTGGAAGGTGGCGTTCGAAATCATGCTGCCGGCCTTGGTGAGCTCGACGAAGCCGATCACCGACGCCAGCGCCGTGCCCTTGATCACCTGCACCAGGAAGCCGACGGTGGGCGCAATGGCGATCGTCACGGCCTGCGGCAGGATCACGTGGCGCATCTGCTCGCCGAAGCTCAGCGCCAGGCTGCCCGATGCTTCCCACTGGCCCTTGGGAATGGAGGCCACGCAGCCGCGCCAGATCTCGGCGAGAAAGGCGCTGGTGTACAGCGTGAGCGCCACGCTGGCCGCCGTCCACGCCGACACGTCGATGCCGAACAGCGCGATGCCGAAGTAGGCCAAAAACAGCTGCATCAGCAGCGGCGTGCCCTGGAAGAGCTGCACGTACAGGCCCACCGCCTTGTTCGCCACCTTGCCGCCGCGCAGCCGCAGGAACAGCAGCAGCGCGCCCACGATGCCGCCGCCGATGAAGGCGATGAGCGAGAGCACGACAGTCCAGCGCAGCGCCAGCAGCAGGTTGCGCAGGATGTCCCAGAGAGAAAAATCAGACATGGGTGGTGGCCTCTTGCGTTCAGCGACCGAAAAAGAACTTCGGCCCCGCCCAGTCGAGCAGCCGGCGCAGCGCGACCGACAGCGCCAGGTAGATCAGCGTGGCGACGATGAAGGCCTCGAAGGCGCGGAAGTTGCGGCTCTGGATCAGGTTGGCCGCGTAGCTCAGCTCCTCGGTCGAGATTTGTCCGCACACCGCCGAGCCCAGCATCACGATGACGATCTGGCTCACCATGGCGGGCCATACCTTCTTGAGCGCCGGCGGCAGCACCACGCGCAGGAACACCTGCGCCTTGCTCAGCGCCAGGCTCACGGCGGCTTCGATCTGCCCCTTGGGCGTGGCCTCGATGCCGGCGCGAATGATCTCGGTGGAGTACGCGCCCAGGTTCATCACCATGGCGATCACCGAGGCCACCTCGGGCGAGAGCTTGACGCCCGCGGCCGGCAGCCCGAAGAAGATGAAGAACAGCTGCACGATGAAGGGCGTGTTGCGGATCAGCTCCACATACGTGCCCACCACCAGCCGCAGCCAGCGCGGGCCACCGGAGCGCGCCCACGCGCAGAAGGTGCCCACGGCCATGCCCAGCACGGTGCCCACGGCCGTGAGGCCGACGGTCCATGCCACGCCGCGCAGCAGCAGCGGCCATTCCGACAGAACCGCCCCGAAGTCGAATTCGATGTTCATGGCCGCGCAGTTCGATCAGACGGGCAGGTCGCCAGCGGCCTTGCCCAGCCACTTCTTCGACATGGCGTCCAGGGTGCCGTCCTTCTTGGCGGCGGCGATGATCTCGTTGACCTTGGTCTTCAATGGGGTTTCGCCCTTGGCGACGCCGACGAAGCAGGGGCTGTCTTTCAGCAGCAGCTTGAACTCGGCGCTCACCTTCGGATTCTTGGCGAGCATGTCGCCGGCGACTGCCGCGCTGGTTGCGAGGGTTTGCGTCTGGCCGGCCACGAAGGCCGCGATGGTCGCGTTGTTGTCCTCGAAGCGGCGGTAGTCGACGTTCGACGGCGCCACCTTGTTCAGTTCCTGGTCTTCCATGGCGCCGCGCGTCACGGCGACGGTCTTGCCGGCCATGTCGGCGAAGCTGGCGAGCTTCATGCTCTTGGCCGCATACACGGCCTGGAAGAAGGGCGCATAGGCCGACGAGAAGTCGATCACCTTTTCGCGCTCGGGGTTCTTGCCGAGCGTGGAGATCACCAGGTCGGCCTTGCGGGTCTGCAGGTACGGAATGCGGTTGGCGCTGGTCACGGGCACCAGCTCGATCTTCACGCCCAGCTTGGCGGCGATGAGCTCGGCCATTTCCACGTCCAGGCCTTGCGGCTTCATGTTCTTGTCGACCGAGCCGTAGGGCGGGTAGTCGGTGGGCACGGCGATCTTGATGGTCTTGGCCTTGAGCACGTTGTCGAGTGCGTTCTGGGCCTGGGCGGCGCCGGCGGCGCCCAGCATGGCGATGGAAGCCACTGCGAGGGCGAGGTGGCGTTTGGACAGAGAGAAGGTCATAGCAGGGCTCCTAGGTAAGTCGAAGAATCAGGATCGGAATCGGAAGCGGAATCGGCGGATGGGACGGCCTTGCGGCGATCGGCTTTGGCTTTCGGCTTGGGCGCCGCGGCGGCGGTGTTGTGCAGCGGCGCCAGCGCGTCGCGCAGTTGCGCCAGCGGGTCGGTGGGCGCCTGCACGCGCAGCGCCGACTGCACCGTGCCGATGTGCGCGGCCATCAGCGCCTCGGCGCCGGCGTGGTCGCCGCGCTCCAGCGCCGCGACGATCTGCACGTGGTCTTCGCACGACTGCACCGCGTCGTGCGTGGACTGGTAGAGCATGGCGATCAGCGTGGTGCGCGCCGTGTAGTCGCGCAGCGTGTCGGCCAGCAGCGTGTTGCCCAGGCATTCGGCCAGGCACACATGGAAGTCGCCCAGCAGGAAGCTGCGGTTGCCGACGTCGCTTTCTTTCAGTGCGGCCTTTTCACGCTGGAGGTGCGCCTTCAGCTGGCGCAGGGCGGTCTTCTCGATTTTTCCGGTGCTGCCCGCGCTGCGGATCAAGCCCAGCTCGATGACGCGGCGCGCCTCGAAGGCCTCGCGCGCCTCGTCCTGCGAGGGCTCGATGACGAACCAGCCGCGCCGCGCGCTCACCGTGACGATGCCGCGCGCAGCCAGCCGCGTGAGCGCCTCCCGCACGATGGTGCGGCTGCAGTCGAACAGCATGGCCAGCTGCTGCTCACCCAGGCGCGAACCCGGCGCGAGCTTTTGCGCCATCACCGCTTCGACGATGCGTGCACTGATTTCGGATGCGGAGATGGCCATGGTCCTGCATACCAGCAGCTTCTGTGCCAACTGGTATGCAAGATGTGTGCACCGAAATGGATCATGGCCCCGGCGCGGGGCCCCCGCGATGGGGCGCGCTCAGCCTTTCGCGCCGCCCTTGCCGCGGCCCAGCGCGCTGGCCGGCAGTGCCACCAGCATGAGCAAGGCCGACAGCACCAGCGCGCCGCTCAGCACGTACAGGCTGGCGGTGAAGCCACCCGTCATGGTCTTGAGCGCCCCGACCATCATGGGCGCCACCAGCCCCGCGCTGCCGCCGATGGTGCTGATGAGCGCAATGCCCGCGGCCGCCGCGCTCTTCGACATGAAGGTGCCCGGCACCGACCACAGCACCGTGAACGCGGCCGAGATGCCCATCGACGCCAGCGCCAGGCACAGCACGGCGGCAACGGCGTTGTGCATGAAGAGCGTGGTGAGCGCCAGCCCGGCCGCGCCCACCACCGCGCTCAGCGCGAAGTGCCAGCGGCGCTCCTTGCGCCGGTCGGAGCGGCGCCCGATGACGATGTTGGCCGCAATGCCCGCCGCCGCCGGAACGACCGCGTAGAAACCGATCTGCAGCACGCTGAGCCCCATCGACTTCAGGATGGTCGGCTGCCAGAACGAGAGCGCGTAGATGCCCAGGATGATCAGGAACGACATGAACCCGATCAGCCACACCCGGCCATCGCGCATCGCCGCGCCGAAGGTGTGGCGCTCGGTGGCGCCGTGGGCGGCCTGGTCGTCGGCCAGCAGACGCGCCACGCGCTGCTTTTCGGCAGGCGACAGCCATGGCGCCTGCGACGGGCTGTTCGACAGCCAGCGGAACGCCGCGAGGCCCAGCAGCACGCTCGGCACCCCTTCGAGCAGGAACAGCCACTGCCAGCCGCGCAGCGACATCGCGCCGTCGAGGTAGGTCATGGTGAGCCCGGCAATCGGCCCTGCCACGATGGGCGCGGCACCGAAGGCCATGAAGAACAGCGCCATGGCCTGCGCGCGCCGGTGCGAGGGGAACCACAGCGTCAGGTAGAACAGCACGCCCGGTGCAAAGCCCGCCTCGAACACGCCGATGAGAAAGCGCAGCACGTAGAACTGCGTGGGCGTGGTGGCGAACATCATGGCCGCCGACGCCAGGCCCCACAGGCCCATGATGCGCAGCAGGGTCGCGCGCACGCCGATCTTCGCGAGCATCAGGTTGCTCGGAATCTCGAACACGGCGTAGCCGATGAAGAAGATGCCCGCGCCCAGGCCGAACACGGCGTCGCTGAACCCCAGCTGTTCCTTCATCTGCAACTGGGCATAGCCGACGTTGGTGCGGTCGAGGTAGTTCAGCACGTAGCAGGCGCACAGCAGCGGCATCAGCCGCCAGGTGATCTTGCGGAAGAGGGCGGTGTCGTCGCCGGTGGTGGCCGGCGTCGGCGTCCTGGTGCTGGCGTTGTCGAGGGTGGCGGTGTTCATCGGTTGTCTCTTTCTTGTTGTTGCTGGCGACCTTCAGGCGCCGGCGAGCACCGGCGTGCCGAAGCGCGTCTCGCCCCACAGGTGGCTGGTGGGCGCGCCCGGAAAGAGCCAGTGCGGCGAGCACTCGCTGGACGGCACCACGTTGCTGAACCCGTGCGCGGCGGAGGTGCCCGCGAGCGTTTTCTCCAGCACCATCGACAGGTACTGGTCGTTGCTGCTTTCCTGCGTGTTGCCGTTCAGGATCACTTCGGCGCCCGTGGCCTGTGCGTAGCGCCGAATGCCGTTGTGGCGCGACAGCAGTGGTGCCCAGCTGTCGGCCGACACACCGTTCTCGCTGCTCACGCGCAACCCGTCGGCGGTGCGGTAGACCAGCGAATGGTTGCCCTCGGTATGGCCCGGCGTGTGCACCAGCGCGAGGCCGCGGCCCAGCTGGATGCTGCCGTCGAAGGCGACGACACGCCCGGGGGCCACGCCGTCGAGCCCGTGCGGGCAGTACCACTCGGCCTGCACTGGCAGCAGTCCTTGCACGTTCGCGAGTTCCTGTCGATGCACCAGCAGCCTGGCGTTCGGCAGCAGCCCGGGCGCGCCCGCGCTTCCGAGCCAGCGTCGCACGTCCTGCGTGTGCAGGTGGTCGTAGGTGATGTAGTCCACTTGCTCCGGCGCCACGCCACAGCTCGCCAGCGCCTGCGGCACGGTCTGGTAGATCGGCGCGATGGTCTTGTGCAGGAACCTGGGCGTCTGCTCGCTCAGGCGCTTGAAATAGGGCGTCTCGTTGCCGGCCTCGAAGTCGGCGGGCGTGAAGAGCAGCGTGCGCAGCCGGCCTTCGAAGTCGTCGTACTGGATCAGCGTGGTGCGCGCCAGCAAGTGCACCATGTGCGGCTTGAGCAGCTGTTGCGAGTACACGCCGGTGAAGGCGAACCACGCGGGGTAGGGAATGCGCAGCAGGTTGAAGCTGCGCGCGAAGCGAACGGGCGGGGCGTCCAGCAGTTGTTCGCGCAGCGCCTCGGCACCATGGCGGATGGCGCGCAGGCGGTCTTGCGGCATGGCGGCGGTGCGGGTGCCGTCGAAGTGCGGCAACTGGGCGAAGCCGGTCGGCTCTGGGTCTCGGATCATGATCGTCTCCTGGAAATGAATGCTTGTTCTTTGGATCGATGTGCTTGGAGGCATTCGGGGAGCGCTCACGCCGACGGGGTACCTTGCTCCGCGAATGTCCCCCGGCCTGCGGCCTCCTCCTTTATTTCGCTGCGCAAGGCACCCCATCGACGTGAGCGTGTTCGGAGCTCTGGTTGATCGGCGAGCACTCCGAACGGCTCCCTTCAGTACATCGACCGCCCCCCAGAAATATCGAACACAGCGCCCGTACTGAAGGAGCAGTCGTCAGAAGCAAGCCAAGCAGCCATGGCAGCCACCTCATCGACCTCGACAAAGCGCCCCATAGGCACACGCGACAAGAGCGCGGTGCGCAACTGTTCACGGTGCTCGGCAGGTACAGCCGCGAACACCTCGGTGTCGGCGGCCGACGGCGTGATGCAGTTCACCAGCACGCCCGCCGACGCCAGCTCCTTGCCGAGCGACTTGGTCAGCGCGATGAGCCCCGCCTTCGACGCCGAGTACGCGGCGTTGAAGCCGTTGCCTTCCTTGCCCGCGACCGATGCGATGTTGACGATGCGCCCGCGCCGCTGCGCGAGCATCACCGGCGCCACCGCGCGGCAGCACAGCCACGCGCCCGTGAGGTTGACGTCGAGCACGTTGCGCCACTGCGCGGGCGTGTGCTCCCACGCCGGCACCGTGGGCCCGAGCACGCCCGCGTTGTTGACGAGGATGTCGATGCCGCCGAAGCGCTCCTGCGACTGCGAGGCCGCACGTGCGATCTGCGCTTCGTCGCGCACATCAACAAGCTCGGCGCTCACCGTGCCGAGCGGGGCGAGCGCCTGCTGCGCGCCGGTGAGCAACGCCGCGTCGAGGTCCCACAACGCCACGCTCGCGCCGGCCGCCAGGTAGCGCCGCGCGATGGCCAGCCCGATGCCGCGCGCACCGCCCGTCACGATGGCGTGGCGGCCGTTCAGCGCGTCGTTGCGCAGGGCGGTCATGCCGCGGCTGCTTCGGCGGCAGGGGCCGGTGCGGGTTGGCCCAGCAGGCTGCCCACGAGCGCGCCGACCTGTGCCGCCGGCACGCCGACCAGCAGTTGCCGCAGCATCGTGAGGGTGTCGAAGTACACGCGCTCGCACACCAGCCGGTCGCCCTCGAAGATGAAGAAGGCGTTCATGCGGCAGCGAAAGCTGTTGCCCGTGGGCGGAATGCCCTTGAGCGGGCCGCGGTGCGTGCCGAGCAGCCAGAACTCGACGATGACCGAGTCTTCGGCATGGCGCAGCTGGATGATCTCGTGGCGCTGGTCCGGAAAGGCGCGGCGCGTGTCGATGTAGTACTGACGCACGTCCGCGATGCCGTCGTGCACCTCGCCGCTGGGAATCAGCTCGTAGTGCGGGTGCGGAAAGGTGCCGAGCACGGCGTCGAAGTCCTGCCGCGTCTCGTCGGCGAAATGGTCGAGCACGAGGCGCTCGCGGCGGGCTTGAAGTTCGGTGGGGGCGTTCATCGGGGTGTGCTCCATGTGACAGTGAATGGCAGGGCCTCGGGTTGCTGCGAATGCGCCGCACCGGGCTCGCTGCGTACTATCGGCACGCCCCACAAACAAGACTGTCCGGTGTTGGCAATCGCCGCTACGGACAAACCCGCGATGCCACGCACGCCCACGCCACAGAGCCACACCGAGCCGGACGCACAGCCCTCACCCGTGCACAACAGCGACATGCGCCTGGCCGACGACGTGCAGCAGCGCCTGCTCGCGGTGGCGCACCGGCGCACGCTGGCGCGCGGGGAGTCGCTGTTTCACAAGGGCTCGTCGCCCGATGCGCTGTTCGGCGTGGTCGGCGGCTCGCTGCGCGTGAGCGTGGTGGCGCCGGGCGGGCGCGAGGCGGTGATCGCCATGCTCGAGCCCGGCCACTGGTTCGGCGAGGTGTCGCTGCTGGTGGGGCGCGAGCGCGTCTACGACACCTGCGCGGTCGACACGACCGAGATGGCCGTGGTGGCGGCGGCCGACTTCCACCGCCTGGTGGCCGAGCATGCCGATGTGCACACGGCCTTCACGCGGCTGGTGTGCCTGCGGCTGCGCCAGGCGCTGGCGTGGATCGACGACGTGATCCTGATGCCGCTGCCCGTGCGGCTCGCGCACCGCCTGCTCACGCTCGATGCGCACGGCCAGGGGCCGGGGGAGGGCGGCGGCACGCTGCTGGGCGTGTCGCAGGAAGACCTGTCGTTCATGCTCGGCGTGTCGCGCCAGAGCGTGAACCGGCAGCTCAAGCTGTGGGAAGAAGACGGCACGCTGCGGGTGCGCTACCGCAGCATCGAGCTGCTGAGCCGCGCGCAGCTGGAGCGGCACGCGGCCACGCCGAACTGATCACGGGTGGCAGGCTGCGGCGGGGGGCGATGGGCCTCGCGTCAGTCCATCCGCGCGCCGGAAGCCTTCACCGCCTGCTCCCAGCGCGGCGTTTCCGTTGCCAGGAAACGCGCGAAATCCTCGCTGCCCAGGAAGGCCGGGTCGGCGCCTTGGCTCACCATGCGGTCGCGCACCTCGGGGCTGTTCAGCACCTGCCTGAAGGCGTCGCTGAGCCTGGCGACCACGTCCTTGGGCGTGTCCTTCGGCGCCAGGAAGCCGTAGAAGCCCACCACCTCGAAGCCCTTGAAGCCGGACTCGATCACGGTCGGCACGTCGGGCAGGGCGGGGTTGCGCTCGCGGCTGGTCACGGCCAGCGCGCGCACCTTGCCCTGCTTGTGATAGTTGGCGGCCTGCGGAATCGACTCGGCCATGAACTGCACCTGCCCGCCCATCAGGTCGGTGAAGGCCGGCGCGCTGCCGCGGTAAGGGATGTGCACCATGAACAGGCCCGTGGCGGTCTTGAACATCTCGGGCACCAGGTGGCTGATGCCGCCGTTGCCGGCCGAGCCGTAGTTGACCTGGCCGGGCCGCGCCTTGGCGTAGTCGACGAACTGCTTGAGGTTCTGCACCGGCAGCTTGGGCGTGACCAGCAGCGCCAGCGGCTGCATGGCGGTGCGCGCAATGGGCACGAAGTCGCGCTGCGTGTTGTAGGGCAGCTTGCTGTAGAGCGCGCCGTTGATCACGGCCACGCCGGTGTTGGACAGCATCAGCGTGTAGCCGTCGGCCGGGCTCTTGGCGACCGCGTCGGCGCCCACCGAACCGCCCGCGCCGGGCTTGTAGTCGACGATCAGCGGCTGGCCCAGCACGGCCTGCAGCTTGTCGGTGAGCAGGCGCGCGTGCTGGTCGAGCGGGCCGCCGGCCGGAAAGCCGATGACGACCTTGATCGGCTTGTCGGGGTAGGCCGCCCACGCGGGTGCTGCCGCGCTGCCGACGGCCAAGGAAAAGACCGCGAGCGCGGTCCGGATGGGGGTGTTCATGATCCGTCTCCTTTTTATTGGGAGACGATCATAAGCAGCGGGGTCAGCTGGCCAGCGTGGCCTTCAGCGTGATCTCGGGCACGCTCGCCAGCGCCTTCGACAGCGGGCAGCCGGCCTTGGCGGCGGCCGCGATCTGCTGGAACTTCGCCTCGTCGAGGTTGGGCACGGCGGCGTCCAGCTCGAGCTGGATGCGGTCGATCTTGAAGCCGTCGCCGTCCTTGGCCAGGCGCACGGCGGCCTTGGTGTCGATGCGGGTGGCGGCGAGGCCGGCCGCCTCGAGCGCGAAGGCGAAGGCCATGGTGAAGCAGGCGGCGTGCGCCGCGCCGACGATTTCCTCGGGGTTGGTGCCGCGCTTGTCGTCCCCGAAGCGGCTCGCGAAGCCGTAGGGGTAGTCTTTCAGGGCACCGGTCTCGGTGCTGATCTGGCCCTTGCCGGTCTTGCCGGCGCCTTCCCAGTGAACGCTTGCGTGCTTGTCTGCTGCCATGTCGATTCCTTCGGTGCGGGTGGTGGTTGGAGGGAACGGCAGGTATCGCCCAGAAACCGCTGGCTGTCTGTAGTCGCACGGCGCGTGCGGGGTCGACCGGAAGGGGGAGGGGCGGTTGCGCTGGAAGTGAGAAAAAAGGGCGTCACCTTGGCGACGTTCCGGGGGCTTCCCCGATGGGAGCGGCGGCCGTGGCGGCTTAGGCTGGCGGGCAATCGCCTTGCGGCGTTTTTTGCCGTTTTGCCTTTCTTCGTTCCTCCCGCTTTCCCTTTTCCCCGCCTGTTCTCACCATGCAACCACGCCCGCATTACAAGTTCTGGCCCAAACGCCTCCCGCATTCGATCACCGTCCCCGCCACCTCCCTCTGGCACAACCTGGCCACCTCGGCCGCGCGCTACCCCGACAAGCCCGCGCTGGTGTTCTTCGGACGGGTGCTCAGCTACCGCGAGTTCGCGGACCAGGCCGAGCGCCTGGCCGGCGCGCTGCATGCGCTGGGCGTGCAGCGCGGCGACCGCGTGATCCTGGACATGCAAAACTGCCCGCAGCTGGTGATCGCGCATTTCGCGATCCTGCGCGCCAATGCGGTGGTGGTGCCGGTCAACCCGATGAACCGGGCCGAGGAGCTCAAGCACTACATCACCGACCCCGACGCCAAGGTGGCCATCATCACCGGCGACCTGGCCGGCGAGCTGGCCAAGGCCAGCAACGCGTTGCCGCCCGGGCAGCGGCTCGCCCACATGATCGTGACCCAGTTCACCGACGCCTTCGACGCCGGCGTGTCGGGCGAGGACGCCCCGGCACCGGCCTGGAAAGACTGGCTCACCACCCGCCACCCGCTGCCCGCGCTGGAAGGCGGACAGGCGCTGGCCTGGACCGACGCGCTGGCCGCGGGCCACCCGGCGCCCGCGCACGTGGTGGGCGCCAACGACATGGCGCTGCTGCCCTACACCAGCGGCACCACCGGCCTGCCCAAGGGCTGCGTGCACCACCATTCGAGCCTGATGCACAACGCGATGGCCGGCCAGCTGTGGGGCGGGTCGACCTCGGAGGCGGTGGTGCTGGCCGTGGTGCCCATGTTCCACATCACCGGCGTGGTGAGCATGATGCACACGGCGGTGCTGGCGGCGGCCACGCTGATCATCATGCCGCGCTGGGACCGCGACGTGGCCGGCCGGCTCATCTCGCGCTGGAAGGTCACGGCCTGGACCAACATCCCGACCATGGTCATCGACCTCATGGCCAGCCCGAACTTCGCGAGCTACGACCTGTCGAGCATGAACTACATCGGCGGCGGCGGCGCGGCCATGCCGCAGGCCGTGGCGCAGCGCCTGTTCGAGCAGTACGGCCTGAAGTACCAGGAGGGCTACGGCCTGACCGAGACCGCCGCGCCCTCGCACACCAACCCGTCGGACAACCCCAAGCAGCAATGCCTGGGCATCCCGTTCATGAGCACCGACGCGCGCGTGGTCGACCCCGACACGCTGGCCGAGATGCCCATCGGCGAGTCGGGCGAAATCATCATCCACGGCCCCGAGGTGTTCCAGGGCTACTGGAAGCGCCCCGACGCCACCGCCGCAGCGTTCGTCGAGTTCGAGGGCAGGCGCTTCTTCCGCTCGGGCGACATGGGCCGCATGGACGAGGACGGCTACTTCTTCATCACCGACCGCCTGAAGCGCATGATCAATGCGAGCGGCTTCAAGGTGTGGCCGGCCGAGGTCGAGCTGCTGATGTTCCGCCACCCCGCGATCCAGGAGGCCTGCGTCATCTCGACCAAGGACGCCTACCGCGGCGAGTCGGTCAAGGCCGTGGTGGTGCTGCGCCCCACGCACAAGGACACCACCGAGCAGGAGATCATCGACTGGTGCCGCGAGAACATGGCGGTCTACAAGATCCCGCGCAAGGTGCAGTTCGTCGACGCGCTGCCCAAGAGCGGCAGCGGCAAGGTGATGTGGCGGTTCCTGCAGGACGACGAGAACGCAGCGAAGTGAGGCCAGGGCTGGCCCTAGTCGACGGTGCTGGCGGTGGCCGGCGGGCCCCTCACTTTCGGCCCAGAGATTTCAGGAGCTTCCCCGCTTCCTTCTTCCCGTCCACGCTGACATGCGAGGCGGCCACCGCCTTCGTCAGGTAGTCGACCACCTTGCGGTGGTTCTGGTTCGGGCCTTCCCAGAGGAAGAGGCGGCCGAGTTCGAGTGCGGCGTCGCCGTCGCCCTGCGCGTAGGCGCGCTCGAACCAGAAGCGGGCCCAGCGGAAGTTGCCTTCGTCGCGGTAGCAGATGGCCAGGTTGGCGCAGCCCGCGATGTCGCCGGCCTTGGCGGCCTTGCGGTACCAGTCGCGCGCGGCGGCGCTGTCCTGCTTCACGCCGATACCGTGGTCGAGAAAGTAGCCGACGCTGTTGAGCGCATGGGTCTCGCCCGCGGCCGCCGCCTTGAGGAACAGCGACAGTGCCTTCTTGTGCGCGCCGGCGTCCCACGCGTCGTTTGCCGCGAAAAACCAGTCGTCCTGGGTGGGTTCCTGCATATGAGGTGTCTCCTTCGAAGCGCGGTTCGCAAGAAAGAAAAAGTCTGTGTCCCGATCCCTCCGGGCGTGCGGATCACTTAGCCTCGATCGGTCCGGCCATTCTGCCTATCTCCGGCTCCTTCATGCACTTTCGCGCGCTACTTTCCCTTCGCTCCCTTCGCTCCCTTCGCTCCCTTCGCTTCGTTGTCTCCGTTTCCGGCCTTCTGGCTTTCTCCCTCTTCCCCGCGCTCTCCCAGGCCGCACCGCGCTCCTGCCTGGTCGTGGGCATCAGCGACGGCGACACGCTCACCGCGCGCTGCGGACGCATCGGCGCCTACGAGCGCGTGAAGGTCCGCATCGCCGCCATCGACGCGCCCGAGAAGGCGCAGCCCTACGGCCAGCGCAGCAAGCAGGCGCTCAGCGACATCTGCTTTCAGGAGAAGGCGCTCATCACCCAGATCGACACCGACCGGTACGGGCGCACCGTGGCCGACGTGAGCTGCAACGGCGAAGACGCCGGCAGCCGCATGGTGGCCGACGGCTGGGCCTGGGTGTACGACTACAACCGCCTGGCCACCAAGCGCGGCGGCGGCCTCTTCAAGCTGCAGGACAGCGCGCGCGGGCGGCACCTGGGCCTGTGGGCCGACTCGAAGCCCACGCCGCCCTGGGACTGGCGCAAGCGCCAGCGCAACGAGCAGCCGCACTGGGGCAGTTTCTTCTGAGCGCTTGAGCTTCCGGCCCCTCGAGGCTCTGGCCACCCGGCCATGTCACGGCGGATTCACGGGACGGCGACACCATCGCCGCTTCCCGCACACCCCCACGAGAAGAACATGGCCAAAGACTTCGACCGCATGGAGGATTCCAACCCCTCCGCCAACCCCACGATCCACGACGTGTCCGACCCGAGCCGGCGCGTGTTCGTGCGCGGCGGCATGGCGGCCGCGGTGGCCGGCCTGTTCGGCCCGCTGGCGGCCGGCACGCTGGCCGGTTGCGCCACCACGGCGGGAAGCAACGTGAGCTCGCTGGGCCGCGCGATCGGCTTCAAGAGCGTGCCGATGGCGGCGGTCGACAAGGTGGTCGTGCCCGAGGGCTACAGCACGCAGGTGCTCTACCGCTGGGGCGACGCCACCGGCATCGCGGGCGCGATGCCCGCCTTCAAGGCCGACGGCTCCAACACCGCCGACGAACAGGCGCTGCAGGCCGGCATGCACCACGACGGCATGGCCTTCTTTCCGCTCGA
Organism: Variovorax sp. OK605; assembly: GCF_900115445.1. Classification (NCBI taxonomy): domain Bacteria; kingdom Pseudomonadati; phylum Pseudomonadota; class Betaproteobacteria; order Burkholderiales; family Comamonadaceae; genus Variovorax; species Variovorax sp. OK605. Next base: position 129,799 of record NZ_FOWL01000005.1, read on the forward strand.
GGGATCGAACCGCGGCCTGCTGGTGCTGAACCACGAATACGTCGACGACGGCCTGCTGCACACCGACGGCATGAAGACCTGGACGCGCGAGAAGGTGCGCAAGTCGATGAACGCGCACGGCGTGTCGGTCATCGAACTGCGCCGCGACGCCGGCCAGTGGACGCAGCTGGCGCCTTCGCGCTTCGCGCGCCGCATCACCGCCCTGACGCCGATGACGATGACCGGCCCCGCCGCCGGCCACGCCATGCTGCGCACCGCCGCCGACCCGTCGGGCACGCGCGTGCTGGGCACCTTCAACAACTGCGCGAACGGCCACACGCCGTGGGGCACGTATCTCACCTGCGAAGAGAACTTCGCCGACTACTTCGAAGGCACCGACCAGCCCGACGCGCACCACAAGCGCTGGGGCATCAAGAAGGGCAACGGCGCCAAGTACCGCTGGCACGAGCATGAAGAACGCTTCGACGCGGCGAAGCACCCGAACGAATCGAACCGCTACGGCTGGGTGGTCGAGATCGATCCGCAGGACCCGGCATCGACGCCGCGCAAGCGCAGCGCGCTGGGCCGCGCCGCGCACGAAGGCGCCGCCACCGCGCTCACCGACGACGGCCGCGCCGTCATCTACATGGGCGAGGACTCGCGCTTCGAGTACATCTACAAGTTCGTGAGCCGCGACAAGGTGCAGCCCGGCGGCGCCGCGGCCAACCGCGACCTGCTGGACCACGGCACGCTGTACGTGGCGCGCTTCGACGTGGACGGCACCGGCGAATGGCTGGCGCTGGTGCAAGGCCGCAACGGCCTGGTGGCCGACAAGGGCTTTGTCACGCAGGGCGACGTGCTCATCAAGGCGCGCCAGGCCAGCGACCTGCTGGGCGCCACGAAGATGGACCGCCCCGAGTGGACCACCGTGGACCCGCTCACCAAGGAGGTCTACTGCACGCTCACCAACAACAGCAACCGCGGCGGTGCCGGCCAGCCGTTCATGGACGCGGCCAATCCGCGCTCGAACAACACGATGGGCCAGATCATCCGCTGGAAGGAAAGCGGCGACCTCGACGCGACCAGGTTCGCGTGGAACCACCTCGTGCTGGCGGGCGACCCGAAGCAGACGCGCTACGAGGCGCAGGGCAACATCAAGGGCGACACCTTCGGCAGCCCCGACGGCCTGATGGTCGATGCGCGCGGCGTGCTGTGGATCGAGACCGACGTGTCGACCTCCACGCTGGGCAAGGGCGAGTACGCCAACCTGCCGAACAACCAGATGCTGGCCTGCGACCCGACGAAGGGCGAGGTCCGCCGCTTCCTGCTCGGGCCCGCCGGCTGCGAGATCACGGGCCTCACCGCCACGCCGGACCTGCGCACGCTGTTCATCAACATCCAGCATCCGGGCGAGCCGGCCAACGAGCGCAGCGACCCCGAGCGTCCGCTGGCCGTGTCGAAGTGGCCCGACGGCGCGGGCCGGCCGCGCTCGGCCACCATTGCCATCACCAAGAACGACGGCGGCGTGATCGGGACCTGAAGGGCGGGGGAAGTCGTCGCGTGCCGGGGTCAGCAGCCGCCGCCGACCCAGCAGCGCAGCGAGGGCACGAACAGGCCGGCCACGAAGCCGACGGCGCAGAGCACCAGCAGGATCAGCGCCGCCATGCGCAACCCCTCGGCGCTCCAGCGCGGCGCGAAGCTGCTGATGAAGCCGGAGGCAAAGCTGGCCTCGAGCCGCTCGGCGCCGCCCCAGCGCAGCACCCAGAGGCAGAACAGCGCCTTGGCGGCATGCCACACGGTCCACAGGGCAAGCGACATCGCGCGTTCTCCTGGGGAGGTGAGCGTCAGGACTCGCTCTTGCCCTGCACGTCGGCCACCACGCGCGCGTTGCGCCGGAAGCTCCAGTAGGCGCCGGCCCAATCCATCATCACGACGATGCGGTTGCGAAAGCCGATCAGGAAGTACGCGTGCGCGAACAGCCAGAACAGCCACGCGAGCCGGCCGCTGAAACGCAGCGGGCCGAAGGGCGTGCCCAGGTCGACCACGGCCGAGTTGCGCCCGATGGTGGCGAGGTTGCCGTAGTCGGCATAGCGGAACGGCACCGTGGGCTGGCCCGCGATGCGGCGCAGGATGTTGGCGGCCGCCGCGCGCCCCATCTGCTTGGCGCCGGGCGACACACCGGGCACGGGCTTGGGCGGCTTGTCGGGCGCATGGCTCATGGCGGCGGCGAGGTCGCCCACCACGCTGATCTCGGGGTAGCCGGTGAGGCTCAGGTCGGGCTCGACCTTGATGCGCCCGGCGCGGTCGCATTCGACGCCGGTGGCCGTGCCCAGCATGCGGCCCAGCGGCGAGGCCGCGACGCCGGCCGCCCACACCACGCAGCTGCTATCGATTCGGTAGCTGGTGACCGGGGCACCGTCCGCGCCGCCGCCGGTCTGCACCTCGAGGCCGGTGGCATCGATGGCGGTCACGCGCGCGTTGAGCCGCACCTCGACGCCGAGCTTTTCGAGCTGCTCGAGCGCCTTCTGGCTCAGCGACTCGGGCATGGCCTGCAGCACGCGCGGGCCGCCCTCGACCAGCAGCACCTGCGCGCTGCCGGGGTCGATGTGGCGGAACTCGCCCGACAGCGTGTGCTTGGCGATCTCGGCCAGCGTGCCGGCCATTTCCACGCCCGTGGGACCGGCGCCGATCACCACGAAGGTGAGCAGGGCGCGGCGGCGCTCCAGGTCGGCCGTGATCTCGGCGGTCTCGAACGACAGCAGCACGCGGCGGCGGATCTCGAAGGCATCGGCCAGCGTCTTCAGCCCCGGCGCCACGCTGGCCCATTCGTCGTGCCCGAAATAGCTGTGCGTGGCACCCGCCGCAACGACGAGGTGGTCGTACGCCACGCGGTCGCCGTTGGCCAGGTGCACGGATCGCGTGAACGGGTCGATGCCGCTCACTTCGCCCAGCAGCGTGGTGATGTTCGGTTGCTTGCGGAACAGCGAACGCACCGGCGCCGCGATCGACGGTGCCGCCAGCCCCGCGGTGGCCACTTGGTACAGCAGCGGCTGGAACAGGTGGTGGTTGGTCTTGTCGATCACCGTCACGTCGACGTCGGCGTTCTGCAGCTTGCGCGCGGCTTCGAGCCCGCCGAATCCGCAGCCGACGATGACGACTTGGAGCCTGCCCGAGGGGTTGGTCGTTTGCATCCGACGGATGATACGCAGCCGCCCTGCACGCCCCGGCATCTTGTGCCACAGTGGCTGCCCGCCGATTTTCCGGCGGATCTTCCGGTCGATGTCCCGCGGGGCGTTGTCCTACGTGCCGCCGTAACCGGGATGGGCTACAAATTGCAGCTGACCCGACTGGAGACCCCATGACGCTTTCCCGGCCGACCCCGCAGGCGGCAGGCGCACTGCGCGACAAGTTCCGCGAAGTGCGTGCCGCCAGCCTCGCACTCGCCGCCCCGCTTTCCGCCGAAGACCAGTGCATCCAGTCCATGCCCGATGCGAGCCCGACGAAGTGGCACCTCGCGCACACCACGTGGTTCTTCGAGACCGTGCTGCTGGAGCCGCACGCCACGGGCTACAGGCCCTTCGACGTGCGTTTTCATTACCTCTTCAACTCGTACTACGAGGCGCTCGGCCCGCGCCATCCGCGCCCGCAGCGCGGCCTGCTCACGCGGCCGTCCGTGGACGAAGTGCATGCGTACCGCCGCCATGTCGACGAGGCCGTGGTGGCGCTGCTGGAGCAGGGCGGGCTCGACTGGGCCGTCATTGAACCGATCGTCACGCTCGGCCTGAACCACGAGCAGCAGCACCAGGAGCTGCTGCTCACCGACATCCTGCATGCGCTGTCGTGCAACCCGATGCTGCCGGCCTACAAGCCCGCGAGCGGACCCGCGCTGCGTCTGGCGTCGGTGCCGACTGCGATGCGCTGGATCGCGCAGGAAGGCGGCGTGGTCGAGGTGGGGCATGCAAGCGAGGGCTTTTCGTTCGACAGCGAGACACCGCGTCACCGTGCGCTGGTGCAGCCGCATGCCATTGCCGACCGGCTGGTGAACTGCGGCGACTATGCGCAGTTCATTGCCGACGGCGGCTACCAGCGCCCCGAGCTGTGGCTGTCCGACGGCTGGGCCGCGGTGCAGGCCAACGGCTGGCGGCATCCGGCGTACTGGCTCGCGTCCGACGATCCTCGGCTGGGCTTTGGCGGTGCGGCGGGCGCTGCGCAGAACGCGAGCGGTTGGCATGTGTTCGGCCTGCACGGCGTGCGGCCGATGGAGGCGGACGCGCCAGTGTCGCAACTCAGTTTCTATGAAGCCGCCGCGTATGCCGAATGGGCCGGCGCGCGGCTGCCGACCGAGTTCGAATGGGAAGCGGCGTACGACGCGCACGGCATCTCGCAGATGGCGGGGCACGTCTGGCAGTGGACGCGTTCGTCGTACGACCCGTACCCGGGCTTCAGACCCATGCCGGGCATCGCGGCCGAATACAACGGCAAGTTCATGGTGGGGCAACTGGTGTTGCGAGGCGGCAGCGTGGCCACCCCCGCGGGGCATACGCGGCCCAGCTATCGCAACTTCTTTCCGCCGGCGGCGCGCTGGCAGTTCTCGGGGCTGCGGCTCGCGAAAGACCTTTGATCATGCGCAATCCAATTTCTTCTTCCTCGTTGTCGTTCGTGTCCGCGAAGGCGCAGCAGAAGCCCCGCGTTTCTCCTGCGGCCGAAGCTGCAACCGCAGCGCCGTTGTCCGAGTTCGGGCGCGAGATGCAGGAGGGGCTGGCGCGTTCTCCGCGCAGCATTTCGCCCAAGTTCTTCTATGACGCGGCGGGGTCGCAGCTGTTCGACCGCATCTGCGACTTGCCGGAGTACTACCCGACGCGCACGGAGTTGCGAATCCTTGGCGAATGCGCGGGGGAGATTGCTTCGCAGGTGGGGCCGAACGCGGAGATCGTGGAGTTCGGGGCGGGGTCGTTGACGAAGGTGCGGCTGTTGCTGGACGCGCTGGAATCTCCCAAGCGCTATCTGCCGATCGACATTTCCGGTGAGCATCTGGAGGCGGCCGCCGAGCGGCTGAAGGCCGACTATCCGGCGTTGCTGGTGCAGCCTATTGCGGCCGACTACACGATGCCCTTGGTGCTGCCTGCGCCTGTCGCGGGAGCAGGGCGCCGGGTCGGGTTTTTTCCGGGGTCGACGATCGGGAATTTCGAGCCTGAGGAGGCGCTGGCCTTCTTGCAGTTGGCTGCGCGGATGTTGCGTGGCGGCGGGCTGCTGATCGGCGTGGACCTGGTGAAGGATCCGGGGCGGTTGCACGCGGCCTACAACGACGCGCAAGGGGTGACGGGGGAGTTCAACCTGAACCTGCTGCGGCGTGCGAATTCAGAGCTCGATGCGGACTTCGATCTGGATGGGTTCTCGCATGCTGCGTTCTATAACGCGCCTCTGCGCAGGATCGAGATGCACCTTGTGAGCCGTCGGGCCCAGAGCGTTTCCTTGAACGGGGAGACATTTGGGTTCGAGGAGGGCGAGACCATTCATACGGAGTACTCGCACAAGTTCACTGTCGAGGGGCTTCGTGCCTTGGCTGTTCGGGCGGGGTTTCGGCCGGGGGCTGTTTGGACGGATCCTGAGAGGCTCTTCAGCGTGCATTGGCTGGCTGCCTAGTTTTTTCCCGAGGCCGGGATTCCACCCGGCGGCGGACTCACTTTCTTTTGCTTCGCCAAAAGAAAGTAAGCAAAGAAAAGGCGACCCCACTGTCTGCGTCCCTCCGCTTCGCTGCGGGCAACCTGCGGTGCTCGCGTTTCGCGGGGTCCCACCCAAACTCGCTTCGCTCAAACAAGGGTGGGCCCTGATCCGCGAAACGCTGCGCTCCTCGGCGCAGCCAGAGGGGAGGTGGATACCCACAGGCCATCGCGTCGCTCGGCCCGATGCACTGCGGGCGCTGCGCGCCTGCAGTGGTTGAACCAGGGGCAGGGCAGGGCAGGGCAAGGACGGGGTGCGACCGTCTTTCTGCTTTCTGTGATGGCCGTTCCTAAGCCGAGCGCAGCGATGGCGCGTCGGTTCCCGATCCCAAACCCTTCTGGCTGCGCCGAGGAGCGGAGCGTTTCGCGGATCAGGGCTCGCAGCTGTTTGAGCGCAACGCAGTGGAGCGAGTTCTGCGAGACCCCGCGAAACGTGAGCACCGCAGGTTGCCCCGTAGCGAAGCGCAGGGGTCGCAGACAGCAGGGTCGCCTTTTCTTTGCTTACTTTCTTTTGGCGAAGCAAAAGAAAGTGAGTCGCCTGCCGGGGCGAGACCCGGCCCCGGAAAATAAACCAGCCCAAATAGGGTGGATACGGCAACAGAAAAGCCGAAGCCGCAAGCAACGGCACAATACCAACGCCCCGTGCGGCAGCGCAACGGCCAGCGCCCGCAACCCCTCCCCCTGGAGTCCAAGACATGAAAGCAACCTGGAACGGCGTCACCATCGCCGAAAGCGACGACACCGTGCTCGTCGAAGGCAACCACTATTTCCCGATGAGCGCGCTCAACCGCGACTACGTCACCTTCAGCAACCACAAATCCACCTGCCCCTGGAAGGGCACCGCCAGCTACTACTCGCTGCTGGTCAACGGCGAGCTCAACACCGACGCCGCCTGGTACTACGCCGACCCCAAGCCCGAAGCCGAAGAGATCCGCGACCGCGTCGCGTTCTGGAAGGACGTGAAGGTCGCCGCGCAGTGACCACCGCCGCCTTCACTCCCCCGTTCATCGCCCCCCCGGAGCTGACCGCCGCCCTGCGCGACCAAGGCTACGCGGTGCTGAGCCCGCAAGGCGTGAGCGAATGGCTCGGGGTTCCGATCGAGGAGCTGAACGCGCTGCATGTGGACTGGAACGATCTCCCGCCCGACGACTACCTGAAGGACGGCGGGCGCTACCGCACGCGCCGCCACGCCTGCTTCACCGTCGAGGCCGACGAGCAGGCCACGCTGCAGCAGGTGCCGCATCGCGCGCACTGGCAGCCGGTCGAATACAACGCGCTGCATGGCGGCATGCAGCGCTGGTTCGCGCCGATGCTCGACGCCACCGTGGCCAAGCCGGCGTGGCAGCGCCTGCTGCAGCAGCTCGGCAAGGCCAGCAGCGACATGCGCGCGGCACCGCAGCGCTGGTACGTGGAAGCGCACCAGTTCCGCATCGACACCGCCGGCGGCATCGGCCGCCCGACACCCGAAGGCGCGCACCGCGACGGCGTCGACCTGGTGGCCGTGGCGCTGCTCGGGCGGCACGGCATCAAGGGCGGCGAGACGCGCGTGTTCGAGGCCAATGGCCGCCGCGGCGAGCGCTTCACCATGACCGAGCCCTGGAGCCTGCTGGTGCTCGACGACGCGCGCGTGATCCACGAGTCCACGCCGATCCAGCCGCTCGAAGAGGGCGGCGAAGGCTGGCGCGACACGCTCGTGGTCACCTGCCGATCCAAGGGTTTCCAGGGGGACTGAACCCCCACCGGAGCGGGGCGGCGGCACACGCGCGCAAGCAGCGCGGGGTCGCTGGCCCGAGTCCTACAGCCCGCCCGCACAACAGCGGTTAAATTCGAGACCCGGCGCCATGTGACTTCAAACTCGCACCGCCCGTGTCTGTCTGCGAACGAAAGCGAGGTTCCGCCATGTTCAATCACATCCTGGTTCCGATCGACGGCTCCGAAACTTCCATGCTCGCCGTCAGCAAGGCCAGTGGCCTCGCGCTGGCTTTCGGCAGCCGCATCACGTTGATCCACGTGATCGACAACTACCCCTTCATCGGCGTGGGCGCGGACTACGCGCTCGGCCAGAACGAATACCTGGCCGCCGCCACGGCCAGCGCCAATGCGGCGCTCGCGCGCGGCGTGGCGGCGCTGGCGGCCGAAGGCCTGCACAGCGACCAGCGCGTGATCGACGGCCACGTGGTGCACGAAGGCATCGTCGACACGGCCATCGCCATCGCGGCCGACCTGATCGTGATGGGTTCGCACGGGCGCAGCGGCATCGAGAAACTGCTGCTGGGCAGCGTGACGCAGCGCGTGCTGCAGGACGCCAACATGCCGGTGCTGGTGGTGAAGGGCGGCTTCAATTAAGAAAGAAACCCAAAGCCAGGAGGCTACGGGGTGATCACGAATTCAGCCGGCCGCTTGAAACAAAGCTCTTGCCGCGTCACCGGGTGCACGAAGCCCAGTTCGCTCGCATGCAGCAGCAGGCGCGGCGCGCGCGCCTGCAAGGCCGCGTCCCCATAGAGCGCGTCGCCCAGGATCGGATGGCCGATCGACAGCAGGTGCACGCGCAACTGGTGCGAGCGGCCGGTCAGCGGCTCCAGCAGCACATGCGTGGCCGCGGGCTCGCCGCTCGGCAATGACAGCGCCTTCCACCGCGTGGCGCTCGGCTTGCCTTCGGGGTCGATCTTCTGCAGCGGGCGGCGCGGCCAGTCGGCCATGAGCGGAGCGTCGATCAGCGACCAGTCTTCGCGCAGCGGCATCGCACCGTCGACCACGGCCTCATAGCGCTTGTGCACGCGCCGCTCGGCAAAGGCCGCGCTCAGCGCGCGCTGCATTTCGGTGCCGCGCGCCATCACCACCAGGCCGCTGGTGCCCATGTCGAGCCGGTGCACGATCAGCGCGTCGGGCCACTGCGACTGGGCGCGCGTGCTCAGGCAGTCCTGCTTGTCCTCGCCGCGGCCGGGCACGCAGAGCAGGCCGGCGGGCTTGTCGAGCACCAGCAGGTAAGGGTCTTCGTGAACGGGGTGCAAAGGCGGCGCGGCGGTCATGGGTACGCCGAGTTTAGAGAGCGCGCCGCGGGGGCGTTGCGGCATGCTCACGGCCCGCTCATGCAGGCTCGGATATCCTCGAACGAATGTCCGGCCCCGCTCCAGCTCCTGTTCCCGCCCCCGCTTCCTCTCCCGCTGCCACCGCCCTTCCAGCGGCCGGCGCCACCTCTCCCCCCAGCTTTTCCGACCTGACGCGCGAACGCCCGTTCATGCAGATGTGGACGGCGCGCCTGTTCGGCACCGCCGCCTCGCAGATGCTGCTGGTGGCCATCGGCTGGCACATGTACGACCTCACCGGCAGCGCCTGGGACCTGGGCCTGGTCGGCCTCTACCAGTTCGTGCCGGCGCTGCTGCTGGCGCTGCTGGCGGGGCACATCGTCGACCGCCACCACCGCGGGCGCATCGTGGCCGCGTGCTTCGCGGTGCAGGGGCTGGTGGCGCTGGTGCTGCTGCTGGCGGTGATGGACAGGCACGACACGCGCGGCCTGCTGCTGGGCCTGTCGCTGGTGCTGGGCGCCGTGCGGGCCTTCCAGATGCCCGCGCAGCAGGCGCTCACGCCGCTGCTGGTGCCGCCCGGCATGCTGGCACGCGCCATGGCCTTCAGCTCGGCCGGCATGCAGGGCGCGATCATCGGCGGACCGGCGCTGGGCGGCCTGCTGTTCGTGGCGGGCATGGCGGTGGTCTACGGCGCGAGCGTGGTGTGTTTCGCGCTGGCCTGCGCGCTGGTGCTGCGCCTGCGCTATGCCTACACGCCGGCCGCGCGCGAGCCGGTCACGCTGGCCACGGTGTTCGCGGGCGTCGATTTCATCTGGAAGCGCAAGCCCGTGCTCGGCGCGGTCTCGCTCGACCTGTTCGCGGTGCTGCTGGGCGGCGCGGTGGCGCTGCTGCCCATCTACGCCAAGGACATCCTGCACACCGGCCCCTGGGGGCTCGGCCTGCTGCGCGGCGCGCCGGCGGTGGGCGCGCTGGTGATGTCCATCGCGCTCACGCGCCGGCCGGTGGAGCGCAACGTGGGCCGCACGCTGCTGCTGGCCATTGCGCTGTTCGGGCTGTGCATGGTGGTGTTCGGCATCTCGAAGAGCTTCATCGTGTCGCTGATCGCGCTGGCCGTTTCGGGCGGCGCCGACATGGTCAACGTGGTGATCCGCCAGACGCTGGTGCAGCTGGAGACGCCCGACGCCATGCGCGGGCGGGTGAGCGCGGTCAACTCGATCTTCATCGGCGCGAGCAACCAGCTGGGCGAGTTCGAGTCGGGCGCCACGGCGGCGCTGCTCGGGCCGGTCGGCTCGGTGGTGGTGGGCGGCGTGGGCACGATGCTGGTCGCGCTGACCTGGTTCAAGCTGTTCCCGTCGCTGGCCCGGCGCGACCGGCTGGTGGTGGCTGTGCCGGCGGTGCGGCCGCAGCCCGGACCCGTGCAGTCCTAGTCCGCGAAGAGCGAGCGCGCGCCCGGCACCTCGAGCGAGAGGTCGCCCAGCGCCAGCGCCACGCAGGGCAGGATCCAGCCCTCGGCCTTTTCCTCGGCGCTCAGGCCGGGCCATTCGATGGTGTGGCGGGTTTCGCCCGCGAGCCGCAGGCAGATGCAGGTGCGGCAGGTGCCGTTGCGGCACGAACTCGGCAGCTCGATGCCGGCGGCCTCGGCGGCCTTCAGAAGCGTGGTGTCCGCGTCGGTCTCGAAGTCGAGGCCCGAGGGCTCGAGTCGGACCTTCATGGCTGCGGTGGCTGGTTCTGTTGCTGTTCGCGGCGTTGCTCGCGCAGCATGAAGAGGTAGAGGCTCTCGACCTTCTCGCGCGCCCACGGCGTCTTGCGCAGGAACTTGAGGCTGGAGCCCACGCTCGGGTCGATCGCGAAACAACGGATGGGAACCAGCTCGCTCAGGTGCTCCCATCCGTAGTAGTCGGCCAGCGTGGTGACGATGGCCTCCAGCGTGAGCCCGTGCAGCGGATTGCGCGGCTGGGCCTTCTTGGCCGCAGCTGCCACCGGGACGGGTGCTGGGGCTTCCGGCGCCGGTGCTGGCGCGTCGTCGGTCACTTGTTCTTGAGCTTGCCGCGGGGAATCACGGCGGTGGTGATCGTGCGCACGGGCTCGATGCCGCCAGTGCCCACGGGCTTGGGTGGCGAAGTGTCCTTCTTCGGTTTCTTCGCTTCCTTGTTGGCGCGTTGCTGACCTTTGGCCATGTCGATTTCTCCTGTTGTTACGACGGATACAGCGGGCAGTTTAGCGGTGCGGCGACAATACGCGGTCCCATTGATTTCCCCGCATTCATGTCAGATTACGAAGTTCGCCCCGCCACCCTGCGCGACGCCAAGGCCGTCGCCGAAGTCCATGCCCTGGCCGCCAAGGCCGCTTACCAAGGCATCCTCCCCGAAGAAGAACTGCCCGTGCTGGCCCCCGCCTCGCGCGAGGCCAAGTGGCGCGAAGCCATCGAGTACAGCGAACCGCAGGTGCGCGTGGCCGTGCTGGGCAGCGAAATCGTCGGCTTCGTGGGCTTCGACCGCTCGCGCGACCCCAAGACCCCGCCCACCACCGGCGAAATCTGGGCCATCTACGTCAAGCCCGAGCATTGGGACAAGGGCGTGGGCGTGGCCCTCTGGGACGCCGCCCGTGAAGGCCTGGAAGAAGAAGGCTGCACCACCGTCACCGTGTGGGTGCCCATTCGCAACGACCGCGCGCTGCGCTTCCACGAACTCGCCGGCTTCAAGCGCGAGATGAAGACCGCCAAGACGACCGCCATGGGCTCCGTGCGCGTCGAGGAAATCCGCCTCAAGCGCAACGTGACCTGAGCCCGGCATGAGCACCGAAGGCAGCACCCTCGACCACGCCGCGCGCGTGCGCGCCCACCAGCGCCGCACGGCCGTCGTGCAGTGGATCCGCCGCACCCACGGCTGGTTCGGCCTGTGGGGCGCGGTGCTGGGGCTGCTGTTCGGTTTCAGCGGCATCTGGCTCAACCACCGCAACGTGCTGAAGCTGCCGCAGGCCCAGGAGCGCACCCGCGCCCAGCTGGCGCTGCCCGACCCCGTGCCGGACACGCCCGAGGCCATGGGCCAGTGGCTGCAGGGCGCGCTGCGCATGAGCGGGCCGCCCAACAGCAGCCGCATCGAGGCGGCCAAGCCCGTGGCCTGGGCCGACAAGAGCGACAAGACCGCCCCGGCGCTCACGCAGCCGGCGCACTGGGTGTTCAATTTCGGCGGTCCCAACGAGATCGTCCAGGCCGAGTACTGGCAGGGCAACCGCTCGGTCGGCGTGTCCACCACGCACAACGGCTTCGTCGCCACGCTCACCAACATGCACAAGGGCGGCGGCATGCCGCTGCCCTGGATCCTGCTGGTCGACACCTTGGCCGGCAGCCTGATCTTCCTGTCGCTGTCGGGCGTGGCGCTGTGGATGCTCACGCACCGCCGCCGCCGCGTGGGGCTCGTGCTGTTCGGCGCCTCGCTGCTCGCGATGCTCACGCTGGCGGTCGGCGCCCTCTGATTCGCGCTCTGATTCGTCCGTAAGTTCGCATCCGGGCCGCATTTGCCTGCATTCGCCCCACGTTCGGGGCGAATGCGTACGGTTATTGCAAGGGCGGGGTGGTGGCAGCGGATAAGCTCGCCGCTTCTTTTTCAGCCCACCCCTTGCCCATGGCCACCAGCCTTCTCCTGCTGCTCGACGACATCGCGACCGTCCTGGACGACGTGTCGATCCTCACCAAAGTGGCCGCCAAGAAAACGGCCGGCGTGCTGGGCGACGACCTCGCGCTCAACGCGCAGCAGGTGAGCGGCGTCAGGGCCGAGCGCGAGATTCCCGTGGTCTGGGCCGTGTGCAAGGGCTCGTTCATCAACAAGGCCATCCTCGTGCCCGCGGCGCTGGCCATCGGCACCTGGCTGCCCTGGCTGGTGACGCCGCTGCTCATGGTGGGCGGCGCGTTCCTGTGCTTCGAAGGCTTCGAGAAGCTGGCGCACAAGTTCCTGCACAAGAAGGAGCACGACGCCGGCACCGAGCGCCACGAGAAGGCCGTGGCCGACGCCTCGGTCGACGTGGTCGCGATGGAGAAGGACAAGATCAAGGGCGCCGTGCGCACCGACTTCATCCTGTCGGCCGAAATCATCGCCATCACGCTGGGCACCGTGCAGGGCCAGCCCTTCCTGACGCAGCTGAGCGTGCTGGTCGGCATCGCGCTGATCATGACCATCGGCGTGTACGGCCTGGTGGCCGGCATCGTGAAGCTCGACGACGCGGGCCTCTACCTGAGCCAGCGCGCCAGCGCCGCCTCGCAGGCCTTCGGCCGCGCCATCCTGTGGGCGGCGCCCTGGCTCATGAAGGCGCTGTCGGTGGCCGGCACGGCCGCCATGTTCCTCGTGGGCGGCGGCATCCTGGTGCACGGCGTGCCCGCCTTCGGCCATGCCGTGGAAGACTGGGCCAAGGCCACGGGCGGCGTGTTCGGCACGCTCGGCTCGATGGGCGTGAACGCCGGCGTGGGCCTGGTGGCCGGCGCCGTCGTGCTGGCCGTGGTGGAGCTGGTCGGCAAGCTGCGCGGCAAGAAGGCCTGAGCCTCCTGCCGCCGCGGTCGGAACAGTCGGCTACTGGCGCGGCTTGCCGCGTTTGACCAGCTCGACCACGATCAGCGCCACGCCCAACACCAGCGCGAACCAGCCGACCAGGTACGCGCCCGCGACCATCTCGAACCAGCGCGTGCCCTGCAGGAAGCGCGGGCCCAGCAGGACGGCGGCGCCGATCACCAGGCAGAGGATGCCGCGTTCGAGCGTGCGGAGTTGTCGTTTGGGTTGCGCCATGTCTTCTTCGTTCGGGGGAAAGTGGTTCGGTCAGTGCGTCATTGTCCCGCGCATCGCGGCCGGATGGCCCTGCAGCGGGAACGACTTGCCTGTCGGTACCAGCGTGTCGCCGTCCAGGCGCAGGATCGAGATGTCCTGGTCGATGAAGTTGCCCACGTAGAGGTACTTGCCGTCGGCGCTCCACACCGCGCCTTCGGGCAGGCCGCGCACCACCACCTCGTTGGCGCGCGTGACCTTCTTGCCGTCGATCTTCAGCAGCACCACCGAGCCGTTGCGGTTGTAGAAGTAGGCGCTCTTCGCCGCATTGCTGCCGCGCAGGATCACCGCCACCGCATGCTTGCCGGTCGGGCTCACGGCCAGGCCTTCGGGGCCGTCGCCGACCACCACCTTGTCGATCACGCGCGGCGGCGCCGCTTCCATGTCGATCACGCTCACCGTGTCGACCTGGCCGTCGGACGCGCCCGCGTTGCCGTTGTCGGCCGTCAGCGCCAGCTTGCCGTCGGGCGTCACGTCGACGTTGTAGGGCCACAGGCCCGCCGCGAGGTCGACCTTGTTGTAGCTGACCTTCTCGCCATTCACGTCGAGCAGCGCGATCTTGTGGCTCGGGAACTTGGCGGCCAGGGCGCGCTTGCCGTCGGGCGTGAAGCGCACGTGCGCCACCGACTCGCCGACGGCCACGGTGTCGATCAGCGTGACCTTCTTGCCCGCGATGCGCAGCACGCTCACCGAGTTGTCGGCGCGGTTGGCCACCAGCGCCAGCGTGCCCGCGCGGTTGATCGACAGGCCCGAGGGCTGCTTGCCCAGCTGCAGCGTGTCCAGCAGCTTGGGGGGCGTGGTGGTCAGGTCGATCACGAAGAGGCGGTTGTCGGGCACCTGCTTGCGCAGGCCGTTCTCCTCGACCACGTTGAGCGAGTTGGCCACCAGCGCCAGCGTTTCGCCGGGCGTGATCGCGAGGTTGGTCGGCGGCCCGGCGATGGTGTTGTCCAGCTGCAGCGTGCCGAGCACCTTGGGCGCCAGCGGGTCGGTGCCGATGTCCAGCACCTGCACCGTGTCGCGCCCCACCGGGCCGAGGGCCACGACGCCGGCGTCGTTCCACGTCTGCTTCTCGTCGTTGGCGACCAGCATCAGCTGGCGCTGCGGCACGGTGGGCGTCAGGGGCGCGCAGCCCGACAGGGCCGCAAGAGCGGCCAGGGCTGCCGATGCCAGGGCCGCGGGCGCGGCAGGGCGGAACTTCATGTGTCTGTCTCCGGTGTTGTTGTGTGGTGCGCATGGTAGCGAAGGACGCCGCGGCGCGGCATGCGGGTTCGCGGCCCGGGTCATGGCCGGGGCCGGGGCCGGGGCCGGCACAATCGATCGACCGAACCCCTGAGAAACGCACACCCATGACCATCGAGATTTCGAAGGAAGCGCGCCAGCTGGCCATCACGTCGATCCAGCGCTACTTCCAGGAGAACATGGAAGAGCCGATCGGCAACATCGGCGCGGGCGCCTTGCTCGGCTTCTTCCTGGAAGAGGTCGGCCCGCTGGTCTACAACAAGGCCGTGGCCGAAGTGCAGGAGCGGCTGCAGCAGCGCATCTCGGAGATCGACCTCGAGGTGCACGAGGACGAGTTCCAGTACTGGCGCAAGTTCGACAAGCAGAAGAAGGGCCGGTAGGCGTGGTGCCGGCGCGTCGCGGCATTTCAAAAGTGCTTCAAAACGTTGCAGAATTCGCAGCCATGCATTTCCACCGCACGCTCCCACGTTTCTCCCTCTCTCCGGTCCTGCGCACGCTGGCCGTCTTGCCGCTGGTCGTTGCCGCATCGGTGGCCACCGCGCAGCAGGACCCGTCCGGCTTCCCGCTCGACTCGGTCGGCTACCTGAACGAGGAGCTGCCCCGCATGGAGGCCGCCATCGCCGCCAAGGACCGCAGCTTCTTCCACGGCGCCATGGTCCGCACGGTGCAGTTCTCGGAACGCTGGGGTTTCAAGGTCACGGCCAACCCCGATCTCGCGGCTTACCCGATGTGCACCGCCGCCGTCATGGACTACGCTGTGGTCGGCATGTGCCGGCTCGCCCCCTCCGAAGACTGCGAGCCCGGGCTGGCCGCGCGTTTCGACGCGAACGTGAAGCGCTGCCGCGAGGTGGCCGCCCGGAAATAGATTTTCGAAAAGACGCCATGGACTACGCCCGCTACACCACCCTCGCCATCACGCGCCGCGGCGCGAACGGCGCGGTGCTCGACATCCAGATGCGGGCCGCCAACGGCAAGCTGCCCACGGCGGGCCATGACGGGCACCGCGAGCTCGCCGAGATCTGGCGCGACGTGTCGGCCGACGACAGCGTGCGCTGCGCGGTGCTGCGGGGCGAGGGCATGGGCTTCTCGGGCGGCGGCGACCTCGGCATGGTGCAGGACATGACCACCGACGACGCGGTGCGCCAGCGCGTGTGGAAAGAGGCACGCGACCTCGTCTACAACATCATCAACTGCGACAAGCCGATCGTGAGCGCCATGCACGGCCCGGCCGTGGGCGCGGGGCTGGTGGCGGGCCTGCTGGCCGACATCTCCATCGCCACGAAGAACGCGAAGATCGTCGACGGCCACACGCGCCTGGGCGTGGCGGCGGGCGACCACGCGGCCATCGTGTGGCCGCTGCTGTGCGGCATGGCCAAGGCCAAGTACCACCTGTTGCTGTGCGAACCGGTGAGCGGCGAGGAGGCCGAGCGCATCGGCCTGGTGTCGCTCGCGGTGGACGAGGCCGAGCTGCTGCCGCGCGCCTACGAAGTGGCCGACCGGCTCGCGGCCGGCAGCCAGAGCGCCATCCGCCTGACCAAGTACGCGCTGAACAACTGGCTGCGCCAGGCCGGCCCGACCTTCGACGCCTCGCTGGCGCTCGAGTTCATGGGCTTCGCCGGCGCCGATGTGCGCGAGGGCGTGGCCTCGCTGCGCGAACGGCGCGCGCCGAACTTCGGCTGAGCGAAGCCCGGCGCATCGCCTGACGGACTCAGGCCTTGCGCAAACCTTGCAGGGTCTGCAGCAGCACCACGCGCGTCTGCCCCAGCACCATGCCCTTCCACTCTTCGTTGTCGCAATAGAAGGCGTCGCGCAGTTCCGCGCGGATCTCGCGCTTCTGCGATTCCGGCGCTTCCGGATGGCGGCGCACCCAGGTGTCGGCGCGCAGGCGCTGCAGCACTTCCAGGTCGGGCAGCGTGCCGAACTCCAGGCCCATGGGCGCCACGCGCGCGTTCGGGCATTCGTCGTAGGCGGTGGAAATGACCGGCCCCGACACGTCGGCCGAGGCCGAGTCGCCGGCGAACGGCGCGAACACGTCGGCGCCCCACCATTCGTGGGCCAGCGCCAGGTCTTCGGGCGTGTTGCGGCCAGGGTAGATCTTCTCGCCGTGCCCGTAGGGGCCCAGGCCGGTGTGCACGTCGATCCAGCCCAGGTGCGTGGCCGAGGCGGCGTACTTGCGCAGGATCGCGCGAATGGTCCTGTTGCTCCACGACGGCGCGGTGCCGCCGTAGAACAGGCCGTCGGGCGAGGTGTACTGGCCCTTGGTCACGGCCGCGCGAAACGCCGTCATGCCGTGCTGGCCGATGTAGGCGGCCACGGCCGCTTCGTCGGCGGGCGTCGGCGGCCAGGCGGCGGGCAGCACCAGCGGCTCGACATCGGCGTACGCCGCGTTCACCGGCAGCGGCGCGTCGAAGTCGATGTGGTTGCGGTTCAGGTCGATGTTGTCTTCGTTCGTGCGGTGCAGGTGCGAGAACCCGTGCGGGTTGACGGCGTGCACCAGCAGCAGCGCCACGCCGGCCTGTTGCAGCCGCGCGAGCAGGTCGGTGTCGTTCAGCGTGGCCACCTGCGTGCCGGAGCCGCAGAAGCCTTCGGGGCCGTGCGTGCCCGAGGTCACGAGCAGCACCTTCCTGGCGTCGATGGCGCCGATCAGCGCCACGTCGGTGGCGAGCTCTTCGCCGAGCGCGCCGCGGTGCGCCGGGTGCACGAACGACTCGACGGCCGCGCCGCGCTGGGCGGCGGCCTCGAGGAACTTGGCGCGGGCTTCGACGTACGTGCCCGAGAAATACCGCGTGGCGGCGCTGCGTTGTGTTGGCATGAGGTGGGGTTCCTGTGCTTTGAAATGAAGAGAGCTTCGGGGCTTCGGGCGATCAGGCCGCGGCGTGCGCGCCCGCCGCGTCGATGTCGCGGCCGGTGTGGTCGCGCAGCCAGAGCAGGCCGAGCAGCGAGACCAGCGTCATCGCCACCAGGTACCACGCCGGTGCCAGCTTGCTGCCCGTGGCGTTCAGCAGCCAGGTGCTGATGAAGGGCGCGAAGCCGCCGAACAGGGCCACGCCCACGCTGTACACCAGCGACATGCCGCTGGCGCGCACGGCCTTGGGAAACATCTCGGGCAGCATCGTGATGCCGGGCACCGTCTGCGCCACCAGGCCCACGCTGAACACGCCGAGCACGGTGAACAGCACCGCCGGCGTGGGCGAGGCGTTGAGCCACAGGAAGCCCGGATAGATCATCACGGCCAGCGCGATGCGGCTCCAGAGAATGAGCGGCTTGCGGCCCACCGTGTCCGACAGCTTGCCCACGAAGGGCGCGAAGGCGAACGAGATGAGGCCCGTGAGCGCCGCGCCGAACAGCGCCACCGACGGCGTGAAGCCCAGCTCGCGCACGGCGTAGGTCGGCATGTAGAAGGTCACCACGTACGCGGCCGTGGTGCCGCCCACCAGCGAAAGAATGGCGGCCAGCACCGTCTTGCCGTGCTGCGTGCAGACGATCTTCAGGCTGCTTTCGCGCGGCGCGGCGGCCTGCTCCGGCGAGATGTGCAGCGACTCTTCCAGGTGGCGGCGGATGTACATGCCCACCGGCGCAATCAGCATGCCCAGGATGAACGGCACGCGCCAGCCCCAGCTCAGCATGGCCTCGGGCGAGAGCGAGGAAGTCAGCACGCCCACCACCACCGCGCCCAGCAGCACGCCCAGGCCCTGGCTGGCGAACTGCCAGCTTGCCATGTAGCCGCGGTTGGTGGGCGTGGCGTGCTCCACCAGCAGCGTAGTGGACGCACCCACTTCACCGCCGGCCGAAAAGCCCTGGATGAGCCGCGCCAGCACGATGACGATGGGCGCCGCCACGCCGATGGCCGCATACGTGGGCGTGAAGGCGATCAGCGCGCAGCCCAGCGCCATCAGGAAGATGGTGAGCGTCATGGCCTTCTTGCGGCCCGCGCGGTCGGCGTAGGCGCCGATCACGATGCCGCCCAGCGGCCGCATGATGAAACCCACGCCGAAGCTGGCCACCGTCAGCAGCAGCTGGCCATAAGAGTTGAAGGTCGGAAAGAACAGTTTGCCGATCACCAGCGCCAGGAAGCCGTACACCGTGAAATCGAAGAACTCCAGGCCGTTGCCGATGGTGGTGGCAACGATGGTCTGGCGCCGCCGCGCAGGGGAGGAGGCAGAGGAGGCAGAGGAGGTAGACGAGGCCGACGGGACCGATGAAGGCGAAGGCTGGTGGCTAGGAATGCTCATGTCTTTCCAGTTGTGCTTTTCGAGGGGGCGGCAGGCAAAAGGTTCGGCCTGACCGCGCCGGATGCTAGAGACTCCGTACTGTCATGAAAAGACAATAATTGGGGCAAAACGATAACTTTTTGTTGTCTTGAGGTCTACCCTATGAAGCGCATCCGATGAAACCCAACCAGCTGCACGCCTTCGTGGCGGTGGTCGAGCAGATGAGCATCCGCGCCGCGGCGCGCGTGCTGGGGCTGTCGCAGCCGGCGGTGACCAAGATCGTGCGCGAGCTCGAGCGTGAAGTGGGTGCGCCGCTGGTGGAGCGCAGCGTGAAGGGCGTGCGGCTCACCGAGTTCGGCAAGGTCTTCGCGCCGCGCGCGCGGCTGCTGCTGGCCGACATGCAGCGCGCCCGCGACGAGATCGCGCAGATCCGCGACGGCGCCACCGGGTCGGTGTCGATGGCCGTGAGCGCCTCGTTCGCGCTCACCGTGCTGCCCGCGGCCTTCAAGGACTTCCACACGCGCCTGCCCGCGGTCGACGTGCAGTTCAGCGAGGCGGTGCTGCCGTGGATGCTGGCGCGGCTGCGCGACGGCTACCTCGACTTCGCGGTGGCGCACGTGGTGCCGGGCACGCTCGACGCGCAGTTCGAGGCGCTCGAGCTGTTCCCGGTGCAGCTGGTGGTGGGCATGCGCAACCGCCATCCGCTGCGCGGGGCGCGCTCGCTGCTCGACCTCTACGGCGCCGAATGGATCCTGCCGGGCGACGACCACCGGGGGCGCGAGTCGGTGGCGCCGCTGTTCACGCCGCTGGGGCTGCCGCCGCCGTCGCGCATCATCCAGGGCCAGTCGGTCACGGTGGCGCTCGGGCTGGTGGGGCACATGGACCTGATCGGGCTGTTCGTCGAGCCGCTGGTCAAGCTCACCTTCAAGCGGCACGGCATCCGCCGCGTGGAGGTCGAGGAGCGCCTGCCGATGCTCAACGTGTGCGTGGTGCGCCGGCGCGGGCAGCTGACGACGCCGGCGGCGCAGCACTTCATCGAGTGCATCCAGCGGGCCTCCGCAATGGCGATGAACGCCTGACGCTCAGGCCGGCGGAAAGTCGATGCCGGCCTCGCCGCTCTTCCAGGGCGCGTACTTGTGCATGGCGCGCTCGAACAACGCCGACGAGGTCCAGCCCGCGAGCCAGGCTTGCAGGCGCGGCCATGGCTGGCTGTCGAACCACGCGGCATCGACCATCGCGAACTGGCGCACGAAGGGCATCAGCGCGGCGTCGGCCAGCGTGGCGTGGCCGCCGGCGAGGTGGGCCGATGCCGAGAGCCTGGCTTCGAGGCCGCGCAGGAACTGCGCACCGCGCTCGCGCGCGGGCTCGCCGCCGTCGGCATGGCGCTCGGGGTACTTGTAGCGGTCGAGCTGGCGCTTGAAGTCGTCGTCGCACGCGGCGATCAGCGCGCGCATGTCCTCCAGCGTGCCGGTGGCGGGTTGCAGCCAGCGCTGCGGGTCGCTGCGCTGCAGTGCCCAAAGCATCAGGTCGAGGCTCTGCTCCAGCACCGTGCCGTCTTCGGTCAGCAGCACCGGCACCGTGCCCTTGGGCGAGGCCGCGAGCATCTCGGCCGGCTTGTTCTTCAACGCCACTTCGCGCAGCTCGCAGGCCTGGCCGCTCGCGACCAGCGCGAGCCGGGCGCGCATCGCGTAGGGGCAGCGGCGGAACGAATAGAGGACGGGGAGCGCGGTGGGCATGCGGGGAACGAGGCAGAACAGGCGGAACAGGCGGAACAGGCGGAACAGGAAACAGGCGGAGCGGCCGATTTTCGGCGACGGCGCCGCACTCGCGCCGCTGCGGGTTTTTCCCCACAATCCCCGCCATGGGCGAACGCCTCTTCCTCCGGCTCGACGACGACCCCTTGCACGGGCCGGAATCGGGCGTGCCCGCCGGCGCGCTGCGTGCGTTCCCGGTGGGCGCGGCCTTGCGCGGCCACATCGCGCACATCCTGCTGTACCGCGAGAACTTCGCCGAAGGCCATGAGGTGCTCGAACGCGTGGTGCCCGACGGCGCGGTGCGGCTGGTGTTCAACCTCGGCGACGCGCCGTCGGCCAACGGCAACGAAGGGCAGGCGGTGCAAGCCATCGGCGCATCGGCCACGCCGGTCGTTCTGCGCATGCGCCGGAAGGTCGAAGGGCTCTCGGTCACCTTGCGCACCGGCGCCGCGGCGGCATTGCTGGGGGTGCCGGCCGGCGAGATCGGCGAGAGTGGCGGGATCCTCGGCAGCGCGCTGCACCTCGATGCCTTGTGGCACGGGGAGGGCGCCTTGCTGCTCGAACGCATGGCCGGGGCGCGCAGCGATGCGGCGCGGGTCGCGTTGCTGCACACCGTGCTGCAGCAGCGGCTCCAGGGCCGGGAGGCCGCAGGCAACGCAGCAGCTGCTGCCACGCACGCCGCGCAGCTCATCGCCTCGTCCGGCGGGCGCCGGCCGCTGCGCGAGGTGGCGGCGGCCATCGGTGTCGGCGAGCGGCGGCTGCAGCAGCTCTTTCATGCCCATGTCGGCCTCTCGCCGCGCGCCTGGAGCCGGCTCGCGCGCATGCATGGCTGCCTGCGCGCGCTGCGACGCCAACCGTCGCCCGCCTGGGCCGATGTGGCGTTCGAGGGCGGCTTCTACGACCAGTCGCACCTGGTCAACGAGTTCCGCGCGCTGTGCGGCGTCACGCCGACCGAGTTCATGGGGCGCGCGATTGCGGGTTCTTCCAAGACGGCGGGCTGAGGGCGGACTATCTTCGGCCGCTCCCAGCAACATCGGATCGAAGGAGCGACGAAGAAGATGCAGAACGAAACGAAGAGCCGCGCGCTGAAGGACTGCGTGGCCGTGGTCACCGGCGCGAGCCGCGGCGCGGGGCGCGGCATGGCGCTGGAACTGGGCGCGGCGGGCGCCACCGTGTACGTCACCGGCCGCAGCACGCGCGCGCAGCCCGCCGGCAGCTATGGGCAACTGCTGTCGCTGTCGGGCATGGACGCCGTGCCCGGCAGCATCGACGACACCGCCGACGAGGTCACGCGCCAGGGCGGGCGCGGCATTGCGGTGCGGTGCGACCACACGCAGGAAGACGAGGTGGCCGCGCTGTTCGCCCGTGTGGCGCATGAGGCCGGCCACATCGACCTGCTCGTGAACAATGCCTGGGGCGGGCACGAGAGCTTCAACGGCGTGTTCGACGCGCCGTTCTGGGAGCACCCGCTTGCCAACTGGGACGCCATGTTCGACCGCGGCGTGCGCAACCACCTGCTGGCCGGGCGTTGCGCCGCGCCGCTGATGGTGCGGCAGAAGAAGGGGCTGATGGTCACCACCACCTTCTGGGACCGCGGCCACTACCTGCGCGGCAACCTGTTCTACGACCTGGCCAAGGCCTCGATGACGCGGCTGGCCTTCGGCATGGCGCAGGAACTGAAGCCGCACGGCGTGGCGTCGGTGGCGGTGTCGCCGGGCTGGATGCGCACCGAGTTCGTGCTGGCCGGCCACCAGGCCGACGAGGCGCACTGGCAGGAGCGCCCGGCGCTCGCGCGCACCGAATCGCCGCGCTACCTGGGGCGGGCCGTGGCCGCGCTGGCGGGGGACGCGAACGTGATGAGCAAGACCGGCGAGGTGCTGCGCGTGGCCGACCTGGCGCGTGAATACGGCTTCACCGACATCGACGGAAGGCGCGTCGAGGCCTTCGAGATGTAACCGGGCCAGCGCACGCCCGGCGTCGCTTCAGTCCGGCAGGCCCAGCCGTTGAAGGACCCGCGCGGCGCACGCCGGCGCACCCAGGTCCACCGTCGAAAGCCGCAGCTCGGGTGCTTCCGGCGGCTGGTACGCGCTGTCGATGCCGGTGAAGTTCTTCAACTCGCCCCGGCGTGCCTTCGCGTAGAGGCCCTTGGTGTCGCGCCGCTCGCACTCCGCCAGCGGCGCGTCGACGAAGACTTCGAGGAATTCGCCCTCGGCGAACAGCCCGCGCGCGAGGCGGCGCTGCGCCCGGTAGGGGGAAATGACCGCTACCAGCACGATCAGCCCCGCATCGGCCATCAACTTCGCGACCTCTCCGACCCGGCGCACGTTCTCGATGCGATCGGCCTCGGAAAACCCCAGATCCGCGTTGAGTCCGGTGCGCAGCCGGTCGCCGTCGAGCACGCAGCTGTGCAGCCCCTGCGCGTTCAGCCGATCGTGGAGCAGGCCGGCAATGGTCGATTTGCCCGCGCCGGACAGGCCGGTCAGCCAGACGCAACGCACCGCAGACGACTTCCCAGGCGATTTGTTAAAAAACATGGACGAATGGTAAGGCTTTGCAGTAATCTATTAACTTTTACTTACATCCCCTGACCAAGTTGGGCCTTGAAAGCCCCAGGGCGCACAACAACGGGATGAGACAAGCGGTTTCTGCCTGCTGTAGCGACGTGCAGTGAGCGCTGTGCAGTCAACATGAACAACAAGATCCATTTCATCTCGGGCATGCCACGCTCGGGTTCCACGCTGCTGTCCGCCATCCTGCGGCAGAACCCCCGCTTCCATGCAGGCATGACCAGCCCGGTCGGCGCCTTCGTCAACAGCCTGCTCGACCAGGTCAGCGCCGGCTCCGAGTTCGGCCCCGTGGTGACCACCGCGCAGCGCCAGCGCCTGCTGCGCGGCCTCTTCGCCAGCTACTACGCCGACAAGCCCGAAGGCAGCGTCGTCTTCGACACCAACCGCGTCTGGTCGGCCAGGCTGCCCGCCGTGCGCGACCTGTTCCCCGACGCCAAGGTGATCGCCTGCGTGCGCAACGTGGCGTGGGTCATGGACAGCATCGAGCGGCTGTACCGCGCCAACCCCTACGAGAACACCCGGCTGTTCAACGACGCCATCGAGCGCAACACGGTCTACAGCCGCGTGGAAACGCTGTCGCAGCGCAACCGGCTGGTCGGCTTTGCCTGGACGGCGATCAAGGAAGCCTTCTACAGCGAGCAGGCCGGCGCCTTGCTGGTGGTCGACTACGACCTGCTGGCCAACGCGCCCGACAAGGTGCTGCCGCTGGTCTACCAGTTCATCGGCGAGCCCTGGTTCGAGGGGCACGACTTCCGCAACCTGGCGTTCGACGCGCCCGAATTCGACTCCGCGCTCGGCGTGGCCGGGCTGCACAAGGTGCGCCCCGAGGTCTCGCTGAAACCGCGCCGCACCGTGCTGCCGCCCGACCTTTTCGCGCAGTACACGAACATGAATTTCTGGCAGGACGGCGCCAACAGCCGCGCCAGCGTGATCACCGCCCGACCCGCCGACGCATCCACCGATGCCCAGGCGCCCCCACAGGCCAAGCAGGACAACAACGCATGAACCGCATTTTCAGCACCCTCTGGAACGAGATCACGCAGTCCTTCGTGGCCGTGGGCGAGCACACCTCGCGCAAGGGCAAGCGATCGGGCAACAGCGCCGACGCCGCCGCCGCCAGCCCCGCCGCCATGCCGCGCGCCGGCAAGGTCCACATGATGGCGCTGGAGCCGCGCATCATGTTCGACGGCGCCGCCGTCGCCACCGCGGTGGCCAACGACCCGGCGGCCGCGCATGCCGCCGACACGGCGCTGGCGCCGGCGGCACACCCCGCCGTGGCCCCGGTCGACGCACCGGCGGCCGTGGCGCCGCGCGAAACGCAGGCCCCCGCAGCCGCACCGGTGGCACCCACCGTCGCGCCCGTCAAGAGCGCCGGCACCGATACCGTGCCCGCACCCGCTGCAGCCGCCGATGCCAGCCGCACCGTGGCGGCCAGCGTCGCCCCGTCGACCCTGGCGGCCACCCCCGCGCACGACGTCGTCTTCGTCGACAGCCGCGTGGAAGACAGCGCCGAGCTGCTCAAGGGCATCTCGCCCGACGCCGAGGTGGTCTACCTCTCGGCCAATGCCGACGGCGTGAAGCAGATGGCCGACTACCTGAGCGCCCACCCCGGCGCCAGCGCGGTGCACGTGCTGGCCCACGGCTACGAGGGCAACCTCTGGCTGGGCACCACCTTCATCGACAACAGCACGGTGCAGGCGCACAGCGCCGACTTCGCCCGCATCGGCCAGGGCATCGTGGCCGGCGGCGACATCCTGCTGTACAGCTGCAACACCGGTGCCGGCGAAGACGGCGCGCAACTGCTCGGCCAACTGGCCGGCCTGACCGGCGCCGACATCGCGGCGTCGAGCAACCGCACCGGCGCGGGCGGCGACTGGGTGCTCGAAGTGACCACCGGCCGCATCGAAGCAGCCTCGCCGTTCGCGCAGGCGTCGCTGCAGGCGTACGACCACAGCCTGGCGCAGCTGACGGTGACCACCAACCTCGACAGCGGCGCGGACGGGAATATCGCCGCGAACTATGCAGCCGATATGGCGGACGGCGGTGGCCTGTCGTTGCGCGAGGCGATTCATTGGGCGGCCGCAAACGACACCATCGTGTTCAATGCCGGCATGACCATCACGCTGGTCAACGGCGAACTGCTCGTCGACAAGAACCTGTCGATCGACGGCGCCCCGGGCGGTGGCAGCACGCCGCTTGTCACCATCGACGGCAACAACCAGTCCCGGGTGCTCAACATCGCGGCAAACAGCGTGGTGGCCCTCAATGGGTTGACCATCAAGAACGGCTTCCTCACGGGCGCCGGTGGAGATCGTCAGCAAGGTGCCGGCGGCGACGGCAAAGATGCCCTCGGCGCAGGCATCTACAACGCGGGCACTCTCACCATCACGAACAGCGCTGTCACGAATAACAAGGCCGCCGGCGGCGGCGGTGCGGGCGGCAATCTTTTCAACGGTCCTGCCAACGGTGCCGGCGGTGGTGGCGGCGGATTCGGGAGCACCTTCGGCGGCGCTGGGGGCAGCAACTTCGGAGACTACGTTCAAGCTGGTCCTTCGGCCGGCACAGGCGGCAGGGGCGCAGGCTACTTTTTGAACGGCAACTTCCTGGGCGGCGCGGGTGGCAACACCAGCGGCGGTGCGGCTGGCACCGGCGCAGGTTACGCCGGGGGCGGTGCGGGGGGCACTGCGAACGGCGGCGCCGGCTTGTCGATCGGCGGCGGCGGCGGCGGCGTGGGCTACGACGCTGCCGGCGGCCGAGGAGGCAACGCCGTGGGCGGCATCTACAACGCCGGCACCGGCACGCTCACCATTGCGGCAAGCACTCTTTCCAACAACATCGGTGCCGGGGGCGGGGGCGGGGGCGGGGCTGATCCAGCCAGCCTAAGCAATGCTGCTGGCGGGGCTGGCGGCATGGGTGTCGGCGGAATCTGGTCTGCGAGCAGTGCCGCCGTGAGACTGGACGCCAGCACTTCCAGCTCGCTGACCGCAGGAAACAACGTGGGCGGCGGCGGCGTTGGCGGCCTGGGCGGTGGCAACGGCCAGGCCGCACCCAGCGGAACGGCAGCTCAGGGCAGCCTGGGTACGACCACGACGTTCACGCCGTCCACGATCACGGGTGCCGCGTACGACGCCGCCGCCGGCGTGCTGACCGTCACGGGCACTGGCATGCCCAACGGCGCCATCGTCGATGGAAGCAAGTTCTCGTTGACGGGCCAAGGCGGCTCGTACACGCTGACTGGCGGGGTTGCAACTGCGATCAGCGGCAACGCCTTCACGATCACGCTGAGCGCGGCCGACAAGCTCGCCATCAACGGCATCTTCAACAAGAACGGCACCGCAGCCGTCGACACCACCACCTTCAACGTCGCAGCGGGCCTGGGTTGGGAGCCAACGCTCGGCGTGCTGCCCGACCGCTTGAGCAATGGCGTGACGGTCTCCAACGTCACCGCACCGACGATCACCTCGGCCACCTACGACGCCACCACGCACGTGCTGACCGTGACCGGCACCGGTCTGGTCCAGACCCTGGGCGCCACCAACGACATCACCGTCAGCAAGCTCACTTTCACCGGTGAAGGCGGCGCGACCTACACGCTGTCGACCACGTCGAACGTCGAGATCAGCAGCGGCACCGGCTTCAGCGTGACACTGAGCGGGGCCGACATCGCGGGCGTCGCCGCGCTGTTCAACAAGAACGGCACCACGTCGGGCAACAACACGACGTACAACATCGCCGCGGCCGACGACTGGAACAGCACCGTCACCGGCGGCGACATTGCCGACACCGCCAACAACGGCATCACGGTGTCGAACCTGCCACCCGTCATCACCAGCGCCACCTACGACGCGAGCACGGGCATCCTGACGGTCACGGGCAGCAACATGACCACCGGCGACACCATCGACGTGTCGAAGCTCTCGTTGACCGGCCAGGGCGGCAGCTACACGCTGACCAGCGCCAACGTGACGGCGAGCAGCGGGACCACGTTCCAGGTGAACTTGAACGCGACCGACAAGCTCGCCATCAACGGCATCCTGAATCAGAACGGCACCTCGGCCGTCGACACCACCACCTTCAACCTGAACGCGGCCGCCAGCTGGGACGCCAGCCGGACGACGGCCGCCGACGTGGCCGGCAACGGCGTGACGGTGTCCAACGTCACCGCGCCCACCATCACGTCGGCCACCTACGACGCCGGCACGCACGTGCTGACGGTCACCGGCACGGGGCTTGTCAAGACCGTGGGCGCCACCAACGACATCACCGTCAGCAAGCTGACCTTCACCGGTGAAGGCGGCGCGACCTACACGCTGTCGACCACGTCGAACGTCGAGATCACCAGCGGCACCAGCTTCAGCGTGACGCTCAGCGGCGCCGACATCGCGGGCGTCGCCGTATTGTTCAACCGCAACGGCGTCGCTTCGACCGGCGGCGCAGGCTACAGCCTCGGTGCCTCCGACGACTGGAACAGCGCCGTCACGGGCGGCAACATCGCCGACACGGGCAACGTGGTCACGGTCAGCAACGTGCCCGTGCCCATCATTGCCAGCGCCACCTACGACGCCGTCACCGGCACGGTGGTCGTCACCGGCACGGGCTTTGCGCACCTGAGCGGCGCCGGCAACGACATCGTCGCCAACAAGTTCACCTTCACCGGCGAAGGCAGTGCCACCTACACGCTGAGCGACACCGCCAACGTGGAGATCACCTCCGCCACGTCGTTCACGCTGGTGCTGAGCGCCAACGACCGCGCGATGCTGAACCAGATCGCCAACAAGAACGGCACGGACTCGACCGACACCACCGCCTACAACCTGTCGGCCGCCGAGGACTGGGCCGCGGGCGCGGACGCGGTCGTCGTGGTGGCGGACACGACAGGCAACGGCGTCACCGTGAGCAACGTCGCGATGCCCTCCATCACCAGCGCCACCTACGACGCGGGCACCGGCGTGCTCGTGGTCACGGGCACCGGCTTCACGCATGCGGCGGGGGGAGCGAACGACATCATCGCCAGCAAGCTGACGCTGACGGGGCAAGGGGGCGCGACCTACACGCTGACCGATACCGCGAACGTCGAGATCACCTCGGGCACCGGCTTCACCCTGCAGCTCAGCCTCACGGACGCCGCGGGCCTGGCCGCGCTGATGAACAAGGCCGGCGCCAGCTCCACGGGCGGCACGGCCTACAACCTGTCGGCCGCGGAAGACTGGGCGCCGGGCGCGGACGTCGCCCTGGTGATCGCCGACACGACCAACGGCGTAACCGTGTCCAACGTGGACACCACGCCGCCGACCGTGAACTCGGTCACCGCGGGCGCTGGCAACGGCGCGCACAAGGCCGGCGACGTCATCGACATCCAGGTCAACTTCAGCGAGAACGTCTACGTCACGGGCACGCCGCAGATCACGCTGGAAACGGGCGCCACCGACCGGGTCGTCAACTACCTGGGCGGCAGCGGCACCGGCACGCTGACGTTCCGCTACACGGTGCAAGCCGGCGACACCAGCGCCGACCTCGACTACCTTTCCACCACCGCGCTGGCGCTGAATGGCGGCAGCATTCGCGACCTGACCGGCAACGATGCCGCTCTGGCCCTGGCCTCGCCGGGCGCGGCCGGTTCGCTTGGCGCCAACCAGGCGATCGTGATCGACACGCAGGCGCCCACGCTGAGCATCAGCAGCGACGTCTCGCTGCTGAAGGCCGGCCAGACGGCCACCATCACTTTCACGTTCAGCGAAGACCCGGGCGCGAGCTTCGTCGACGGCGACATCGTGGTGAGCGGCGGCGTGCTCGGTGCCCTCACCGGAACCGGACTGACCCGCACCGCCATCTTCACGCCAGCGGCAGGCACGGCGGCGGGCTTGTCTAGCATCGCCGTGATGGCCGGGGCCTATGCCGATGCCGCAGGCAACGCCGGCGCGTCCGGCATCGCGCCGTCGATCAGCATCGACACGCTGCCCCCGACGCTGACCATCAGCAGCGACGTCAGCGCCGTCAAGGCCGGCCAGACGGCCACCATCACCTTCACGTTCAGCGAAGACCCGGGCGCGAGCTTCATCGACAGCGACATCGTGGTGAGCGGCGGCGCGCTCGGTGCCCTCACCGGAACCGGACTGACCCGCACCGCCACCTTCACGCCAAGCGCGAACCTGAACGCCGGCGCGGCCAGCATCACCGTGGCGCCCGGCAGCTACACGGACGCAGCGGGCAACGGCGGCGGCGCGGGCACCGCGCCATCGATCGCCATCGATACGCTGCCGCCCACCGTCACGATCGTGGTGGACCGCACCAGCCTGTCGGCCACCCAGACCGCGACAGTGACCTTCACCTTCTCCGAAGCGGTGTCGGGTTTCACGCTCGGCGACGTGCTCACGGACAGCGGCCAGCTGTCGGGGCTCGCCACCAGCGACAACAGGGTCTTCACCGCCACCCTGACCCCGACGGCCGGCGTGACCCACAGCGGCAACACAGTGCGCGTGGACGCCGGCGGCGTCGCGGACCAGGCCGGCAACGCGGGCGTGGGCGTGGTGTCGTCGAACACCTATGACGTCGACAGCACGCCGCCCGCGCTGGCCATCACCAGCGACGTGAGCACGGTGAAGGCCGGCCAGACGGCCATCGTCACCTTCACCTTCAGCGAAGACCCCGGCGCCAGCTTCACCGCGGGCAACATCGCCGTGGCGGGCGGCACGCTCAGCGGCCTCACGACCACCGGCGCCGTGCGCACGGCCATCTTCACGCCGATCGCCGGCGTGGCCGCCGGCACGGCGAGCATCACCGTCGCGGCCGGCAGCTACACCGACGCAGCCGGCAACGCCGGCGGTGCCGGCGCCGCGCCATCCATCGCCATCGACACGCTGCCGCCCACGCTGGCCATCACCAGCGACGCCGGTGCCTTGAAGATCGGCGAGACCGCGACCATCACCTTCAGCTTCAGCGAAAACCCCGGTGCCAGCTTCACGGCGGGCGACGTGGTCGTCAGCGGCGGCACGCTCGGCGCCATCACCGGCACCGGCCTGACGCGCACCGCCATCTTCACGCCGACGGCGGGCCTGGCGACAGGCTCGGCGAGCATCACCGTGGCGGCCGGCGCCTATGCCGATGCCGCGGGCAACGACGGCGCGGCCGGCACCACGCCGGCCATCGCCATCGACACGCAGGGACCCACGGCCACCATCGTGCTGGCCGACGCGGCCCTGGCCGCGGGCGAGACCACGAAGGTGACCATCACCTTCTCGGAAGCCGTGAGCGGCTTCAGCAACGCCGACCTCACGGTGGCCAACGGCACGCTGTCGGCGGTGAGCAGCACCGACGGCGGCATCACCTGGAGCGCGACCTTCACGCCCACGGCCGGCCTCGACGCCGCCGCCAACGCGATCCGGCTGAACCTGGCCGGCGTGACCGACGCGGCGGGCAATGTCGGCGCGGGCACCGCGCTGTCGGCCAACTACGTGCTCGACGTGACCGCGCCGACGGCCACCGGCCTGAGCTTCGAAGCGGGCAGCGGCAGCGGCGCGAGCTACCTCGTGCATTTCTCGGAGCCGGTCGACGGCCTGAGCAGCGCCGACTTCGCGTTGCGCACCGGCGGCCAGGCGCGCGGCAGCATCACGGGCGTGACCCGCGTCGATGCGCTCACCTGGCGCGTGAGCGTCGGCGACATCACCGGCGAAGGCACGCTGCAGCTCGACCTGCGCCCGGGCGCGCGCACGGTGGCCGACGTGGCCGGCAACGCGATGACGCAGGGCTTCGACGGCGAGGAGCGCAAGTTCGGCGCGGCAACGCCCAGCGTGTCGACGCTCGCGCCGGTCATCGACACCTCGCTGGGCGCGCCGCTGTTCGGCGAGCGCAAGGCGCACGAGCCGGTGGCGGCGGTGCCTTTCGAAGCCGGCACGCTGAGCGTGGGCTCCTCGCTCGATGCATGGCGCCACGACGAGCGCGCCACCTCGCTGCTGGTGCCGGTGTCCGCCGCGGCACCGCTCACCATCGACCACCTCCTGCGCCTGAACGCGCTGGGCACGGTGGATTACGACGCGTCGCCGCTGGTGCGCAACCTCTCGGGCCTCGTGCGCTTCCCCGACAGCGGCGCGCAGGGCCTGACGGCCGTGCCCGACTCGGGCTCGCATGCGTTGCGCGTGGGCCGCGGCTTCTCGTTCAACCTGCCGGACGGCACCTTCGTCTCGGGCGACCCGGGCGCGATCGTCAGCGTCGAGGCGCGCCAGCTCAGCGGTGCGCCGCTGCCGGCGTGGATGCGCTTCGACCCCGTCAGCGGCGTGATCTCCGGCGAACCGCCGGCGGGCGCCAAGGGGGTGGTGAAGATCGCGGTGATCGCCACCGACAACCTCGGCCACCGGGTCAGCACCGTGGTCGAGTTCAACTTCGATGCGGCCGCGCCGGCACCCGCGCCGGCCCCGACGCCCGCCGGGCGCCATGCCGCCGGCCGCGCCAGCCTGGACGACCAGTTCGCCCGCTTCGGCAAGCACGCGCAAGACCTTCACGGCGCGGCGCTGCTGGGCCGCCTGAGCCCGGCGGCCGCCGAGCGCGACGGCGTGCAGGCACCGGCTGAAATTTCGTGAACCGCGACCACCCCATTCAACCAGAGACTTTCCCCACCATGACCAAACTCGAAGCACCCCGGGCACTCACCGTGCTGGCCGCCGCGGCGGTTCTGCTGCTCGGCGGCTGCGCGATGCAGCCGCGCCCCATCGAGATGGGCGAGCGCCGCGCCGCCATCGCCACCGAGCGCACCGCCATCACCGCCAACCAGGAAGCCCTGAGCGGCCCGGTGACGCTGGACGAGGCCATGGCCCGCGCGCTGAAATACAACCTCGACTACCGCCTGAAGCGCATGGAAGAGGTGCTGGCGCAGCGCCAGCTCGACCTGAGCCAGAACGACCTGCTGCCCCAGCTCACCGTGGCCGCCGGCTACGCCGGTCGCAACAACGAGAACGGCTCGTCGTCGCGCAGCCTGTCCACCGGCGCCCAGTCGCTGGTGCCCTCGACCTCGACCGACCGCGACCGCGTGACCGGCGACCTCGGCCTGACCTGGAACGTGCTCGACTTCGGCGTGAGCTACTTCCAGTCGCAGCAGCAGGCCGACCGCGTGCTGGTGGCGCAGGAGCGCCGCCGCAAGACGGTGCACCAGGTCATGCAGCAGGTGCGCCAGGCCTACTGGCAGGCCGCGGGCGCCGAGAAGCTCGGCAGCAAGATCGACGTGGTGGTCGCCGACGCGCGCCGCGCGCTGGACGACTCCCGCAAGATCGAGCAAGAGAAACTCATGGCCCCGCTGGAAGTGCTGAACTACCAGCGCCAGCTGCTGGACGTGATCCGCCAGCTCGAGGCCATCAACGACGAGCTGTCGCAGGCCAAGCCGCAGCTGGCGTCGCTGATGAACCTGGAGCCCGGCACGCGCTTCACCATCGCGCTGCCCACCGCACTGGCCGCGCCCACCTTCAGGATGCCGGTGGACAAGATGGAAGAAACCGCGCTGATGCTGCGCCCCGAGCTGATGGAAGCGCGCTACAACGAACGCATCAGCGTGCTCGAAACCAAGAAGGCCATCACGCGGCTGCTGCCGGGCCTGGAGTTCGGCATCGGCCAGCACTACGACAGCAACAGCTTCCTGGTGAACAGCAACTGGCGCGACGCCGGCCTGCGCGTGAGCTTCAACCTGTTCAACCTGATCAACGCACAGTCGATCCGCGCCAATGCACAGGCGCAGGAAGAGCTGGCCAGGCAGCAGCACCTGGCCGTGTCGATGGCCGTGCTCACGCAGACCCACGTGGCGCTGCGCGACTACACCGGGCGCCTGCGCCAGTACGAACTGAGCAAGGACATGGACGACGTCGACCAGAAGTTCCTCGGCCACGTGCGCAACGCCACGCGCGCCAGCGCCACCGGCAAGCTGCAGGAAGTGCGCGCCGCCGCCAGCGCGCTCACCTCCGAGCTGCGCCTGTACCAGAGCTACGGCGCGATGCAGAACGCCTACGGCCAGATGCTGAGCACGCTGGGCCTGGACCCGCTGCCCGCGAGCATCGACAGCCATGACCTGTCGGCGCTGCGCAGCGCCGTCGGCACCATGGAAGCGCGCTGGGCCGACGAAGTGAGCAAGACGCAATGACGCTGGCTCGCCGATTCCTGGGCACGGCCCTGCTGGCCGCCTGCGCGGGCATGGTGCAGGCCGCGCCGCCCGCCACGCCGGCGAACGCACCCGCGCCTGCCGCCATGAAGGCGCCTGCAGATGCGCCGGGCGCTTCCGACAACCGCATCCGCACCCAGTTCGCGCCGCGCAACGAGGTGGTCATCTCCAGCGAGCTGGCCGCGAAGATCTCCAGCCTGCCGCTGCGCGAAGGCGACGCCTTCCGCGCCGGCCAGACGCTGGTGGCCTTCGACTGCTCGCTGTTCCAGGCGCAGCTGGGCAAGGCCCGCGCCACGCTCGACACCGCAAAGCAGACGCTGGTGGTGCAGAAGCGCCTGGCCGAGCTCAACTCGACCGGTGCGCTGGAACTCCAGCAGGCCCAGGGCCGGGTGAACGAGGGCACGGCGGAGGTCGCGTACTCGCAGGCCACGGTCAACCGCTGCACCATCCACGCACCCTTCAACGGCCGCATCGCCAAGCGGCAGGCCGCGAACTACCAGTACGTCACGCCGGGCACGCCGCTGCTGGGCCTGATCGACACCAGCGAGCTGGAGCTCCAGCTGATCGTGCCGTCGCAATGGCTCTCGCGGTTGAAGGTCGGCAGCAAGTTCCAGGTGCAGGTCGACGAGCTGGGCACGCAGGTCAGCGCGCGCATCGCGCGGCTCGGTGCGCGCATCGACCCGGTCAGCCAGACCATCGGCGTCACCGGCGTGGTCGACGGCAATGCCGCGGGCCTGCTGCCCGGCATGGGCGGCTGGGCCACGTTCGCGCCTGCCTCCACCCCCGCACCGACCCCGGCACGTTGAGCACTTCGCCCGAACAACCCGGCGGCACAGTGAGCGAGCCGGTCGCCCAGCTCCTGGGACTGGTGCAGCTCGCGCGTCGCGCGCGCGACGCGGCCAGCCCGCAGGCGCTGGCCTTCGTCATGGTCAACGAGAGCCTGCAGGTGCTGCGCTACCGGCAGGCGGCGTTCTGGCGCGTGGACACCGCGGTGGCCGGCATCAGCCGCGTGGCGGCGGTGTCGGGCCTGCCCGAGCCGAACCCGAACGCGCCCTACATCCACTGGCTGGCGCGGCTCTTTCGCGCGGCCATCGGCAGGCCGGGGAGCGACGCCATCGCGGCGCTGTCGCCGGCCGACGTGCCCGAGCTGGCCGCCGAATGGGGCGAGTGGCTGCCCGCCCACGTGCTGTGGGTGCCACTGAAGCGCGGCGACGCGGCGCCCACCGGCTACCTGCTGTTCGCGGCCGACAGCGCCTGGACGCCGCACGACATGGCGCTGGCCGCCGAGATCGGCGGCAGCTATGCCCACGCGTTGGCCGCCTTCGCGCCGCGCCCCACGGCGCTGCACCGGCTGCGCGACACCCTGCGGCGCAACCGCCGCCGCCGCTGGGTGTGGCTGCTGCCCGTGCTGGTGGCCTGCTTTCCGGTGCAGAAGAGCGTGCTGGCCCCGGCCGAAGTCATTCCCAAGGACCCGTTCCTGGTGCGCGCCCCGCAGGACGGCGTGGTCGACCGCGTGCTGGTGCAGCCCAACCAGGCGGTGAGCGCGGGCACGCCGCTGTTCAACCTCGACCAGGCCGCGCTGCAGGCGCGCCAGGCCGTGGCCAGCAAGGCCTACGACACGGCGCAGGAAGAGTTCCGCCAGTCGGCGCAGATGGCCGTGACCGACGACAAGGGCAAGCTCGACATGTCGCTGCGCCGTGGCGCGCTGCAAGAAAAGAAGGTCGAGCTCGGCTACCTCAACGAGCTGATGGGCCGCGTGCAGGTGCGCGCCGACCGCGGCGGCATCGCCGTGATTTCCGACGTCAACGAATGGCAGGGCAAGACCGTGCAGCTCGGCGAGCGCGTGCTCACGCTGGCCGACCCCGCCAAGGTGGAGCTGTCGATCTGGCTGCCCGTGGGCGAGCGCTTCGACGCCGAGCCCGGCGCGGCCGTGAGCCTGTACCCCAACGCCAGCCCGCTGTCGAGCTACGACGCCGTGGTGACCCAGGTGGCCTACAGCGCCGAGCCCACGCGCGACGGGCAGATCGCCTACCGCCTGAAGGCCGACTTCAAGCCCGGCGAGACGCTGCCGCGCATCGGCCTCATGGGCACCGCCAAGCTGCACGGCAGCCGCGTGCCGCTGCTCTACTACGCGCTGCGCCGCCCGCTGACCACGCTGCGGCAGTGGCTGGGCATCTAGGCCGAGGACGCACCCCTTGCACCCCGCGGACATGGTTGCAGGCAACGGCATGGCGCCGCCGCCCCTGAGCACGCTGCCGGCGCTGCGCCAGGAGCTGGCCATTCACCCTGGCCCGACGGACGCCGACGGCGTGCCGAGCTGGACGCTGCACGACCCGATCGACAACCGCTTCTTCCAGATCGGCTGGCCGGCCTTCGAGATCCTGTCGCGCTGGTCGATGCGCGAGGCCGCCCAGGTGCTGGCCGCCGTCCGGCACGACACCACGCTGGAGGTGTCGCAGGCCGACATCGAGGCGGTGTTCGCCTTCTTGCGCCACCACCACCTGCTGGTGGCGCGCAGCGCCGAGGACAACACGCGCCTGGCCCACTACGCCAACGCCACCCGCATGGGCCACGCGATGTGGCTGCTCAAGCACTACCTGTTCTTTCGCATTCCGCTGGTGCGGCCCATGCCCTTCCTGCGCGCCATGCTGCCGCGCATCGGCTGGGTGTTCACGCCGCAGTTCTGGTGGGCCGTGCTGGGCGTGGGCGCGCTGGGGCTGTACCTGGTGGCGCAGCAGTGGGACAGCTTCATGCACCAGTTCTCCGGCTACAGCAGCTGGCAGGGCGTGGTGGCCATCGGCCTGGCGCTGAGCGTGGCCAAGGTGGCGCACGAGCTCGGCCACGCCTTCACCGCCTACCGCTACGGCTGCCGCGTGCCCAACATGGGCGTGGCCTTCATGGTGATGGTGCCCATGCTCTACACCGACACCAACGAGGCGTGGAAGCTGCCGTCGCGCCGCGCGCGGCTGTTCATCAGCTCGGCCGGCATGGCCGCGGAGCTGGCGCTGGCGGCTGTGGCCACGCTGCTGTGGAACTTCCTGCCCGACGGGCCGGTGCGCGCCGGCGTGTTCCTGCTGGCCACCAGCACCTGGCTGGTCACGCTCGCCATCAACCTGAGCCCGTTCATGCGCTTCGACGGCTACTTCCTGATGTGCGACTGGCTGGAAGTGCCCAACCTGCACGAGCGCGCTTTCGCACTCGGCCGCTGGCGGCTGCGCGAATGGCTCTTCGGCTGGGGCGAGCCGCCGCCGGAAACCTTCGCGCCGCGGCGCCAGCGCGGGCTGGTGGCCTTCGCCTATGCGGTGTGGGTCTACCGGCTGGTGCTGTTCCTGGGCATCGCTTTCCTGGTCTACAGCCTGTTCTTCAAGGCGCTGGGCATCCTGCTGCTGGCGGTGGAGCTGGGCTGGTTCATTGCCCGGCCGGTGCAGAAGGAAGTGGCCGTGTGGTGGTCGCAGCGTGCCCGCATGCGGCTGAACCGGCAGGCGGTGCGCAGCGCCGGGCTGGCGCTGGTGGCGCTGCTGGTGGTGCTGGTGCCGTGGCCGCGCGGTGTCGAGGCGCCGGCCGTGCTGGGCGCGCAGCAGGCCCAGTGGCTGTATGCGCCGGCGCCGGCGCAGGTGCAGGGCATGCAGGTGGCGGTGCACCGGAAGGTGAAGGCCGACGAGGTGCTGCTGACGCTCGATTCGTCCGACCTGCGGCGCCAGCTGGGCCTGGCGCAGGCGCGCGAGCAGCAGCTGCGCTGGCAGCTGGAGCAGCAGCCTTTTTCCGAGCGGCTGCAGCAGAGCGGCGCGGGACTCCTGCAACGCCTGGAAGGCGCCCGGGAAGAAGTGGCGGGCCTGCTGGCGCTCAACCAGCAGCTGCAGCTGCGCGCGAGCTTCGACGGCGTGGTGGTCAGCCTGAACAGCGCCCTGCAGCCCGGCGTGTGGGTGGCGCGCGGCGAACGGCTGGTGCAGGTGGCCGCGCCCGAGGGCGTGAAGGTCGATGCGTACGTGGAAGAGGCGTTCCTGCCGCGCATCGAGGCCGGCGCGCCCGCGCGCTTCATCGCCGACGAACCCGGCGTGCCGCGCGTGGACTGCCGCGTGCAGAGCGTCGACCGCATCGCCTTGCCCAGCGTGGAGCACCTGGCCCTGACCAGCCCGTACGGCGGGCCCATTCCCGCCAAGCTGGACGGCAACGGCGTGGCCCAGCCGCACGACGCGCGCTTTCGCGTGCGGCTGCACGAGTGCACCGGCATGCCGGGCACCGGGCGGGAGCGCACCGGCAGCGCCGTCATCGGCAATTCGCACCAGAGTTTTGCCGGGCAGTGGCTGCGTCAGCTGGCCGCGGTGCTGCACCGCGAGGGCGGGTTGTAGGGCAGGGCGCCGGCGTAGGACAAATGCGCCGCGTGCAGGCGAATTGCGCGGACTGGCGAAGGGCCCGCCCAAGGATCAAGATGGCGGCAGGTTCAATGTTGTGCCCTCCAGGAGGTGACCCGCCATGCCGTCCCACGCCGAATTCACCGGCCCTGCGTCTGCCAGCCAGCTCGCCAGGTCCAGCCCCGTGCGCTTTCCAGGCGAAAGCGCCGCTTACCGCAAGGCGCGCACCGAGTTGCTGGCCGAGGAAATCGACCTGCGCCGGCGCATCGAGCACGTGGCCGAAATGCGCCGCGCGCTGCCGCCCGGCGGGCCCGTGCCGGAGGACTATCTGTTCCAGGGCGCCGACGGACCGGTGAAGTTCTCCGCGCTCTTCGGCAAGCACCACACCCTCATCACCTACAACTGGATGTTCGGCACCCGGCGCGAGCGGCCGTGCCCCATGTGCACCTCGCTGCTGAGCGCCTACGACGGCGAGATGCCCGACATCCTGCAGCGCGTGGCGTTCGCGGTCATCGCCACCTCGCCGATCGAGCGCATGACGGCCTTTGCCAGCGAGCGCGGCTGGCGCCACCTGCCGCTGTACTCGTCGGCCGGCACCGACTTCAACCGGGACTACGCCGGCGAGACGGACGACAGCGGCGACAACGCGGCCTTCAACGTGTTCCGCCGCGACGGCGACACCCTGCGCCATTTCTGGGCCGCCGAGATGGGCGCCGGCACCGCGGACGCCGGCCAGGACCCGCGCGGCGCGCCCGACCCGATGCCGATCTGGAACCTGCTCGACATGACGCCGGAAGGGCGCGGCAAGGACTGGTACCCGAAGCTGGGCTACTAGCGCGGCCCGTCGGTACGACCGCAGCGCGACCCCAGCGATCATCGGCGCGCACGGTGAGCCACCGGCCGACCTGCGTTCGGGGTCATCTTCAAATGCAACAAAGTTGCATTGGTTCCTATAATGCAATCCTGTTGCAATATATGGAGCCCGCCCCATGCCCGACCGCCTTCCCGTCACCGTGCTCTCCGGCTTTCTGGGCGCCGGCAAGACCACGCTGCTGAACCACATCCTCCACAACCGCGAGGGACGCCGCGTGGCGGTCATCGTGAACGACATGAGCGAGGTCAACATCGACGCCGCGCTGGTGCGCGACGGCGGCGCCAAGCTCTCGCGCACCGAAGAGAAGCTGGTGGAAATGAGCAACGGCTGCATCTGCTGCACCCTGCGCGAAGACCTGCTGCTGGAGGTGAGGCGGCTCGCCAAGGAGGGGCGCTTCGACCAGCTGGTGATCGAGTCCACCGGCATCTCGGAGCCGCTGCCCGTGGCCGAGACCTTCACCTTTGCCGGCGAGGACGGCAAGAGCCTGGGCGACGTGGCGCGGCTGGACACCATGGTGACGGTGGTCGACGCCTTCAACTTCCTGCGCGACTACGGCTCTGCCGACAGCCTGGGCCAGCGCGGCCAGTCGCTGGGCGACGAGGACACGCGCACGGTGGTCGACCTGCTGATCGAGCAGATCGAGTTCTGCGACGTGCTGGTGCTGAACAAGACCGACCTGGTGAGCGCCGAGGAGCGCGAGCGGCTCATGGCCATGCTGCGCAGCCTGAACCCGCGCGCGCGCATCGAGCTGTCGGAGTTCGGCCGCGTGCCGCTCGAGCGGGTGCTCGACACCGGCCTGTTCGACTTCGACCAGGCCGAGCAGGCGCCCGGCTGGCTGGCCGAGCTGCGCGGCGAGCATGTGCCCGAGAGCGAGGCCTATGGCATCCGCAGCTTCGTGTACCGCTCGCGCCTGCCGTTCCACCCGATGCGCTTCTGGAAGCTGGTGCAAAGCGAATGGGAGGGCGTGGTGCGCTCCAAGGGCTTCTTCTGGCTCGCGAGCCGCGCCACGCGGGCCGGCTCGTGGTCGCAGGCCGGCGGCGCATGCCGCTACGGCGCGGCGGGTTTCTGGTGGGCGGCGGTGCCGCGCGAGCACTGGCCCAGCGACGCCGACGCGCTGGAGCTGATCCGCAAGAACTGGGACCCGGCCACCGGCGACGCGCGGCAGGAGTTGGTGCTGATCGGCATCGGCATGGACGAGGACGCGCTGCGCGCCCGGCTCGACGCCTGCCTGCTCACCGAGGACGAGATGCGCTTCGGCGCCTCGTGGTGGCAGAACTTTCCGGACCCGTTTCCTTCGTGGAACGCCTGAGGGTCGGCTGGCGAGGGGCTGGCGAGAGGCTGGTTAGCGGGCGCAGTCGCCGCAGGTGCCGTGCAGGGTGAGGGCGGTGTGGCGGGTGTCGATGCCCTGCTTGCGCAGCGCCCGGCCCAGCCGGC
Source organism: Variovorax sp. OK605 (assembly GCF_900115445.1). Classification (NCBI taxonomy): domain Bacteria; kingdom Pseudomonadati; phylum Pseudomonadota; class Betaproteobacteria; order Burkholderiales; family Comamonadaceae; genus Variovorax; species Variovorax sp. OK605. The sequence continues at coordinate 169,901 of NZ_FOWL01000005.1, forward strand.
CCATGACCTTGGGCAGTTCCGGGTCCGAGGGCAGCGCCAGCACCTTGTGGCACTGGTCGCATTCGAAGGTGTTGCCCGACGCGGCTTCCACGTGCCGCGAGAAGCGGTTGACCCGGTCGGGGCCCACCCGGCGGTCGCACAGGCCGGCCTCGACCAGCCGGTCGAGCACGCGATACACCGTGACCCGGTCGGGCGCCTCGCCGGTGGCGGTGGTGTAGGCCGCGGCCACTTCCTCGTGCGTCAGCGGCTGCGAGGTGTGCTCCAGCAGCCCGAGCACGGTCTGCGCGGCGCGGGTGACGCGCAGGCCGGCGTCGCGCAGCAGCGCTTCGCTGTCGAACGCGGCGGCGGCAAGGGGGGGCTTCGGGCGAGAGGGCGTGGTCTTCATGCGAAACGCCATTGTGTTGCATCCGGCGCTGCCATGGTGGCGCGGCGGCGAATCGCCCGGTTGCCATGCCAGATAATCGGCCGCTTCGAGACAGACCCAGCCCACCGGGCGGCAACCACAGCATGGACACAGGGCGCGGCGGCGACGTACTCAGCCATGTGCTTGCAACGTACAAGTCCGAACGGGCGGTGACCGCGCGTTTCTCGCTCTCGGCCCCGTGGGCGCTGCATTCGAGCGGGGTGGACGGCCCGCTGATCCGCATGTGCACCGGCGCCCCCTACTGGATCGCGGTGGACGGCGCCGAGCCGGTGCAGGTGGCGCCGCACGACATCGCCATGCTGCCGCAGGGCGTGGCGCACACCGTGTCTTCGGCGCCGGGGCTCGAGCCGCTGCCGTTTCGCGCGCTGATCGAGGCGCACTCGGTCGGCCGCCACGGCGACCACCCGATCGTGTTCGCGCACGGCGGCGGCGGGGCGGCCACCGAGCTGTTCTCGCTGCACCTGTGGATGCCGGCGCAGGGGCTGGGCTCGATCATCGCGAGCCTGCCCGCGCTCATCGTGCTGCGGCAGGCGCAGATCCCGACCACCGCCTCGCTCGCGCAGGCCATGCAGTCGCTGGTGAACGAGACCGTGGCCCAGCGCCCGGGCTGGCAGCTGTCGGCGGCGCGCATGGCCGACCTGCTGCTGGTGCACATCCTGTGCGAGCACCTGTATGCGCAGCCGCAGGTGCCGGCCGACCTGCATGCCGATCAGGCCGATCAGGCGGGCCAAGTCGGCCAGGTCGGCCAGGTCGGCAGGTTGCGCGGCCTCGACGACGAAAGCATCGCCCGCGCCATGTCGCTGATGCACGAGCGGCCCGGGCAGCCGTGGTCGGTGGCCACGCTGGCGCAGGCCAGCTACCTGTCGCGCACCGTCTTCAGCGAGCGTTTCCGCGCGCTGGTGGGCGTGACGCCCATGCACTACCTGGGCTCCTACCGCATGACGCTGGCGGCCGAGAAGCTCAAGAACCGGCAACTGAGCCTGCACCAGGTGGCCGAGTCGGTCGGCTATGCGTCCGAAAAGGCGTTCTCGCGCGCCTTCCAGCGCTGGACCGGGCTCACGCCCAGCGCCTACGCGCGGCGGCACGGCGCGGGTTGAGACCATCGCGCACCGGTCGGCGCTCCTTGCGGACGAACGGTGACCAAATCCGGCGTGCCGGAGGTTGAGGCGGAGGCACGCGAACCGAACAATCGGCGCATGGCCAACCCAAGCACACCGCGCGCACCACGCACGCCACGCACGCCACGCACATCCCGCAAGCGCGTCATCCCCGAAGTCCGCAACCCCGCGCTCGAGCTGTCGCTGGTCAGGCCCATCGCCAGCGGCGACAACCAGCAGCGCGCCGCCACCGTGCAGAGCACCGACGGCGAGCCGCTGGTGGCCTTCGAGGGCGCGAGCAACCCCTACCTGGAGCACCAGCGCAACGACCTGCTGCTGAGCCTGCAGCACATGCGCAGCGAAGGCCACGACGAGATGGTCTTCATGTGCATCACGCACTGCAAGGAGCTGACCTTCAAGGCCACGCACTGCGAGCTGGCCAACATGCAGGCGCGCATCCGCGCCGACGACGTGGCCGGCGCGCTGCAGCTGGCGCCGCGCGTGCGGGCGCTGCTCGAGTACCTGGGCAAGACCTGGGACGTGCTCTCGACCATCACGCCGCACGAGTTCAACCAGTTCCGCAACACGCTGGGCATTGCGTCGGGCCAGCAGTCGTACATGTACCGGCACGTGGAATTCATCCTGGGCAACAAGTCGGTGCCGCTGGCGCGCGCGCATGCCAACAACCCCGACGTGTGGCCCCAGATGGAGCGCGCGCTGAACTCGCCCAGCCTGTACGACGACGTGCTGGCGCTGCTGCATCGCCGCGACATCGCCGTGCCGGCCGAGGCGCTGGCGCGCGACTGGTCTGCGCCCTATGCGCCGAACCCCGGCGTGGAGGCGGCGTGGCTGTGGGTCTACGGCGACCCGGCGCCCGAGAACGAGCTGTACCGGCTCGGCGAGGCGCTGATGGACATCGCCGACGTGTTCTCGCAGTACCGCTGGCGGCATTTCGTGTCGGTCGAACGCATCCTGGGCTTCAAGCCCGGCACCGGCGGCTCGGCCGGCGTGGGCTGGCTGCGCAGCGTGGTCGACCACCGCTTCTTTCCCGAGCTGTGGTCCGTGCGGACGCAGCTGTGAGCCGTTCTTCCACTTCTGGAGCTTGCGTGTTCGATCAGCTGCCGGCGTACGCCGACGACCCCATCCTCGGCCTGTTCGAGGTCTACAAGGCCGACCCGCGCGACCACAAGGTCAACCTGGGCATCGGCATCTACTGCGACGAAGCGGGCCGCGTGCCGGTGCTCGATTCGGTACGCGCCGCGCGTGCCGAGGGCGTGGGTGTGCAAGGCCCCAGCGTCTACCTGCCGACCGAGGGCGGCGAGGCCTATCGCCATGCGGTGCGCGAGCTGGTGTTCGGCCCTGCGGTCGAAGACGTGGTCGTGGTGCAGACCGTCGCCGGCACCGGCGCGCTGAAAGTCGGCGCCGATTTCCTCAAGGGCGTGCAGCCCGATGCCGCCGTATGGATGCCCGACCCGACCTGGGCCAACCACGCGGCGATCTTCGGCGGCGCGGGCCTGCGGGTGGAAAGCTATCCCTATTACGACAACGCCACGGGCGGCTTCGACCTCGACGGCGCCGTGGCCGTGCTGCGCACGTTGCCGGCCGGCAGCGTCGTGCTGCTGCACCCATGCTGCCACAACCCGACCGGCGCCGACCCGTCGCAGGCCGAATGGCGCGCGCTGCTCGACGTGATCGGCGAGCGAGGCCTGCTGCCGTTCTTCGACATGGCCTACCAGGGCTTTGCACACGGCGTGGACGAAGACGCCTGGGCCGTGCGCGAGTGCGTGCGGCGCGGCATCGCCTGCCTGGTGGCCAGCTCGTTCTCGAAGATCTTCTCGCTGTACGGCGAGCGCGTGGGCGCGCTGGGCGTGCATGCGCCGGCGGCCGACAAGGCGCGGCTGCTGGGCCAGCTGAAGCTCGCGATCCGCCGCAGCTACTCGTGCCCGCCGGCCCAGGGCGCGGCGCTGGTGGCGGCGGTGCTGTCGAACCCGGCGTGGAACGCGCAGTGGCGCGCCGAGCTGGACGGCATGCGCGGGCGCATGCGCGCGGTGCGGGCCAGCCTGCACCGCGGGCTGGCCGACGCGCTGCCGGGCCGGGACTTCGGCTTCCTCATGGCGCAGCACGGCATGTTCAGCTATTCGGGGCTGTCGGCGGCGCAGATCGATGCGCTGCGCATGCGCTTCGGCGTGTACGTGGTGTCGTCGGGGCGCATCTGCGTGGCGGGGCTCAACGCCTCGAACATCGGACATGTGTGCGCGGCGCTGGCCGACGTGTGCGCGAACGAGGGGGCGCCATGAAGGCCGCAGGCACGGTGCTGATCGTCGGCGCGGGCATCGCGGGCTGTTCCGCCGCCATCGCGCTGGCCGGCAAGGGCTTTCGCGTCACCCTGGTCGAGAAGCAGGCCGAATGGCGCTTCCAGAGCTCGGGCATCTTCATCTACGGCAACGGGCTCGAGGCGCTGCGCCGGGTCGGCGTGCTGCCGCGCATCCTGGAGGCGGGCTTTGCCATCGAGGACGGGCGCAACGTCTACCTCGACCACCACGGCGCGCCCATCGTCGACGTGTTCTATCCGCGCTCCAGCGGCGGCGCGGCGCCCATCGTGGGCATCAAGCGCGCGGAAATGCACCGCATCCTGGCCGCGCGGCTGGAGGCACTGGGCGTCGAGATCCGGCTGGCGACGACGGTGGCGGCGCTCGATGCGCCGGCCGGCGGCGCGCATGCGTCGGTGGTGTTCTCCGACGGCACCGGGCAGCGCTTCGACCTGGTGGTGGGCGCGGACGGCATCCGTTCGCAGCTGCGCGAGGCCGTCTGCGGGTCCGTGGTGCCGCGCCACACCGGCTTCGGCGTGTGGCGCAGCGTGCACGAGCGCCCGCGCACGCTCGACGCCAAGATCATGCTGATGGGCATCGGCAAGCGGCTGGGCATCATGCCGATCAGCGACGACCGGCTCTACATCTTCGGCACGGTCAGCGAGCCGGCCGACCGCTGGTACCCCAAGGAAACGTGGCCCGGGCAGATGCGCGAGCGCTTCGCCGAGTTCGGCGGGCCGGCGCGCCAGTTCCTGGACCAGCTCGGCGCGGATTCGGAGGTGCTCTACACCGCCGTCGAGGAAGTGCAGGCGCCGCTGCCCTGGCACGCGGGCCGCGTGCTGCTGATCGGCGACGCGGCGCATGCCTCGACGCCGTTCATGGGGCAGGGCGGCGCGATGGCGGTCGAAGACGCGGTGGTGCTGGCCGAGATGCTGGCGCACGGCGGCATTTCCGCGGCCACGCTGCGGGCCTTCGGCGAGCGCCGCTTCCCGATGTGCCGCTTCGTGCAGGACGCCTCGCGCAAGGTGGGCGAGGCCGGCGCGGTGGAAGACGCCGCCAGTTGCGCACGGCGCAACGCGGCGATGCGCGACGGTGCGCAGCAGCAGGTCGACGCCTTCTACCGCCAGCTGGACGCGCTCCATATCGCTCCATATGCCCGAACGCAGCTAAGCATCTGACAAATGGGTCGTTCGCTTGCGGGAGAAGGCGCGACAGAATCGCGCCCTTTGCCTCCTGCAATCGAAAGTTCACCATGCGCGTGCCCTCCCTGTCGAAGCTGCTGAAGCCGGTGCTTGTGCTGTGCGCCGGCGCCTCGTTCGCGCTGGCTGCGCAAACCCAGGCCCAGGCCCAAGCACAGCCCGCGGCGGCCTACCCCTCGAAAGCCGTGCACATCACGGTCGCCAACACGCCCGGCAGCTCGCCCGACGTGCTGGCGCGCTACCTGGGGCAGCGCCTGTCGGAGCAGTGGAAGCAGCCGGTGGTGGTCGACAACCGCGCCGGCGCGGCGGGCATCCTGGCGGCCGACGGGCTGGCCAAGGCGCAGCCCGACGGCTACTCGCTGCTGGTGGGCGCGGACGGGCCCATCACCATCCTGCCCAACATCCAGCCCGGCCTGCCCTACGACGCGCGGCGCGACCTGGTGCCGGTGGTGTCGCTCGGGCAAATCGACTTCGTGCTGGTCGCCAACCCGAAGACCGGCTTTCGCACCGTGGCCGACTTCGTGCGCGCCGCCAAGGCGCACCCGGGCCGCATCAATTACGCCTCGGCCGGCAACGGCAGCCCGCAGCAGCTCAGCATGGAACTGCTCAAGCAGAAGGCGGGCATCTACGTGACCCACATTCCCTACCGCGGCGGCCCGCTGGGCATGCAGGACGTGATTGCGGGGCAGGTCGACGTGATGTTCATCGCCGTGGGCCCCGCGCTGCAGCACATCCGCAGCGGCCGGCTGGTGGCGCTGGGCACCAGCGGCGAGAAGCGCCATGCGCTGCTGCCCGAGGTGCCGACCGTGGGCGATACCTATGCGGGGTACCGCTCGGGGACGTGGTTCGGCCTGTTCGCGCCGGCCCGCACGCCGCAGCCCGTGCTCGACGCCATCGCGGTCGACGCGGGGCGCATCGTGCAGGCGCCGGCCACGCGCAGCGAACTCGCGGCGCAGGGCATCGAGGCCACGGGCTACCCGCAGCGGCAGTTCCAGGCGCGGGTGTCGGCCGAGTACGAGCGCTATGCGCAGATCGTGAAGGCGGTCGGCATCAAGCCCGAATGACTGCGGTCATTTGACCGAGCGGCCCAGCGCCTTGGCGAAGGCCTGCACGTCGTCGTCGTGGCACACCTCGGCGGCCAGCGGCGCATGGCCCTGCGCCACGGCCGCCAGCGCCATCGCCTTCTTCGGGCACAGGCCCAGGCAACTGCACTGCACCACGCGCAGGCGCACCGGCAGGTGCGAGAGGTCGTGCTTCAGGTCCTTGCGGACCTGCCGGGCCCGCAGCCTGGTGGGGCCGTCCTTGCGTTCTTCGCAGTCGCCGCAGACCAGCACCACGCCGGCCAGCTTGGTGTCGACAAGGGGAGGGGAATGGCTCACGCGGGGTTTCCTTGATTCCTTGGTTCGTCGGGGTATTTGTCGGGGTAGCCGCAGGGGTGTTCTCAGCCCATGTTGGGCATGGCGCAACCATGTGCAAGTCAGCCAACCGGCCGTTTCCTTGCCTCTGGCAGGCCCCGAATGCGCTAAGGTCTGGCCATCCGCGTTCCTGAATACCTTTGCCCGACCATGTCCCTTGCCGCCAACGCCCCCATCGAGCTCGAAACCGCCCCGAACCCCACCGCCACGGTGATCGTCATGCACGGCCTGGGCGCCGACGGCAACGACTTCGTGCCGATCGCCAACGAGCTCGACCTGTCGTCCGTGGGCCCGGTGCGCTTCGTGTTCCCCAACGCGCCCGTGATCCCCGTGACCATCAACGGCGGCTACCAGATGCCCGCCTGGTACGACATTGCCGTGCCCGACCTGGCCGCGCAGGAAGACGAGGCCGGCCTGCGCCGTTCGCAGGCCACCATCGAGGCGCTGATCGCCAGCGAGAAGGCCCGTGGCATCGCCGCCGGCCGCATCGTGGTGGCCGGTTTCTCGCAAGGCTGCGCCATGGCGCTCATGACGGGGCTGCGCCACACCGAGCGCCTGGCCGGCATCGTCGGGCTGTCGGGCTACCTGCCCATTGCCGCCACCACGGCGGCCGAGCGGCATGCGGCCAACCACGAGACCCCGGTGTTCCTGGCCCATGGCCGGCAGGACCCGGTGGTGCCGCTGGCCGCGGCCCAGCGCTCGCGCGACGCGCTGGCCACGCTGGGGCATCCGGTGGAGTGGCACGAATACACGATGGCGCACTCGGTGTGCATGGAAGAAATCGCGGACCTCAACCGCTTCCTGCTGCGGGTGCTCGGCTGATTCGCCGCCGGGGCCGCTGGAAACTGAAGGAGACAAGAAAATGATTCTGGTCATCGGACACGCCCTGGCAAAGCCCGACACGCTGCAGGCGATGCTGGCCATCAGCGTGGAGCACGTGCTGCGTTCGCGCGCCGAGCCCGGCTGCATCTCGCACGAAGTCAGCACCGACGCGCAGCAGCCGCTGCGCCTGACCTTCGTGGAGCGATGGAGCGACATGGCCGCGCTGCAGCTGCACTTTCGCGTGGAAGCCTCTCGTGCGTTCGGCAAGGCGCTGGCGGCCATGGCCGACGGCATGCCGGAGATCCACGTCTACCAGTCGGAAGAGATCGACCTGTCGGCGGGCCGCGCCAAAGCCTGAATTTCGCAAGCGATTTGTAGCGCTCACGCGCATGCACTCTATGCAAGTAGCTATCAAAAAAATAGCACTGGACAGAATAGCGAAGGCCGGGATTCCCTGCGCAAGCAGTGCCCGCGCGCCCGTGCTACCTTCCAGCCCCTCAGAAGATTGATGGGTCATAACAATATGAGCAACAGATTGCAGGAGAGGTTGGGTGCACTTTCAGCCGCACGACTGAAAGCCATGCGCCGCGGCATCGAGAAGGAAAGCCTGCGCGCGCTGCCCGACGGCAAGCTCGCGCTGACGCCGCACCCGCTCGCCCTGGGCGCCGCGCTCACGCATCCGCACATCACGACCGACTTCAGCGAATCGCAGCTCGAACTCATCACGGGCGTGCACGCCAGCGTCGAATCGGCACTGGAAGAGCTCACGCAGGTGCACCAGTTCACCTACCGCGTGCTCGACGCGCTGGGCGACGAGCGCCTCTGGGTGTCGAGCATGCCCTGCGGCCTGCCGACCGACGAGACCATTCCGATCGGCCGCTATGGCTCGTCGAACGTGGGCCGCGCCAAGAGCGTGTACCGCATGGGCCTGAGCCACCGCTATGGCCGCCGCATGCAGACCATCTCGGGCATTCACTACAACTGGTCGTTGCCCGAGGTGTCGAGCGAGCAGTACTTCGCGCTGATCCGCAACTTCCGCCGCCACGCCTTCCTGCTGCTGTACCTGTTCGGCGCCTCGCCGGCGCTGTGTTCGAGCTTCGTGGCAAGCCGCCCGCACGAGCTGCAGCCGCTGGGCGACGGCAGCATGTTCATGCCGCACGGCACCTCGCTGCGCATGGGTCCCCTGGGCTACCAGAGCGAGGCGCAGGCCTCGCTGGCCGTGAGCTACAACAGCCTGGAAGGCTACGGCGCCTCGCTGCAGGACGCGCTCACGCGCCCGTGGCCGGCCTACGAGGCCATCGGCATCCGCAACCTCGGCGGCGACTACAACCAGCTGGCCACCAGCCTGCTGCAGATCGAGAACGAGTTCTACGGCACCATCCGCCCCAAGCGCGTGATCAACCCCGGCGAGCGCCCGCTGCATGCGCTGCGCGAGCGCGGCGTCGAGTACGTCGAGGTGCGCCTGATGGACCTCGACCCCTTCGAGCCCGTGGGCATCAACGCGCAGACCATGCGCTTCATCGACGTGTTCCTGCTGCATTGCCTGCTCAGCGACAGCGCCGACGACACGCCGCAGGAAATCGCCGAGCTGGCGCAGAACCAGCACCTCACGGCCGCGCGCGGCCGCGAGCCGGGGCTGCAGCTGCTGCGCGGCGGGCGCGAAGTGGCGCTGGCCGACTGGGGCACCGAGCTGGTCGAGCAGTGCCTGCCCATTGCCGTGGCGCTCGACGCCGCGCAGGGCAGCGGCACGCTGCACGCCGACGCGGTGCAGGCCGCCCTGGCCGCGCTGCGCAACCCCGACAGCCTGCCTTCGGCGCGCGTGCTCGCCGCCATCGAGCAGGAACACGGCAACTCCTTCGTCGGCTTCGTGCGCGAGCGTTCGGAGCAGACGCGCGCCGGGCTGCTCGCGCTGCCGTTCTCGCCCGCGCAGCAGGCCGAGTTCGAGCAGATGACGGCCGAGTCCATCCAGGAGCAGAAGCGCATCGAGGCGGCCGACACCATGCCCTTCGAGATCTACCGCGAGCAGTACGTGTCGCCCGCACGCCTGGGCATGGCGCGCGGCCGCATGGCTGTCGCTGCCTGAGGCGGCTCGCTTCCTGCCTGTTGGCGGCTTAGGACTTTCGTTCGGCCTTCGTGGCGCGCCGCCGGCCACGCGCTTTTGCGTGACGACAGGCGCGGGGGCCGATGGCCTACAGGCATTGACCCGCATCGCCCACCGCACGCCCGCGGTGCGGGGCGAGGATGGCAACCATGACATTCAAGGCCTACCTCGTCGAAGACAGTCCGGTGATCCGGGAGAACCTGGTGGGTTTCCTGGAGGACGTGGCTGACGCGCAGGTCGTGGCCTCGGCCAGCACCGAGGAAGAAGCCATCACCTGGCTGCGGCTGCATTCCAACGACTGGGACCTGACGATCGTCGACCTGTTCCTCAAGCGCGGCAACGGCCTGGGCGTGATCCACGCCTGCCGCAACCGCTCGCCGAAGCAGAAGGTGATCGTGCTGAGCAACTACGCCACGGCCGACATGCGCGAGCGTTCGCAGCAACTGGGTGCCGACGCGTTCTTCGACAAGTCGGCCGAGCTCGACCAGCTGGTGGCGTACTGCGAGCAGGTGCGCGCCGCCCACGGCCGATAGCTGGCGTACCGCGGCCATACCGCGGCCATACTGCGGCCGTACTGCGGCCACACCGCCGCCATACCGCCGCCGCATCGCTGCAGAGCCGCCGATGCACCGCGGCTGACGCGCCCGCGACTTGTCCCCCGCGCGGAGGACTGCGCACTGTCCCCTTTCTGGGTTAAAACGCCACGCTGCCGCCCCCGGCGGCACCGAAACAACGGCAACTCCCTAGGAAAGCGACAGAGAGACATGAGCAGCAACAGCAGCATCGACTTCAAGGGCCGCGTGGCCATCGTGACCGGCGCGGGCGGCGGCCTGGGCCGCCAGCATGCGCTGGCCCTGGCCGCGCGCGGCGCCAAGGTGGTGGTCAACGACCTGGGCGGGGCGCGCGACGGCTCCGGCTCCGGCGGCTCGGTGAGCGCCGCGCAGGCGGTGGTCGACGAGATCAAGGCGGCCGGCGGCGAGGCCATGGCCAACGGCGCCTCGGTGACCGACTTCGAGGCGGTGCAGGCCATGGTCAAGCAGGCGGTGGACACCTGGGGCCGCGTGGACATCCTGATCAACAACGCCGGCATCCTGCGCGACAAGAGCTTCGCCAAGATGGAACTGGCCGACTTCAAGCTGGTGGTCGACGTGCACCTGATGGGCGCCGTCAACTGCACCAAGGCGGTCTGGGCGCTCATGAACGAGCAGAAGTACGGCCGCATCGTGATGACCACGTCTTCGTCCGGCCTGTACGGCAACTTCGGCCAGAGCAACTACGGCGCGGCCAAGCTGGCGCTGGTGGGCCTCATGCAGACGCTGAGCCTGGAAGGCGCGAAGAACGACATCCGTGTGAACTGCCTGGCGCCCACCGCGGCCACCCGCATGACCGAAGGCCTGATGCCGCAGGAAGTGCTGGACGCGCTCAAGCCCGAGGCCGTGGTGCCCGCGATGCTGGTGCTGGCCGCGCAGGACGCGCCCAACCGCACCATCCTCTGCGCCGGTGCCGGCACCTTCGAGGCCGCGCACATCACGATGACGCAGGGCGCCTGGCTGGGCATCGGCCCCGATGCGCCCGAGCAGCTGGCGGCCCGACTGGCCGAGGTGACCTCGCGCGAAGGCGAGACGGTGCCGCAAAGCGGCGCGGCGCAGGGCACCAACGAGGTCGGCAAGGCCATGGCGAACGCCAAGCGCGGCTGACCCCGCGCGGCCTGCGTTCAGGGCGGCTCGACCTCGCTTGACCTCGAGTGCACTCGAGCATTTCCAATGAATCCACCGCAGGCCCGATCGGGGCTAGCGGGTCATTCAACCGAAGGAAATCGAGCCATGAACACGATCGTGTCGATGGCCGAGATGCGCGAATACACGGCGCTGTCGCTGGTCGACCGCAAGATCGGTTTCTACGATGAGTGGATGGCCAGCGGGCACCGGCCGCCGTTGATTCCGGTGGGGGTTCCCATCGACAGGCCCGAAGCACCCGTGCTCGAAGCGCCTAAGCGCAAGCGCGGCGCGCGGGCCTCGGGGGTTACTCGGCGATGAAGCTCGGGTCGGTGCGGATCGAGCCGCGGTCGCGGTGGTTGTGCAGGCGCCCCAGCGTGTTGTCGAGCAGGCGCTTGAGTTTTTCGGCGGCGCCGCGGAAGGCCTCGTCGAGGCTGCTGGCATGTTGCGTGACGGCCAGGGGCTGGTGGTGCGCGAGGCGTGCTTCCATCACGCAGCACTTGTCGCCGCTGCCGGTCTTGTCGTGGTTCTCGTCGCTCAGGTGCACCTCGACGCGTGTCACGTCCTCGACGAAACGGCTCAGGTGCTGCTTGATCTCGGTGTCGGCCCAACGCTCCAGCGCGTCCTTGTTGGTGATGCCGTTGCTCGTGTTGACCTGAATCTGCATGCAATGTCCCTGCTGGATGGATGAACGAAAGCCCACTGTGCGCCCACAAGGGTGCGGGTGCGCGTAGGTCTATTCCCTACCCATGCGCCGGGCAGGGTCCGCAATGCGGCGGATTTGCTCAGCTCTGGATGTACGTGGTCAACTGCTCGATGGTGGCCTCGTGGTCCGAGATGATGTCGTCCATCAAGTCCTGGATGGAGATCATGCCCACCACCTTGTCGCCGTCGACCACCGGCAGGTGGCGGAACTTGCGCTGGCTCATGAGCGTCATGCAGGCGCGCGTGCGGGTCTGCGGGGTGACGGTCATGACGTCGGGCGTCATGATCTCGCGCACCTTCACTTCCTTGGAGTTCTTGCCCTGCAGCGCCACCTTGCGGGTGTAGTCGCGCTCCGAGAGAAAGCCCACGAGCCTGTCTCCGTCCATCACCATCAGCGCGCCCACCTCGAAGCGCGCCAGCGTGGACAGCGCGTCGAACACGCTGGTGTCGGGGGAGGTGCGCCATGCTGCGGAATCATGGCGCTTGAGCAGTTCGGAGACGGGTTTCATCGCGGGTCACTCCATCAAAGGGTTGTCGATTCGACCGACGCTCGGGCGCCGCACTCGGTCAAATGATAGGGGCGATACCGTGCGGAATGCCCCTTCGCGATGCAAAAGCTTCTAGGGGATTGCGCCTGTGTGCAACACGGGCGCAATGCGCGAGAACTTAAGGCTGGGCTGGTGCGGCGAGCACGCGGCTCAGCGCCACCGGGTCGCCCACCACGGTCTTCACGAGGCCCTTGTCGTCGAAGCTCACCTGGAACTCCGACCAGCTGTCGCGCCAGTAGCGCCACACGGGCGCGTCCAGGCTCGGGTTCTCGCTGGCCACGGGGTAGCCGATGGCCATCAGCACCTGTTCGCGCGTCATGCCGGGCATCACCTTCACGCCCAGGATGGCCTCGCGCACCGCGGGCGCGAACGCCGCCATCTTCTGCTTCGGGTCTTCGGTGACCACGTAGCGTTGTGCGAACGCGGGCAACGTGATGTTGCGGCTGTAGTCGTTCTTGATGCGCTGCGGCTTGCCCGCGAGGTCGGCGTCGAACCAGCGGAAGTCGTACGCCGTGATCCGCGCCGGCGTGCCCACCGCCACGATGCGCGTGCCCTGCTCGTCGTAGTTGATGTCGCTGATCGAGCTGCCGTAGGTGCGCATGTTGCAGCACAGGTAGCCGTTGATCAGGGGGCCGGCCGGCGGCGTGGGCCGCTGGGCATGGGCGACGGTGGCGGACACGGCGGTGACTGCCAGCAGGGCGGCAGCGGCAAGGCGCTTGGACATGGATTTCCCCTCGAATGTTTATTGGAATGGCTGCGCGGGCAGCGCGCGGATTCTAGGATCGAAGCGGCCGCGAACAAAGGCAGAATGCCCGTTTCCAGCTATCGAAAACGTAGCGCGCAGGTCCTGTTCAGGTAGCGGGGCCACAATGCGCACCCGGCCTCCCCGCGAGGCCGCCCCCGATTCCCCAGACAGCGCAAGAGCAGAAAGAGCACCCACCGATGGCGATCCAGTGGTTCCCCGGTCACATGTATTCGACCCAGAAGGCCATCACCGAGCGGGTGAAGGACATCGACGTGGTCATCGAGCTGCTCGACGCGCGCCTGCCCGGCTCCAGCGCCAACCCGATGCTGGCCGAGCTCACGGCCGGCCGCCCGACGCTGAAGGTGCTCAACAAGCAGGACCTGGCCGACCCCGAGCGCACCGCGCGCTGGCTCGCGCACTACAACGCGCAGCCCGACACGCGCGCCATCGGCCTGGACGCCAGCCTGACCACGCCCGCCCAGCAGCTCGTGAAGGGCTGCCACCAGCTCTCGCCCAACCGCGGCGGCATGGCCAAGCCGATGCGCGTGCTGATCTGCGGCATTCCGAACGTGGGCAAGTCCACGCTGATCAACACGCTCATCGGCGGGCGCAAGGCCAAGACCGGCGACGAAGCCGGCATCACCAAGCTCGAGCAGCGCATCACGCTGGCCGACGACTTCTACCTGTGGGACACGCCCGGCATGCTGTGGCCGCGCATCATCGTGCCCAAGAGCGGCTACAACCTGGCCGCCAGCGGCGCGGTGGGCCGCAACGCCTTCGACGAGGAAGAGGTGGCGCTCGAGCTGCTCGACTACCTCAAGTCCAACTACGCCGCCGGCATTGCGGCGCGCTTCAAGCTGGTGGAGCTCGACGCGCAGACCATGGCCGGCATGAAGGACGAGGACCTGCTCGACACCATCGGCCGCAAGCGCGGCGCGCTGCTGGGCAAGGGCAAGGTCAACCTGCAGAAGGCGGCCGAAATCGTCATGCACGAGTTCCGCGCGGGCAACCTCGGGCGCGTGACGCTCGAGACGCCCGAAGAGTTCGCGCAGTGGCTGGCCGACGGGCAGCGCGCCGACGCCGAGCGCGCGGCGAAGAAGGCCGCGCGCAAGAAGAAGCCGGGCAGCAAGTCGGATGGCAAGCCGGCAGGTGAGCCCGCAGAGGACGCCGGCGCAGCCTGAACAGGGCCGCGCTTCAGTCCAGCGCGAACAGCGCCGCCGCGGCCTCGTTCAGCGCCGCGGTGCGCCGCGAATCCGGGTGCGGCCCGGCCGCCGCCAGCGCCCGCTGGTACATCGCGATGCGCGTGGCCGACACCGGCCGGCACAGCGGGCGCCCCACGGTCTGCGACAGCCCGCGCTCGGGCACCACGTAGCGCCCCGGCCCCAGCCGCGCGAAGCGGATGTAGGCCTGCAGCGCGTAGAGCATGTCGGCATGCAGGGCGTCCATGCGCTTCTCGGCATCGGCGCCGATCTGCGCGTAGCCCTTCGCGTCCTTCGTGACCTTCAGGCCCAGGATGTCGGCCATGTCGATCTGGTAGTGCGTGAAGTCGCCGTAGGGGCGCTTGCAGTCGATCATGAAGGTGCGCCAGTTCGCGTGCTGCAGCAGCCGGATGTGCTCGGCGCTCACGTCGAAGGCGTCGCGTTTGGCGAACGGCGGCAGGAAGCCGTAGTGGCCGGGCGCGAAGCTGGCGTGCAGGAAGAAGGCGGCGGTGACCTTCACGAAGCGGTCGAACACCGGCGAGGCCGTCGAGCCGCCGCCGTCGAGCGCGTCGCCGAACTGCTCGAGCGACAGGTCGGGCGGAACGATGGCGGGCGCGCCCGATTCGCAGGGAATCCATTCGGCCGTGCTGCGGCGGAACCAGTCGATGTCGTCCTGCGTGATGGCAATGCTGCCGGGGGCGGGCGGCGCGGCGGCTTCGGGGGTGGTCGAAGCCGAAGAAGCCGCCGAAGCCGCCGAGGATGCGGGTGTGCTGCGTTGCCCGCAGCCCGAGGCAGCGAGCAGGGCGGAGGCCGCGCAGGCGGCCGAGAAGGCCAGTGCGCCTCGCCGATGGATCCGTCTCACGTTCTTTTCTCCCATGGGTAAGCAGTCGATCGGGCTCCCGAGGATGCCATGCGGGCCTGACGCCCGCCTGAGGACATGGCGCACAAGGAAGGACATTCGCGGCGTGTAGGCTCGTGCGTTCATTTCATTGCCCAATACATCGCAACATTGCCAGGAGCCGCATGACCGAAGCCACGCCAGACCTGCCCGGAGCCAGCGCCGACACCGATGCCGACGAAGACCTTTCCCCGGGCTGGGATGCCATCAGCGCCGCGCTCGACCGCCTGTACCCCGGACAAGAACCAAAGCACTACGGCACGCTCGTCAAGTGGATGCTCGGCGGCCCCGACCCGCTCGACGGCGTGAGCGCGTGGAAGCGCATGGCGCCCGTGCCGCACTGGCATTTCGTGACCTACGGGCTCAGCGAGCTGTACGCCAAGGAGTCGGACGACGCGGACACCAGCGGCTACGGCTTCGAGCTGACCTTCCGCCTGGCCTGCGCGCCCGACGAACCCGCCGATGCCGAGCCGCCGGCCTGGGCCGTCAACTTTCTGCAGAATCTCGCGCGCTACGTGTTCAAGAGCGGCAACGTGTTCGACGACGGCCACTGGATGACCGCCAACGGCCCCATCGCGCTGGAGCGCGACACGCTGATCTGCTCCATGGGCTTCGCCTTCGACCCCGAGCTGCCAGCCATCGACACGCCCAACGGCCGCATGAGCTTCCTCCAGGTGGTCGGCCTCACGGTCGACGAGGAGCGCGCCGCCAAGCAGTGGCAGACACGCCAGCTGCTCGACGCGCTGCTGCCGAAGATGCCGCTGTGGGTGACCGACCTGGCGCGGCCCTCGCTGCTCGACGACGCCGAAGTGCGCGCGCAGGTGGACGCCGGCGCGCAGCGCGACGGTTCCTCCAGCGGCTACCTGTTCACCGACGTGCTGGGCTGGAAGGTGCACAAGCGGCTGCTGCGTTCGCCCATCACCGAGATCACGCTCGGCGCGCGGCAGGTCGGCGAACTTGCCACGCTGCTGCCGCTGCGTCTGCCGTTCGGGCGCGGCTTCCGGCTGGCCGGGCGCGAGAGCTCGGTGCTTTTCGAACGCGCCGACGCCAACGGCGTGAGCGAGGGTGAAGAAGGCGAGGGCAGCCTCACGCTGCGCCTGAGCGACGACGCCGTGCGCGAACTGGCCCGCGCGCTGAAGCCGCTGGCGGGCACCTACACGCTCGACAGCCTGGACAACGTGCGCTGGCAGGTCCAGCAGACGACCATCAAGGACGCTGCCGGCAAGGTTGTCAGCACCATCGGCTGACCCGCTTCGGGGCAGCCCACTATCATCGAAAAATGCAACGTCTCACGCGCCAACGCAACGCCGTTTTCTCTGCTTTCAGCGACACCGGTCGCGTCCTGACCGCCCCGGAAATCCTGGCGCATGCGCGCGAGATCGTGCCCGAGATCAGCCTGTCGACCGTGTACCGGCAGGTGTCGCTGCTGCTGGCGGACGGCGAGATCGCCAAGGTCGAGCTGCCGGGCGAGCCGGCGCGCTACGAGGTGACCTGCAAGCCCGCCACGCAGGCGGACGGGCACAGGCAGTCCAAGCACGACGGACACGAGGCCGACCACCACCATCACTACTTCCATTGCGCGAGCTGCGGCCAGGTGTTCCTGCTGCACGCCTGCCCGGGCCCGATGACCGACCTCGTGCCCAAGGGCTTCCAGGTGAAGAGCCACGAGGTGACGCTGCACGGCCTGTGCGCAACCTGCGCCGATGCAGCGCCGAAGCGGAGTTCCTCGAAGGCGCATTGAGGAACCAGCGCGGCCGGCACCCCGTCGGCCGCCGAAAGCGCACGGCCAGCAGCCTGTCGGCCTTCATGTCGATCTTATTGAGAATGAATTCTCAATAACGTATAGTCGCGGGTCCCGAAACTCCGAGGCCCGTGTCCAGCCATGCAAGTCCTTTCCTCGCTCAAGGAAGCCAAGAAGCGCCACCGTGACTGCCAGGTGGTGACGCGGCGCGGCCGCACCTGCGTCATCTGCAAGTCGAACCCGCGCTTCAAGGCGCGCCAGGGCGGCGCGAAGAACAAGAACAAGCGCTGAGCCGAAGCGCCGGCCGGCGCGCGTTCCCCACGCACAGCGCCGGCTTTTTTCGACCTCACCACCACCACCGAACGAACGTCACGGCGCACCCGCGCCGGCGCAAGCCTGCGCGCGCCTTTTTTCCAACCTGGGTCTTCTCCATGCTCCGAGCCATCGGCCTCACCAAACAGTACGGCGCGCACACCGCGCTCGACCGCCTCGACCTCGACATCCGCGCCGGCGACATCTACTGCCTGCTGGGTGCCAACGGCGCGGGCAAGACGACCACCATCAACCTGTTCCTGAACTTCATCGCGCCGAGTGCCGGCACGGTCGAGATCAACGGCACCGACGTCACGCGCCACCCCGTGGCCACCAAGCAGGACGTGGCGTACATCCCCGAGCAGGTCACGCTGTACGGCACGCTGTCGGGGCTGGAGAACCTGCGCTTCTTCGCGGGCCTGGCGCTGGGCCATGAGCTGCCGCGCGAGCGCCTGCTCGCGCTGATGACCGAGGTGGGGCTCGACCACGCCGCGGCCGACAAGCGCGTGTCGGCGTACTCGAAGGGCATGCGCCAGAAGGTGTGGATCGCGGTGGCGCTGGCCAAGCAGGCCAAGGCGCTGCTGCTCGACGAACCCACCTCGGGGCTCGACCCGCACGCCGCCGCCGAGTTTTCCGACCTGCTGCGCCGCGCGGCCGACAACGGCGTGGCCGTGCTCACCACCACGCACGACCTGTTCCACGCGCAGCAGACGGCCACGCGCGTCGGGATCATGAAGCGCGGCCGGCTCGTCGAGAGCCTGGACGGCGAAGCGCAGATCGCGCGCACCGACCTGCAGTCGCTCTACCTGCAACACATGAGGGGCTGACATGCTGCAAGGCTGGATCGCAAGACGCGAATTTCTCGAACGCCTGCGCGACGGGCGCCTCTACTGGGCCGGCGGACTGGTCGTGGTGCTGCTGCTCACGGCGCTGGCCGTCGGCTGGGCGCACCAGCGCGACGCGCGCGCCGAGCAGCAGGCCGCGCAGGCCATGGACTACCGCGACTGGCTGCACCAGGACCGCCGCCACCCGCACGACGCCGCGCACCAGGGCATGCATGCCTTCAAGCCCGAGGCGGCGCTGGCCATGATCGACTCGGGCATCAACCCCTTCATCGGCAGCACCGTGTGGCTGCAGGCGCACCGCCAGAGCGAGGTGAAGTTCAACGCCGCGCAGGACGCGACCGGCCTGCAGCGCTTCGGCAACCTGTCGGTCGGCTGGATCCTGCAGGTGCTCGGGCCGCTGCTGGTGATCGTGCTGGGCTTCAACGCCTTCGCGGGCGAGCGCGAGCAGGGCATCCTGCGCCAGACGCTGAGCCTGGGCGTGTCGCCGCTGCGGCTGCTGGCCGGCAAGGCGCTGGCGCTCGCGGGCTCGCTCGGCGTGCTGCTGTTGCCGGCGGCCGTCGTCGCCGCCGTTGCGGTGACCGCCGGGGCGGGCGAGGGCGAGCGCATCGACGCGCTGCTGCGCTTCGGCGCGTGGTCGCTCGGCTACGCGGTGTACCTCGGCATCTTCGTGTTCCTGGTGCTCGGCGTGTCGGCCGCCTCGTCGACCTCGCGCATGGCGATCACCCTGCTGCTGGCGCTGTGGATCGCGCAGGCCGTGATGGCGCCGCGCGTGCTGTCCGAGCTGTCGCGCGCATGGTTCCCGAGTCCGACGCGGCTGCAGTTCAACCAGGCGCTGGGCGCGGAGCTCAAGGCCGTGTCCGACCGGACCTGGCAGAAGAACTTCGGCACCACCGAGCGCTGGGGCCGCGACGTGCCGCTGAGCAAGTGGGGCATTGCGCTGCGGCTGGACGACCAGGCCTCGTACCCCGTGTACGACCGCCACTACGGCCGCCTGTGGGACACGTGGGAGCAGCAGCAGAAGGTGCAGGAGTGGAGCGGCCTGCTGATGCCGCTGCTCGCGATCCGCAGCTTCTCGATGGGCATGGCGGGCACCGACTTCGCGCACCACCGCAGCTTCACCACGGCGGCCGAGCTGCACCGCCGCCACATCCAGGACCTGATGAGCGAAGACCTCGTGGCGCATGCCGACCCCATGGGCGACCGGCATTTCGCCTACCAGGCCGCGCCGGGCCTGTGGGCCTCCGTGCCGCCGTTCGACTACCACCCGCCGCGCGCGGCATGGGCGCTGCGCCACCAGGCGCGCAGCCTGGCCGTGCTGTGCGCGGGGCTGCTGCTGTCCATCGCGTTCGCGGCCGTCGCCACCGTGCGGCAGCGCGCGCTTTGACCGCCCGAGGAGACATGGCAATGAACGAATCCCCATCCCCATCCCAGTCCTGGTCCCGGTCCGCCTTGCCGCCGCAAGGCCGCCGCCTGCTGGCCGTGATGCGCCAGGAGTGCCGCCTGATGCTCGCCGAGCGCGCGCTGTGGGCCGTCGGTGCGCTCTTCGTGCTGCTGGTGGCCTATGCGCTGGGCAACGGCCTCGTGCAGACCGCCAGCCGCGATCGCGCGCAGGCCGCCGTCGCGCAGGCCGACCGCGACACCCGCGCCGCGCAGCGCGTGCTGCTCGAGGGCATCCTCGCGGGCACCGCGCAGCCCACGCCTTTCGAGAACCCGGCCGACCCCTCGCGCATGGCCAGCGGCTACGGCGGGCACCACGCCATCCTGCCGACCGCGCCGCTGGGCCCGGTCGCGCTGGGGCAGAGCGACCTGTACCCGAGCCAGTTCCAGGTCACGGGCCAGAGCCGCGTGGTGTTCATGAACCCCAGCGACATCGAGAGCCCGTGGCACCTGCTGAGCGGGCACTTCGACCTGGCCTTCGTCATCGTCTACCTGCTGCCGCTGCTGATCTTCGCGCTCAGCTACAACCTGCTGTCGGCCGAGCGCGAGAACGGCACCTTGCGGCTGCTGCTGTCGCAGCCGCTGCGCCTGCGCACGCTGCTCGCGGGCAAGCTCACGGTGCGCGCGGCGGTGCTGCTGGGGCCGGCGGTGCTGTTGCCGGTGGCGGTGCTGCTGGTCGCGCGGCAGGCGGGGCTTGCCGGCGCGTCGGGCGCCACGCTGTGGTGGGCGCTGCTGGTCGGAGCCTACGCGCTCTTCTGGTTCGCGCTGGTGGTGGCGGTGAACGCCTTCGGCGCCTCGTCGGCGACCAATGCCATGGTGCTGGTCATCGCATGGGTGCTGCTGGTGCTGGTCGCGCCGGTGCTGCTGAACCTGGCCGTGACGCAGGCCAGCCCCGCGCCGTCGCGCACCGAGCTGGCCACGCGCCAGCGCATCGTCACGGCCGAGGCCATGAAGAGGCATGCCGCCCTCATGAGCACCGACTACCAGCACGTCGGCCGTGGCGCGCTGCTGTTGCCGCGCGACGGCAAGATCGAGATCGCGGGGCGGCTGCTCGGCAACTACCTGATCGAGAAGGACGTCGACGACGCCATTCGCCCCGAACTCGACCGCTTCGACGTGCAGCAAGCGAAGCAGCAGGCGCTGCTGGGCCGCTTCAGCGCGGTGTCGCCCGCGGCCGTGGCCTACGAAGGCATGACGGCGCTGGCCGGCACGGGCAGCCGGCGGCAGGCGCGCTTCGAGGCGCAGACCGTGGCGCACCACGAGGCGTGGAAGCGCTTCTTCTTCCCGCGCATCGACGCGCGCGACGCGCTCGCGCCGGCGGACTTCGACCGCATTCCCGCCTTCGCATGGCAGGAGGAGCCGCCCGGCCTCGTGCGCGGGCAGGCCGCGTGGGCGGTGCTGCAGCTGCTGGCGCTCAGCCTCTTGCTGTTCGGCCTGGCCGCATGGCGCCTGCGCCGTTTTTCCGTCGCGTAGGCGGCCCCCCGTTTCTTTCGCACTTTCTCCTCAAGCAATCCCATGACCATGTTCATCCGCACGGCCATGGCGGTGGCCGCCGCCACCGCCTTCCAGGCGTCCTACGCACAAAGCAATGCCGAACTCGGCACCGTCACCGTCGAAGGCAGCCGCGACGCCAACAGCCTGCACCTGGAGGAGCCGAGCGGCACCGCGTCGCGCCTCGGACTGTCGGTGCGCGAGACGCCGGCCTCGGTCGAGATCCTGTCGCAGGACGCCATGCAGCAGCGCGGCGCGCGCACCTTCAGCGAAGCGCTGCGCGGCATGGCGGGCCTGTCGGGCGGCGGGCCGCCGTCCGCGCCCACCACCTTGTCGACGCGCGGCTTCAGCAACCTCATGTACCTGTACGACGGCGTGCGCGGCTCCGGCGCGGGCGTGACCAACCGCGTGCAGGACACCTGGAACTACGAGCGCATCGAAGTGCTGAAGGGCCCGGCCTCGGTGGTGGACGGCGAGGGCGCCATCGGCGGCGTCGTCAACTTCGTCACCAAGCGGCCCGACCGCGACAACCCGCACAAGGAGGCGCTGCTGTCGTACGGCAGCTACGGCGCCACGCGCGCGGCCTTCGGCTTCGGCGGCGCGCTGGGCGATGCCAGCGCCTACCGGCTCGACTACAGCCGCAACGACAGCAAGGTGGGCACCATCGACCGTAACGGCGAGCGCATCGACCACTTCACCAGCGGGTTGACGGTCGACTTCGGCGGCTCGGTGAAGCTGGATTTGTCCTTCGACTACCTGCGCGACGACAACCAGGCCTACTGGGGCACGCCGCTGGTGCCGGGCAGCTTCGCCACGCAGCCGACGAACGTGGTGCGCACGCCCGACGGCCGTGTGATCGACAAGCGCCTGGCGCGCAACAACTACAACGTGCCCGACGACGACAACAGCTCCGAGACCTACTGGCTGCGCGCGCGCCTCACGGGGCAGGCAGGCGGCGGCTGGTCGTGGCGCAACGAGTTCTCGGCCAACCGGTCGAACCGCGTGTTCCGCAACTCGGAGAGCGCGGTGTTCGTGGCGCCGGCCAACATCGCGCGCGACCAGACGCTCATCACGCACGACCAGGACTTCTGGCTCGACCGCTTCGACGCCACGCACAAGGGCACGCTTGCCGGCATGGACAACCGCTTCGTGGTGGGCGGCGAATACAGCGAGACGCGCTTCGGCAGCCAGCGCCGTTTTTCCGACAGCAGCGCGGCCACCGCGAGCCTGCTGCGCGTGCCGGTGTTCGGTGCCTACCTGGCGCCGTTCGACGACAACCCCGCGCTGAGCACGGGCGGCGGCAACCGCACCAACACCACGTCGAACGTGAAGGTCACGTCGGTGTTCGTGGAAGACGCGCTGAAGCCGCTGCGCAACCTCACGCTGGTGGGCGGCCTGCGGCACGACCGCACCGAGGTCGAGCGCGGCATTGCCGACCTCAACCTGGGCAGCTACACGCGCTTTGGCGCGAGCTACCGCGCAACCTCGGGGCGCATCGGCGCGGTGTACGACATCACGCCCCAGTCGAGCGTGTATGCGCAGTACACCAACGCCACGCTGCCGGTGAACTCGCTGTTCCTGCTGTCGGCCTCGAACGCGGCGTTCCCGATGTCGCGCGGCAGGCAGGCCGAGGTGGGCTTCAAGCAGAGCCTGCCCGCGGCCAACCTCGAGTGGACCGCGGCGGCCTACAGGATCGAGCTGGGCAACGTGCTCTCGCGCGACCCGAACAACCCCGCCAACACCGTGAACAACGGCAGCCAGTCGTCGCGTGGCATCGAGCTGTCAACCGTGTGGCGGCCCGCGCGCGAGTGGACGCTGGCCGGCAACCTGGCCGTGCTCGACGCGCGCTTCGACACGCTGGTGGAAGCGGGCAACGTCTCGCGCGTGGGCAAGACGCCGCCGAACGTGCCCGAGCGCGTGGCCAACGTGTTCGCCACCTACCGGCCCGACGGCTCGAAGTTCGAGTACTTCGCGTCGCTGAACCACACGGGGCCGATGTACACCGACAACGCCAACCAGATCCGCATCAACGGCTTCACCACGCTCGACGCGGCCGTGAGCTACCGCATGCGCAACACGCTGCTGAGCTTTCGCGTGCGCAACCTGACGGACAAGCTCTACGCCACCTGGGCCGGCCGCGCGACCAGCCAGGTGCTGCTGGCGCCGCGGCGCACCTTCGAGCTGTCGGCCAAGTTCGACTTCTAGAAGATCGGGCTCACCACAGCAGCGGGCCCTTGCTGTTCTTCCACAGCAGCCAGCGCCGCTGCTCGAAGTGCCCGCCCGTGCCGATCTGGCCGGGCACCTGGCGACCGGCGTCCAGCGCGATCACGCAGACGAAGCCGGCGCAGGTGGTCGCCACCAGCGTCTGGCCGTCGGCCGAGAGGTCGAGCGCGCCGACGGTCGAGCCGATGAAGTGCTGCCAGCGGGCCTGCCCGTCTTCACCGAACGCACGCAGGTAGCCGTGCGCGTCGCCGACGATGAACTCGTCGCCGCGATGCACGCCCGCGTACACGCGCGCGCCGTCCTCGAGCGTGGGCGTGCGCGGATCTTTCGCGTAGTACTCGGTGTCCAGGCCGGGCACGTCCTTCATCTGCACGCCCAGCGTGGCGCCGTTGTAGAAGTGGCAGGCGTTCAGCACGAGGCGGTCGCTGCGCTGGTTGAAGAGCGCGAAGTGCGGGTACTCGCCGACCGGGCCGATCTGCGCCTGCAGCTTCAGCGCCGCGTCGAACACCAGGTGCCGGCCGTCCTGCCCGCCGACGGCGATCCACTGGCCGTCGGGCGAGACGGCGCCGTGCTCCATCGACAGGTCGAGGCCGAAGTACTCGGGGTCGAAGTCTTCCTCGGCCAGTTGCTCCGCGAGCTCTTCCATGCGCGGCATCAGGCGGCGCGCGCCCTGCGCGGACAACACGAAGGTGCCCGAGGCACTGACCAGCAGCACGCGCTGCCCGTCGGGAAAGGGAACGAGCTGCGTCGGCTTGGGCGGCGCGGCGAAGCGGGGCGAGGCCACGCTGTCGGGCAAGGCGGGCAGATCTTCGAGACCGGTGGGCCACAGGCACAGCGCCGTGGTGGGGCCTTGCCAGCCGTCGGTGATGCGAACGCCATCGGCCTGCGCCACCGCGAAGAAGCGGCGCGCCGGGCAGCGGCCGAAGAATTCGATGCCCTCGACACGCTCGACCTTGTCGCCCGCGAGGCGCACCACGTGGCCGGCTTCGTGCGCGGCGCCGATGCGCGCGAGGATCGAGCCGTCGTCCAGCAGCGCGACCGTCGGGATGCTCTGGCCGTGCTGTTGGAGCCGCGGAATGAGCGGCTCGTGTGCCGGTGGCCAGTCTTCGCGGAACGCGGCGCGCGCGGCCTCGTCGGGCGCGGCGGCGTTGTGGGCCTTCAGTGCCGCGAGCAAGGGGGCGAGCAGGTGCGCGGTCTTCAGCATCTGCGGCTCCTCGCCCGCCGTGTTCCAGCCGTCGCGCAGGCCGGTTTCAACGTAGCGGTTCACGGCCTCCGCGTAGCTGGTGGTCTTGAGTTTCCATTCCTGTTGCGGCGTCAGATCGGTCATCGGGCCCTTCGTCGAAGTTGCATGGTGGCCGCAAAGTTTCGCATGCACGCGGCTGTCGCCAAGGCAACTGGCGGCGCGCGCTCGGTCACGCGCGCGACGACGAATGCGGTTGCCGCTTCTTAGAGTGGGCCGCATCGCTTCAACGCCGGAAAACTCCGGAACATACCGCCATGCTCCACACCATCCAGGCCATCAACAAGACCGCCGGCTTCAACCGCTGGGCCGGCTTCGAAGTCACCAGCGCCGCCAAGGGCGAGGCCGAACTGCGCATGGACTTCCGCGAGGAAGACATGGGCCAGTACGCCGGCTTCCTGCATGCGGGGCTGATCGGCGCGCTGCTCGACACGGTGAGCGGCTTCGCGGCCGCCACGGTGGCCGGCCGCGTGCTGGCGTCGCACTTTTCGGTGAACTGCATCTCGCCCGCCGTGGGCCGCGCGTTCGTGGCGCGCGGGCGCGTGGTGAAGGCGGGGCGCAAGCAGGTGTTCGCCACGGCGGAGCTCTACGCGCAGGCGGAGGGGGGCGGTGCGCTCAAGCTCGTGGCGACGGGGAACGCCATCCTGGTTCCGGTGGAAGAGGCTGCGGCAACGCCGGTGAAGGCGCCTGCCTGACCCGAAGACCTTTGAGGCCGAACAGCGGGCGCAGGATGCCGACCCGGCGGATCAGCCCGTCGGTCAGCAGCCAGCACCCGGCGAGCGTCAGCGCCACCAGCAGCACGGGCTCGGCGACCGGGCCGAGCGCCAGCGGTGCCAGCACGGTGATGCCCGCGACGATCAGCGTCTGGTGCAGCACGTACCACGGGTACACCGACTCGTTGGCCCAGCGCAGCCACGGCCATGGGCGGTTCAGGTGGCGGTGGCCGTGGCCCAGGATGGCCGCGACCGCCAGCCACAGGTAGAGCACGCGCAGCGTGTCCATCAGGAGGCCGGAGGCCGGCACTCTGGCGCCGGCGCGCAGCGCGAAGAACACCGCGATGACCGCCACGGCCAGCGCGAGCGACACGCGGCGCAGCCGCTCCAGTTCCCTCCACACGCCCGTGTCCACGCCCATCCAGTAGCCGTAGAGGAACAGCGTGAAGTAGAGGCTGTGCAGGTGGAAGTCGCGCACCAGGTTGTGCGTGGCCGGAAAGCGCGCGGCCAGCAGCAGGGTCCACAGCAGCAGCGGCACCACCGGCAGCACCAGCAGCTTCCAGCCGCGCAGGCCGTTGAAGGCGCGGCGCAGCCGTTGGCCGGCGGCCGAATTCCACAGCGGCAGCGTCAGGGCGACCAGCGCCGTGTACGTGAACAGGTAGGGCAGGTACCAGAGGTGGTTCCAGGTGATGCCGAACTCCGCGCCGTCGAAGGCCTGCCTGGGCCATGGCGCGCTCATCGACAGGTAGCGCAGCAGGAAGGCGCCGAAGCCCGGCGCGACGTGGCCGTTGGCCACGCCCTGCGCATAGGCCTGGTACGGCACGATCACCGCCATGCCGAAGGCCAGCGGCAACAGCAGCCGCAGCCCCCGGCTGCGCAACAGGCCCCAGGTGCCCTGGCCGCGGCTCAGGAAGCCGAGCGACACGCCCGAGATCAGGAACACCAGGTCCATGCGCCACAGGTTGAGCGCCACCATCGGCCACGGCAGCCATTCGGCGGCGTGCGGGCTCTTCAGGTGCCAGTGCCAGCCGGCCACGTAGTACATGCCCACGTGATAGAGGATGACGAACAGGAAAGCGAGCGCGCGCAGGGCGTCGATGTCGTGGCGGCGCTGGCCGGGGGTGGCGGTGGCGCTGGTGGTGGCAGTGGTGGTGGTGCTCATCGCAAGCTCCTCGAAGCAAAGAAGCCGCGATGCTCGGCCTGGCGCGGGCGGCGCGGCGCGGCCGGGGGATGGATCGCCCCCGGTTTGTGACGAGCGGTGGCCCGGAGGGACGAAAAAGCGCGAAAGCAGGCCGTCCCAGGGGCTGTTTTCGCGAGAATTCCCGCCATGGCAGACCCTCGCAAGAACCTGTACGAGCGCTACGAGCCGGTGCGCCGCTACGTGGAGGTGGGCTTCTGGATCGCTGTGATGGCGCTGCAGGCCGTGTTCAACACCTCGGTGGCGCTGGTCGACGCGCGCACCCGCGCCGAGCCGCCCGCCACCTGGCAGATCCTGGTCTGGGAAGGCTCCAGCCACCTCGTGCTGCTGGCGCTGGTGCCGGCCATCGTGGCGGTCGAGCGCTGGCTCTCGCCGTTGCCGCGCCGGCAGCTGCTGCGCTACCTCGCGGGTCACGCGCTGGCCAGCGTGGCCTTCAGCGTGGTGCACGTGGTGGCCATGTTCGCGCTGCGTGCGCTGGCCTACGCGGCGGTCGGCGAGCGCTACGACTTCGCGGGCTGGAGCGGCCAGTGGGGCTACGAATACCTGAAGGACGTGCGCGCGTACGCGTCGATCGTGTTCGGGATCTGGGCCTACCGGCTGTTCATGCTGCGGCTGCAGGGCGAGGCACGGGTGCTCGATGCGCCGGAGGAAAGGGCGGCACCGCTGCAGCCACTGTCGCCACCGGAGACTTCGACGGAACCGGAGGGCGTCGAATCCGCGATGCCGGAGGCACCTCCACCGGCCCCACCGCCGCCGCCCACCCGCCCCGAGCGCTTCCTGGTGCGCAAGCTGCGCCGCGAATTCCTCATCGCCGCCGGCGACATCGACTGGCTGCAGGCCGAGGGCAACTACGTCGGCCTGCACGTGAACGGCCACGACTACCTGCTGCGCGCCACGCTGACCGACTTCCTGGCCCAGCTCGACCCCGCGACCTTCATGCGCGTGCACCGCAGCCATGCGGTGAACCTGGGGCGCATCAAGGAGATCGAGCCGCTGGACGGTGGCGACGCCCGGCTGCACATGCACGACGGCACCACCGTGCCCTGCAGCCGCCGCTACCGCGACGCATTGGGCGCCGGCGCGGGCTGAACCGGTGCGCGCAAGGGTTCTGGAAGGCCCTTGTTTGGTTCATTCCGCACCATCAACGAGCTTTAGGCACCATTTTTGCTTTCTTTGGCCGCCGCTCCGACTGATTCGGGTGCGACGCACCAATTCAAATCAAAAACTGCAAGAAGCTTCCATGGACGCACTCAAACAGGGCGCAGATGCGCTGTTCATCCTTCTCGGCGCCATCATGGTGTTGGCCATGCACGCCGGTTTTGCTTTTCTCGAGCTGGGCACCGTGCGCAAGAAGAACCAGGTCAATGCGCTGGTGAAGATCCTGGTCGACTTCTCGGTATCGACCATCGTGTACTTCCTGGTGGGCTACGGCGTGGCCTACGGCACGCATTTCTTCGTGAGCGCCACCGAACTGTCGGCAAGAAGCGGCTACGAGCTGGTGAAGTTCTTCTTCCTGCTCACCTTCGCCGCCGCCATCCCGGCCATCATCTCGGGCGGCATCGCCGAGCGGGCCAAGTTCTGGCCGCAGCTCATCGCCACCGCGGTGATCGTGGGCTTCGTCTATCCGCTGTACGAGGGCATTGCCTGGAACAGGCACTTCGGCATCCAGGGCTGGATCGCCTCGCTCACGGGTCATGAATTCCATGACTTCGCGGGCTCGGTGGTGGTCCATGCCGTGGGCGGCTGGCTCGCGTTGCCGGCCGTGCTGCTGCTGGGCGCGCGCCGCAACCGCTACCGCGGCGACGGCTCGCTCAGCGCGCACCCGCCGTCGAACATCCCGTTCCTGGCGCTGGGCGCGTGGGTGCTGTGCGTGGGCTGGTTCGGCTTCAATGTGATGAGCGCGCAGAGCATCGACAAGATCTCGGGCCTGGTGGCCGTCAACTCGCTCATGGCGATGGTCGGCGGCACGCTGGTGGCGCTGGCCATGGGCAAGAACGACCCCGGCTTTGTCTACAACGGCCCGCTCGCCGGGCTGGTGGCCGTGTGCGCCGGCTCCGACCTGATGCACCCGCTGGGCGCGCTGGTGGTGGGCGGCGTGGCCGGCGCCATCTTCGTCAAGATGTTCACGCTGGTGCAGAACAAATGGAAGATCGACGACGTGCTCGGCGTGTGGCCGCTGCACGGCCTGTGCGGCACCTGGGGCGGCATTGCGGCGGGCATCTTCGGCACGCAGGCGCTGGGCGGCATCGGCGGGGTGAATGTGTGGGCGCAGCTGATCGGCACGCTGATGGGCGTGGCGTGGGCCGGGCTGGCGGGCTGGGCGGTGTACGGCGCGCTGAAGAAGGCGGTCGGGTTGCGGCTGACCCAGGAGGAGGAATACGACGGGGCGGACCTGTCGATTCACCACATTTCGGCCACGCCGGAGCGGGAGGTCAACTGGTGATCCGGCTGCCGGACCCTGCCACTCCATGTGTCCATCCCGGCATGTTCACGTAGTAGCGCACCGCCTTGCCCTGACCCGCCGCATACAACATGCCGTTGCGCACGAGGTCAGACAGGTCGCGCGTGGCCGTGGCCTTCGAGACGCGCACCATCTTCAGGTACTTCTCTACGTTGAGGCCGCCCAGGAAGCCGCCGTCGCCGGCCTCGAGCAGCCGTTGCAGCAACTGCCGCTGCCGCTCGTTGATGTCGTGCTGTGCATGCCGCGCCCAGAAGCGCGAGCGTTCCAGCGATGACTGGATCGTGTTGCCGGACGCGATGCATGCACGCCCGAAGGCCCCGGCGAACCATTGCACGAAGGCCGTCACGTCCATGCCGCCCGACTGGCCCGCTGCCAGCGCGTCGTAGTACCCCTTGCGGTCCGCCAGCATCTGGCGCGAAAGGCTGAAGAGCCGCGTTGCCGCACCGGTGTCCTGTGCCAGTGCCATATCGGCCACCGCGCGGCCGACACGGCCGTTTCCATCTTCGAACGGGTGGATGGTTTCGAACCAGAGGTGAGCGATGGCGGCACGTGCAATGCCGTCCATCGCGCAGTGCCGCGTCTGAGCGAACCATGCCAGGAACGCATCCATTTCCCGTGCGACCGTGGCAGAAGGCGGCGCGGTGTAGTGCACGACTTCCCTGCCCGGCAGGCCGCTCACGATCTGCATGGCGTCGGCATGGTCGCGGTACCGGCCGACGGCGATGCGCTGGATGCCCGAGGTGCCGCCCGGAAAGAGCGCCGATTGCCAGCGGCACAAGCGGTCTGCGTCCAGCGGCTCGTCGAAACGCGTCGTGGCGTCGTGAATCACTTCGACCAGCCCGTCCACATGCCGGTCGGTGGGACCCGCATGGCTTGCACCCAGGCGGCGCAGCACCGAGGAGCGCACGGCCGCGAGGTCGAGCCGTTCGCCTTCGATGGCTGCCGTGGCCACGGCCTCCTGCATCCACAGTGCCTGCTCGACCTCCACCAGCCCGTCCAGCCCGATGGCCCGGCCCAGACCGCTCACTTCGCCTTTGAGCTCTCGAGCGCGCGAGAGCGCGGGGCCGGCTGCCACGGCGTCATACCGCAGCGCCGGCCAGTCCGGCTGCTGCCAGATGTAGAGCGGGGCTGAAGAGGTCATGAGCCGCATCTTAGAAGAATCGGCTCAATAAATGATTCGCAAATGTGAATTTGCAGCGCATGCCCGGGCTTCCGGGAAGAAATGCACAGATTGGTTACCTGTAGCAAACTTCCGAACCGGACCACGACCGATTCACTTCCTGCAAATCCATGACCCAATCGCCCCCCGCCCTCGAAGTCCTCCCCCGCGACCTCTCCGCCTACCGCGAGGGCAACACCGGCATCGACTACGTGCACCGCTTCGAGTCCGGCAAGCCCGGCCCGCACGTGCTGATCAACGCGCTCACGCACGGCAACGAGATCTGCGGCATGACGGCCGCCACGCACCTGCTGGACAACAACGTGCGCCCGCAGATCGGCACGCTCACCGTGGCCTTCGCCAACATCGACGCCTACGAGTCGTTCAAGGAAGAGTCGCCGTACGACAGCCGCCAGATCGTGCACAACCTCAACCGCATCTGGTCGCCCGAGTGGCTCGACGGCAGCGAAGACAGCCCCGAGCTGCGCCGCGCGCGCATCCTGCGCCCGGTGGTGGACGCGGCCGACCACATCCTGGACATCCACTCGACCAGCCAGCCCGTGGTGCCGTTCTGGGTCTACCCGGCGTTCGAGCGCAACGCCAAGGTGGCGCTGGCCATCGGCCGCCCTTCCGTGCACCTCGTGATGCCCGACGGCCTGGGCTCGGGCACGCCGCTGATCCAGTACGGCAGCCACGGCGGGCCGGACGGCAAGGGCGTGGCCATGGTGGTCGAGTGCGGCCAGCACTTCCTGCGCTCCGCGTCGGAACTGGCCACGGCCGTGACCTATGACTTCCTCGCGTACTTCGGCCTCGTCGAGAAGGACCCGGCCACGCCCGCACCCGAGCCGCAACGCAGCTTCCAGCTGCTGCAGACGTACGTCATCAAGTCGGAAGACTTCGCCTTCGTGCGCCCGCTGATCGGCTTCGAGACCTTCGCCAAGGGCGAGCTGATCGCGACCAACAGCGACGAGGAAATCCGCGCGCTGTGCGACGACTGCACCATCTTCATGCCCGCGCAGCGCACGATCGTCGGGCGCGAGGCGGTGTACCTCACCAAGCCGCTCTGAGGCTCGCGACTTGAACCAGGCCCCTGCCATGGGCCGCTGGCGCGTGGCGGGCCTGGCGTTCGTCTTCCTGTGGTTCGCCATCGGCGGCGTCGCGCACTTCGTGGCGACCGATGCCGAGATGCGCATCGTGCCGCCGTGGATTCCATGGCCGCGCGAAACCGTGTGGGTCAGCGGCGCATTCGAGTTGCTGGGCGCGGCCGGCCTGCTGTGGCGTCCGACGCGCCGGGCGGCAGGCATCAGCCTGTTCCTGCTGACCCTGGCCGTGACGCCGGCCAATGTCTACATGCTGCAGCGCGCCGATCTGTTCGCCAACGTGCCGCATTGGGCGCTGGTGGCGCGGCTGCCGGTGCAGGTGGCGCTGCTCGCGTTGATTGCGTGGAGCACGGCGCGCCCGAAGCCGGCTGGCGGCTAACGGGTAACGGCTAACGGGTAACGGCTAGCAGATGAGCAGGTGCCGCGGCTTGGCTGCGGTGCTGTAGTCGGCGTGCCAGTAATGCGGGTCGTCGCACGGGCTGAAGATGGCCTCGGTGCTCGCGTGGCGGTCGTCGAACCGCTTGGCGAGCGTGACGTGCACCGAGCCCGCATCGGGCCAGTCGGCGCCGGCATCCATCACGCGGTTGCCCGAGGCGACCTCGGCCGCCACGATGGCCTGCAGGGCAGGGTGCAGGCGGGCGTTGAGCAGGGCGAGGATGCCGCCGTACGTGGCGCGCGCGACGGGCGCGGCGAGGCAGGTCTCGTCGAACAGGGGCGGTGCTGCGTTGCTGGCCATGAGAGACGTGGGTGCCCGATGGCCTCAGGCCGCAACGAACAGCGCCGGGTCGACCATCGCCCGGTTCAGCATCACCGACCAGTGCAGGTGCGGCCCCGTCACCCGCCCGGTCGCGCCGACCGCGGCCAGCGCCTCGCCGGTCTTCAGCACGTCGCCGACCTTCACGTCGACGCGGCTCAGGTGGCAATACATCGTCAGCAGGCCGCCGCCATGGTCGAGCCACACGGTGCCGCCGTTGAAGAAATAGTCGCCCGTGTCGATCACCTTTCCCGGCAGCGGCGCCAGCACCGGCGTGCCCGTGCCGGCCGCGATGTCCATGCCGCTGTGCGGATTGCGCGACTGCCCGTTGAACACGCGGCGCAGGCCGAAGGAACTGGAGCGGCGGCCCGGCACGGGCACGCGCATCTGCAGCGCCGCATCGGCGCGCATGTCGGTGAGCGTGGCCATCACGCCGGTGAGGTGGTCGCGCTCCTTGACGTAGCGGGCTTCGTCCTCGGGCGACAGGTCGACCGTGCGCGGCGCCACCGTCAGGCGCTGTTCGCGGTACTGCTTGGGCGCCACGGTGTAGGCGACCTGGCGTTCGGGCTTGCCTTCTGCGCGCACCGTGATGCCGGCCTCGCCGGGTTCCGCCGCGAGCGCAATGCCGACCAGCGCGGTCCACTCGATCGGGTCGCCGACAACCAAGAGCGGCACGTCGCCCGCAAAGGCCTGCGGCCGCTTGGCAGACGGGCCGAGCGACAGGCGCGCCACGCCGCCGGGCACCTGCGAGGCATGCGGCCAGACGTCGGGGGCAGCGGGCTTCTTCTTCGTCCTGGCGGGTGTTGCCGCGCCTGCGTTGGTGGCCGACAGCGCAAGCCAGCCGAGGGTGCCGAGCACGGCGCCGCGGCGGGTCATGTCGAACGAGGCGAGGGAGGCGAGACCGGAAAAGGGAAGTGATTTGTGCATGGGAAGAATTCGAATGAAGGTTCTTGAGCGGTGCCGATGCCCCGTCAGTCCAGCCAGGTTCCGGGCGCCAGCCCGTCGAGCGTGTGCGGCCCGATGGCGGCGCGGATCAGGCGCAGCGTCGGCAGGCCCACGGCCGCCGTCATGCGCCGCACCTGGCGGTTGCGGCCTTCGCTGATCGCCAGCTCCAGCCACGCGGTGGGAATGCTCTTGCGCTCGCGAATGGGCGGCTCTCTGTTCCACACGGCAGGCGGCGGATCGAGCAGGCGGGCCCGGGCCGGGCGCGTGGGGCCGTCGTTGAGCTGCACACCGTTGCGCAGGGCCTCGAGCGCCGCGTCGGTGGGCACGCCTTCCACCTGCACCCAGTAGACCTTCTCCATCTTGAAGCGCGGATCGGCAATGTGCGCCTGCAGCTTGCCGTCGTCGGTGAGCAGCAGCAGGCCTTCGCTGTCCGCGTCGAGCCGGCCGGCAACGTAGACCCCGGGAATGTCGATGAAATCCTTCAGCCCGCGCCAGCGGCCCTCGGGCGTGAACTGGCTGAGGACGCCGTAGGGTTTGTTGAAGCGGATCAGGCGGGAAGAGGTGGGCTGGGAGGTGGGCTGGTTCATGGAATGGGAGCGTCGCGTGGCCCTTTGGCCAACCGCGGCCGATAGTCTCGCACCAGTTGCACGCTGTTCACTGTCGTCGCAGGCGCCGAGATTTCTCAGGAAATCCCGGCCATTCCGATCCATGCGGAAAGCTTCTGTAGATCAAAGCGTTATCGAAAGCGCCAAAGCTAGAACGTCCTGCTTCAGTTCAGAAAACGGCGACGGGCCACATGCAGGGGAGGACCTGTCCTGCACAGGACCGGAGCGTGGTGCGCCTCAATGAAGACTGGCTTGACAACCTGGGACTGGAATGACGATGCGAAGCTCCATCAATATCGCGTGTTTCGCATGTGTTGCGTCCGCAGGGCTGCTGCTGGCCGCATGCAACAGCACCTCGCTTCGCGTCGGCGGCGCGCCCGAGGCCAGCGTCAAGAACTGCGTGGCCGCGGCCGCGCGTGAACTGCGGGTGCCGCCGGGCACCATCGCTGTCGACAGCGGCTCGACGCCACGCGATGGCGTCTACACGATCAACCTGAAGGTCGGGCCGCAAGGCCGTTCGGCCGTGTGCACGACCGACGAGAACAGCGCGGTGCTGGGCGTGGTCTACAAGCGGCCGGAATGACGAAGGGCTGAAACCAAAAAAGCCGGCGCCATCACGGCACCGGCTTTCCGGATGAAGGTGCGGGCGGGCTTACTTGCCCCAGCTGTCCCGCATGCCGGCCGCGCGGTTGAACACCGGCTTGCCATCCGCACCGGCCTTCGTGTCGCGCACGAAGTAGCCGTGCCGCTCGAACTGGATGCCGACACCGGGTTCGGCCTTTGCCAGCGACGGCTCCACGAACGCCGAGCACACTTCCAGGCTGGTCTTGTTCAGCTCTTCCAGCAGCTCGCCGCTGCCCGGGTTGGCTTCGGAGAACAGCCGCTCGTACAGCCGCACTTCGGCCTTCACTGCATCCGCCGCGGCCACCCAGGTGATGTTGCCCTTGACCTTGATCGCGTCCGCGCCGGGCGTGCCGCTCTTGGTGTCGGGCACCAGCGTGGCCTGCACTTCGACGAGCTTGCCGTTCGCGTCGCGCGTGGCGCCGGTGCACTCGATGACGTGGCCGTACTTCAGCCGCACCTTGTTGCCCGGGAACAGGCGGAAGAAGCCCTTGGGCTGCACGTCTTCGTAGTCGGTGCTTTCGATCCACACTTCGCGGCCCAGCTTGAACTCGCGCTTGCCCATCTCGGGGTGGTGCGGGTGCACGGGCGCGGAGCAGTCGTCGAGCACGCCTTCATCCTTGTTGGGGCCGCCCATCAGCTCGCCCCAGTTGGTGATGACCAGCTTGACCGGGTCGAGCACGGCCATGGCGCGCGGGGCGATGGGGTCGAGGCTGTCGCGCAGCGCGGCTTCGAGGCTGGCGTAGTCGATCCAGCCGCCCGACTTGGTGGTGCCGCTGCGTTCGCAGAACAGGCGCAGCGCCTCGGGCGTGTAGCCGCGGCGGCGCAGGCCGGCAATGGTGGGCATGCGCGGGTCGTCCCAGCCGTCGACGTGCTTTTCTTCGACCAGCTGGCGCAGCTTGCGCTTGCTGGTCATCACGTGGGTGACGTTCAGGCGCGCGAACTCGTACTGGCGCGGGTGCGGGCTGGCGATGAGGCCGCCTTCGGCCAGGCGGTCGAGCAGCCAGTCGTAGAACGGGCGCTGGTCTTCGAACTCCAGCGTGCAGATGCTGTGGGTGATCTGCTCGAGCGCGTCTTCGATCGGGTGCGCGTAGGTGTACATCGGGTAGATGCACCACTTGTCGCCGGTGTTGTGGTGGTGGGCCCGGCGCACGCGGTACAGCGCGGGGTCGCGCATGTTGATGTTGCTGCTGGCCATGTCGATCTTCGCGCGCAGGATGGCCGCGCCGTCGGCCACCTGGCCGTCGCGCATGGCGCGAAAGCGCGCCAGGTTTTCTTCCGCGCTGCGGGTGCGGAAGGGGCTGTCCTTGCCGGGCGTGGTGAAGTCGCCGCGGTTCGCGCGCACTTCCTCGGCGGTCTGCTCGTCCACGTAGGCCAGGCCCGCGCCGATGAGGTACTCGGCCGCCTCGTACATGAAGTCGAAATAGTTGCTCGCGAAGTACTCGTGCGGCTGCATCGTGCCGGGCGCGCTCGGGCGGTCGGCCAGGTAGGTCTCGTAGCCGAGCCACTTCACGGCGTCGCGGATGGAATCGACGTACTCCTGGTCTTCCTTCTCGGGATTGGTGTCGTCGAAGCGCAGGTGGCACACGCCGCCGTATTCCTTGGCCAGCTCGAAGTTCAGCCAGATGCTCTTGGCGTGGCCGATATGCAGGTAGCCGTTGGGCTCGGGCGGGAAGCGCATGCGCACCTTGGCCGGGTCGGCCATGCCCTGGGCGTGGTGGGCGGCGCTGCCGGGCGATCCGCCCCACTTGCGGCCAGCGTAGGCGCCCTGTTCGAGGTCGTTCTCGATCACGTGACGCAGGAAATTGCTCGGTGCAGCGGTCGTTTTGGCGCCGTTTTTGTCGGTCGGGGAGGTCATTGCCTCATTCTAGAGGGCACCCCCTTCACGTTACCTTTGGCAACGTTCTTCACATTGCCGGGTGCACCCCCTTTGCAATTGCCGCGTTCAATACACACATGGGCGGTTCAGACCCGAACCCGGCCCACCGAAACAAGGAGTCCAACATCATGAGCGTCACACGTTCCAATTTCTTCAAATGGGCCGCCGCCGCAGCCGTGGCAGCCGGTGCATTGTTTGCAGCCACTTCGGCCAGCGCCCGCAGCGACGTGAGCTGGTCGATCGGTGTCGGGGTGCCGGGCGTGGCGGTGGGCGTGGGCGCTCCCGCCTACTACCCGCCGGCTCCGGCGTACTACCCGCCCGCTCCGGCTTATTACCCGCCGGCCCCGGTGTACTACGCACCTCCGCCGCCGGTGTATTACCGTCCGGCCCCCGTGTACTACGGCCCGCCGGCCTATTACGGCCCGCGCTACTACAACCGCGGCTACTACCGCGGCCACGGCCACTGGCGTTAAATTGCCACAGCATTCGTGACTGAATGAAAAAAGCCGGCTCCGAAAGGGCCGGCTTTTTTGTGGGCGCAAGGCCCTGGAATTTCACATCGCACGAAACAGGTGTGCGTAGAGCCGGCTGACCGGAATCTTCTCAGGCCGCCCGCGCAGCGTCAGGTGCATCTTGCCGGCCTCGTCGCGGTGCACCGACTCGATGGCCGCGCTGCGCACCACCACCGCGCGGTGCACCTGCCAGAAGGTGTCGGCGTCGAGCTGGGGCAGCAGCTGCTTCAGCGGCGTGCGGATCAGGTATTCGTGCGTGGCGGTGAGCACGCGCAGGTACTTGTCGGCCGCCTCGAAATACAGCACCTCGTCGATGGGCACCATGCGCACGGTGCTGCCACCGGCATCGCTCGCGGCAATGATGCGCAGCGGGGCGACAGCGGGCGTGGACGCCGCCGCGCCGCCTCCTGCGCCGCCTCCCGCGGCGCCGAGCACCTGGCGCCATTGCGCGAGCGTGCGTTCCAGCGCCTCGTCAGGCACGGGGGAAGAAGGAGATGGCGACGATGCATGCGCCGCCAGCGCCTGCTGCAACCGGCCGACCGTCTTGCGCAGGCGCTCGGGCTGCACGGGCTTCAGCACGTAGTCGATGGCCTGGGCCTCGAAGGCGCGGGCGGCGTATTCGTCGTAGGCCGTGACGAACACCAGCTGCGGCATCGGCGCCTCGTCGGCGGGCCAGCAGTCGGCCAGTTCGGCGGCGGCGCCCAGGCCGTCGAGGCCGGGCATGCGGATGTCGAAGAACAGCACCTGCGGCAGCAGGCGCAGCGCCTCGCGCACGGCGCTGCGGCCGTCGCCGGCGGTGGCCACGACCTGCAGTTCGGGCCAGGCGGCGGCCAGTTCGGCCTTGAGGGCCTGCGCGAGCAGGGGTTCGTCTTCGGCGATGAGGGCGGTGGCTTGCATCTTGTTCTTGTGAGGGGGTTTCAGGCAGGCAGCGGAAAACTCAGCGTGGCGCAGGTGCCGCCGGCCGGGTCGGGCGAGGGTGCCAGGGCCATGCGGCTGCGCTCGCCGTACACGGTGGCCAGGCGCTCGCGCACCTGTTCCATGCCGAAGCCGCTGCCGCCGTCCGACGGCGCAGCCGCACCGAGCCCGACACCGGTGTCGCTCACCTCGATGACCAGCCGGTCGGCGTCGCGGTGCGCGCGCACCGCGATGCGCCCGCCCTCCACCTTGGGCTCCAGCCCGTGGCGGATGCTGTTTTCCACCAGCGGCTGCAGCAGCAGCGGCGGCACGGGCACGTCGCGCAGGTCGTCCGGCAATTCGAGCGTGTAGCGCAGGCGCTCGCCCATGCGCACCGACATCAGCTCCAGATAGTCGCCCAGCCGGTCGAACTCGGCCGACAGCGGATGCGACAGCGCGCGCGAGCCGCTGAGCGTCACGCGCAGGTAGCTGTTGAGCCGGTCGAGCATGGCCACGGCGCGCGGCGGGTCGATGGTGATCAGCACGCGCAGGTTGGCCAGGGTGTTGAACAGCATGTGCGGCTCCAGCTGCGTCTCGAGCAGCTTGAGCCGGGCCTCGGTGGCGTCGCGCTGCGCCAGGTCGATCTGGCTTTGCAGGTGCTTGCTCTTGCCCAGGCTGTAGAAGAAGAAGCACATGCCGATCGTCGCGACGACGGTGATGACGACCCCCGTGGCCAGCTTGTGGCCGCCGAACGCCAGGAAGTCGAAGGCCGGCGCGCCGGTCCAGGCGTCGCCGATGAAGTTGCCGCCCATGAAGCCCAAGGTCACGCCGACGACCACCACCACGTAGCCCCGGCCGCCCAGCGGCCAGCGGATGTCGCGGTGCCCGGTGATCAGCAGCCGGGTGGTGTCGATGAACAGCCAGCTGATGAGGCCGATCGACAGCGAATAGACCAGGTGCGCCGCCCAGCCGCCGCCGTCGGTGATGGTGAGCGCGCAGGCAATGAGGCAGCAGAAGACGGCGGTGATCAGGCCATGCCGCAGCATGTCCCGCAGGTTCTCGCCCCCGAACCTGGGGAAGGCTGCAGGCGGGCCCACCTTCATCCGCGGTCCCCGGCGCCCAGCGCGCGGCGTTCGCGCTCCACCAGCCGCTCGTAGAAGCCGCCGCCGGCCACGAACCAGACCACCGCGCCATGGATCAGCAGCCCCAGGCCCCAGCCCATGAGCGGGTACATGGCCCAGGTGTGGCCCCGGGCGGCCGAGATCGTGACCAGGCCGAGGTTGACCAGCACGTAGACGAAGGCGTGGATGTACCAGCCCATCTTGGCGCCGGCGCGGCGGCGGGCACGGCGTTCGATGTCCGAGGCGGAGGGGGTGGGCGAGGTGTAGTTCATGACAACTCCTTGTTGTACTGCACGGGAATGAAATCGGAGGCGGCCGCTGCTGCCGTTGCTGCCGTTGCCGCCGCTGTGGCTGGCGTGGCCGTTGCGGCTGGCGCGGCCTGCGCGTGCGCCGGTGCCACGTTCAACGCCGCGCGCTGGCGCAGCTCCTCGGTCGTATCGCCCGGCCCGTCGGGCTTCCACCCGGGCGGCTTCACCAGGTAGCCGGCGAAGGCGCGCAGCGAGCGGGCCGAGGCCAGGTCGCGCAGCAGGGCGCGCCACTGGCCGAACTCGATCTCCAGCAGGTTGTGCGAGGTGATCGGGTCCACCAGGCCGTAGCGGCAGGGCAGGTCGGCGCGCTCGGGAATGCAGGTGCCGAACAGGCGGTCGAACACGATGAGCACGCCGCCGTAGTTGCCGTCCAGGTACTCGAGGTTCGAGGCGTGGTGCACGCGGTGGGCCGAAGGCGTGTTCAGCACCCATTCCAGCGGGCCGAGGCGCGGGATCCAGGTGGCGTGGATCCAGAACTGGTACAGCAGGTTCAGCGTGAGCATCAGCAGCACCACCCTGGGCGGCATGCCCAGCAGCGGCGCCAGCATGAAGAAGGCCAGCGTGCCGGTCAGGCGGCCGGTCCAGCCGAAGCGGTAGGCGGCCGACAGGTTGAGCTGGTTGGGCGAGTGGTGGACCGAGTGGGTGCACCAGAACCAGCGCACCCGGTGGGCCGCGCGGTGGTACCAGTAGTAGCAGAACTCCTGGCCCAGGAAGCAGGCGGCCCAGCCGCTCCAGTGGTCCATCGGCAGGGTGAACAGGCGGTGGGCGTAGAACCAGTCCATCGCGCCGGTCCAGAACGCCAGCGGCAGCAGCCAGCGCAGCGGGTATTCGCGCACCAGGAAGTCGAACACCGAGATGCCGGCCGCCTTCCAGTCATAGCTGCGCCAGCCGTTGCGCCAGGACAGCACCAGCGCCTCGGCAATGGAGGCGGCAAGCACCACCGTCACGGAGATCTTGAGGATCAGCAGGAGTGCGTTCATG
The DNA here is from genome assembly GCF_900115445.1 of Variovorax sp. OK605. NCBI lineage: Bacteria > Pseudomonadati > Pseudomonadota > Betaproteobacteria > Burkholderiales > Comamonadaceae > Variovorax > Variovorax sp. OK605. The sequence continues at coordinate 209,618 of NZ_FOWL01000005.1, forward strand.
GCGGTGGTGTCGTGAGGAGCCTGGCGGCGGGTGGCCGGGGAATCTTAGGCCGCGCGAACCGCGCCCGACATGGCGTCAGTACGGATGGCGAGCTTCCACAGGCGCACCGCGCGGGCCGCGAACACGCCGCTGAACGCGCCGTACAGCACCGGGATCACGAGGCCGAAGGTGGCTTGCTGGCGCAGTTCGGGGTGCATGGCCAGGGCGGCGCCCACCACGTACTTGGTCAGGAAGATGCCCATCATCAGCATCAGGGGCACCGGGCTGCCGGCCAAGTGGAACCGGCGCTGCGCGGCGTCGTAGCGGGTGGTGGCGGGCAGCGGGCGCTGCAGCACCAGCGCCAGCATGGCGACCGCGGCGGCGGCCCAGCCCAGCAGCGCGCCGAACGAGTCGCCGAACACCGAGACCACGCCGTAGACCGAGAGCGCGCCCATGGCGAGCGGCATCAGCGTGACGCGGCTCAGGCCCACGCTGTTGGTGAGCAGCTGCTTGGCGCCGATCCACAGCAGCAGGAAGAAGACGGCGAACACCCACTTGGGCGTGTGAAGGACGATTTGCATCAGCATGGTGGCGCTCCGGTGACAGAAGGTTGTAGGGGTCTGGAAGGGAAGACGAAGAGGGGACGAACAGGGGACGAAGAGGGGACGTTCAGGCATCGAATCGATGGAGCGGACTGTGCCGGCGCCCGGACGCACCCGCCACCGGCGTGCGACGGAATGCGCGCCGGCGGCGCGAGTTGCCGCCAAACAGCGCCAATGGCTGACGGCCCGCGGGCGGCGGCGCTGGCAACATGTGACAGCTTTACCGTCGCTTTACGGCCCAGCAAACAGCCCGACTACCATTCCGCGTGTACTACGCTGGTTCGCACCCCTGCACCTTCCGCACGCACCGCCCATGGAACAAGAAAAACCAACCGAGCCCCTGCCTTCCAACGTGTCGCCGACACATCCCCCGGTGCGCAGGCGCCGCTGGGTGGGCGGCCTGCTGACCTTGCTGCTCTTGGTGGCGCTGGGCGGCAGCGCCTGGTACCTGATCCAGCGCTCGAAGACGCCGGCGGCCGGTCCGGGTGCGGGGCCGGGCGGCGGGCGGCCGGGAGGCGCCGGAGGTCCAGGCGGCCCTGGAGGTCCGGGCGGGCGCGGCGGCGGCGCGGCCTCCAGCACGGTCGGCATCGCCACCGCCAAGCAGGCCGACATTCCGGTGCAGCTCGAGGCGCTGGGCACGGTCACCCCGGTGGCCAACGTGATCGTGCAGCCGCAGGTCTCGGGCGTGCTCACCGCGGTGCTCTTCCAGGAAGGCCAGATGGTCAAGAAGGGCGACGTGCTCGCCACCATCGACCCGCAGCCGTTCCAGAACGTGCTGGCGCAGGCCGCCGGCGCACGCCAGCGCGACGAGGCCCAACTGGCCGCGGCGCGCGTCACGCTGCAGCGCTACCAGACCCTGCTCGGCCAGGACTCCATCGCCCGCCAGGACGTCGACACCCAGGCCGCGCTGGTCAAGCAGCTCGAAGGCACCGTGGCCATCGACCGCGCCAACGAGAACACCGCCAAGCTCAACCTGACCTGGAGCCGCATCACCGCGCCGGCCAGCGGGCGCATCGGCCTGCGGCCGGTGGACGCGGGCAACTACATCTCGACCGGCACCACCAACGGCGTGGCGACCATCACGCAGATCGCGCCGATCGACGTCGAGTTCTCCATTCCGCAAGACCGCGTGCCCGAGGTGCAGGAGCGCCTGGCGCAGGGCGCCAAGCTGGACGCCACCGCCTTCGACCGCACGCGCACGCGCCGGCTGGCCGGCGGCATGTTCGCCACGCTCGACAACCTGGTCGACACCGCCACCGGCACGGTGAAGGCCAAGGCCCGCTTCACCAACGCCGACAACGCGCTGTTCCCGAACCAGTTCGTCAACCTGCGGCTGCTGCTGCGCACCGTGAGCGGCGCGGTGGTGGTGCCGGTGACGGCGCTGCGCCACGGCCCCAACGGCGACTACGTGTACGTGCTGAACACCGACAGCACCGTGTCGCAGCGCACGGTGACGCGCGGCGAGTCGAGCGTGGACAACGTGGCGATCATGTCGGGCCTGGAAGCCGGCGAGCAGGTGGTGACCGAAGGCGGCGACCGGCTGAAGGACGGCGCGCGGGTGCAGACCATGGCCGACCGGCCGGCGGTGCCGGCGTCGGGCGCCGCATCGGGTGCGCGCCGTGGCAACCGGGGCGAGCGCGGCGAACGCGGCGCGGGCCGCCGCGAAGGTGCCGCAAGCCAGGGCGGCCAAGGTGGCCAGGGTGCAGCGGGTACAGGTGCTGGTGCAGGCGGTGCCCGCAGCGCCCCGCCGGCCGAGTCGCCCACCTCGCCGCCGGCCACCTCGGTGCCGCCGGCCGCGCCCGACCTGAAGCCCGGCTCGCCGCCACCCGTCCAGGGCGGCGCGATCCGCTGATCCGTTCGCCGACCCGTTCCTCCAAGCGCCGCGCCCGATGAGTCCTTCTCGCCCGTTCATTCTTCGACCGGTGGCGACCTCGCTGCTGATGGTCGCCATCGTGCTGGCCGGCCTGGTGGCGTTCCGCTTCCTGCCGCTGTCGGCCCTGCCGCAGGTCGACTACCCGACCATCCAGGTGCAGACGCTCTACCCCGGGGGCAGCCCCGAGGTCATGAGCAACACCGTCACCGCGCCGCTGGAGCGCCAGTTCGGCCAGATGTCGGGGCTCGACCGCATGAGCTCGACCAGCGCCGCGGGCGTGTCGATCATCACGCTGCAGTTCTCGCTGGGCCAGACGCTGGACGTGGCCGAGCAGGAGGTGCAGGCCGCCATCAACGCCGGCGGCTCGCTGCTGCCGGCCGACCTGCCGGCGCCGCCCGTGTACGCCAAGGTGAACCCGGCCGACGCGCCGGTGCTCACGCTGTCCATCACGTCCGACACGCTGCCGCTCACCGAGGTGCAGAACCTCGTGAACACCCGCCTCGCGCAGAAGATCAGCCAGGTCTCCGGCGTGGGGCTGGTGTCGCTCAGCGGCGGGCAGCGCCCGGCCGTGCGCATCCAGGCCAACACCCAGGCGCTGGCGGCCAACGGCATCGGGCTGGACACGCTGCGCACGGCGATCTCGGCGGCCAACTCCAACGGCGCCAAGGGCAGCTTCGACGGCCCCAAGCGCGCGTACACCATCAATTCGAACGACCAGCTGCTCACGGTCGAGGACTACAAGAACCTCATCGTCTCGTACAAGAACGGCGCGCCGATCCGCATGGTCGACGTGGCGCAGGTGATCAACAGCGCCGAGAACAACCAGCTCGCCGCCTGGGCCGGCAACAAGGCCGACGGCACTGCCAGGCTGTCGCCCGCGATCATCATGAACGTGCAGCGCCAGCCCGGCGCCAACGTGATCGCCACCGTCGACGCCATCAAGAAGCAGCTGCCCGACCTGCAGGCCGGCCTGCCCGCCGGGCTGAAGATCGAGGTGCTCAGCGACCGCACGGCCGGCATCCGCTCGTCGGTGGAGCACGTCGAGATGGAGCTCGTGCTGGCCGTGCTGCTGGTGGTGCTGGTGATCTTCGCGTTCCTGGGCAGCCTGCGCGCCACCGTCATCGCCAGCATCGCGGTGCCCATCTCGCTGATCGGCACCTTCGGGCTCATGTACCTGCTGGGCTACAGCCTGAACAACCTGAGCCTGATGGCGCTGACCATTGCCACCGGCTTCGTGGTGGACGACGCAATCGTGATGATCGAGAACATCGCGCGCTACATCGAGGAGGGCGAGAAGCCGCTGCAGGCCGCGTTCAAGGGCGCCACGCAGATCGGCTTCACCATCATCTCGCTGACCGTGTCGCTCATCGCGGTGCTGATTCCGCTGCTGTTCATGGGCGACGTGGTGGGCCGGCTGTTCCGCGAGTTCGCGGTGACATTGGCCATCACCATCCTGATCTCGGCCGTGGTGTCGCTCACGCTGGTGCCGATGATGTCGGCGCGCTGGCTCAAGCACGAGCCCAGGAAAGACCCGGCCGGCCACGGCTTCGGCGCGCGCGCGCAGCGCTTCTTCGACGGCGTGATGGTGCGCTACGACCGCTCGCTGCACTGGGTGATCGCGCACCAGCCGCTCACGCTGCTGGTGGCGCTGCTGACCATGGTGCTGACGGTGGTGCTGTACCTGTCGATCCCGAAGGGCCTGTTCCCCACGCAGGACACCGGCCAGCTGCAAGGCCGCGTGCAGGCCGCGCAGGACGTGTCGTTCGACCGCATGGCGCAGTTGCAGCAGCAGGCCGCGCGCGCCATCCTCGAAGACCCCGACGTCGAGAACCTCAGCTCGTTCGTGGGCGTGGACGCGGCCAACAACACGATGCTGCACACCGGCAGCATGCTCATCAACCTGAAGAAGGACCGCGGCCACCAGCAGGACGTGATGGACCGGCTGCGCGAGCGCGTGCGCCAGGTGGCCGGCGTGACGCTGTACCTGCAGCCCACGCAGGACCTGACGATCGACGCCGAGACCGGGCCCACCGAGTACCGCGTGTCGCTGGAAGGCGTGGACAGCGCGGCCATCACCGAGTGGATGAAGAAGCTGGTGGCCAGGCTGCAGGACTCGGACAAGGTGCGCAACGTGAGCAGCGATGCCGGCGCGCAGGGCCTGGCGGCGTTCGTGAACGTGAACCGCGACACGGCGGCGCGGCTGTCGATCACGGCCAGCACGGTGGACGACGCGCTGTACAGCGCGTTCGGGCAGCGCATCGTGTCGACCATCTTCACGGAGACCAACCAGTACCGGGTGATTCTCGAAGCCCGTCCGGGGATGGTGAACACGCCGCAGACGCTGGGGCAGCTGAACCTGATCGCCGGCTCCGGCACGGCGACGCCGCTGTCCGCGATTGCCGAGATCTCCGAGCAGCAGGCGCCGCTGCAGATCACGCACGTGGCGCAGTACCCGGCCAGTACGCTGAACTTCGATACGGCGCCGGGGGTGTCGCTGGGCACTTCGGTGGATGCGATTCGCGCGGCTGCCAAGGAGATCGGGTTGCCCGGGAGCGTGACGATGACGTTCCTGGGGGCTTCGGGGGCCTATGAGAAGTCGCTGTCCAACCAGCTGTGGCTCATCCTGGCGGCGGTCGTTTGCGTGTACATCGTGCTGGGGGTGCTGTACGAGAGCTACGTGCATCCGCTGACGATCTTGTCCACGCTGCCTTCCGCCGGTGTGGGTGCGCTGCTGGCACTGATGATCACGGGCAACGACCTTGGGGTGATCGGGATCATCGGGATCATCCTGCTGATCGGCATCGTGAAGAAGAACGCGATCATGATGATCGACTTTGCGATCGACGCCGAGCGGACTCAGGGGAAGTCGCCGCGTGAGGCGATTCACCAGGCTGCGTTGCTGCGGTTTCGGCCGATCCTGATGACCACGCTGGCGGCCTTGTTTGCCGCTGTGCCGCTGATGCTGAGCTTTGGGGATGGGGCGGAGTTGAGGCGGCCGCTGGGGCTTGCGATCTTTGGCGGGCTGATCGTCAGCCAGCTGCTGACTCTGTTCACCACGCCTGTGATCTATCTGGCGTTCGATCGGTTGGGTGGAGGGTCTCGGCGGGCTGTGATCGAGGAGGAGGCGGTTTGAATCGTTTTGCCTCTTGCTGCTTGCTTGCTTCCCGAGGCCGGGTTTCGCCCGCCGGGGCGAGACCCGGCCCCCGCCCTCCGCAAGGAGAGCAGCAATGAATCTCTCCAAGCCGTTCGTCCGCCGCCCCATAGGCACGGTACTGCTCACGATAGGTGTGGCTCTCGCGGGCATAGCCGCATTCTTCGTCCTGCCGGTCTCCCCACTTCCCCAGGTCGACTACCCCGTCATCTCGGTCAGAGCATCGATCCCTGGCGCAAGCCCGGAAACGATGGCCACCAGCGTCGCCACCCCCCTGGAGCGGCACCTGGGCACCATCGCCGGCGTCAACGAGATGACGTCCACCAGCTCCGTCGGCTCCGCCCGCGTCACGCTGCAGTTCGACCTGAGCCGCAACATCGACGGCGCCGCGAGAGAAGTGCAGGCCGCGATCAACGCCAGCCGCGTCGACCTGCCGGCCACGCTGCGAAGCAACCCGACCTACCGCAAGGCCAACCCCGCGGCGTCGCCGGTGATCATCCTGGCGCTCACGTCCAAGACCAAGACGCCGGGCCAGATCTACGACGCGGTGTCGAACATCGTGAGCCAGCGCCTGTCGCAGGTCGACGGCGTGGGCGACGTGGAAATCGGCGGCGGCTCGCTGCCGGCCGTGCGCGTCGAGCTGCTGCCGTTCGCGCTCAACCGCTACGGCATCAGCACCGACGACGTGCGCGCCGCCATCCAGGCCTCCAACGCCAACCGGCCCAAGGGCACGGTGCAGGGCGATGGGCGCAAGCTGCAGATCTACACGCAGACGCCGGCGCTGCGCGCGAGCGACTACGCCTCGATGGTCATCGCCTGGCGCAACGGCGCGGCGGTGCGGCTGCAGGACGTGGCCGAGGTGCTCGACGGCGTGGAGGACACGCGCACGCTTGGCCTGTTCAACGGCGAGCCCGCGATCATCGTGCTCATCACGCGCCAGCCCTCGGCCAACATCATCGAGACGGTGGACAGCGTGCGCGCGCTGCTGCCCGAGCTGCAGGCGCAGCTGCCGCCCGACGTCACGCTGCAGGTGGCCTCGGACAGCACCAACTCCATCCGCGGCTCGCTGCGCGAGGTCGAGCTGACGCTGGTCATTTCCGTCATCCTGGTGGTGCTGGTGGTCAGCCTGTTCCTGCGCAGCGTGCGCGCGACCATCGTGCCGGCCGTGGCCACGGTGGCGGCGCTGCTGGGCACCTTCGGGGTCATGTACCTGCTGGGCTTCAGCCTCAACAACCTGAGCCTGATGGCGCTCACGGTGGCCACGGGCTTCGTGGTGGACGACGCCATCGTGGTGCTGGAGAACACCAGCCGGCACATCGATTCGGGCATGACGCGCATGAAGGCGGCGCTGCTCGGCGCGAAGGAGGTGGGCTTCACCGTGCTGTCGATCAGCGTGTCGCTGGTGGCGGTGTTCATTCCGTTGCTGTTCATGGGCGGCCAGGTGGGCCGGCTGTTCCGCGAGTTCGCGGTGACGCTGTCGGCCGCGGTGATGATCTCGCTCGTCATCTCGCTGACCACCACGCCCATGATGTGCGCGTGGATGCTCAAGCCCGGCGGCGAGCACGACAAGAGCAAGCCGCAGGGCCGGTTCGGCCGCATGGCCGCGCGCAGCTACGACTGGGTGCTCAAGCGCTACGAGACCAGCCTGGACTGGGCGCTCGACAGCAAGGGCCTGGTCATGCTGATCCTGGTGGCGGTGGTGGGGCTGAACGTGTACCTGTTCACCGCCGCGCCCAAGGGCTTCTTCCCGCAGCAGGACAGCGGGCAGCTCAACGGCGGCCTGCGCGCCGACCAGAGCATCTCGTCGCAGGCGCTGGCCGCCAAGCTGCGCCAGGTGGTGGACATCATCCGCAAGGACGAGGCGGTCGACACCGTGGTGGGCTTCACCGGCGCGGGCCGGGCCGGAGGCGGCTTCATGTTCGTCAACCTCAAGCCCGCCAACCAGCGCAAGGACAGCGGCATGGCCGTCATCGCGCGGCTGCGTCCGCAGCTCAACGAGGTGACGGGCCTGCGCGTGTTCCTGGGCACGGTGCAGGACGTGCGCTCGGGCGGGCGCGCGAGCAACTCCACCTACCAGTACACGCTGAAGAGCGACAGCCTGGCCGACCTGCGCACCTGGGCCGTGAAGCTGTCCGACGAACTGAAGCTGCAGCCGGTGCTGACCGACATCGACACCGACCAGGACCAGAACGGCGTGGAGACGGTGGCCAAGATCGACCCCGACAGCGCGCGGCGGCTGGGCCTCACCTCGACCTCGATCGACAACGCGCTGTACAACGCCTTCGGCCAGCGGCAGGTGGCGACCATCTACACCGAGCTGAACCAGTACCACGTGGTGATGGAATGGGCGCCGCGCTACACGCGCAGCCCCAACGCGCTGCGCGACATCTACGTGCCGGCCACCAGGACCTCGGTGGTGGCGGGGCAGACGGTGACGACGCAGGTGGCGGCATCGACCGCGACGGCGTCGACATCGTCTTCGTCGAGCAGCTCGAGCGCCGCCGTGCCCGTGTCGGCCAACCCGGCGCTGCGCAACGCCTCGTCGGGCAACGTGCTGAGCAACACGGCCACCAACCTGGTGCCGCTGTCGGCGGTCGCGAAGTTCGAGGAGCAATCGGTGGCCACCTCGGTGAGCCACGAAGACGGCGAGCTGGCCACCACCATCTCGTTCAACCTCGCCGAAGGCGCCAACCTGGGCGACGCGCGCGAGGCTATCGCCAAGGCCGAGGCCAACATCGCCATGCCCACCAACGTGCGCGGCGCGTTCGCGGGCACGGCGGCCAGCGCGCAGCAGTCGCAGGGCCAGCAGGTCATGCTGATCGCGGCGGCGCTGCTGGTCATCTACATCGTGCTGGGCATCCTGTACGAGAGCCTGGTGCACCCGATCACCGTGCTGTCGACGCTGCCGTCGGCCGGCGTGGGCGCGGTGCTGGCGCTGCTGATGTTCCGCATGGAGTTCTCGATCATTGCGCTGATCGGCGTGTTCCTGCTGATCGGCATCGTGAAGAAGAACGCCATCCTGATCATCGACTTCGCGCTGGAGGCCGAGCGCTCGCGCGGGCTCACGCCGCTGGAGGCGGTGCGCGAGGCCTGCCTGCTGCGCTTTCGCCCGATCCTGATGACCACGCTGGCCGCCGCGCTGGGCGCGCTGCCGCTGGCCATCGGTTTCGGCGAGGGCGCCGAGCTGCGCCGGCCGCTGGGCGTGGCCATCATCGGCGGGCTGATCGCGAGCCAGCTGCTCACGCTGCTGACCACGCCGGTGGTCTACCTGCTGCTCGACAAGCTGCGTCGCCGCGGCAGGAATGAACAAGAACTGAGCCGTGCAACGCCGGTCTGAGAACAACACTGCCATGAACGCACTGCTTTCCACCTCCCGCTTTTCACTCTCGGCGCTCGCGCTGGCCGCGGTGCTTGCCGGCTGCGCCGTCGGGCCGCGCTACGAGCGGCCCGCCACCGCCGCCTCCGCCTCCGCCGCGTGGAAAGAGCAGAAGACCGCCGAAGGCTGGCTGCCGGCCGCGCCGGCCGATGCGCTGGACCGTGGCGAATGGTGGAAGCTGTTCGGCGACGCCACGCTCGACGAGCTCGCCGGCCGCGTGCAGGTGTCGAACCAGAACATCGCCGCGGCGGTGGCCAACTACACGCAGGCCCAGGCGCTGGTGCGCGGCGAGCGCGCGGCGCTGTTCCCGTCGGTGTCGTTCGACGGCACCGGCAAGCGCACGGGCACGGTGGGCGGCAACGGCACGGCCAGCCCGTCGAACGCGTTCGGCGCGTCGCTGGGCGCCAGTTGGACGCCCGACGTGTGGGGCCGCCTGCGCGAAGCCGTGAGCAGCGCGCAGGCCAGTGCGCAGGCGAGCGAGGCCGACCTGGCCGCGGCGCGCCTGTCGGCCATCGGCGAGCTGGCGACCAACTACTTCTCGCTGCGCGAGGCCGATGCCGAGATCGTGCTGCTGGACGAAACCATCCAGGGCTACCAGCGCGCCTTCGAGATCACGAGCAACCGCTATGCGGCAGGCATCTCGGCGCAGACCGACGTGCTGCAGGCGCAGACCCAACTGGTGAACGCCAAGGCCGAGCGCGTGGGCCTGCAGCGCACGCGCGCCACCTACGAGCACGCGATTGCCACGCTGCTGGGCGTGGCGCCGGCCGACTTCAGCCTGCAGGCCGCGCGCTGGACGCCGGTGGTGCCGGGCGTGCCGCTGGGCGTGCCGTCGACGCTGCTGCAGCGCCGGCCCGACATCGCGGCGGCCGAGCGCACGGTGGCGTCGGCCAATGCGCAGATCGGCATTGCGCGCGCGGCCTACTTTCCCAACATCAACCTCACGGCGTCGGTCGGCAGCAACGCGAGCCGCGTGAAGGATTTGTTCGGCTCGGCCAACTCGCTGTGGTCGCTGGGCTTCTCGGTGGCGCAGGTGGTGTTCGACGCGGGTGCGATCGCCGCCAACGTCGACTCGGCCAAGGCCGGCTACGAGTCGAGCGTGGCGCGTTACCGCCAGACCGTGCTCACCGCCTTCCAGGCCGTGGAGGACCAGCTCACCGCGAGCGCCACGCTGGCCGAACAGGAAGGCCTGCGGCGCGAGGCTTCGGCGGCCGCGGACAAGACCGAGCAGCAACTGCTCAACCGCTACCGTGCGGCGCAGGTGAGCTACACCGACGTGGTCACGGCGCAGGCTGCCGCGCTCAGTGCGCGGCGCACGCTGGTGCAGTTGCAGGTCAACCGCCAGACCACCGCCATCGCGTTGATCCAGGCGATGGGCGGTGGCTGGCAGGCGGGGTGGATGGGGGGCAGCATCAACGCGGACCAGGCCACCGCACCCCGCGCGCAGTGATCGGCTGATCTTGCGGACGAGCCCCACATGGGGCTCATCCTTTCAGCCGAGGCGCGCGGCGCCCCGGCTTTCTGGTGTCACGGCGCATCGGTGGTCAATGCGCCGGACGATCGATCGCGTGGCCCAGGTAGTCCTTGTCGGTCACCAGCACCCACAGCGCGAGCACCAGGATCACCGCGGCCACAAGAACCGCGTTGACCAGTGCGGACTCGATCCCGCGGAAGCCGACCACCCAGGGAGAAATCGCGAGCCAGGCGGCCAGCGCGATCTCGGTCCACTCTTCCCACTGTCGAGGCACGAAGGTCGCACCCAGTGCCACGGCGCCGAGCAGGATGCCCGTTGCCACCATGGTCCACATGGCGGGCGTCATGTCCGAAAAGCCCAGAACCCAGGGCGAGACGATCAGCCAGGCGCCGGCGACGGCGTTGACGGGGTCTTGCCAATGCTTCACTTGCTTCATGGTCATTACCTCCTGTCGCGACAAGGCGCCGCGACAGAGGTTCGACTCCAGGTTCCGTGCAAGGGTTCCGTGGCCGGGGTCGTGGCTTTCCCGAACCGGGGATGACGCAGGGATGTCCGGAAATGGTCGCGGAAGAGGCACCGGGCCGCGAGGCGGGCGCGCGTCATGCGTGCCGCACAAGCTGGGCCCGTCGGATCCCAGGGAAGCGTGGCGCCCAAACCATCGGAAAACATGCGGATCGGCATGTTGGAGATGTGCAACTGAAAGTTGACAACTGTTAACAACAGTTAAGAAATTTTGCGTATTTATCCAAAAACTGCCGTTTATGCGCTCTTTACGGAAATTGGGTATATCAAGTAACGATACGCCGCCGTACCATCCGCGCGGCCACTTCCCTGGTGGCCCCCAGTTTCCAACCTTCGATGACCCCCCCAGATCCTTCCCGGACACGTGCGTTGTCCGTGGCCGAGACGTTGCGCAACCGCATCTTCGACGGCGTCTTTGCTCCCGGTTCACACCTGATGGAGATCGCGCTCGCCAATGAGCTCGGCGTGTCGCGCACGCCTGTGCGCGGCGCCATGGCGCGGCTGGCCGACGAAGGACTGCTGGTCTACGTGCCCAACAAGGGGTTCCAGGTGCGCCGCTTCAACGCCAAGGACGTGTTCGACGCCTTCAGCGTGCGCGCCAACCTGGAGGCCATGGCCTGCCGGCTCATTGCCGAGCGCGGCCTGGACACCGAGTCGCAGGATGGCCTGCAGGCCATGATGGACGCGCAGCGCGAGCTGCTGCAAAACGAATGGGACGACGAACGCGCGCTGTGCTGGCACGACCAGAACGTGGCGTTCCACGACAAGGTGATGGTGCTGGCGGACAACCGCTGGCTGGCCGAGGCGGTGCACCGCGCGCGGCAGCTGCCGATCATCTTCGACAGCAACCTGCGCCCGCACAACCGCGACGCGTCCATGCTGCTGTTCCGCCGCGAGCAGGCGCAGCTGGCCTTCGAGGACCACTGCCGCCTGGTCGATGCGCTGGTCCGGCGCGACGCCGGCGAGGCCGAGGCCCTGATGCGCGAGCACATCACGTCCAACCGCGACCTGCTGGTGCTGCACCTGCGCAAGAACGCCGAGCGCATCCGCACGACGGCCTGAGCCGAATCGTCTCGAGGGCCTTGGCTACCCGCCCCGCGCCGGCGGCGGCGCCAGGTACGCCCCTGACTCGAACAGCTGCGCCTCCGCCTGGTCGATGCGCTTCACCACCGGCTTGCCGGCCCGGCTGGCGAGCAGCTCGACCAGCGCTTCCGTCAGCGCCACGCCCGCCGCCACCGACGGAAAGAACGAGGGGCTGTGGATGGTGAACAGCAGCGTCTCGTCCGCCAGCAGCGACAGCGGCGAGGTCACGCTGTCGGTGATGGCCACGATGCGGCAGCCGGCCGCCTTGGCCGCCTGCGTCACCTGAAGCGCCTCGCGCGAGTAGGGCGCGAAGCTGGCCACCACCAGTGCGTCGCCCTTGGCGAAGGCGCGTTGCTGCATTTCCAGCGAGCCGCCCTGGCCGTCGACCAGGTGCACGCTGGTGCGGAAGATGCGGTACACGTAGACGAACGAGAAGGCGATCGGAAAGCAGGCGCGAAAGCCCGCGGCATGCACCGCCGGCGCCTTCTCGATGAGCGCGCAGGCCTTCTGCAGCGCCTGCTCGCTCTGCTGGTGCGTGGCCTCGAGGTTGCGGCGCTGCACCTCGAACATCTCGCCGGTCAGGCTCTGGTCCCTGGCGCGGCCGACGAGCTGCTTGGCGCGCCCGCCGTAGGTCTCCGAGCCCAGGCCCATGTCGGCCGCGAAGGCCTCCTTGAGCTGCGGCCAGCCGTCGAAACCCAGGTGCTGGGCGAAGCGCACCAGCGTGGCCGGCGTGCTCTGCGAAAGCGTGCCCACGTTGCGCATCGAGCCGGTGACCACCTCGTTGGGGTGGTCGAGCACGTAGCGCGCCACCTGCTGCAGCGCGGGGCTCAGTTCGTTGAAACGCTGGCGGATCTGGTCTCGGGCGCCCATGGCGGTGTCTCTCTTCGGCTGTCGTTGGAACAAATGTACCGGACGCAATTTGCCGGAAAAGTTGACGGAACAAATGTTCCAAACAATAATTCGGTCGAAACGTTAGTTCCAATCCCAAGCTCAAGCCAGGCCGAGCCTTCCACCGCCATGACGCACGTCTTCCACCGCCACCTTCGCCAGACCCCGCCCGTTGCCGCCGGCTCCCACGGCATGTACATCCGCGACGCCGAAGGCCGCGAATACCTCGACGCCTCGGGCGGTGCGGCCGTGTCCTCGCTCGGCCACGCGCACCCCGAGGTCATGGCCGCCATGCACGCGCAGATCGACAAGCTGGCCTACGCCCACACCAGCTTCTTCACCAGCGAGGTGGCCGAGCAACTGGCCGACGAGATGATCGGCTCCGCGCCCGAAGGCATGCGCCACGTCTACCTGGTCAGCGGCGGCTCCGAAGCGGTGGAGTCGGCGCTGAAGATGGCGCGCCAGTACTTCGTCGAAATCGGCCAGCCGCAACGCACGCACTTCATCGCGCGCCGCCAGAGCTACCACGGCAACACGCTGGGCGCGCTGGCGGTGGGCGGCAACGCGTGGCGGCGCGAGCCCTTCGCGCCGATCCTGGTGCCGGCCACGCACGTGTCGCCGTGCTATCCGTACCGTGAACAGCGCGCGGACGAGAGCGCAGAGCTCTACGGCCTGCGGCTGGCGGACGAGCTCGAGGTGGCCATCCTCGCGCAGGGTGCCGACCGCGTGATCGCCTTCGTGGCCGAGACGGTGGGCGGCGCCACCGCCGGCGTGCTCACGCCCGTGCCGGGCTACTTCAAGGCGGTGCGCGCGGTGTGCGACAAGTACGGCGTGCTGCTCATCCTCGACGAGGTGATGTGCGGCATGGGCCGCACCGGCTCGCTGCACGCCTGCGAGCAGGAAGGCGTGGTGCCCGACCTGATCACCGTCGCCAAGGGCCTGGGCGGCGGCTACCAGCCGGTGGGCGCGGTGCTGGCGCAGCGCCGCATCGTCGAGGCGATGTCGAAGGGCAGCGGCTTCTTCCAGCACGGCCACACCTACCTCGGCCACCCGATGGCCTGCGCCGCGGCGCTCGCGGTGCAGCAGGTGATCCGGCGCGACGGGCTGGTGGCCAAGGTGCGCGAAGACGGCGTGGCCTTCGGCGCGATGCTGGCCGAGGCGCTGGGCGCGCATCCGCACGTGGGCGACATTCGCGGGCGCGGCTTCTTCTGGGGCGTCGAGCTGGTGGCCGACCGCGCCAGCAAGGCGCCGTTCGATCCGGCGCTGAAGCTCCACGCCACCCTCAAGAAAGACGCGATGGCGCGCGGCCTGCTGTGCTACCCCTTCGGCGGCACGGTCGACGGCCGCCAGGGCGACCACGTGCTGCTGGCGCCGCCGTTCATCGCGACGCGCGACGACCTGCGCCTGATCGCCGCGCGCCTTGCCGAATCGATCGATGCGGTGACGCGCGCCGCCGCGCGCTGAGCGCACGTTTTCCTTCCGCCTTTCTTTCGCGTCCCTTCCCCTCCACCGTCCTTCACAGGAGCGTTCCATGCCCAAGCCACGTCCGTTGTTTTCGTCTGTCGCCGCCGCGCTCGCCGTGGCCTTCGCGGTGCTGCTGCCGCACGCCGCGCAAGCGCAGGAAGGCGACACGCTCGCCAGGATCAAGGCCAGCGGCGCCATCACCTTCGGCTACCGCGAGTCGTCGTTCGGCTTCTCGTACCTCGACGGCAACCTCAAGCCCGTGGGCTACAGCATCGAGATCTGCAACCGCATCGTCGAGGCGGTGAAGAGCGAGCTGAAGATGCCGGCCATCGAGATCAAGTACCAGGCCGTCACCTCGGCCAACCGCATGCCGCTGGTGCAGAACGGCACGGTCGACATCGAGTGCGGCTCCACCACCAACCTGGTCGACCGGCAGAAGCAGGTGGCGTTCTCGCCGGACATCTTCCGCTACAACGTGCGCATGCTGGTGAAGGCCGATTCGGGCATCAAGGGCATCGCCGACCTGCAGGGCAAGACGGTGGCCACCACCACCGGCACCACCTCGTTCCGCCTGCTGCGCGAGGCCGACCGCGGCCGCAGCCTCGACGTGACCAACCTCGCGGGCAAGGACCACAGCGACTCGTTCCTGCTGGTGGAAAGCGGCCGCGCGCAGGCCTTCGTGCTCGACGACATCCTGCTGGCCGGACAGCTCGCGAACGCGCGCAACCCGAAGGACTTCGTCATCACCGGCGAGAGCCTGCGCACCGAGAACCAGTCGCTCATGTTCCGCAAGGACGACCCGGCCTTCAAGGCGCTGGTCGATCGTGTGGTGTCGGGCATGATGAAGTCGGGCGAGATGGAAAAGCTGTACACCAGGTGGTTCATGTCGCCCATTCCGCCGAAGGGCATCAACATCAACTACCCGCTCAATGCCGAGACGAAGGACGCGTTCGCGAACCCGTCGTCCAAGGGCATCTGAACGCCTGACGCCTGTTGCAAAACCATGACCCGCATTGCCCTGATCCACGCACTGTCGCACTCGGTCGCGCCCATCAACGACGCCTTCGCGCGCGACTGGCCCGAGGTGCAGCGCATGAACCTGCTCGACGACAGTCTCTCGGCCGATCTCGCGCGCAACGGCAAGGGGCTCGACGACACGATGCACGAGCGCTTCCAGCGGCTCGCGCAGTACGCGGTCGACACGGGCGCGCAGGGCATTCTCTTCACCTGCTCGGCCTTCGGGCCATGCATCGAAGCGGTGGCGCGGCGGCATGCGGGCATCGCGGTGCTCAAGCCGAACGAAGCCATGGTCGAAGAGGTGGCGCAGGGGCAGGGCCGGCTGGGGCTCATCGCCACCTTCGCGCCCACGCTGGCGTCGATGCCGCCGGAGTTTCCCGATGGCACCGCGCTCGAACTGGCGCTGGCCGAAGGCGCGCTCGACGCGCTCAATGCCGGCGACACGCAGCGCCACGACACGCTCATCGCCGCGCAGGCAGCGGCATTGCGCGAGCGCGGTTGCACGCGCATCGCGCTGGCGCAGTTCAGCATGGCACGGGCCCGTGCCGCGTGCGAGGCCGCCAGCGGGTTGCCGGTGCTGACCACGGTCGACAGCGCGGTGCGCGCGCTGCGCCGCCGCACGGCGTCGCACTGACACTTGCGCCAGCGCTTCAGCGTGCCCGCGTGTTCTCGATGATGGCGAACAGCGCCGTGATCGCGATCTGCGCCGCGTCGCTGCGCCCCAGGTCGCGCGTGCGCGCGGTCTCGCGGTCGGTGGCCTGCAGGCCGCGCGACAGGCGGCGGTACAGGTCGGCCGACGGCATCGTCGCCGAGGTGCCGAGCGCGTCGCAGTAGGTGTCGGTCAGCACGGTGGTGAGCGCTTCGCTCTGCGCGTTCGACAGCTTCATGGCATCGCCCGGGAACACCGCGGCGATGCAGTGCATCAGGTAGGCCTGCGTTTCCAGCGAGAACGACTGCTGCCGCACATAGCACTCGACCGCGCCCCAGAACATCGGCTCGGAGGTGCGGCGCCAGCTTTCGAGCACCTTGCGCGCCTTGGCCACCAGGTCGGCATGCGTGTCGCCCGGCTCGCTGGGCCGCAGCGCCAGGCCTTGCAAGGTGAGCGCCACGTCGGGGCCCGAGGCGCCGAGAAGGAAGCTCCAGAACTTCCAGCGCGCGTACCACTTCTTGTCGTGCGCCGGGTCGAGCGGCTCGAGCAGCCAGAAGTCGATGCTCTGCACCGCGTCCGTGCGCTGTTCGGCCGTGCCGCCGTCGCCGAGGTCGAGCAGCGGCATGCCCGACTGCATGCGGTCGGCCGCGATGTGGCCCTGCGCGACGATGCCCGCGCACGAGCCGCAACGCTCGATGTCGAGCAGGCGCTGCATGAGCTGGCGCAGCTCGTGGGCCGAGGCACCGGTGGCCTGGGCCACGCGCCGCACCGAGTCGCATTGCTCGCGCTCGATGTCGTGCACGTTCTTGCGCCGGTCCTCGCCGTGGTCGGCGGCGGTCGAGACGTGCTCTTCGAGTCCGTTCCCGGGGATGAACGTTCGCATTCCAGACTCCTGCGCGCGCGGACGCCCGCGCAAGTCCGACTGTGTATCGGCGCGATACATCCGAACATCACCAGAACTGGGTATCTTGTGCCCGGCGGCACATGGGCCCGCACATGGGCCCGCACCTGAACGCGACCTGACCGGTGCCCTCGCGATAATTGCCGCTCTTTCAAGGAGTACGCGTGGACATCGTTTTGCTGGTCAAGGCCGCCATCATGGGCATCGTGGAGGGGCTGACCGAATTTCTTCCCATCTCTTCCACAGGCCATCTGATTCTTGCGGGCTCGCTGCTCGGCGGCTTCGGCGACGACCGGGGCAAGGTCTTCGAGATCGCCATCCAGACCGGCGCGATCTTCGCGGTGATCCTGGTGTACTGGCAGAAGATCCGCTCGACCGTGGTGGCGCTGCCGCGCCAGCCGAAGGCACAGCGCCTGGCGCTGAACATCTTCATCGGCTTCCTGCCGGCGGTGGTGCTGGGCCTGCTGTTCGGCAAGGTCATCAAGGCGCACCTGTTCATTCCGACCGTGGTGGCCAGCACCTTCATCATCGGCGGCTTCATCATCCTGTGGGCCGAGAAGCGTCCGCCCGGCTCGGTGCGCGTCGAGCACGTGGACGACATGACGCCCTGGGACGCGCTCAAGGTGGGCCTGGTGCAGTGCTTCGCCATGATCCCCGGCACCAGCCGCAGCGGCTCGACCATCATCGGCGGCATGCTGCTGGGCCTGTCGCGCCAGGCGGCGACCGACTTCTCGTTCTTCCTGGCCATTCCCACGCTGATCGGCGCGGGCGTGTACAGCGTCTACAAGGAGCGCGCGGCGCTGTCGATGGCCGACCTGCCGCTGTTCGCGGTGGGCCTGGTGTTCTCGTTCATCAGCGCGTGGCTGTGCGTGCGCTGGCTGCTGCGCTACATCAGCAGCCACAGCTTCGTGCCCTTCGCCTGGTACCGCATCGCCTTCGGCATCGTGGTGCTGGCGACCGCGTGGAGCGGCGTGGTGGTCTGGGCCGACTGACGTCCCATCCGCCGGTTGGGACCCCGAGGTCCCGATGAGCCCTCAGGCCGCGGCGCCCAGCAGGGTGCTCGCGGCCCGGGCCTCGCGCCGCACGGCCGTGGCGATGGGGCCGTCCACCGCCGGGTCGAAGCCGCCGGTGGCGCCCAGCGCGGTGATCACCGCGCTCACGCGGCCCGCATAGTCGTACACCGGCGCCGCCACGGCGCTGATGCCGCGCAGGTAGGTGTCCTTCACGCTGGCGCAGCCGGCCTGGCGCACCTCGCGGCGCAATTCACCGATCGGGTCTTTCGCGTCGAGCTGCGCGCGCATGTCGGGCGTGGCGTCGCCCAGCTCCTGCTCGGCCAGCGCCAGCACGCGCGACTCGTCGAGCAGGCCCAGGAAGGCCCGGCCCGTGGCCGACCACAGCATCGACATCACCGAGCCGACGCGCACGTTCACCGTCACCGGCAGGCCCGGTTCCTCGAAACGCACGATGGTCGGGCCCTTGTTGCCCATCACCGCGACGAAGCACGTCACCTCCAACGACTCGCGCAGGCGGATCAGGCAGGGCTCGGCCGCGCGGATCGGGTCGGCCTGGCGCATCGCGGCCAGCCCGATCTGGATGGCCTCGGTGCCCAGGTAGTAGTGCTGCGAGGCGGCGTCCTGCAGCACCAGGCCTTCTTCCATCAGGCTGGCGAGGTAGCGGTGCACCTTGGCCGGGCTTTCCGAGACATGGGCCGACAGCGCCGTGAGGCTGCTGCGCCCGCCCAGGTGCGCCAGCCCCTTGAGCACGGCCATGCCGGTTTCGGCGGCCTGCACGCGCTGGCGGCGTTCACGGGCGGGGGAGGGGGTGGGTTCCGGCGATGAGGTCATGTCGGGTGGATGTTAGGGGGTCGGCGCAAGCGGCCGGGCGGCTCGGCCTGACCGGGTAAACCCGTGGCCATTGAATTACGCAATGCGTATGATAATTACGCAATACACAATATCCTCCCCGGAGACACCCCATGAAGAAGCAGATCGCCCGCGGCCTAGCCGTTCTTTCCTTCGCTGCCGTGGCGAGCGCCAGTGCCGGCGCGCAGACCTTCCCCGCCAAGCCCATCCGCTGGATCGTTCCGTACGCGGCGGGCGGCGGCTCCGACTTCCTGGCGCGCACCGTCGCGCAGACGCTGTCCACGCAGGTGAGCCAGCCGGTGCTGGTCGACAACAAGCCCGGCGGCAACACCGCGCTGGCCGCCGCCGAGACCGCGCGTGCGCCGGCCGACGGCTACACCGTGCTGTCGGCCGACAACGGCACGCTGGTGTTCAACCCCGCGCTGTACAAGTCGCTGAGCTACAGCCCCACCAAGGACCTCACGCCCGTCACGCTGATGGGCAAGTTCCCCATGATCCTGGTGGTGGGCACCAACTCGGGCTTCAACACGGCCAAGGACTTCATCGCGCAGGCGCGCGCCAAGCCGGGCGGCATCAACTACGCCTCGGCCGGCGCGGGCAGCCCGCACCACCTGGCGATGGAACTGCTGAAGGTGGAGGCCAAGCTCTTCATGGTCCACGTGCCGTACCGTGGCGCGGCGCCCGCGCTGGCCGACGTGGTCGGCGGACAGCTGCCGGCCATGATGGTCGACCTGGCGGCCGGCTCCGGCTTCATCAAGGGCGGCAAGGTGCGCGCGCTGGCGGTGGCCAACCCCACCCGCCTGCCGCAGCTGCCCGACGTGCCCACCTTCGCCGAGCTCGGCTACAAGAACGTCGAGGCCGCCGCGCTGGTCGGCGTGGTGGTGCCCTCGGCCACGCCGCCCGAGGTGGTGAAGACGCTCAACCGCCAGCTGGTCGCGGCCATCAACGAGCCTTCGGTGCGCACGCGCATGATCGACTTCGGCGTGGAGCCCGTGGGCAACACGCCCGCGCAATACACCGAGCTGCTCAAGAACGAAACGGTGCGCTGGCACAAGCTGATCCGCGACCTCAAGATCACGCTCGACTGAAGCCGCACGCCATGCCAGACACCGCACACCCCGCGCCCGCGCAGCGCACTTCCGGCTGCCCCGTCGCGCACGGCGCGCTGTCTGCCGAGCGCACGCCCACCGGCTGCCCCGTGAGCATGCGTGCCGCCGAGTTCGATCCCTTCGAGGACGGCTACCAGCAGGACCCGCCCGAGTACGTGCGCTGGGCGCGCGAGCAGGAGCCGATCTTCTACAGCCCCAAGCTGGGCTACTGGGTGATCACGCGCTACGCCGACATCAAGGCGGTGTTCCGCGACAACATCACCTTCAGCCCGTCGAACGCGCTGGAGAAGATCACGCCCACCGGCGACGAAGCCAACGCGGTGCTGGCCTCCTACGGCTTCGCGCTGAACCGCACGCTGGTCAACGAAGACGAGCCGGCCCACATGCCGCGGCGCCGCGCGCTCATGGACCCGTTCACGCCCGAGGCGCTGAAGCACCATGAGCCGATGGTGCGCGAGCTCGCGCGCAGCTATGTCGACCGCTTCATCGACGACGGCCGCGCCGACCTGGTCGACCAGATGCTGTGGGAAATCCCGCTGACGGTGGCGCTGCACTTCCTCGGCGTGCCCGAGGAAGACATGGACACGCTGCGCAAGTACTCCATTGCGCACACCGTCAACACCTGGGGCCGCCCCAGGCCCGAGGAGCAGGTGGCCGTGGCGCATGCGGTCGGCAACTTCTGGCAGTACGCGGGCAAGGTGCTCGACAAGATGCGCCAGGACCCCGACGCGCCCGGCTGGATGCAGTACGGCATCCGCAAGCAGGCGCTGCACCCCGAGGTGGTGACCGACTCGTACCTGCACTCGATGATGATGGCCGGCATCGTGGCCGCGCACGAGACCACGGCCAACGCTACCGCCAATGCCATGAAGCTGCTGCTGCAGCACCCGCAGGTGTGGCGCGAGCTGTGCGAAGACCCGGGGCTCATTCCCAACGCGGTGGAAGAGTGCCTGCGCCACAACGGCTCGGTGGCCGCGTGGCGCCGCCTCGTCACCAGCGACACGCAGGTGGGCGGCGTCGACCTGCCCGCGGGCTCGCGCCTGCTGATCGTGACCTCGTCGGCCAACCACGACGAGGGGCACTTCGAGGATGCCGACCTGTTCGACATCCGCCGCGACAACGCCAGCGACCACCTGACCTTCGGCTACGGCTCGCACCAGTGCATGGGCAAGAACCTGGCGCGCATGGAGATGCAGATCTTCCTGGAGGAGTTCACGCGCCGCATGCCGCACATGCGGCTGTCGCAGCAGCGCTTCACCTACGTGCCCAACACCTCGTTCCGCGGGCCCGAGCACCTGCTGGTCGAGTGGGACCCGGCGGCGAACCCCGAGCGCACGAACAAGGGCCTGCGCGACGTGCAGGTGCCCGTTCGCATCGGCGAGCCGTCGGCGCAGGCCATTGCGCGGCCGGTGGTGGTGGAGCGCGTGACGCCGGTGGCCGACGGCATCGTCAAGCTGCGCCTGGCGTCGCTCGACGGCAAGCCGCTGCCGCGCTGGACGCCCGGCGCGCACATCGACGTGGAGTGCGGCACGAGCGAACTCTCGCGCCAGTACTCGCTGTGCGGCGACCCCGACGAGGCGGGCGTGTTCGAGATTGCCGTGCTGCACGAGCCCGAAGGGCGCGGCGGCTCGGCGTGGGTGCATGCCAACGCGAAGGCCGGCGACCGGCTGCGCATTCGCGGGCCGCGCAACCACTTCCGGCTCGACGAGACGCTGCAGAAGGCGATCTTCATCGCCGGCGGCATCGGCATCACGCCGGTGAGCGCGATGGCGCGCCGCGCCAAGGCGCTGGGCATCGACTACGAGCTGCACTACAGCGGCCGCAGCCGCGCCAGCATGGCTTTCGTGGACGAGCTGGCCGCGCTGCACGGCGAGCGCCTGCACGTGCACGCCGCCGACGAAGGCCGCCGCAACGACCTGCGGGCGCTGCTCGCGCAGCCCGTGCCCGGCGCGCAGGTGTACGCCTGCGGCCCGCTGCGCATGCTCGAGGCGCTCGAGGGCTGCTGCGCCGCGTGGCCCGAAGGCGCGTTGCGCGTGGAGCACTTCGAATCGACGCTGGCCACGCTCGACCCGTCGAAGGAACAGGCCTTCGAGGTCGAGCTGAAGGATTCGGGCCTCGTGCTCACCGTGCCGCCCGGCCAGACATTGCTGTCGGCCCTGCGCGCCGCGAACGTCGACGTGCAGAGCGATTGCGAAGAGGGCCTGTGCGGCTCGTGCGAGGTGCGCGTGCTGGCCGGCAAGGTCGACCACCGCGACGTGGTGCTCACGCGCAGCGAGCGCGATGCCAACACCAAGATGATGACCTGCTGCTCGCGCGCCTGCGAAGGCGGGCGGCTGGTGCTGGAGCTGTAGCCGCGGCCGCCGCTGCGGGCCTCGCGGCCGGGTGACCGGGCGGCTAGGTGGCGAGCGGCATCCGCAGCGCCACCTGCGTTTCGCCGGGGCGGGAGTGCAGTTGCAGCTCGCCCCCGAGGCGGCGCGCCCGCGCGCGCAGGTTGCGCAGGCCGGCGCCGCTGGTGTTTCCAGTGCTCCTCGTGCTTCCTGTGTCGTCGACCACAAAACCGCGTCCGTCGTCGCGCACGCTCAGCTGCAGTTCGGCGCCCGTGCGCGCCACGGTCACGTCCACGCGCTGGCTGCCGCTGTGCTTGAGCACGTTGGTCAGCGCCTCCTGCAGGAAGCGCATCAGGTCGAGGCTTTGCGAGGGCGGCAGTTCGAGCGTGTCGATGTCGGTCACCTTCCAGCGGCAATCGATGCCGTTGGCGTCGAGCAGCTGCGCGCTGCGGTGGCGCATCGGCGCCAGCAGCTCGCCCAGCGCGCGCGCGCCGTCGTCGCGGCCGGTGGCGTCGATGATCAGCCGCAGGTCGTCGCGCAGGCGCTTGAGCATGGCCAGCAGCTCGGGCGCGCCGAGGTTGCCGGGCTGGCGCTCCAGCGTCGCGATGCTGCCCACCAGCATGCCGCCCAGGCCGTCGTGCAGGTCGCTCACCAGGTTCACGCGTTCGCCGATGCGCGCATGCGCAAGCTCCAGCGCATGCTGCTGCGCCAGCGTGGCGGCCAGCTCGGCCTTGGCTGCGTTCACTTCCTCGATCAGCTCGGTGTTGAAGTTCTCGATGCGCCGCAGGCTCTGCGCGAAGCGCGCCGCCTGCGTGAGCGCCATGCCCAGCAGCAGCACGTACGACGACATGTTGGTGTAGTAGAGGTTGCTGTCGATCACCTGCGTGAACACCAGCAGGTCGTGCGCGCCCGTTGCCGCCGACAGCGCCATGAAGGGTGCGATGAAGCGCAGCGGACTGCCGCGGTGGCGCAGGGCATGCACGATGGCCGTGCTGTTCACCACGATGACGGTGAGCCCGCCCGCCAGCGTCCACACCGCGCGGTGCGCGGCCAGCGTGGAGAGCGGCGCCAGCCACAGGTCGAGCACGCCGGCCACCGCCACCAACAGCGCCGCGCCTTCCAGCCGCGGCAGGCGGCGCCCGCCGTAGCGCAGCACGAAGACCATGTAGGCCACGCTGAACACCAGCAGCAGCGAGGTGTTGAGCGCCTGCCAGGCGTGGTTGGTGCCGAACGGCCAGGGGCTGGTTGCCACCTGGTTGCAGGCGAACAGCAGCCACAGCACCGACATGGCCGCGAACCAGCCGTAGGCCGTCTCGCGCCGGCGCAGCCACCACCACGCCGCGAAGAAGGCCGAGACCGCGGCGCTGACCGCCAGGCCCAGCACCTGCAGGTCGCGGCGCACCAGCTGCTCGCGCTCGTAGCGCGCCTGCATCGCCGCCGGTTCGCCGAGCTCCACCGGCCCCAGCCCGGCCTGGTAGGCCGCCAGGCCCGACACGCGCACCAGCAGCGTGTTGGTGCCCGGCCGCAGCAGCGGCGGCGCCAGCAGCCAATAGCGCGGCGTGTTCCAGGCGCGCGTGAGCGGCTCGACCAGGCTCGGGTCGCGCGAGATCGTCGTGCCGTTGAGCGACACCTCGCCGGCCATGTTGAGGTAGTTCAGCAGCAGGCCGGTTTCGCGCAGCTGCGCGGGCTGCTGCCAGGTCAGCCGGTACCAGACCACGCCGTCGAAGCCGGGCCAGCGCGTGGCCCAGCTGTCGGGCAGGGTGACGGGTGTCCAGCCTTCGCTGGGCGGCGCCGTGTCGTGCCAGCCGGCGGCGCGCACGGCTTCGACCTGCAGCGGTGCCGCGGCGGCCGCACCGGTGGTGGCCGCGAGCAGAAGAAAAAGGGAGAGGAGCGCCCCGATCAGCGCAGCAAGCCGTGCCGCCGCGCCTGGAAGACGGCCTCGGTGCGCGAGTTCACGGCCAGCTTGCGGTAGATGTTCTTGGTATGGCATTCCACGGTCAGTCTGGAGATCGAGAGCGACTCGGCCATCTCGCGGTTGCTCAGCCCGTGCGAGACGAGCTCGAGGATCTTGTGTTCGCGCGGCGTGAGGGCGCTTGGCGGGGCGGCGGGCTGGGGGGCCCCAGGCGCTTCGGGCCCGCCCGCCACCGCGGCGGCGTCGCCCGGCTCGCTCGGCGCCGGCGGCGCGGCAAGCTGTGTCTGGGTCGTGGCCAGCCACGACAGGATGCGCCGCGCAATGGTCGGGTCGATCGGCGCGCCGCCTTGCTCGATGCTGCGCAGCGCGATGCTCAGCTCCAGGTCGTCGCGCTCCTTCAGCAGGTAGCCGATGGCGCCCGCGCGCAGCGCCGCGAAGATGATTTCCTCGGTGCGCCAGGCCGAGATCACCACCGCCGGCACGCGCGGGCAGTGCGCCTGCATCCAGCCGATGAGCTCCAGGCCGCTGCCGTCCGACAACCCGATGTCGACCAGCACCACGCCGTAGTTGCGCTCCCCGAGCAGCTGCTGCGCCCCGGCAACGCTGTCGGTCACCGCGATGCGGTCCTCGTCGCAGCCCAGCGTGGACAGCACGTAGCGCAGCCGCTCCTGCATTGCCGGATCGTCCTCGACGACCAGGGCAGGAGACAGCAGCACGGGCTCGGCGCCGTCGATCAGGGAAGAGGACATGAAGCGGATTTTTCGGCTAACGAAGCAGGACAGCCAGAACGTATTTACTTATTTTCAAGGATTGTTGCCAAGTATTGCCGGTTGTATCCCCTGGCCCTCCTGAGGCCGTGGGCTTCGGGGCGGCGGCGTCCTTGCGCATCAGGCTGCGGCGGAGGCCGATTTGCACGGCGGCCGGCACATGATCAGGTACTCCGAATCGGTCACGGGCTCGCGGTGCGCGGCCTCGCGGCGAAAGCCCAGGCGCTCGTAGAACGGCACGCTGGGCGGCGTGAAGGTTTCCAGGAAACAGGGCACGCCCGCCGCATCGGCCTCGGCCAGCGTCGGCGCCAGCAGCCGGCCGCCCAGCCCGCGGCCTTGCGCGGCGGGCGCGATGCCCAGGATCGACAGGTACCAGGCGCCCTCGGGCACCGCCGCCGGTGCGCGCGCCGCCATGAACTCGACGATGCGATGGTAGTTGGCGTGGCCCAGCGGCCCGAGTGCTTCCGCGAGAAACGCGTTCTTGGCAGCCGACTCTGCCGCGTCCACGGCCGCTGCGCGCGGCAGCAGCCAGGCCGCGGCACCCAGTTCACGGTCTTGCGGCACCAGGCAACGGCCGGTGCGTTGGGCCTCGCCCAGCGAGTAGGCGAAGTACGAGGCCAGCACGGCCTTGCGCCGCGGCATGTCGTGTGCGAAGTCGGCGGAGATCGCCAAGTAGAAGGGATCGACGATCAGCGCGTCGGCGAGTGCGGGCGTGGACAGGGGTTCGAGCGGCATTCGGAGCGTGCGGGGTGCACAGGGTGCATGGGGTTCGGGAGCAGGGGAGTCCGCACGATTCTAGGCAGCGGCCCCTTTTCCCCTTCTGGCCTTCGACGCTTGCTCAGTCGAGCGTGACCCCGCCGCTCAGGTTCAGCACCGCGCCGGTCATCGCACCGGCCCCGTCCGACGCGGCGAACAGCGCCGCGGCCGCGAGCTGGTCGAGCGACGGCAGGCGCTTCACCAGCAGGCCGGCCGGCTTGGCCGCCAGCATCTCCTCGACCGTGAGGCCCATGCCTTGCGCCACGGGGCGAAAGACTTCGTGGCTGTGCGAGCCGCCCAGGGCCGCCTCGGGAATGGCGTGCGAGCGGATGCACACCGTGCGGATGTTGAACGCCGCCAGCTCGCCCGCCATGTGGCGCGACAGCGCCTCCACGCCCGCGCAGGCCACCGCATGCCCGAGGTAGCCCGGCCCCGGCAGGCGCGAGGCCGGCGTCGACACCGACAGGATCACGCCGCCGCCGCGCCCCGCCATGTGCGGCGCCACGGCCTTGGCCGTGAGGAACGGGCTGCGCGTGTAGGCGTGCACGGGCAGGAAGTAGTCGTCCAGCGAAAGCGCCGACAGCGGCGTGCCCTGCACATGCACGACGCCGATGGCGTTGAGCGCGATGTCGATGCCGCCGGCGCGTTCGGCCACCGCCGCGGCGTGGCGCAGCATGGCCTGCTCGTCGAGCGCATCGACCACCGCCGCCTCGGCCTGGCCGCCGGCGGCCACCATGTCGCGCACCACCGCGTCGAGCCTGGCGCGGTTGCGGCCCGTGACGAACACCCGCGCGCCTTCGCGTGCAAAGGCGCGGGCCACCGCCGCCCCGATGGCGCCGCTGCCGCCGTGAACCACCACGCACCGTTGCTTGAATGCCTGTGACATCGTCTTTTCTCCTCGGTTTGCCGCCCGCGGCATGCGGGCGTTCCAGCCAAGGACGGACGGCGGCGGCGCGGTCCGACAACGCCGGCGCAATTTCTTCGGATTCTTTTTTCAGACCTGCGGAATGCGCGCCGCGATCGTGCCCGGGTCGTACCAGGTGACGGGCCGGATCTCGAACACGCCCGTCTCGAACGCCAGCCGGTGCGCCGCGTGTGTGGCGTCATCGAGCGTTTCGCACTCGACGATGTAGATGCCCATCAGCTGCTCCTTGGTCTCGGCGAACGGCCCGTCGGTCACCAGCGGGTGCAGGTCGCCGGCGCGGCGCACCGTGGTCGCCACGTCCGGCATCAGCCGCAGCACCATGCCGAGGCGGCCCTGCGCCTGCAGGTCGTCGCGCAGGTCGGTGTGGCGTTCGAGCATGTCCTCTTCGACGCCGGGCTCCCAGGCGGCCACCGCCGATTCGGAGCCGTAGATGAGGATGGAATAGAGCATGGTCTTCCTTTGCAGGCTGGGGGAGGTGAAGAGCGAGGTGAAGAGGGCGCGGGTTCAGTGCGGCGCGCCGGCGCGGTCGAGCATGCCGCGGATGTGCGCCGCCTCGGCCGCCGTGCGGGCCAGCGCGAGGGCGCGCGCAAAGGCCGCGCGGGCTTCCTCGCCCAGGCCGAGCTGCAGCAGCAGCGCGCCGCGCAAGCCGTGAAAGTGAAAGTAGCCGCCCAGCGCGTCGGCCAGCGGCTCGACCAGCGACAGCGCCACGCGCGGCCCGTGCAGCTTGTTCACGGCCACCGCGCGGTTCAGCGTGACGACCGGCGAGGGCTGCAGGGTTTCGAGCGCGGCGTAGAGGCGATCGATCTCGCCCCAGTCGGTGTCGTCGGCGCGCGCGGCCTGCGCGTGCGTGCCGGCAATGGCGGCCTGCAGCTGGTAGGGGCCCGGCCGTCGCTGGCGAAGCGCCGCCTCGGCCAGCGCCAGGCCTTCGCCGATGAGCGCGCGGTTCCACAGCGCGCGGTTCTGGTCTTCGAGCAGCACCACCAGGCCGCCGGCGTCGAGCCGCGCGCCGGCGCGCGCATGCTGCAGCAGGAGCAGGGCGGCCAGGCCCATGAGCTCGGGCTCGTCGGGGAACAGCGCCAGCAGCAGCCGCGCGAGCCGTATCGCCTCTTCGCACAGCGCGGCGCGCACATGCTCGGTGCCGCCGCTGGCCGCATAGCCTTCGTTGAACAGCAGGTAGACCGTGGTGCACACGGCGGCCAGCCGCTCGTCGCGCTCGCGCCGCCCCGGCGTGTCGAACGGAATGCCGGCCGAGGCCACGTGCTTCCTGGCGCGCGTGATGCGCTGCTCCATCGCGCTTTCGCCGACCAGGAAGGCGCGCGCGATCTCCCGCACCGACAGCCCCGAGACGATGCGCAACGCCAGCGCGATCTGCTGCGTGAGCGGCAGCGCGGGGTGGCAGCACACGAACAGCAGGCGCAGCACGTCGTCGCGGTAGTGCGCGTGGTCGAGCTGCTCGATGCGGGATGCCTCGCTGTCGCCGAAGGCGAGGGTGTGTGAGAGAGCGTCACTGTCTTCGTCGTCGGGCAGCGGCTCATGCCGGCTGCGCCGCCGCAGCTCGTCGACCCCCGCGTTGCGCCCCACGAAGATCAGCCACGCGAGCGGGTCGCGCGGCGGGCCGCCGGCGGGCCAGTGCTGCAGGGCGCGCAGGCAGGCCTCCTGGAAGGCTTCCTCGGCCGTGTCGAGCTCGCGGAAGCGGCGCAGCAACGCGGCCATCGCGCGCGGGCGCGATGCGGTCAGCGTGGTGGCGATCCAGGCGGTGTCGGTCATGCGAAGCGCTTGTCCCTCGTTCTTGCTCACCCAAGGACGAACGAGTATGCGTCGCACCGACACGCTCGGCAAAATAAGACGAGCAGTTTTCTAAATGTCCTTGAATAGAAATGGAACGCGCCAGATGACGTTTGCAATGAGTTGGGAAGAATGGGCCGCGCACGACGGCATCGGGCTGGCCGAGCGGGTCCGCAAGGGCGACGTGACGGCCGCCGAGCTGGCCGCGCAGGCCGCGGCCGGCATCGCCAAGGTCAACCCACAGCTCGACGCCGTGGTCGAGGTGTTCGGCGACGTGGTTGCCGACCCGCTGAAGGACGGCATGAACCCCGAGGGCGTGTTCGCCGGCCTGCCTTACCTGATGAAGGACCTGGGCCCGACGCTGAAGGGCCGCCTGCAGGAATTCGGCTCCGCCATGATGCAGGGCCAGCGCCCGGCGGCCGACAGCTTCCTCACGCAGCAGCTGCGCAAGGCCGGCCTGAACATCGTGGGCCGCAGCACCACGCCCGAGTTCGGCGTGTGCAGCTCGGTGGAGAACGCGTACAACGTCACGCGCAACCCGTGGGACCTCGACTACACCACCTGCGGCTCGTCGGCCGGCACCGCTGCCATCGTCGCCGCCGGTGTGCTGCCGCTGTCGCATGCCACCGACGGCGGCGGCTCCATCCGCATTCCGGCCGGCGTGAACGGCAACATCGGCCTGAAGGTGTCGCGCGGCGTGTTCTCGCTGGCACCCGGCTTGTCGGACCTGTCGGGGCTGGTGTCGATCCAGGGCTGCCACAGCCGCACCGTGCGCGACACGGCGGCCTTCGTCGACCACTGCCGCGGCGGCGCGCCGGGCGAGTTCATGCCTTTCTGGTCGCCGGCCGAGCCGTACAGCGAACTCATCAAGAGGGAGCCGGGCCGCCTGCGCATCGCGCTGTCGCACGAGTGGGGCGACTTCCGCGCCACGCCGCATTTCGTGGCCGAGCTGGAACGCGTGGGCAAGTTCCTCGAAGGGCTGGGGCACCACGTCGAATGGGTGCTGCCCGAGGTCGACTTCCAGACCGCCTTTGCCGCGCAGACCACCTGCTACATCAGCAACTTCGCGCAGGTCATCGACGGCCACCTGCACCGCCTCGGGCTGGCGCGTCCGCCGGCCGAGCTGCTGGAGCCGATCAACATCAAGATCTGGGAAGCCGGGCTGAACACCTCGTACACCGAGCGATCGAAGATGCAGGCCGTGTTCAACACCACCTCGCGCGCCTTCGGCGACTTCTTCCAGCGCTGGGACATCATCCTCACGCCGATCACCGCGCTGCCCACGCCCCGGGTCGGCACCAGCGAGTACCTGACGACCAGCACCAACCCGTCGGTGCACGACTGGTTCGCCAACCTGTGGCAGAACTTCGCGTACACGCCGCTGGCCAACCTGTGCGGCATGCCCGGCATCTCGCTGCCGATGGCCACGCAGGAGAACGGCATGCCGCTGGGCATCCAGGCGCAGGCGGCTCAGGCGAACGACGGCCTGCTGCTGCAACTGGCCGCGCAGATCGAGCGCGCGTTGGGCGGGAAGTGGAATGCGGGCGAGCGGCCCGGGGTGCATGTCACCGCCAAGTGACGTGAGGTGAAGCGGTGAGGTGCGAGCGAGGGGGCACCCGGCCCCTCGCATCGCATCCGCATCACATCAGGTTGCGCAGCGCCGCTTCCACCGCCGCGGCGGTCGCCAGCGGCTTTTCCATCGGGAACAGGTGGGTGCCGTCCATCATGGCGATGCGGCCCTTGGTGACCAGCTGCGTCATCGCCATGCCCACGCGCTTCATCTCGGCCGACTGGCGCCCGCCGATGAAGGCGGCCTTGCACTTGAGCGGGTGCGCGCGCAGCAGTGCACCCAGGTTGTGCGGCAGGGTGTTGTAGATGGCGGTCTCGACGTCGCGGTCGAAGCTCAGCGAGCGGGTGTCATCCGTATCGAAGGTACCGTGGTCGATGTAGTCGTGCAGCACCTGCTCGTCCCACTTCGCGAATGCCTTCTTGCTGCGGAAGTGCTCGAACACCGCCTCGCGGTGCTCCCAGCTGTTGCGCCGCTTGCGGCTGATGGCGCCGGGCGAGATGCTCTTCATGAGCGGCGTGCGCTTGACCACGTTGAGCGTGTTCGCGCGCCAGCCGCCGAGGATCGGCGAATCGATCAGCACCACGCCGCGTGCCAGCTCGGGGTGGCGTGCCGCGCACATCAGGCTCAGGAAGCCGCCGAGCGAATGGCCGATCAGGAACACCGGGGCGCCCGCGCGGTCGGCGCGTGCCTTGGCGAAGTCGGCCAGCTGCTGCACCAGGTGCGGCCAGTTGTCGGTGACGGGGTATTCCGGGTCGTGCCCGAACTTCTCGATGGCGTCGACCTCGAAGCCGCGGTTGCGCAGGCTGTCGAGAACGACGCGGTAGGTGCTGGCGGGGAAGCTGTTGCCGTGCGAGAAAACGACCGGGGGCATCATCGAGGCCGCCGCCGGGCCGCCCCAAGGCGGCCGAGCCTCCCCCTCGGGGGGTGGCGAAGCACACGAAGTGACAAGCCGGGGGGCTCCATTGCTCAGATCAGCTTTTCGTCGGGCGTGGAGATCTTGCGCAGCGCGCCGTGGCGCGTGGCGGGCATCTTCAGCGGATGCTCGGTATGGCTGTCGTCCCACACCGGGTCTTCGATGCTGTCGAACACCTCGCGCAGCTTCTGGCCCCAGCTGTTGTGCATCATGCGGTAGTAGGGGTTGTCGGCGTCGATGCAGATCACGCGGTCGGTCTCGAGCTTGTTGGCCTCGTACACCACCAGGTCCAGCGGCAGGCCGACCGACAGGTTCGACTTCATGGTCGAGTCCATCGACACCAGCGCGCACTTGGCGGCCTCGTCCAGCGGGGTCTCGGGCGTGAGCACGCGGTCGAGCACGGGCTTGCCGTACTTCGACTCGCCGACCTGGAAGTACGGCGTCTCGGTGGTGGCTTCGATGAAGTTGCCTGCCGCGTACACCAGGAACAGGCGCATGCCTTCGCCCTTGACCTGGCCGCCGAAGATGAAGGACACGTTGAAGTCGAGGCCCGCATGCTTGAGCGCCTCGGCGTCGCGGTCGTACACGTGGCGCACCGCCGAACCCAGCACGCGGGCGGCGTCGAACATGCTCTTGGCGTTCCAGATGGTGATGGGTTCGCCCTGCGAGCCGTCCTCGCGGGTTTCGCGCAGCTCCTCGATCTGGAGGATTTCGCGCACCGACTGCGAGATGCTCAGGTTGCCCGACGACAGCAGCACCATGACGCGGTCGCCCGGCTGCTCGTAGACGATCATCTTGCGGAAGGTGCTGATGTGGTCCACGCCCGCATTGGTGCGCGAGTCGGACAGAAACACCAGGCCGGCGTTGAGTTTGATGCCTACGCAGTAAGTCATGAGTTCATCTCGCATGAACAGTGCCCGGTCAGCCGGCGGCCTGTTCGCGTTTGTTCAATTTTTGAAGGGCGTACAAGGCGTCGAGCGCCTCGCGCGGGCTCATGGCATCGGGGTCTAGTGCAGCCAGGGCGGATTCTACGGCGCTGGCCATGGGGGTTTCGGCCACCGGAGGCGGTGCGAACAGGTCGACCTGTGCACGCGTTTGCGCGTGCTGCGACTCGAGCGCCTCCAGCGCCTGGCGCGCATGGTTGACCACCGCCGCGGGCATGCCCGCCAGGCGCGCCACCTGGATCCCGTAGCTCTTGCTGGCCGGGCCGGGCTGCATTTCGTGCAGGAACACGATGTCGCGGCCGGCTTCCGTGGCGCTCACGTGCATGTTCACCGCGCCGTGGTGCGTGGCCGGGAACTCGGTCAGCTCGAAGTAGTGCGTGGCGAACAGCGTGAAGGCCTTGCTGCGGTCGTGCAGCTGGGCCGCGATGCCCGCGGCCAGCGCCAGCCCGTCGAAGGTGCTGGTGCCGCGGCCGATTTCGTCCATCAGCACCAGCGACTGGGCCGTGGCGCTGTGCAGGATCTGCGCGGCCTCGGTCATCTCGAGCATGAAGGTCGACTGCGCATTGGCCAGGTCGTCCGCCGCGCCGATGCGGGTGTGAATGGCGTCGATGGGCCCGAGCCGGCAGGCGGCCGCCGGCACGTGCGAGCCGATGGAAGCCAGCAGCACCACGATGGCCACCTGGCGCATATACGTCGACTTGCCGCCCATGTTGGGGCCGGTGATGACCTGCATGCGCTGTTGCGGGCCGAGCTGCGTGTCGTTGGCGATGAAGCCACCCGACGACTTTTCGGCCAGCCGCGCCTCCACCACTGGGTGGCGCCCTTGCGAAATCTCGATGCAGGGGTGCGACACGAAGCTGGGCGCGCGCCAGTGCAGCGTGTGCGAGCGCTCGGCCAGCGCGCACAGCGCGTCCAGCGTGGCAATGCCGCCGGCCAGCTGCGTGAGCGCGGGCACCGAGGGCTGCAGCGCGTCGAGCAGCTGTTCGTAGAGCCACTTCTCGCGCGCCAGCGCGCGGTCTTGCGCGCTCAGGGCCTTGTCTTCGAAGGCCTTCAGCTCGGGCGTGATGAAGCGCTCGGCGTTCTTCAGCGTCTGGCGGCGGCGGTAGTTGTCGGGCACCTTCGAGAGCGCGCTCTGCGTCACCTCGATGTAGAAGCCGTGCACCCGGTTGAACTGCACCCGCAGGTTGCTGATGCCGGTGCGCTCGCGCTCGCTGACTTCGAGCTTCAGCAGGAAGTCGTCGCAGTTGTCGCTGATGGCGCGCAGCTCGTCGAGCTCGGCGTCGTGGCCGGTGGCGATCACGCCGCCGTCGCGCACCAGTGCGGACGGGTCGGGCTTGATGGCGCTCACCAGCAGGTCGGCGCAGCCGGGCGGCGGTGCCAGGCGCTCGGTGATGCGGCCCAGCAGTTCGGCGGACGCGGGCAGCAGGGGCGCCAGTTGCTCCGCTTTCGATAGCGCCAGGCGCAGCGCCAGCAGCTCGCGCGGGCGCACCTGGCGCAGCGCGATGCGCGCGGCGATGCGTTCCACGTCGCTGGTGTTCTTCAGTTGCTCGCGCAGCGTGCGCCAGGGCGCGGCCGTGCCGCCGAGCACCGTGGACTGCAGCGCGCCGATGGCTTCGAGCCGGGCCTGCGCCTCGGCGCGGTCGCGCCGGGGCGACAGCAGCCAGCGCTTGAGCAACCGGCTGCCCATGCCCGTCATGCAGGTGTCGAGCAGCGAGAACATGGTGGGCGACTCTTCGCCGCGCAGCGTCTGCACCAGCTCGAGGTTGCGCCGCGTGGTGGGCGGCAGCTCGATCAGGTCGCCGTCGCGCTCCACCGACAGGCGCTGCACGTGCGAGAGCGCGCGGCCTTGCGTGTGCTCGGCATAGCCCAGCAGCGCGGCCGCGGCGGCATGCGCGTTGGTGAGCGACTCGGCGTTCCATGCCGCCAGGCTGTTGCTGCCCATCTGCTCGCTGAGCTTGCGCTCGCCCAGGCCGCCGTCGAACTGCCACGCCGGGCGGATCGACAGCGTGAAAGGCGTGGCGCTGCGCGCGGCCTTCAGGCGTTGCTCGAAGGCGGGCGTCACTTCGGCGCTGTACAGCAGTTCGCTCGGCGCGATGCGGGCGATCCAGGTTTCCAGCGCGTCGGCCGGGCACTCGGCCAGCCGCAGCTCGGCGCCGGTCACGCTGAGCCAGGCCAGCCCGCAGAAATTGCGCGTGCCCGCGTGCACCGCGAGCAGCAGAGATTCGCTCTTGTCGCTGAGCAGTTCCGAATCGGTCAGCGTGCCGGGCGTGACCACGCGCATCACCTTGCGCTCGACCGGCCCCTTGCTCGCGCCGACCTCGCCCACCTGTTCGCAGATGGCGACCGACTCACCCAGCTTGATGAGGCGGCCCAGGTAGGTGTCGACCGCATGGAAGGGCACGCCACACATCACCACCGGCTGGCCGGCCGACTGGCCGCGCTGCGTGAGCGTGATGTCGAGCAGGCGCGCGGCCTTTTCGGCATCGGCCCAGAACAGCTCGTAGAAATCGCCCATCCGGTAGAACAGCAGGGTGTCCGGATGGTCGGCTTTCAGGCCGAGGTACTGCGCCATCATGGGCGTGTGCCCGGAAAAGTCGCTGGTCGAGGGGGTGGGTTGGGCAGTCGTCGTTTTCACTCGGGCGATTATCGGGGACGGGCGGGGGGCTCAGCCGACGACCAGTTTGACCGGCTTGCCGATGCGGCTGAGCATTTCAACCAACGTGTCGATGGTGAACTTGGCTGTCTTCCTGTTCACCACGTCGGAAGCCCGGGGGCGGGAGACCATCAGGATTTCGGCAGCGTCGGCCTGTTTCAGGTGATGCTCCGCGATCCAGCTCGACGGCGCTTCCATGAGTTGCTGTTTCAGCAGCCGCGTGTCGTTGATCTGCTTTTGCGACGCGGCCTGCAAGCGCCGGGCTTCGGCCGGCGGAAAACCCAGCTCGAGGAAGATGTTGGCGCCGGGCTTGGTGACGTGGCGGACTGCGGTGTCGGTCTTCATGGTCAATTCTTTCTCGCCATTGTCGATAGAGCCCTGTCGCTTTCGCGTCGCGTGCTGCCTTCTCGCCCTTGCTTGCCGTGAACTTTGTGGCATCCCCATGCAGATCGACCGGATGGAGCCGCGTCAACCTCGCCGATCTGCGGGTCCATCGCCGCG
The DNA here is from genome assembly GCF_900115445.1 of Variovorax sp. OK605. NCBI lineage: Bacteria > Pseudomonadati > Pseudomonadota > Betaproteobacteria > Burkholderiales > Comamonadaceae > Variovorax > Variovorax sp. OK605. Next base: position 244,621 of record NZ_FOWL01000005.1, read on the forward strand.
CAGCCACAGCCCTAAAATCCACAAGCGCAAACCCCGCGTGAAGAAGAACAAGGCGCCCATGGCCCAGTTGGATGAACTCAAAGGCCCTGACGCGCACGCGCTGCCAGACACCGCCACCTTGCCGGCCGAACTCGCGGCGCTGTACCTGTGCATGTCGCCGGCCGAGCTTGCGGACCTGCGCAAGTCGAAGCGGCCCGAGCGCGCGAGCAGCAACCCGTCGGTCATCCGGCCCGTGGAAGGCAGCGCAGCGAACCCCAAGGACCCGCTGCTCTACAACGTCGGCACCTTGCGCGATTTTGCGAAGGCGCACCCCGCGCCTTCGGCCTTCGACACCGCACTGAACACCGGCATGCAAGCCTGGGTCTCGGCCAAGCTGCCTTTCTTCGCCGAGCGCGAACCGCGCATCAAGCGCGGCAAACGCGTGCTGATCGGCGGCGCCTGGGACCGGGCGGACCCGCTGCGCGAGCAGCGCTTCGTCGACCTGGCGAAGGGCCGCATCCGCTTCGCATCGCTCACCTGCGCCGAAGCCGCATCGAGCCTGTGGGCCGACGTGGCGAGCCACGCCGCGTTCGCCGAAAAGGGCCTGGCCCTGCTCAGGAGCGAGACGCAGGCCATCGAGACCGCGCTGGCCGCCACCGCGCAGCTGGCCGCGGCCGACCCCCAGGACTGACCGAGGACGCGTAGCAATGCTGATCAACTGCGTAGCCTACGAAAACGGTTCGAAACTGGCCGACATCACCGTCGACGACATCAGCGAATACATCACCCGGCCGGGGTGCTTCGTGTGGGTGGCGCTGAGCGACCCGAGCAACGAAGAGCTCGACCACATGCAGATGGAGTTCGGCCTGCACCCGCTGGCGGTCGAGGACGCGCACCACGGCCACCAGCGCCCGAAGGTGGAGGAGTACGGCGACTCGCTCTTCGTGGTCATGCACCTGGTCGAGCCCTCCCCCGAGGGCGAGCACTGCACCAACGTGGGCGAGGTCGACGTGTTCGTGGGCAGCAACTACGTGCTGTCGGTGCGCAACCGCAGCAAGCAGGGCTTCCTGGGCGTGCGCGAACGCTGCGAGCGCGAGCCCGAGCTGCTGCGCCACGGCGCGGGCTTCGTGCTGTATGCGCTGATGGACGCGGTGGTCGACCGCTACTTTCCGGTGATCGACGCGCTCGAGGTGGAGCTGGAAAGCATCGAGCAGCAGATCTTCGGCCAGGGCGGCGCGGCGCGCGACAAGATCAAGCAGCTGTACGACCTGAAGCGGCGCAGCATGATCCTCAAGCGCGCGGTGGCGCCGCTGCTGGAGGCGGCCGGCAAGATGCATGGCGGGCGGGTGCCGCAGGTCTGCATGAGTTCGCAGGAGTACTTTCGCGACGTGGGCGACCACCTGGGGCGCATCAACGGCTCGATCGACGCCATGCGCGACACCATCGGCACGGCGATCCAGGTGAACCTGTCGATGGTGACCATCGAGGAGAGCGAGGTCACCAAGCGGCTCGCGGCCTGGGCCAGCATCTTCGCTGTGTGCACCGCGTTCGCGGGCATCTGGGGCATGAACTTCGAGAACATGCCGGAGCTGAAATTCCGCTACGGTTATGCGGTGGCGCTGGGGCTCATCGTCAGCACCTGCGGCTACCTGTACTACCGGTTCCGGCGCGCCGGCTGGTTGTGAGAGCAGGTGCAAGGGCGGGTTGCAAGGGCAGGTTGCAAGGGCAGGGCCTGCCGCCGACCCTTGCTAATTCCAAACTAATAAACATGTAGATAATCAAGTCCCTTATGAAAAGGGACTTCACCCAGCGTTTCGGCTTCCTCGTCAAGAGCGTGGGCAAGCTCTACAGCGAAGAGTTCGACCGCCTCGCGCGCGAACGCATCGGCCTCACCAGTGCACAGTGCCGCCTGCTGGGCGCACTGGCCATGCACGGCGACCCGGACGAGGTCGAGCCGCTCTCTCAGGCCGAACTTGCGCAGCGGCTCGACCTCACGCCCATGGCCGTGGCCGGCCTGTGCGACCGCATGGCCGCCGCCGGCTGGATCCGCCGCGAACCCAGCGCCACGGACCGCCGCGTCAACAAGATCCACCTGCAGCCCAGCGCCGAGAAGGCGCTCGACGCGGCCCTGAGCATCAGCGACGGGCTCAACGCGCGCGTGATGGCGGTGCTGACGCCGCCCGAACGCGCGCAGCTGCTGAGCCTGCTGGGCAAGGTGCATGGCAGCCTGGTGGAGATCACCTCCGGCACGGGGCCGAAGCCATGAGCGTCGCACCCGGAACCACCGTGCCGCACAAGGGCATGATCACCATCTCGATCATGCTGGCGACCATCATGCAGGCGCTGGACACGACGATCGCCAACGTCGCCTTGCCCCACATGCAGGGCAGCCTGCAGGCCTCGCAGGACCAGATCACCTGGGTGCTCACCTCGTACATCGTGGCCTCGGCCATCGCGCTGCCGCTCACGGGCTGGCTGTGCGGCCACTGGGGGCGGCGGCGCGTGTTCATCATCTCGGTGATCGGTTTCACGGTGGCCTCGGCGCTGTGCGGGCTGGCCACCTCGCTGGTCGGCATCGTGGCGGCGCGCCTGCTGCAGGGCATCTTCGGCGCGGCGCTGGTGCCGCTGTCGCAGGCGGTGCTGCTGGACATCAACCCGCGCGAGAAGGTCGGCCAGGCCATGGCCATCTGGGGCGCGGGCATCATGGTCGGGCCCATCCTCGGGCCGCTGCTGGGCGGCTGGCTCACCGAGAACTTCGACTGGCGCTGGGTGTTCTTCATCAACCTGCCGGTGGGCATCTTTGCCTTCTGGGGCATCGCGCGCTACCTGCCCGAGAGCCGGCCGCAGGGCGAGAAGCTCGACATCTTCGGCTTCGTCACGCTGAGCCTGGCCATCGGCATGCTGCAGCTGTTCCTGGACCGCGGCGAGCAGCTCGACTGGTTCGACTCGTGGGAAATCAAGCTCGAGGCGGCCGCCGCGCTGGTGGCCTTCGGCTTCTTCGTGGTCCACACCTGGACGGTGCAGGGCGTGTCGTTCTTCGACCGCGACCTGCTCAAAGACCGCAACTTTGTCACCGGCCTGCTGTTCGCGTTCATCGTCGGCATGATCCTGTTCGCGACCATGGCGCTGCTGCCCAACTTCCTGCAGGGGCTGATGGGCTATCCGGTGATCTACACCGGGGAGGTGACCGCGCCGCGCGGCGTGGGCACGATGATCGCGATGATCATCGTGGGCCGGCTGGTGCAGCGCATCGACGTGCGCGCCATCATGGCGGTGGGCTTCGGCCTCACGGCCTTCTCGCTGTACCAGATGACGCGGCTCACGCTGCAGATGGACAGCAGCCTGATCATTCTTTCTGGCTTCATCCAGGGGCTGGGCATCGGCTTCACCTTCGTGCCGCTGTCGACCGCCACCTTCGCCACGCTGGCGCCGCGCCTGCGCAACCAGGGCACGCCCATCTTCAGCCTGCTGCGCAACATCGGCAGCAGCGTGGGCATCTCGATCGTTCAGGCGCTGCTGACCGAAGGCTCGAGCAAGGCGCATGCGCAGATCGCCTCGACCGTGGCGCCGGGCAACCCCGCGCTGGCCACGCTGCCGCAGATCATGTCGCCCGACACCTTGAGCGGCCTGGCGCTGCTGAATGCGGAGGTGACGCGGCAGGGCGCGCTGATCGGCTACCTGGACGACTTCGCGATCATGATGATCATCACGGTGCTGGCGATTCCGCTGCTGTTGCTCATCAAGAGCCCGCGACGCAATGCCGCGGCATCGGGGCCTGCCGAAGTGCCGCACTGAGGCGGTATCTCTTCCTCCCCCGCTTGAGGGAGGTCGGGGTGGGGGCTGACGGCGTATCGATCACCGTCGGCGGTGGATGCGCCGCTTGCCCCCATCCCAGCCTTCCCCCGGGAGGGGAAGGAGCAGGACTCACATTACTCGTCGTGCGAATCGTGCGTGGCCACCGCACCGCGGCGCCAGTAGCCCGAGGCCCGCGTCCACTTCGGGTTCGCGCCGCGCTCGCCCACCAGGTGCGCGCGCAGCGCCTTGGCAATGGCCGACTCGCAACCCACCCACGCATGGAAATCGCCGGCCGGCAGCTTGGCGGCCTTCAGCGCATCGACCAGCACGGCACTCGTGCCCGGCTCGGCGCCGCGGCGGTGCACCCATTGCAGCGTGAGCTCGGCCTGCGTCTCGAACGGAATCTCGTCGGCTTCGCTGTCGACTTCCGCCAGCACCACCGCGCGCGCACCGGCGGGCAGCTCGGCCAGGCGGCGCGCGATGGCGGGCAGGGCGGTGTCGTCGCCGATCAGCAGGTGCCAGTCGAATTCGGTCGGCACGATGAACGAGCCGCGCGGGCCGCCCACGCCAAGGGTGTCGCCGGGCTTGGCCTGCTCGGCCCACTGCGTGGCGGGGCCGGCGTCGTGCAGCGCGAAGTCGATCTCCAGCGTGCCGGCCTTGGCGTCGTGGCGGCGCGGCGTGTAGTCGCGCATGGTCGGGCGGCCGCTTGCGGGCCACACCGGGCCGTCGGGGCCGGCGGTGGGCAGCGTGAGCTTGCCGGTGACGGCGTCGGGAAAGAAGATCTTCGCGTGGTCGTCGAAGCCCAGGCTGGTGAAGCCCGCGAGGTCGTCGCCCGCGAGGGCGACGCGAATCAGGTGCGGCGTGACGCGCTGCACGGTCTTCACCGTGAGCTGGCGAAAGCGCAGGTCGTGGCGCACCCGGCGCGGCGTGCGGTCGGGGGCGGTGGAAGCAGATGAAGTGCTGAAGTCAGTCATTGCATGAGTCCTGGGTGAGCAGGGCGGGTTGAGATGGGGGAGGCGCAGCAGCCAGGGTGGCGGCCGGGGTGGCCACGGCGGGCATGGCGGGCAGGCTGCGCAGGAAGTCGATGTCCAGCGGCTGCGGCGTGCCCAGCCACAGCGCGCGGTGTTCGTGGTCGCCGGCCTCGTCGCCGGTGAGCGGATGCACGAGCACGTCGAGGCCTTGCCGGTTGAGCATCAGCCAGGGCACCACATGGTCGAACTGGCCGAGCGTGAAGCCGATCTGGTAGGAGCCCTTGGGGTGCGGCCCGCCCGGCTCGTCGTGGAAGCCACCCACCCGCACGTCGAAGCATCCGGTGAGCGCGTGCCGCACCGCGCGTGCGGTGGCGCGCGTGTCGGGGTCGAAGTAGACGTGGGCGTGGTAGCCCCTGATCGCGGCGATGTTGTGCAGCATGGCGAGGCAGGCAGCTCAGGCAAGGAGAGTGGGTTCGGCAACAGGCCCGGCAAGAGGCTCAGATCTTCTCGATCTGCTGCGCGGCGCTGTCGAGCACGGCCGCGAAGTCGTGCGCCTGCTGCTCGGTCATCGGCGCGCCCGACAGGCGCATGCGCATCGCGAGCTTGAGGTTCTCGATGGCGCGCGTCACCTGTGGCGGGCGTCCGCCGCGCGGGCCGGCGCCGTCGACGCCGCCGCTCATGCGGGCCATCATGGCGTCGGCCATTTCGCGGTTGGCCGCCAAGAACTCCTGGCCGCTGGCCGTGATGCTGTAGCGCTTGCGCCCGCCGCCGTCGGCGGTTTCCACGCTGAGGTAGCCGAGCTCCTCGAGCAGCGTGAGCGTGGGGTAGACCACGCCGGGGCTGGGCGCGTAGCTGCCGCCGAGGCGGTCTTCGATGGCCTTGATGAGCTCGTAGCCGTGGGCCGGCTTGTCGGCGATGAGCTGCAGCAGCACGAAGCGCAGGCCGCCGTGGCCGAACACGCGGCCGCCGCCTCCGCCGCCGCGCCCGCCACGGTGTCCGCGGCCGCCGGAAAGGCCGTCTTCATGCTCGCCGCGGGCGGTGCGGCAGTGGTGGTGGTCGAGGTGGAAATGTCTCATGGTGGGTGTCCTGTCTGGTGTGTATCTGAACTATTTTAGATATATCTAAAACAAAGTCAAATAGATACACCTGGGACGTCTCCGTCCCACGGACACCCGCCGGTTCAGGCGGCCACGGCCCGGTGCTCGCTCAGGTGCGCCAGCGCCAGTGCCTCGCCGATGTGCGACATCTGCACGGCGGCGGCTTCGGCCGAGCCTTCCGCCGCGTCGACCACGCGTTCGAACATCTGCATTTCGTAAGTGCCCACGGCGGCGGCCCAGTCGCCTTGCGCGCCGAGCTGGGCGGCCAGTTCGACGGCGTCGCGCATCGCGGCGTTCACGCCTTCGCCGCCGAAGGGCGACATCACATGCGCCGCGTCGCCCAGCAGCGTCAGCCCGCGCCGGTGCGTCCAGCAATGGCCGACCGGCAGTGCATGGATCGGGCGTGAAACGAAGTTGTCGTTGCTGGCGCGAAAGAGGTCTGTCACCGCATCGGCATAGCCCGCGAACTCCGCCAGCAACGCGCTGCGCACCGACGCGGGCGAGGCGAAGTCGAAGCGCTGCGCTGCCCAGTCCGCCGGCACGCGGAAGATCGCGTAGCCGCGAATGTGCGCGTTGCCGTTGCGCTGCACGATGATTTCCTTGCCGTCGCCTTGCACCTCCAGCTTGCCCCGGCCCACCAGTTGCGCCAGTGCCGGGTGGCTGCGATCGACGTCGTCGATGCCGAACTCGATGAACGTGAGGCCGCTGTACTGCGGCTTGTACGGCGACAGCAGCGGCCGCACGCGCGACCAGGCGCCGTCCGCGCCCACCACCAGGTCGAACGGGCCGGCCTCGCCGTTTTCGAACAGCAGGTTCCAGCGCCCGCCTTCCTGCAGCCGCAGGTCGCGCAGCGCATGGCCCCACTGCACGCATTCGGCGGGCAGCGAGGCCAGCAGCATCTCGCGCAGCGCGGTGCGGTCGACCTCGGGGCGGTTGCCGGCGCCCGCGTCGGGTTCCTCGAACAGCACGCGGGCGGCCTTGTCGAGCAGCCGGGAGCCTTGGTCGTCGTAGCGCGCGATGCGCTGGAACTCGCTGGCCAGGGCGGCGCGCTGCACGGCCAGCAGGCCCGAGTCTTCGTGCAGGTCGAGCGTGCCGCCCTGCGGCCGCGCGAGCGGGCTTGCCTCGCGCTCGAACACGGTGGCATGGATGCCGGACAGGTGAAGCAGGCGCGCCAGCGTGAGCCCGCCGGGGCCGGCGCCGACGATGGCGATGCGGGACGGGGTGAGGGAAGCGGGAGGCATGGAAGACGTGGAAGACGTGGAAGACGTGGAAGACGTGGAAGACGTGGAAGACGTGGAAGACGTGGACAGGCGGGGCATTCGAAAGGCTCCATGAAGGATAGGTTCCTATTTATATTAGCATAGGAGCCTATGAAGATAGAATGCCTCGCATGACCGACACGCACGACTCCAGCCCCTTGCGGCTCATCGGCCGCATCACGCGCGGCTTCACGCGCATTGCCGACGGCGGGCTGCGCGAGTTCGGCTTTGCGGTGGGCCAGTTGCCGGTGCTGGTGTCGCTCAAGAAGCGCAAGGCGCTGTCGCAGGCCGAGCTCGCGCGCATCGCGCAGGTGGAGCAGCCCAGCATGGCGCAGCTGCTGGCCCGCATGGAGCGCGACGGCCTGGTCGAGCGCGTGGCCGACCCCGACGACGGCCGCAGCCGCCTGATCTCGCTCACGCCGCTGGCCGCCAAGCGCCTGCCCAAGGCCAAGGCGCTGATGGACGCGCACGCGCAGGACGCGCTCGCGGGCTTCTCGGCGGATGAGGTCGCGCAGCTCGCGGCGCTGCTGGAGCGGCTCAACGCGAACGTCGAGCGCATGGGCGGAGGCTAGGGCCGCCTGCGCGTCTTATCGCGCTGCGGTGGCGGTGGCCGGCGCGTTCTTCTGGTCCGCGTCGGTCAGCGTGCGCAGGAACGCCGCCACGTCGCGGATTTCCGCCTCCGTCAGCGCCGGCTTGCCGCCGCGCTTCTGGCCGAAGGGCGCGTCGGTGTTGAGGTTGGCGTGGTACTGCTCGGGCAGGTCGTCGTACTGCTGCACGATGCCTTTGCCCGAATGCGCGTACCAGCGCTCGGGCGCCGTGTCGCGCTGCGCGTAGAAGCGGATCGCCTGCTCCAGCGAGTGGAACACCCCGTTGTGGAAGAAGCTCTGGCGCACCGCCACGTTGCGCAGCGTGGGCGTGCGGAACAGGCCGCAGTACTCGGGGTGGTCCTTCATGTCGGTGCGGTAGGGGCCGCACAGGCCGAGGTCGTAAAACGCCGGGTCCGCGTTGGCCTTCAGCTTGCGGTTGCGCGGCACGCCGAGCGCAATCAGGCCGTAGTCGGTGAAGAACGGAAACGCGCCGTCCTGCGTGCGCTCGCTGATGTGGCACGACGCGCAGTTGCCCTTGTCCTCGTCGTTGAACACGCGCAACCCGCGCGCTTCGGCCGCGCTGAGCCTGGCCTGGCCGCGCAGCACCGCGTCGTACTTGCTGGTGAACGGATAGAAGTCCTTCGGCGACTGCTGGAACACCTCCAGCGCGAGGCCCGCGGCCTTGAAGGCGGCGTCGGGGGTCTTGAACACGTCGTCGCCGAAGGCCTTGCGCAGGTCGCCGGCGTAGGCCGCGCGCTCGAGCTTGGCCGACACGTCCGCCACCGACGCGTTGGCCATCTCGGCGGGGGATAGAAGCGGCATGGCCGCCTGCTCGTGCGCGGAGCCGGCGCGGCCGTCCCACATGTGGCCGCCGGTGGGGCCGGCGTCGATGCTGTCGTCGCCGTCGTTGTCGTGGTGGTGCTCGGTGAAGGCGGCCAGCGTTTCCAGGTAGCGCAGCGAGGGCGCGGCGCGCGGGCCTTGCTGCTTGCCGTCGGCGCCGCCGAGCTGCACCGACAGCGCGTTCGGCGGACCGAAGGCGTGCTGCGGGTCGTGGCAGCTCGCGCACGAGGCCTTGCCCGTGGCCGAGAGGCTGCCGTCGAAGAAGATGCGCCGGCCGATCTCGGTGAGCTGCGCGGCGCTCGGTTGCGGGCGGCCGGGCACGAGGGCGTAGGTGGCGCCGACGTAGGCCGGCTGGGCCGGTGGTGCGGCGGATGGTGCCGCTGCTGGCGTTGCTGGCGTTGGGGCGGCTTGCGGTGCCGGCGCGGGTGTCGACGCGGTCAATGCGTCAGGCGCGGCGCGCCCGCAAGCGGCCAGCACGCCGCACAGCAGGGGAACCGCGGCCAGCAGGGCCAGGCGGCGAAAGAGTCGGGTCGTCGGGGGCACGTGGAGAAAAAGTGTGCGGGCAGGGCCGCGGGGCAGCCGACGAGGATCGGTTTCGCGCATGTCAGCGGCGTGACATGCGCAGGGGGATTTCTTAGCCCTGAATTAGCGCATCGGATGTAGCACGAATTGCAACATGGCTGTCATGCGCCACGCAGAGCATCACGCCGCCCGACCACCGGTCTGGTTCATCCACACCTCATAACACCACACATGATGACCCCCTCCCAACGTAGCAACGTGTCCGCTCGCGGACGCAAACTCGTACGCCACCTCACCCCCTGGCCGACCGCCATTGCCGCGGCGGCCATGATGGTTGCCTGCGGCGGCGGCGACAACAGCGGCCCGGGCTTCTTCGGCTTCCCCTCGGGCGGCAGCACGGCGACCACCACCTCGGGCGTGGTCACCGGCAGCTACTACCGCAACGCCAAGGTCTGCATCGACACCAACGGCAACGGTCGTTGCGACAGCGGCGAGCCCAGCACCACCACCGACGCCAACGGCGCCTTCACGCTCACCGGCCAGGGCGCCTTGGTGGCCGAGATCGGCACGTCGAGCAAGCGCTTCGACCCCGTCACCAACACCGAGACCCCCGTCACCCAGCCGCTGGTATTCCGCGCGCCGGCCGGTGCCAACGGCGTGGTGAGCGCCATCACCACCGAACTCGTGGCACTGATGGACGCCAACGGCGGCGACCTGGCCGCTGCCCGCACCGCGCTCGCCGCACGCCTGGGCGTGAGCGAAGCCCAACTGCTGGCCGACCACAACAAGCAGACCGACGCGGCCATCAAGACCGCGCTGCAGAACGAGATCGACCAGGCGATCGAGCGCATCGCCGAAGCCGTGGCCGAAGCCGGCGCGGGTGGCGACGTGATCGCCGCGCTGCGCAACCGCCTCGCGCTCGACCAGATCACCAACGTGGTCGTCATCTACGCGGAAAACCGCGGCTTCGACAACCTGTACGGCCTGTACCCCGGCGCCAACGGCATTCCCGGCGTGAACCCGACCTCGTCGACCACCGCGCCAGAGCCGCAGAAGGACTTCGACGGTGCCACGCTGCCGACGCTGCCGCCGGTGTGGGGCGGCGGCGTGACCGCGAGCGGCCAGACGGTCTCGATCCCCCAGCAAGCCACGGTGGGCATGCCCAACAAGATGTTCCAGATCGATGCCGAGGCCGGCTTCTTCAACACGGGAACCAAGGTCGACCAGACCGTCATCTCGCGTGACCTGGTGCACCGCTTCTACAACAACCAGATGCAGATCGACGGCGGCAAGAACGACAAGTTCACCGCGTACTCCGACGCAGGCGGCCTCAGCATGGGCTACTACGACGGCAGCAAGATGCAGCTGTGGCAAGTGGCCAAGAACTTCACCCTGGCCGACAACTTCTTCATGGGCGCGTTCGGCGGCTCGTTCCTGAACCACCAGTACCTCGTGTGCGCCTGCGCGCCGCTGTACCCGAACGCGGACGACGCAAATTCGCCGGCCAAGGCCACCATCTCGGCCATCGACACCGATGCCAACGGCAACTTCGTGCGCCTCACGCCCGCCGCCAACGCGCCGACATCGGTGCTCAACGGTGCGCCCACCTACCTGAACGACAGCACGCTCACGCCGAAGGATGCCGCCGGCAACTTCTACGCGGTGAACACCATGCAGCCGGCCTACCAGCCCAGCGGCAACGCGCCGGCGGCGGCGGACAGCAGCAAGCTTTTCGCCGACCCGACCAAGGCCAACACGCTGCCGCCGCAGACGCAGACCACCATCGGCGACCTGCTCACCGCCAAGGGCCTGAGCTGGGCCTGGTACGGTGGCGCGTGGAAAGACACCACGGCCGTCGCCACCGGTGACCGCAAGTTCCCGGCCGCCGTGCCGCCGGCCGCGCAAACGCCGAACTTCCAGTTCCACCACCAGCCGTTCAACTACTACGCCGCCTTCGACCCGACGGCGCACCCGGACGCGCGCGCGGCCCACCTGAAGGACTTCGACGCCGACTTCCTGAAGGACGCGGCTGCCGGCACGCTGCCCGCCGTGAGCTTCTACAAGCCGCAGGGCAACCTGAACCAGCATGCCGGCTACGCCAGCGTGGCCGACGGCGACGCGCACATTGCCAACGTGCTCGCCAAGCTGCAGGCCAGCCCGCAGTGGGGCCACATGCTCGTGGTCGTCACGTACGACGAAAACGGCGGCTTCTACGACCACGCCGCCGTGCCCAAGGCCGACCGCTGGGGCCCCGGCACGCGCATTCCCGCGATCATCGTCTCGCCGTTCTCGAAGAAGGGCTTCATCGACAAGACCCAGTACGACACCGCTTCCACGCTGCGCTTCATCACGCACCGCTGGTCGCTGCCGCCGTTGAAGGGCCTGGTCGACCGCGACGCCGCGCTCCTGAAGAACGGCGGCCACCCCATGGGTGACCTGACCGGCGCGCTGGACTTCAAGAAGTCCTGAGCACGCGGGGCCCTTCGGGGTCTCGAACGGACATGGGGCGCCTCTTGCGGGGCGCCCCTTTTTTCATGGGGCCTCGGCGGGGCTCGGTCAGCCCGCCGCGGTGCGCGCGAAGTGGCTCGGCGGCTGCCCCACGTGCCGGCTGAACGCCGTGCTGAAGGTGCTCGCGGAGCCATAGCCCACGCGCTCGGCCACCTCGCCGATCGCCAGGTCCTGGCGGCGCAGCAGGTCCTTGGCGAGCGCCATGCGCCACGCCAGCAGGTATTCCATCGGCGGCAGCCCCACCGCGCGCGTGAAGCGCTCGAAGAACGCCGAGCGCGACAGCGCCGCCTTCTGCGCGAGCTGCGCCACCGTCCACGAGCGCGCCGGGTCCTTGTGCAGCTGCCGCATCGCCAGCGAGAGCCGCGCGTCGGCCAGCCCGCGCAGCAGCCCCGGCGGCGCGTCTTCGCCCGATGAAGAGCGCAGCGCCTCGATCAGCAGCACCTCCACCAGCCGCGTGAGCACCATCTCGCGGCCCGAGCGGCTCTCGCGCGACTCCTCGCCCACCAGCCGCACCAGCACCGACAGCCGCTCCACGCCGCGCACGTGCACCAGCGCCGGCAGCAGCGAGACCAGCAGCGCCGCGTCGGGCGAATCGAAGACGAAGTAGCCGCCCAGCAGCCGCACGTCGGGCCGCCCGCCGCGCCGGCCGTGGCGAACCTCGCCGGTGGGGGAGGGCGTGAGCTTGGGGTCGATGCGCGTCGGCGCCACGGCCTCGAAGCCAGACATGGTGAAACCCGGCGTGGCCGGCATCAGCACGAAGTCGCCCGCCTGCAGCGTGAACGGTTGCTGCCTGTCGACCGCCAGCAGGCAACTGCCTTCGAGCACCGCGCAGAAGCTCGGCTGGCCGTAGTCCGAATAGCGCACCGCCCACTGGCCGGCGCCGCTGATGCACTTGGAGAACACGGCCCGCGGCTGCAGCAGCGCGATGACCTCGGACAGCGGATCGCTCATGGCTGGACGCTCGCAAACGAATGGTGGACTGCGCATTGTAGAAAGTCCTGCCTGTGCTGGATATCGTTCAACCCACCATGCAAACCACTCCACGAACCGTCCAAGACACATCCATGAAAACCGTACTCGTCACCGGCTGCTCTTCAGGCTACGGCCTCGAAACCGCGCGCCATTTCCTCTCGCAAGGCTGGAACGTCGTCGCCACCATGCGCACACCGCAAGAAGACCTGCTGCCGCCTTCCGACCGGTTGCGCGTGCTGCCGCTCGACGTGACAGACGCCGCCAGCATCGCCGCCGTGCTCGAGGCGGCCGGGCCCATCGACGTGCTGGTCAACAACGCCGGCATCGGCCTCTTCGGCGCGTTCGAGGCCACGCCCATGGCCACCACGCGCGAAGTGTTCGAGACCAACACCTTCGGCGTGATCGCGATGACCCAGGCGGTCCTTGCGCAGTTCCGCGCCCGGCGTTCGGGCGTCATCGTGAACGTGACGTCGAGCGCCACGCTCGCGCCCATGCCGCTGGTGGCGGTGTACACCGCGAGCAAGACGGCCGTGGAGGGCTTCACCGCGTCGCTCGCGCATGAACTCGAAGCCTTCGGCGTGCGCGTGAAGCTGGTGCAGCCTGGCTACGCGCCCACGACAAGCTTCACCAGCAACGGCCAGGCGCGCATGCAGGGGCTGATTCCGGAGGCTTATGCGCCGTTCGCGCAGCGCGTCTTCGCGTCGTTCGGCCAGTTGCAGGCCGTGACGGTGGCTTCGGATGTGGCACAGGTGGTGTGGCACGCCGCGAACGACACGTCGGGACGGCTGCGGTATCCGGCGGGCGCCGATGCGGTGGCGCTGGCCGGGGCCGCGGCGGTCGACGGGCAGCGAGCGCCCGCCTGATGGCTTGAATGGCCGGCGCGATCAGGCGATCAGGCGATCATCGATTCCAGGTCGGACGCCAGTTCGCGCGGCGCCGGCATTTCCTGCACCACGTCTTCGGAGATGCCGATGGCGTCGGCCGACAGGGCCGGCCACACGTGCTGCGCGTCGCCGATGCGCAGCCCTTCGCCTTCCAGCGCCACGCGCCACACCGCCAGGTGCAGCACATTGGCCAGCGGGTCGAGGTGCTCGGCTTCCATCGGGTTGGCAAAGCCCGAGAGGGCGCTCACGAACTCCGGTGCGAACTCCCAGCGCGCGGCCAGCCGCCCGCCCACGTCGCCGTAGTGGTAGCCGAACTTCTGCTGTTCCACCTCGAGCCGGCCCATGCGGTCGAAGGGGTGCGCGGCGTTCAGCTCGGCAATCTGCTCCTTCATGGCGCCCGCCATGATCAGGTGGCCGATGGCGTGCATGCTGCCCATCGTGAAAGCCAGGCTCGCGTCCACCCGGCGGGTCTTGCCCGCGAGGTAGCGGGCCACCGAGGCCACGCGCAGGCTGTGCGACCAGAAGGTCGGCAGGTGCACGCCGTGCACCTTCTGGAACGTGCCCGTGAGGCCCGAGCTCACCACCAGCGAGCGGATCGCCGAGAAGCCCAGCATCTGGATCGCGTCCTGGATCGACATGATCTTGCGGCGCAGCCCGAAGTAGGGCGAATTGGCCATCCGCAGCACCCGGGCCGTCAGCACCTGGTCGAGCTCGACCTTGCGGGCCACCAGGGGAATCGCCGCGTCTTCGTCGCGCAGCAATTCGATGAGATCGAACACCACCTTGGGTACCGTGGGAAGCAAATGGCTCTCGGCAAACAGTTCGTCCAGGGTCATGGCGATCTCGGTGTGTGATTTTTTGTAGCCCGGAATTGTCCTGCAAGCTTCAAGTTACATGTTGCGCTGCGTGGCCCCCGGGGCTCCTGGCGCGGCGCGAGTGCAGACTTCCCGCAACAGCCGCGGGCGAATAGCCCGATCGCGGTATTGCATGTTTTACGAAGCTGTTGCTGTATTCCGGGCGAACCGGCTTGGCCGCGGGCGCCGGTTTTCGGCGGCGATGCGGCATACTCCCCACCCCTTGCAACTCCCCTCGAAGCCCGCTGAATGGAAAACGAAGTCGATCCCCAGGTACTCGCTGTCATCAATGAAAAGCGACTGTCCGGACCACGGCTCACGCCGGTCGAAATCGTTGCCAAGATGGGCGTGTTCGACGCGCGCGACAAGCCCTTCGACCACGCCTGGCTGGCCACCGGCGACAACGTCATCGCCACCATCTGGGCCGAATGGGTGAACCTGGGTGCCGGCGGCCGCTGGTTCTACCTGGAGTCGCTCGACACCCACCACCGCGCCGGCGGCGGCGAACGCAGCGCGCACCAGATCCAGCGCGCCAAGGACCGCCTGGCCCTGCTCAAGCGCACCTTCGACGCCGGCCAGAACTTCCGCGCCGTGGTGCAGACCAACCGCATCGCCATCCTCGAAGTCGAGAGCAACAAGGACGCCAAGGTGTCCACCCGCGTGCGCGACGACGACGAATGGCACGTGGCCAGCTGGGAGCCCGAAGACAAGCTGGCCGTGCTGGTGCGCGGCCCGCGCGGCTGGGTTCCGACCGACGCCGAGGTGCACGCCGCCAAGTCGCGCGGCAACGTGCCGCAGCCGCTGGCCGCAACGCCGGCCGCGGCCGCCGCAGGCGGTGGCGCCAAGGCCTCGCCCGAGCAGGTGCAGGCCGCTGCCTTCGAATACGTCGTCAAGCACTTCACCGGCTACGGCTACAAGGCCGAGAACCTCAGCGAAAAGAACCTCGGCTACGACCTCGAAGTGTCGAACGCCAAGGGCCAGACGCTGCTGCGCGTGGTCGTGAAGGGCACCGCGCCCGGCGTGCCGAGCTTCAAGCTCAGCAAGGAACAAAGCGCCAGTTCCACGAGCGAGCCGCTGTGGCGCCTGCTGGTGGTGATGGACGCGGGCGGCCCGACCGCGCAGCACAAGATCTACAAGCCCACCGAGATCACTTCGGCGACCGGCTACGAGGCATTCTGAGGTTTCGGCGCTGCGTGCAATGCGCAGGGCAAAGCGCCACGGCGCGTCAGCTCGATAGAGCCCGAATTCACCCCCGGAAGCAGCCGCCTGTGCGCTGCTTCCGGCGCGTGACAGCGCTGCAACTGTCATTGTTTGTGTCCCCGGGCCGAGCCCCGGCAGATACCTCTTCGATTCGAGAATTTCTCGACAAATTCTTTTCCCTTGCCCGGCTTCGCTTATCTAAAGTGATGCCCCAGCAGCAAGGCGCCCCACTACAGGGGCGGCGAATGCCGTGAAAGGAATGCCCACACCCACCAGCGAATGAATGAGTGAACCGCTCGCCTCACGGCGGGTTGTCGATGCGCTCGCGCACCGATGCGAACGTGAGGTATCAAAGGCGACGGCCAGGGTGCAGCAAACACCCTGGCCGTCTGACCACATGACGTGCAAATCTTCTACAAGGAGCACACCCCATGGCTGTTCGAATTATGGCCCGGCGCCCCACACCCAAATTCCGCCGGACACGCCCCTCCCGATACGCCTGCCTCTCGGGCGACGAAGCAAGAGACCTCCTCGAAATCAAGTCCTCGCAGCTGACCACGCTGTTGTGGTGCTGCTATGGGAGCGGCAACGGCTGGTTCGAAGAAGCAGGCGAGATGCGGCGCGACAGGATGATCTGGATTGCCGCGGACCTGGCGCGGGAGGTGGAAGAGTTGGTGCAGGCGAGCCTGAGGGAGCAAGCCTGACAGGCCTTGTTTCTTCGTTTTGTTCGACTTGTCGTAGTTTGATTGCGACAAGTCGAACAATTCAAAAAATTGCCAATGCTTTGAATTATCAGAATAATCGTAGTATGGCTACGATAAATCGCTCAAAGCTAAACGCGCTGCTGTCGGGACTGCCAAGC
Organism: Variovorax sp. OK605; assembly: GCF_900115445.1. Lineage (NCBI taxonomy): Bacteria > Pseudomonadati > Pseudomonadota > Betaproteobacteria > Burkholderiales > Comamonadaceae > Variovorax > Variovorax sp. OK605. The sequence goes on from NZ_FOWL01000005.1 coordinate 260,951, forward strand.
GGCACGCCCATCAGCAGCGAAGACCTGGCGCGCGAAGGCATCTCGGCCGATCTGGCCGTTCACTATGCGCGTGCGGGGTGGCTCAGGCGCCTGGCCCGCGGCGTGTATTGCCGCCCCGACGCGCCCTTGCAGCGCGACCCCAGCCTGCTGCTGCTTCAACGCCAGATTCCCGCGTTGCATGTGGGCGGCAAGTCCGCACTCGACTGGCACGGCATACGGCACTACGTGTCCCAGGTGCCCACGCTCCAGCTCTACGGCCTCGTGTCGGCCAGGCTGCCGCAGTGGTTCACCGATGCCTTCCCTTCGGAGTACCACCGCAAGCGACTGTTCAGCAGCGACACCACGGGCATGCGACACACGGGCCCTTTCGAGGGGCGCGCCAACGCGCCGGATGTCTCGGCGCCCGAGCGCGCGTTTCTGGAGATGCTGAGTGAAGTGGGCGTACGCCAGCCGCTGGCGGAGGCACGCGAGCTGGCGGAGAGCACCTACGGCCTGCGCGCTTCCATCCTCGGGGAGTTGCTGCGCCAATGCACGAACGTGAAGACGGTGCGCCTGTGCCTCCACCTCGGGCATGAGCTCTCATTGCCATGGGCAAAGAAGTTGAATGCGGCGAAGCTGCCGACCGGGGGCAGCAGCGCGTGGGTTTCCCAGACCGATGAAGGTTTGCTGGTCCTGAGATCGTGAACGACATCTACCTCAAGACCGCGCGCCTGCTGACGCAGATCGCCCCCTTTGTCTTTGCCGATGAAACCTTTGCGCTCAAGGGTGGCACGGCCATCAATCTTTTCGTGCGGGACATGCCGCGCCTGTCGGTCGACCTGGACCTGGTGTTGCCGGACCACACCTTGACGCGTGAAGCGGCGCTCGGCGCCATCAAGGCCTCGCTCGGCAAGGCCTCCGCAGCGCTCAGGGCGAGGGGATTCCAGACCCATCTCGCAGGCGTGCCCGCGGCCGGCGAGACCAAGCTGCTGGTGAAGCGCGACGGCATCGAGGTCAAGGTCGAGGTCAACTACGTGATGCGCGGGACCGTGCGGCCGCTGGCGATGACCGGGCTGACCGCCAAGGCCCAGGAGGTGCTCCAGGCCGAGCTGGAGATTCCGGTGGTGTCGATCGACGACGTCTACGGCGGCAAGCTGGTCGCCGCCATGGACCGGCAGCACCCGCGCGACCTGTTCGACGTGATGCAGTTGTTCGCCAACGGCGGCGTCACGCACGGCATTCGACGGGCGTTCGTGGTCTACCTCGCAAGCCACAACAGACCGGTCCACGAAGTCCTGTTTCCACCGCTGCGCGACGTGGCCCGCGAGTTCGAGGCGAACTTCAAGGGCATGACCGCCGAACCGGTCGAGCTGGACGCCTTGCTTGCCGCGCGAGAACGGATGATCGCCACGCTGCAGGGCGGGCTCGATGCGAACGAGCGGGCATTTCTCGTCAGCCTGGCCGAGGGCGACCCCGAATGGGGCCGCATGGACGTGACGCATCTCGCCGCGATGCCTGCAATCCAATGGAAGCTGCAGAACCTGGCGAAACTGAAAGCGACCAACCGCAACAAGTTCGAAGAACAGGCGCAGGTGGCCGCGAAAATCTCAGCACTTGGCGCTGTCGGGGCGCCTCGGGCCTAGCAGCGGCAGTCAGCGCTGCGGCATATCCTTCACCGAATACCCCAGGCTCACTGTCGCATCCTCCGGAATCGCCGGCATCGTCGCATTCCACTGCGCCCAATCCGCGCGCATCGCGGCCAGCCGTTCCGGCTCCTTCTTCGCCAGGTTCGCCCGCTCGCGCTCGTCGGCAGGAATGTTGAACAGGTACTCGTTGCCGTCGACCTTCAGGTACTTCCAGTCGCCATCGCGCAGGGCTTCCTGGCCGCGGTGGTTCATGCGCCAGTGCAGCGGCCGGCGAAAGCTCTGCTTCGCGTCCTTCAGCACCGGCATGAGCGACACGCCGTCCAGCGGGTAGGCCGGATCGGCTGCAACACCGGCCGCGTCGAGCATGGTGGCGGACCAGTCCATGGTCATGCACAGCTGGGTGCTCTCGCCGCCCTTGCCGATCACGGCGGGCCAGTGCGCGATCCATGGCACGCGGATGCCGCCTTCGGTCAGGTCCATCTTGCCGCCCACCAGCGGCCAGTTGTCGGAGAAGCGCTCGCCGCCGTTGTCGCTGGTGAACACCACCAGCGTGTTGTCGGCCATGCCGTGCTTGTGCAGCGCGGCCATGATCCAGCCGATGCCTTCGTCCATGTGATGGATCATGCGGCGGTACACGTGGATGTTGCCGCCGGCCAGGTCGAACAGGTTGTCCTTCACCAGCGGCGCCTTCTCGGCGTCGTCGCGGGTTTCCCACGGCCAGTGCGGGGCGGTGTAGTGCAGGCTCAGGAAGAAGGGCGCGTCCTTGCCGTCCTCGGTCTTTTGCAGCGCGGCCATGCGATCGACGTAGTCCACCGCGCGCTTCGACAGGATGTCGGTGAGGTAGCCCTCTTCCTGCTTGTCTTCCTCGCCGAACCACAGGTCGTGGCGGCCGGTGGAGTCGCAGTGGGTGAAGTAGTCGACACCGCCCGACATGGGCCCGAAGAACTCGTCGTAGCCCGAGCGCAGCGGCCCGAAGGTGGGCGGGTAGCCCAGGTGCCACTTGCCGATGAGCGCGGTCTGGTAGCCGCCGGCCTTCAGCAATGAAGGCAGGGTGGGGTGGTCGGTCGGCAGGCCGAGCGTGGTGCTGCCGCGGCTCTTGCTGTTGATGGGCTCCTCGGCCGCGCCGCGCAGGCGGTACTGGTAGCGCGCGGTGATCATGCCGAAGCGCGTGGGCGAGCACACGGGCGAGTTGGCGTAGCCCTGCGTGAGCTTCAGCCCGTTGGCCGCCAGCCCATCGAGCACCGGCGACACGGGGCCGAACGCGGCGTCGCGGCCGCCGTAGCAGCCCAGGTCGGCATAGCCGAGGTCGTCGGCCACGATGAAGATGATGTTGGGTCTGGTCATGTCTCTGGACTGGTCTGGTCTGGTTGTTGTTAGGCGATCGGCTTGATCAGGGCTGGTAGCCCGACTTCTGCACCACTGGCGCCCACTGCGCGCGGTAGGCCTTCAGCATGGCGGCGGTCTGCGCGGGCGTGCTCACCACGGGGGTCATGCCCGAGTCCTTGAACTTGCGCTGGGTGTCGGGGTCCTGCATGACTTCGCGGATGGCCGTGGCCAGCTGCTCGACCTTGGCCTTGGGCATGCTGTTGGGCGCGAAGAAGGTGTTCCAGCCGGTGGCGGACAGGTCGAGCCCGGCTTCCTTGAAGGTGGGAATGTCGGGTGCGAAAGGCGAGCGCTTGGCGCCCGACAGCGCCAGCACGCGCAGCTTGCCCGCGGCGTGCTGCGGCAGCACCACGTCTTCGGTGTCCACGGCAATGGGCACCTGCCCGCCGATCAGGTCGTTCAGCAGCGGCGCGGAGCCGCGGTAGCCGATGACCTGTGTCTGCACCTTGGCCTTCTCGCCCATCATCAGGCCGAAGAAGTGCGGCAGGCTGCCGGTGGCGGGCACGCCCACGTTGGCCTGCGTGGGGTTGGCGCGCATCCAGGCGAGCAGGTGGCTCAGTTCGCGCACGGGCAGCGTGGGCGAGACCGACAGCGCGAAGTTGTAGTCGTTCACGTGCGACACGGGCACGAAGTCGCGCTCGGCGTCGTAGTTGTTGTCCTTGAAGACCAGCGGCGCCACCACCATCACGGCGGGGTTGGCGAGCATCAGCACGTTCTGGTTGGCGGGCGTGATCTTCACCTGCTGCGCGGCCAGCCGGCCGCCCGCGCCGGGCTTGTTGTCGACCACCACGGCCACGCCCAGCTTGGCGCCGAGCTTGTCGCCCACGATGCGCGCCACGCGGTCGGTGGCGCCGCCCGGTGCGTAGCCCACCACCAGGTGCAGGGGGCTGTCGAGCTTGGCCTGCGCGGCGGCGTTGGTGGCCAGGCAGGCCACGGCGCCGGCAATGGCCAGCAAACCAACAAGGCGGCGGGAGAGGGGGCGGGTCGGCAGCATGATGGTCGGTTCCTTGTCGTCGTTCAGGGTGTTGGCCTGTGAGTGTGGCCGCGAGGTTCGCGGTTGCCGACGATTCTGTAGACCCGGCATTCGATTGATCAAATCAACCATTGCCGGGGTTAACCCGAAGGCGTTACGTGCGGCTCAATCGACCTTCATGCCTGTTGCTTTCACGATGCGGCCGTAGCGCGCGAGGTTGCCGGCCAGGTGCTCGCTGGCGGCGGCGCCGGTCTCGGCCAGGGGCACCATGTCCAGCGACGCCAGGCGCGTCTTGATCTCGGGCAGGGCCATGGCCTTGTGCAGCGACTGGCGCAGCGTCTGCATCACCGGCTCGGGCGTGGCGGCGGGCACCATGGCCACGTAGAGCACCTCGAACTCCAGGCCCTTCAGGCCGAGTTCGCCCACGGTGGGCACCTCGGGCAGCAGCGGCGAGCGCTGCTTGCCGGTGACGGCCAGCGCGCGCAGCTTGCCCGACTGCACCTGCGGCAGCAGCCCCGGCGTGGCCAGGATGCCGGCCTGCACCTCGTTGCCCATGAGCGCCAGCACGGCCGGCGCGTTGCCCTTGTAGGGCACGTGCGTGATCCTGGCGCCGGTGTCGCTCGCGAAGATCTCGGCGGCAATGTGGCCCGGGCTGCCGTTGCCGGCCGAGCTGAAGGTGGCGGGTTCCGCCTTGGCCTGCGCAATGAACTCCGGCAGCGTCCTGGCCTTCACGCTGGAGGCCACGCCGAAGCTCAGGCCCGACGAGCTGAACACCATCAGCGGCTTCAGGTCCTTGGCCGCGAAGGGCATCGACGGGTACAGGTGCGGGTTGATGGTGAAGGTGCTGTCGATGCCCAGCAGCACGGTGTAGCCGTCGGCCGGGCTCTTGGCCACCAGGTCGGCGCCGATGTTGCCGCCCGCGCCGGGGCGGTTGTCGACGATGAAGGGCTGCTTCAGGTCTTTCTGCAGCGCGTCGGCCAGCGCGCGGCCCAGGATGTCGATGGGGCCGCCGGCGGGGAAGTTGGTGAGGAACTTCACGGCCTTGGCCGGGTAGGCGGGGGAAGGGGCGTCCGCCGCCGCGGCCGGCGCGGCCAGCGACAGCGCAGCGCAGGCCGCTGCGGTGGCAACGGCGGCAAGGGCGAGGCGGCGGCGGGCGCCGCCGAAGGTGGTCATCAGGTGGCCGGTGGTCATGTGTCTCTCTTTGTGGTTCGGTGCCGCCATGCCGGTACGGGGCAGCATGGACGGCAACTCTAGAAGGGTGGCCGGGCGGGCACAACTGAAAGCTCTTCCGCCAGGTATTCCCTCTCGTTATATTTCAACGATGCCTCTCCAGATGGAACCGCCATGTCAGCCATGAACTTTGCGCGCCTGAAGCTGCGCCACCTGCAGTGCCTGGTGATGGTGGCGCAGGAGCGCAACCTGGTGCGCGCGGGGCGTGCGCTGTCGCTCACGCAGCCGGCCGTGTCCAAGACCATCGCGGAGCTCGAAGAAATCGTCGGCCGCCAGCTGCTGCTGCGCCGCCGCCGGGGCGTCGAGCTGACGCCCGCGGCCGAGGTGCTGGTGCGCCACGCCGTCTCGGCGCTGCGCGGCCTGCGCGAAGGCATGGGCCTGGCCATGGACCAGCCCGACGCCGACCAGCTGCGCGTGGTGGTCGGCGCGCTGCCCAACGTGGCGGGCGAGCTGCTGCCCGAGGCCGTGGCCCGGCTGCACGCGGCGCACCCGTCGCTGCGCGTGCGCGTGGTGAGCGGCACCAACGCGCAGCTGATGACGCAGCTGCGCCAGGGCGAGATCGACCTGGTGCTGGGCCGCCTCGCGCAGGCCTCGGCCATGGCCGACCTGGCGTTCGAGCACCTGTACAGCGAGCCGCTGCGGCTGGTGGTGCGGCCCGGCCATCCGCTGGCGGCGCGGCGCAAGCCGACGCTGGACGCGCTGGCGGCCTACCCGCTGGTGCTGCCGGTGTCGGGCACGCTGATACGGCACACGGCCGACGCCTTCCTCATCGCGCAAGGCTTCGCATTGCCCAACCAGCTGGTGGAAGCGACCGACACGAGCTTCGCGCTCGGGTTGCTGCAGCGTTCGGAGGCCGTGTGGTTCGCACCGCAGGGCGCGGTGGAAGGGCTGCTCGCGCGCGGCGAGTTGAAGCGCGTGGCGCTGGACACCGCGAGCACCGAAGGGCCGGTGGGGCTCACCGTGCGGCGCAACAGCGGGGCCGGGGAGATCGCCGAGGGCGCGCGCTTGCTGATCGAGGAAATCCGCGCGATCGTCGGCGCCCGAAAGACCTGACGGGGGCTGATGCGACCTGAGGTGACCTGAGGTGACCTGAGATCGCCTGAGATCGCTTGAGATGTGCGCCGCGTGCTCAGCCCGCGATGCGCGGGTTCGGGTACTCGCAACCCACTTCGACACGCCCCTTGAACTGGCGCGCCACGATCCACGCACCCTTGCCGGCTTCGCGCGCCAAGCCGCGGCCGTCGACGCCGCGCAGGCCGAGCTGGCGCGCAATGGCGTCGAGGTCGGTGGTCTCGGTCACGGCGTGCACGGCGTAGTTGCCGAGCTCGTAGCTGCCGAAGCGCACGTCCCGTGCCTGCAGGCCGGCCACGGTGACGGTCATGGGCTTGGGCATGCGCCACACGTCCGACATGAAGGCGCTGAGCTCCGGGTTCTTCGCCCAGCCGGCGAGCGTGCCTTCCTCGAGCTTGTCGGCATAGGCTGCAATGCCGCTGGCCGCACCCTTGCATTCGACGAGCGCCTGCAGGGGCGGCAGGCTGTTGCCGCGGGCCGGCGGCGCCGCGTGGCCCGACTGCGAGAACAGCACGATCAGCGAGACGGCCACCACCGGAAACGACCAGTACTGCATCGGAATCCAGAAGAACTTGTGCCGCTTGTAGAGCAGCACCGTCTCATTGGTTTTTGCATCGATCAGCTCGCGCGGCGGCGTGCTGTTGAGCTTCTTGCCGATGAACCAGTTGGCCGCGGCGCCGGCCAGAATGCCGAACCCGATGGCCGTCGTCAGCCACTCGCCGTGCCCGATGACGCCCAGCAGTTTCTCCAGCACCAGCGTGACCGCCATGGAGGTGACGAATACGATGGGTATCACCAGGAACCCCAGGCCAGACCAGACAAAAATCATGTGCTTCTCCCTCTTGCCGTCGGTGCGGCGATTTTTCAAAAAGGGCAGGAGTATCGGCGATCGGCGCGTGCTGAACCGGCCACGGTCTTTGGCGGTGCGCGCGTCGCGCGTGCGATTAGAGTTCGCGGTCCACCCTCGCGCGAGCCGCGCTCATCGTTCACACCACACATGCAAGAAATCGACAACCTCATCGACGCGCTGGCGCGCTGCGTTCCCCTGCTCGACCCGCAGCCGCTGCGCGCGCAACGCCCGCCGGGCAGCGCGCAACTCGACGTGCTGCACTGGCTCGCGGACCAGCTCGGACAGCAGGGCCTGGTCGTCTACGAGGAGTGGAAGGAATACTTCGGCGGCGTGCCCGCGTTGCGCCCGCTCGCCGGGCTGGACCTGTCGGCCTGCAACGTGAACTTCGTCATCGACCTCATGCAGGACGTCGACTGGTCGCAGGCCAGCATCGACCCCTCCATGCTGCAGTACGAACTGCCATTCCTGGAGCACATCAACTCGGCGCTGAAGCCCCATGGCTTGCGGCTGGTCGACCTGCTGCCCTTCGAGAACGCCTACATCCTCTGCGTGAAGGACGACGAGGCGGCGCTGGGCGAGCTCGACCGGTGCCTGCAGGCGTTCGACATGCGCATCAACCCGCGCGAGGCGCTGGACGACGAGGGCGCGCGGGCGCACATCGACGCGCTGCTGGCCGGCGGATGAGCACCCCGCCCACGCAGCCGGCGCAGGCATTGCACGACGCGGACGCGGCGGCGCAGCGCCAGTCGCTCGTCGACGCATTGCGCGGCTTCGCGCTGCTGGGCATCCTGGTGGTCAACATCGCCACCTTCTCGTCGACCTACTACGGCGCGAGCGTGCCCGACCCGATGGCGCTGTCGCTCGCCGAGCGCACGGCGTCGTTCGTGCGCACCTTCTTCTTCGAGACCAAGTTCTACCTGCTGTTCTCGTTTCTCTTCGGCTACAGCTTCACGCTGCAGATGCAGTCGGCGCAGCGCGACGGCAAGCGCTTTGCGCCGCGCATGGCGCGCCGGCTGCTGGGCCTGTGGGTGCTCGGCCTCGCGCATGCGGTGCTGCTGTACCACGGCGACATCCTCACCACCTACGCGGTGATCGGCGCGGTCCTGCTGATGCTGCGGCGGCGCAGCGATGTGTTGCTGGCGCGCTTCGCCACGGGGCTGGTGCTCGTGACCTCGCTGCTGTGGGGCGGCATCGGCTACCTGCTGGTGAAGGCCGGCATTCCGATGGACACGCGTGGCGCCTATGCCGAGGCCGTTGCCGCGCTCGCGGCCTACCGCGGCACACCTGCCACGGTGATCGCGCAGCACGTGCGCGAGCTGCTGCAGATCTGGTGGATCACGGGGCTGGTGCAGGCGCCGACGGCGCTCGCGATGTTCTTTGCCGGCTTCATCGCCGGGCGGCGCGGACTGTTCGCGAACGCGGGCGCACACCGCGCGTTGTTCAGGCGGCTGCTGTTCTGGGGACTGGCCGTCGGGCTGCCGGGGGCCGCGGTGTATGCCTGGCCGTCGATTCGCCTGGAGAGCTCGGTGCGCGAGTTCTACGGGCTCTCGGCCACCTTGCTGACGGCACCGTTTCTTTCGGCCGCGTACGCCTCGGCGCTGGTGCTGTTCATGCTCACGCCGCGCGGCCAAGTGCTCGAACGCGTGCTCGCGCCGGCGGGGCGCATGGCGCTGTCGAACTACCTGGGGCAGTCGATGGTGTGCGCGTGGATCTTCCTGGCCTACGGGCTGCGGTGGATCGGCACGGTCGGCCCGATCGCGGCCACGGCCGTCGCCTTCGCGATCTTCGCGTGCCAGCTGGTGCTCAGCCGCTGGTGGATGCGCCGCTTCGCCTACGGGCCGGTCGAGTGGCTGCTGCGCGCGTTCACGAATCTCGCGCTGCCGCCGATGCGGCGCAGGCCTGTGCCTGGCTCTCCTGCTTCCGCTTCAGGCACATAGGGCGCGAAGTTCGCCGTCAGGCCAGCGTGGCCGGCATCGACAAGGTCGAGTCGGCCAGGCCGTCCATGTGCTCCTGGCGCAGCGGCAGCCACAGCTTGAATTGCGTGCCGTCTGGCGTGGCTTCCCACGTCACCTCGCCGCCGACCGCGCGCGCACGCCGCACCATGTTCGACAGCCCGCGCCCCGCCGCGCCTTCGGGCCGCGGGCTGAAGCCGCGGCCGTTGTCCAGCAGGATCACCGAAACGCCGAGCGCTTCCTCGCGCGTGGCCACGCGCAGCTCGGTGGCGCCCGCGTGCTGCATGACGTTGGAGATGCCCTCCTGCAGGATCCGCAGGATGTGCAGCGCGCTGCGCGGGTCCAGCCACATCAGCGGCGGCACGTCGGCCACTTCCCAGCGCAGGCGCAGGTTGGCGTCGATCAGCCGCGGCAGCAGGCGGTAGCGCAGCGTGGCCAGCAGCAGCAGCAGGTCGGCCTCGACCGGCTCGAGCGAGTCGACGGTGAGCTTCAGGTCGTCGATGCACTCGCGCAGCACCATCGCCATCTGCGGCTCGCTGAGCTTGCCGGCCTCGGCCACCTTCAGCGCGCTCATCAGCTGCGAGCCCATGCCGTCGTGAATGTCCTGCATGAGCCGCTGGCGTTCGCGGCTCAGGGTTTCGCGCTGCTGCACCTCGCGCAGCTGCGCGTAGTTGGCGGCCAGCTCGTCCTCGCGCTCGCGCAGGCGCTCGGCCAGGCGCACGTTGGCCTGCTCGACCTCGTCCACCGCGCCCACGTAGCGCCGCAGGATGATGTAGATGAACATCACCAGCCGCGCGGTGGTCGACACGGGCCAGAGGTACACGTCCTCGGGGCTGGCCATGTAGTTCTGCATGAGCCAGTCGTGAATGGCCACGGGCAGGTCGACCAGCCCGACCGACGAGGCGAGGATGCCTTCGCGCGAGCCTTGCCGCCACGCCACCCACGCGATGGTGACGACGGCGGGCAGGCCCGCCAGGATGGTCAGCAGGTACGACAGCGGCGCCATCGCTTCGAAGGGCGGGAACACCGCGAGCGCCGGCATGGTGACGATCCACGACACCGCCAGCAGCGCCAGCAGCGCGCGCCCCACGAAGCGCGGCGCCTTCGGCACCAGCGTGGCCACGAAGAAGTACCACGTCACGAGCAGCGCGTTGACCGAGTTCACTGTGATCCAGCCGAACCACGCCGAGGGAATGGGCAGTGGCTCGACGCCCATGTAGTAGTGCAGCCCGCGCAGCGCCATGAAGAGCGTGTACACCGCGAACAGCAGGTAGATGCTCTCGCGGCGGCGCAGCAGCCACACCAGCAGCGCGAACAGGCCCAGGCCCATCACCGCGAAGCTCATGATCTCGGAGATGCGCGACTGCAGCAGCCTGCGCCACTGGTAGCGCGACTCCAGCGCCGGCCGCGGGCCGACCCACGCGCTGGACACGGCGCCGCCCGCGCTGGTGAGGCTCTCGATGCGCAGGCGCAGCACCGACGGCAGCGGCGTGCTGGCGGCGCCGTCGCCGTCCAGTGGCATCCACAGCGGGAAGTTGAAGCTGTTCCACACCACGTCGCCGCTCGAGCGGTAGATGAGGCGGTCGTCCGCGTACACGGCGATGCGGCCGATGGTCTGCCAGCGCGGCAGGTAGAGGTAGGCGTCTTCGGCCTGCGCTGCGCTCAGGGCGCTCAGGCCGCTCAGGCCGTTCAGGCCGCGCAGGTCGAACTCGACCCACGTCACCTGCCACGGCGCCCGCGCGGCCCGCCCGGCCGTGGCGTCGGGCAACACCGCGCGCGGCCAGGTGTAGGGCAGGGCGACCTCCTGCCAATTGGCCTTGCTGGTGCCCTCTGCGGCACCGGCGAGCAGGGCAGCCTCCAGTCGGCGCGGCGGTTCGTCCGACGGCGTGACGCCGAACTGCGTGAGCACGCGCGCCTGCGTGAACTGGTGCGTGGAAAGCGTTGCGTCGCCCTGCGCCGCGGCGCAGAAGGCGGCGACGAAGAGCAGCAAAGCCGCAAGGGCCCGGCTAGGGCGCCAGCAGGCCCTGGCTGCGGGCTTCATGAATGGCTTCCAGCTGCGAACGGACCTCGAGCTTGGCGTACATGCGTCGCACGAAGCTCAGCACCGTGTTGCGCGACACCGCCATGAGCCCGGCGATCTCCTCGTAGCTGAAGCCCTTGGTGATGTACTCCAGCACTTCGCGCTCGCGCGGCGACAGCTGCGCCTGCTCGGCCGGCAGCGGCGCCTCGGGCCTCACGCCGAGCGGGGCCGCCTGCGGCGCGGTGGCGCAGAGGCTGTGCTTGAAACGCGCGAGCAGCCGCCGCGCGACCAGCGGGCTGAGAGGGCTGCCGCCGGCGTGCGCGATCCGGATCTCTTCGACGATGTTGTGGGGCGAGCTGTCTTTCACCAGGTAGCCGGTGGCGCCGGCCTCGAGGCTTTGCAGCACGTGCGCCTCGTCGCCGAAGGCGGTGCTCACCATCACCGTGCAGTCGGGCCAGGCGCCTTGCGCCGCGCGGATCACCTCCACGCCCGAGCCGTCGGGCAGGCCCAGGTCGACTACCAGCACGTGCGCCGCCGGCAGGTCGAGCATGGCGCCCGCTTCGCGCCGGCTGCGCGCCACGCTGTGCAGCTGCATGCCGGGCGCCTCGCGGATGGCAGCCGAAAGCGCGTCCGCAAAGACCGGTTCGTCTTCGACGAAGGCGACCTGTATCGGTGACGGCGCGGAAGGGTTCAGCATGGCTTGCCAGTGGGAAGAAGCGGATTGTCACCGAATGTGACCTGCCGCGCTCACTGGAATGCAGGGGTAGCTATGGATAGCGACAGACCGCCGGCCGCGCAGCCGGAACAATCCGCCGCATCGCGATCCCGTCGCGTGGCTGCGAGGGCCGCCTCCCTCGCTCGTTCAACCGCTTCCAAAGGCAGGTGGCCCAGATGACATTTCATTCCAAGCTCCAACCGATCACTACCGTGTTGCATGCCGGTGAGTCGTTCCACACCACGCTGCGCGCGGGCACGCAACTCCTGGTTCACAAGGGCGAGGTGACGGTGAACGGGCCGCCGCTGTGGCTGGCCGACACCATGGTGCCGGTGCGCACGGTGCTGGCCGAAGGCGGCGGGCACCGTGTGGCCACCACCGGCAGCGTGAGCCTGTGCGCGACCGGCGACGCCGAGGTGCACCACTGGGCCCCGGCGTCGCAATGGGAGCTGGCCGCGGGCTGGGTGCTGGCGCGCGCCGAGCTGTTCCTGGTGCGGTTCGGCTTCGCGCACAGGGGATGAAGAGACTGGTGTGAACGGGCCCCGTCGCCACGGACAGCGGCAGACGAACTGTTGACGAGTTTTCACCATTCGTTGGCTGTTCCCCCCCAGCTTGCCGAGCGCAGTTCATGTCTTCTTCTCCACAAGATCCGCAGGATCACGCCGGTCGCCGCGCCCTGAACGCCATCGCCGCCCCGAAGCCGGCCGCGCCCAGCAGCCCGTAGAGATGCGCCTGGGCGACGATGCGCCCGCCGATCCATCGCTCCTCCTGCGCGCAAGGGCCGGCCAGCCACTGCCACGCCACCCACGCGGCGAGCAGTAACAGCGCCGCGGCCTCCGGCCGGCCGCCCCGGCGGGCCTGCGCGAACAGCACGCACGCGAACAGGCCGTAGAGCACGCCCGACAGCCCCACGTAGTTGCCGACGTGCGGCGAGAAGAGCAGCAGCATCAGCGAGACGGTGCCGGCGAGCGCCAGCAGGTACAGCGCCTGCCGCGGCCAGGACAGGCGCGCGAGCGATGCGGGCGCGAGGGCCGCGCACAGCAGCAGCCCGGCCGTGTTCAGCAGCGCGTGGGTCCACCCCAGGTGCACCGCGTGCGCGGTGAACAGCCGCCACAGCTCACCGTGCAGCACGGCACCGCGCTCGTACCGCAGCGCCTCGCGCACCGGCTCGCCGCCGGCCTGCAGCAACAGCAGCAGCGCGGCCAGCGCAAGCGGCGCGCGCCATTGAACAGCGTTCGCTGTCACGCAGAAGAAGGAGGCGGTGACGCTTGAGGTGGCGGCGGTGGCGGTGGCCGCGACCACAGCCACGCCAGCACCGTCGCCATGCAGCCGATGGCCAGCACGGCGAGCCACGGGCGGTGCGCCGTGAACGACACGATCACCGCGCACACGGCCATGGTGATGGTCGCGCTCCACTTGGCGCGCCGGCTCACGGTGCGGCCGTTCTCCCAGTTGTGCAGCAGCGGGCCGAACAGCCGGTGGTTCAGCAGCCACGCATGCAGCCGCGGCGAGCTGCGCGCCGCCGCCCAGGCGGCCATCAGGATGAACACCGTGGTCGGCATGCCGGGCAGCACCACGCCGATGAGGCCCAGCACCAGGCACAGCACGGCAAAGCCGTACAGCAGGGCCCGCGTGAGCGGGGAGGTTGGTCGGGGAACTGGCTTCAACGCAGCACTCTCAGGGTGATGGGGCCTTGGCGGTTGCCGATCAGGTTCAGCACGTTCGCCAGCTCCGATTCTTCACCAGGTTGGGCCCGGGCCTCGCCGCGGAAGCGGAATTGGCCCGCCAGCCATTCGCCGTCGCCCGCCAGCTTCAGGATGCCCTGCAGCGTGCGCAGCTGGAGCGTGGTGCGCCCGGGCTGGCCGCCGCGCTGCGGCGGCTGCGCGTCGAGCTCGAGGCGGTAGCTGCCCAGCGAGCGGCGCGGCGCGATGCGCGAAGAGATGCGCTCGGCGGTGAGCGCCAGTTGCCCTTGCAGCCGGCTGCCGCCCTGGCCGCGCTGCCACCGCAGCGCCTGCGCCTGCAGCCGCAGGCCGCCTTCGAAGCCCAGCGTGTTCCACGGCGCGCCCAGCCCCTGCAGCAGGCTGGCGGGCACCTGCCAGTCGAGCGCGCCGACGTGGGCTTCCACGCCGCCGGCGTGCGCGCGCACGCCCAGGCGCAGCGGCTCGCGCAGGCAGCAGTCCTGGGCGATGGCTATGCGCAGGCCCGGGGCCATGCCGTCGTCGCCCGCCGCATGCAGCGAAGGCCGCGCCTGCCACGCCACGCGGCCCGGCAGTGCGCGCGCGTCGTTGCTGCCGGGGCCGCCCGAGAGCACCAGCACGGCCGAGCCATTCCAGACCGATCCGCGCACGTCGGCCAGTTGCACGCGCCCACCGCTGGCGCGCGAGGCGGCGCCGGCCACGGCCCATGCGGCCGGCCACTGCGCCGCGGCGATGGCCAGCGCACCGCACACGGCGCCCAGAACCGCCCAGCGTTTCATTCCTCGGGCAGTTCGAAGTGCGTGGCCAGCAGCGCGCCGAAGCGGTCGTAGGCCGCGTTCGCGCCGGCCACCACGGCGTTCTTGCCGGCGTCGTCGCAAGGCAGCGCGTCGAGCGACTGGACGAAGCGCCGCCATGCCTGCGCGCGGCCCTCGGGGTAGGCCGCGAGGTTGCGCGCGCCGAACTGCGCGTCGAGCTGCAGCTTCTGCTGGGCCTCCTTGAACAGGAAGGCCGCGCCCAGCGTGGAGCCTTCGGACACGTACAGCCAGCCGAGCGCGCCAGGCATGGTGGCGCCCGTGCTACCGACATCGTCCTGCGGCGGCGCCGCGCCCAGGTCGGCCAGGTCGGCGAGCGAGGCTTCCTGGCGCCCGCGCGTGTCGAGGTCGGGCACCGCGGCCTGCAGGGCCGGGTCGGCGAACAGGTGCTCCACGTCGCGCTGGAACAGGTACTGCGCGGCCACGAAGCGGGCGTAGGCGGCACGGCTCGCGAACGGATCGGCCTGCGCCATGAGCCGGTGCATGCGCTCGTGCTGCACGGCGGTTTCGGTCTTCAGGCGCTGGGACAGGGCGTGCGCGGGGAGCGCGCCGGGAATGTGCGAAGGTGTCATGGTCGTTGTGGGAGTGGGTTCTAGAAAGAAGCTTGGGTCCGCATCAGCGCGGGCCGCGGCGCAGGCCACGCCATGCCGCCAGCGCGGCCAGCGGCGCGAGCAGCCACGCGCTCAGCGGACCGCCGCTTTCGCTGCGGCCGGCGCCGGGGCTGATGCCCGTCACCGTGGTGCCGCCGGTGGACGTGCCGGGCGTGGTGGTGGCGCTGGCCGCCGTGACGGTCACCGCCACGCTGGACGTGGCGGCCAGCCCGCCGCTGTCGCTCTGGCAGCTCAGCGTGAGCGTGTTGTTGCCCGCCGTGCGCAGCACCACCGGCACCTCGCTGCCGCGGGTCTGCTGCGCGCCGAGCCAGGCGCCGCCGTTGCTGCCGCCGGCCGTGCACGCGGTCGCGTTGGCCGCGTCCCAGCTCAGGCGCACGGTGTCGCCGGCGCGCACGCTGCTGGCCGAAGCGGTCAGCGGTGTGGTGAAGCTCACGCTGGACACGGGCACGTCGAGCGAGAACACCGTGCCGCTGCCCGCGATCCCGCCTTCCGGCGACGCGGTGTTCAGCACCTGGCCCGAGCCGCCGTACGCGGTGGCGCCGTACAGCTTCTGCATGCCGTTGGCGGCGCTGCCCGCGCTCAGGCCCACCGGGCGCGCGCCTTCGGTGGCGGAGTCGAAGCGGTGCAGCACCTCGTACACGTCGTCCGAATGGTCGCCCGCCGTGCCCACGCGAATGCGGAACAGCGTGCCCGCGCCCACGGGCGTGACCACGCCCGTGCCGGAGCGGTACACCATGGTGCCGTCGCGCTTGGTGGTGCCGTAGATGTTGCCGTCGGCGGCGAACACGATCGGGCCGTAGGGCGTGCCGCCGTCGCCGTCCGGCGTGCCGTCGGCGGCCAGCGTGCCGGTGCCGCGGAAGCTGTGCACCACCTTGAAGGAGGACGGGTCGTTCTTCTTCACGCGCCACACCGTGCCGCTGTAGACCTCGGAGCTGGGGACGTTCGAGGAGGTCGGGTTGTTCGAGTAGCCGGTGCCGTAGAGCCAGTCGCCCGCCTCGACCACGCCCGACAGCCGGTCGCTGGTGGCGGCGGGCTCGCCGTCGCGTCCGCGCAGGAAGGTGTGCAGCAGCTCGACCTTGCCGGTGTCGATGACGCCGTTGTTCGCCGCGCCTTCGTCCAGCGCGGCCTTGCCGATCTTCACCAGCGTGCCGACCGAGCGGCCGAGGTAGTCGGAGGTGGCCGTGGGGTCGAACACGCCGGTGGCGGTGACCGAGGTCAGCGCGTACAGCGCCTGGTCGCGCTGGCTCCACACGTGCGACACCGAGGCACCGCCCTTGTGGTGGAGCTGCGCGCTGGCCGACGCGTCGATGAACTTGCAGAAGTCGACGACGCGCTGGAACACGCCGGCCGGGGTCACGCGCCAGAGCTGGTTCTGCGTGGTGCCGGCGACGCAGCGCGATGACGATTCGCTGGAGCCGATGTACACGTTGCCCGCGTCGTCGATGGCGAGCTGGCCGCGCGGGCTGATCGCCTTCTGGTAGGTGTCGCTCAGGCTGGGCTGCGTCCACGCGGCCGGCACGCCCTGCTTGAGCGTGAACATCACGGGCGCGCCGAGCAGCGCGTTGTTGACGTTGTTGTATTCGGAGAACGCGGCGCCGGCATACAAGGTGCCCGCGCTGTCCTGCGCCAACGTCGAGCTGGCGCTGCCGAGGTTGCCGAGCAGCACCGACGAATGGCCCGGCGTGCCGCTCGCGGTGGCCGGCACGCTGTAGGCGGTGCCCTGTACCGTGAAGTTGAAGGGGCCGATCGACGGGCCGCCGAGCTTGGTGGTTCCGTAGAGCCGGCCGTCCTTGCCCACCAGGGGCGGCGAGGTGGGCATGGCCCCGATGGCGGCGCCGGTGGTGCCGGTGAAGCGGGCGAGGACTTCGGGCTTGAAGCCGGAGGTGGTGGCCGTGGTTGCGGTTTGTGCGAGCAGGGCGCTGCTGTAGCCGGCGGCCGCGAGTGCGAGCACGAGCGCGCTGCCTTGCAGGGCGAATCGGGAAGGGTGACGCATGGAATTTCTCGTTGCCCGCGAGGGCGTTGATCGATGGACGATGAAACCGGAAAGGCTCGAAAGGGTGGAAAGGGCGTGGCGCATCAGTCGCGCCGGCGGCGCAGCCACCACAGGCCGGCCAGCGGCAGCAGGGCCAGCGGCGACACCGGTCCGCCGCCGCCGTTGCCGTAGCTCACCAGGTTGCCGTCTTCGGCCGTGGCCACGGTGCCCACGAAGATCGTGGTGGTGGCCGACACCTGCGCGCCGGCGGCGGAGCCGTTCACGTTGCAGGTCAGCGTGTAGCGGTAGGTGCCGGCCTTGGGCGTGAGCACCAGGCTGCCGTAGGTGTCGACGGGGCCCTTCCAGTCGCCCGCCGACGAGGCGGCCGAGCAGTTGGTGGCGTTGCTGGTGGTCCAGGTGAGCGTGGTGCTGCCGCCGGCGTTGAACTGCACCGGGCTGGCGATCAGGCTGGCGCTGGCCGCGACCGGGCCGCCGTCGGTGGAGAGCTGGTACACGGTGCCGTAGGGCGTGGGCACGACCTGGCCCGTGCTGTTGGTGTAGCTGCCGCCGATGGAGGTCACGCCGTAGAGCCGGCCGTCGGCGCCCGTGCGGATGCCCAGCGGCACGCGGCCGTCGTTGCCCGAGAAGACGTGTACCACCTCGAAGCCGGCATTGCCGGCCTGGCCGTTGCCGTCGAGCGTGATCGACCTGGGCTTGATGCGGTAGATGGTGCCGCAGCCCACTTCCGCGTTGCGCGTCGCCAGGTTGATGCAGACGTTGCCGCCGCCGGACAGGGTGGTGCCGTAGATGGCGCCGTCGGCACCCAGCGCCATCTGGCCGCGCGGCGTGGCGCCGTCGCTGTCGCTGAAGGTGTGCAGCAGTTGCAGGCCGCCGCTGCCGTCCTTGGCGATGCGGTAGAGCGTGCCGAAGGGCTTGGGGCCGTCGTAGTGCGGGTACGGGGTGGTGTGCTGCGTGCCGGTGGTGCCGGTCCACGAGCGGAAGCCGCACAGCGGGCTGTCGCGCGAGATGTAGCGAAGGCCGGTCGTCACGGCCGGGGGGCTGATGTAGTGGTAGCAGTCGCCCGTGGAGGTGCCGCCGTACAGGTAGCCGTCGCCGCCGTCGACCAGCGACGACAGGGCGGCCGGCTGGCCGCTGCCGATGCTGCGCAGCGTGGCCTCGCCGGCATCGCCCGTCACGAACGGCTGGCCGCTCGGGTAGTGGCGAAAGCCTTCGTCGCTCGCGTTGTCCAGCACGTTGATTTCGCCCTCCGCGAGGGTGAAGGTGTGCAGCAGCTTGAAGGAGGCGGCGTTCTTCGGGTCGATGCGGTACGCGGTGCCGGTGGGCGTGTCGGTGGCGGTGGGCGTGGTCGCGTGCAGCGGCAGGCCGCGGTTGTAGGCGGTGACACCGTAGAGCACGCCGTCGCTGCCGATGATCAGGTCGTTGGCGACCTGCTTCATGCCGTTGGGCCCGGCCGGGAAGGTGTGCAGCGTTTGCAGCGCGGCGCCGGTGTTGCGCAGGTCGAGCTTGAAGATGCGGCCGTTGCCCTGCGGCCCCTTGTCGATGCCGTACAGGTTGTCGTCGGCGTCGATCACCAGCGCGCCGTTGGGCGAGTGCATCTGTCCGATGGTGGCCCGCAGTGCCTGCGCGTGCGTGCCGTCGGCGTCGGTGCGTACCAGCAGGCCGAGCCCGACGGTGGCGGAGTAGGTGTAGTTGCTCGGCGCGTTCTTGCCGGCGTTGGCTTCGCCGTTGGTGCTGGTCATCACGCTGTACATGCGCCCGTCGCTGGCCTGCACGGGCGTGCTGCTCACGCGGCCCTGCAGGTCGCTCAGCACGTCGTAGGGCAGCCGCTCGTAGATGGAGACGCCGGCTTGCATGCTGTAGAGCCCCGTGGCCGTGTACAGGAACGGGCGCCCCCCCACCAGGCCGCTGCCGAGGAAGCCGCCGTACAGGTGGCCCGTGGTCGTGCCCGGGCGCAGCGCATACAGCGGCGGCGCCGTGGGGTTGCGCGCGCCGGGCCAGCCGACGGTGCCGTCGGGCGTGGTGACGTCGTCGCCCGCGGGGCGGAAGGAGGCGAGGCTGGTGAACGTGACGCCGGCCACGCGGGTCTGTGCGTGCAGGGCGGGCGGTGCCAAGGCGGCACCGGCGACCACCGCGGCCATGGCGGCGGTGGTGGCGGCGGCGGCGAGCGCGGCGCCAAGTTTCGGGGCAAGGGAATGCATACGGATTCGATCTCGCAAGAAGGAAATGGAAAGAAGGGAAAAAGCGAAGCGCAAGGGGGTTGCGGCGGTGTCAGAACCGGGCCGACAGCGTCACGGTGGCCGTGCGCCCCGGGCCGGCGAAGTACGCGGCGCCCTGCATCTCGGCGTAGTTCAGGTCGCGCAGGTTGTTCACGGCCATGCGCAGCGTGAGGTGCTTGTTGATCTCGTAGCTGGCCCACAGGCCGTACAGGTGCCAGGCCTTGCCGTTGTAGGTCTCGGCGTTGTCGGCGGTCCAGCTGCTGCGGTTGTTGCTGGGCGACTGGAAGCTCATGCGCCCGCCCACCGTGAGCTTGCCGTCGAGCAGGCGCACGCCCGCCGTCACGCTGAGGTTCTTGCGCGGCGGCAGCACGTACTGGATGTTGGCGCCGTTGGCCTTGCCCAGCGTGCCGCTGGCCGGGTAGCCGGTGAGGCTGCCGAGCGGGAACGGGTCGTAGCCGCCCGTGCCGGTGTCCACGATCAGGTGCGTGTAGCTGATGCCGCCGAACACGGTGCCCGCGTCGTAGTCGGCCTGCAGCTCGAGGCCGCGGTTGCGAAACGGGTCGTCCAGGTTCACGTACGAATACGGGCCGAAGGTGCCGCCCGCCGCGGTGCTGATGGGCGACATCACGCGCGCCTGCGTGATGTAGTTGTTCACGCGGCTGTTGAACCACGCGGCCTTCATGCGCAGCTTGTCGCCGCGCGCCAGCAGGTCGCTGAAGTTGGCGTTGCTGCCCACCTCCCAGGTGCGCGCGCGTTCGGCGAACAGGTTGGGGTTGGGGTAGTACGGAAACAGGCTCCCCACGTGCTGGCCCCACAGCAGCGTCTCGGTGAGCGCGGGCGGGCGCATGCTGCGCCCGAAGTTGGCGAACAGCTGCACCTGCTCGACGGGCTTCACCGCGATGGAAATCTTCGGCGACATGGCGCCGTTGTGGCGGTCGGTCTCGAAGTTGGTGTACAGCGCGGTGGTGGCGGGGCGCACGCCGGCCGGGTTGGCGATGGAGCCCACGCGCATGCGCCCGCTGCCCTGCAGGCCGTACCAGTCGTAGCGCATGCCGCCGGTCACTTCGAGCCAGTCGCCGCGCAGCAGGCTGAGTTCGCCGAACAGGCTGGCCACGGTGCGCGTGCCCGCGGGCGTGGCGCCGGTGTACAGCGCGGTGGTGCCGGCGTCGGCGCCCACGCTCAGCGACTGGGCCTTGGGGTCGGTCTTGTCCTGGAAGAACTCGCCACCGGTCTTGAACACGGCGTCCAGCGGGCCGAGCTTCATGCCCGAGCTGTTCTGCAGCGTGCCGCCCACCGTGCTGGTCTGGTACTGCAGGTTGTATTCGTTGCCGTCGAGCAGGCCGCCGGCCGCGCGGTGTGCCTTGTTGCTGGTGCGCGTGTAGTAGAGGCTGGCCGCGAGGTCGATCCACGGGTTGCCGGCCGGCTTCCAGTTGTAGTTGCCCAACAGGGTGTCGCTGCGCACGTGGTTCATCATGGCGCCGCCGCCGGCCTCCACGCCGCTGTCGCTGTTTTCGCCGAACTTCGCGTCGAAGCCCACGTAGCTCAGCTTGACCTGCTGCCCCGGCGCCAAGCGCCAGGTGCCCTTCAGCAGCGCCGAGCTCTGGTCCTGCTCGGTGAGGCGGTTCACGCCGTGCACCACCTTGTCCAGGCCCTCGTTGTCGGCAATGGAGCCGCGCTGGCCCATCTCGAACATGCCCATCTTCTTGCGGCTGGCGACCATGACCACGTCGACGTCGGGGCTCGCCTTGATGCCCAGCGCGGTGCTGCCGGCGAACCTGTAGGCGTTGGTGCCGGAGGTGGCGTTGACGCGCGCGCCCAGCGTCTGGCCCTCGCGCACGATGTCGTCCACTTCCAGCGTGCGGAAGTTGACGATACCCGCGATCATTCCGGCGCCGCCCACCGTGGAGCTCGCGCCCTTGGTGATGTCCACGCCGCCCAGCAGCTCGGGGTCGAGGTAGACCGAACCGTTGGAGCCGTGGCCGCTCTGCTGGAAGTTCTGCCGCGTGCCGTCGATCATCACGTTGACGCGGCCGAAGTCCTGCAGGCCGCGCATGTTGACCGACACGCCGGGGTTGTCGCGGCCCTGCGAGGTGTACAGGCCCGGCACGTCGGCCAGCACGTCGCTGGTGTTGCGCGGCGGCAGGCGGTCCATGTCCTCGCGCGTGATCACGGCCACCGAGGCCGGCGTGTCGTACGCGCGCTGGCGCGCGTCGCGGTCGGCCGTGACCACCACCGGCGGCAGGTCGCCGCCCGAGGCCGAGGGCATGCCGCCGGCGGGCGGCGCCACCGGGCGCGGCGCCGCGCGGATGCGCCACGCGTCGGGCCCGTCGCTCTGCGCGGCCAGCGGGTGCGGCGCAATGAGCGCGCCCAGCACGCCCGCCACGCTGGCCTCGCCGTTGAAGCCGTCGGTGCGCAGGCCGCGCACCACGGCGGGGTCGAACGAGATCAGCACGCCGGCCTGGCGCGCGAAGCGCTGCAGCGCGTCGTCGAGCGGGCCGGCGCCGATGCTGTAGGTCCTGAGGGCCGCGCCGGCGGCGGCGCGCGCCGGTGCAGGTGAGGGGGCAGCGCCGGCTTGCGCATGCGCTGCACCGTGGGAGACAGTGCACAGCGCGGCGGCAATGCCCAGCGCGAGCAGGGAATGGCGAGGCTCGCCACGGGCGTGCGGCGGGCGGGGGGAAGACATCTGCGGATCCTTTGGTAAGCCCTTCGTGGCTGAACGGGGTGGCGACTGCCGTGGGGTCCGTGAACTCGGAAAGTGCGGCGGCTTTCGAGCCGCTCTGTGGAATAGGTCGAACGAGATGCGCGAATCCGCAACGGACCGGCAAAAGAATTTCAGCGAGGGTGGGGACGGCGCGCCGCGCGGCGCGTTCCGGCGTGTTCAGCGCGCCGCGGGGCGCGCTCCCGGCGTGCTCAGCGCGGCGCCCTGGCCTTCAGCGTGACCCAGTAGCGGGTGGCGGTGGCCACGCGCACGGGCAGCGTCTTCTCGACGAGCGACAGCGTGCGGTCGGTGTCGGTGAGGCTGAAGACGCCCGAGATGCGCAGCTCGGCCACGTCGGCGTCGCAGGCCAGGCGCCCGCGGCGGTAGGGCGCGAGCTCGGCCACGAGGTCTGACAGTTTCATCTCGCGCGCCACCAGCAGGCCGTCGGCCCAGGCGTCGGCGTCGGCCTCGAGCGGGCCGGCGTCGTGCACGCCTTGCGCGTCGAACCAGGCACGCTGGCCGGCCTCGAGCGTGCGCGTGGCCGTGCCGGCCGCCGGGCGGATGCGCACGGCGTCCTCGAACACCTGCACTTCACTGCCGTCGGCGCCCAGCGAAACGGAAAAGCGCGTGCCCAGCGCACGCACGCGGCCGTGGCCGGTCTCGATGAAGAAGGGCCGCGACTGCGCCACGTCGGCGTCGGCGCCGGTGGTGGCCATCACGCGGCCCTGGCGCAGCAGGATGCGGCGCTCGTTCGCGTCGAAGCGCACGTCGGCGCGCGTGGACGAGCCCAGCACCAGCATGCTGCCGTCGTCCAGCGCCACGCGCAGCTGCTCGCCCACGCCGGTGCCGTAGCTGGCCAGCAGGGAATCCGCCGGGGCTTGCGCGCGCACGAGCCACAGCACCACGCCGCCGCCGAGCACCACGCCCAGCGTGCGCATGGCGCGGCGGCGGGTGACGTCCTTGCGGGCGTTCTCCAGCACGGTGCGCGTGGGTTGCGCCGGCAGCTCGGTGAAGCGGGCCTGGATGCCCTGCAGGCGCTCCCAGGCCACGGCATGGTCGGTGCGCGCTTCGCGCCAGTCGCGAAAGGCCTGCCAGTCGGAAGGAGAGGCCTGGCCGGACTGCAGCCGCATCAGCCAGTGGATGGCCTGGCCGACGACGGTGTCGTCGGGACCGGCGCTGAATTCGGCCTCGGCGCTCGTGTTCACGCCGCGCCGTCCTGGTAGGCGATGCGGTAGCAGTGGCGGAACGCGCCGGCGATGTACTTCTCGACCGAGCTCACGGTCACGCCCAGGCGTGAGGCGATCTCGCGGTGGGGCAGGCCGTCGAGCTGGGCCAGCAGGAAGGCGCTGCGGGCCTTGCTGCCGAGGCCGTCGAGCATGCGGTCGAGCTGCTCCAGCGTCTGCAGCGCGATGGCGCGCTCCTCGGGCGACGGCGCGCAGGCCTCGGGCATCCGCGCGAGCATCTCGAGGTAGGCGCGCTCCAGCGCCATGCGGCGGCGATGGTCGATGAGCACGCCGCGCGCAATGGTGGCCAGGAAGGCGCGGGGCTCGCGAATCTCGTCGGGGCAGCGCTGCACGACCCGCACGAAGGTGTCCTGTGCCAGGTCGGCGGCTTCATGGACGCTGGCGGTGCTGCGGCGCAACCACTGGACCAGCCACCGCTGGTTTTCGCTGTAGAGCGAATGCAAAAGGTCCTGCGAGGGGGAAGACGCGCCGAGCATGGAAGCAAGCTGTAAGAAGGAATTCTCAATGATAGTTGAGAATGATTCTTATCTGCTTGCTTTCAGCTTTCTCCGCAATCCGGTCAGGCCTTTTTGACGATTCAGGCGATTCAGGCGATCAGCCGATTCAGCCGATGGAGGCCATGCCGGGCATCGCCCTCGGCTGCTCGCGCTCCTGCGGGCCGTCGGTCTCGATGCGCATCTTCGGCAGGAACTGCGGGTACTCGCGCTGCATGAAGTCGATGAGCCCCTCGCGCACGCTGCAGCGCAGGTCGAAGGCCAGGCCCGAGGTGGCGGCCGTGCACAGCACGCGGATCTGCATGGTGCGCTCGGTGGCGTCGGTCACGCGCAGGTTGAAGAAGCGGCCGTCCCACTCGGGCGCGGCCTTCACGATGCGCTCGGCCTCTTCGCGCAGCGGCGCGAGCGGCATGCCGTAGTCGGCGTAGACGAACACCGCGCCCAGCAGCTGCGAGGAATGCCGCGTCCAGTTCTGGAACGGCTTCTCGATGAAGTAGGTCAGCGGCAGGATCAGCCGGCGCTCGTCCCAGATCTTCATCACCACGAAGGTGCCGGTGATCTCTTCCACGCGGCCCCATTCGCCTTCGACCACCAGCACGTCGTCGATGCGGATGGGCTGCGCCAGCGCAATCTGCAGCCCCGCAATGAGGTTGCTGAACACCGGCTTGGCCGCCAGGCCGGCCACGATGCCGATGACGCCCGCCGAGGCCAGCAGGCTCGCACCCACCTGGCGCGCGCCGGGGAAGGTCATGAGCATCATGGCGCCGCCGGCCACCAGCACCACCGTGGCGGCGGTGCGCGCGAGCACGCGGGTTTGCGTGAGCACGCGGCGCGCCTGCAGGTTGTCGGCGATGTCGGAAGGGTTCTGCGCGAGCACGCCGTCGGCGAAACCGCTGATGGCCTTCACCGCGAGCCAGGTGGTCGACGCGATGAGCAGCAGGCCGGTGAGATGGCGCACGTTGCCGATGAAGCGCAGGTCGTCGGGCGCGCCTTGCCACACCACATTGAGCGCAACCAGCGGCAGCACGAAGCGCGCCGCGGCGTTGCAATTGACCACCATCGTGTGGATCGTCGGGGCCGGGCGGGTGATCCGCCTCAACACAAGGCCGCCGATGCGGTGGGCGAGAAGAGAAAGGGGAACTGCGATCAGGGCGGCAACCCATGTGCCGAACCAGGGGTGGGCGAGTATCTCTTTGATCATCAGGCGGTGGTCGTCTTTGCTTGTTCCGTTGTCTCGTTCAGAGGTTGAAGAATGCGCGCTGCGTCGTCGCGCAGCTGCGTGGCGAGTGCCGTGGCCAGATCGAGCCGGCGCAGCAGCCAGGGGCTGATGTCGTTGTCGAACGGGTCAGGCAAGGGGATCGGACCGCCGACGGTGGTCGAACCCGGGCTCTCGGGGTGAGAGGGCCCGGTGGTGGGCAGAGTTCCGATGGCGGCTTCGATTCGTTGCGAAGTCCGGCTGATCGGCCCTTCGACTTCGCCCGGCGTGAGGCGGTCGCGCCGCAGCACGAGCATCGACTTCACGGCGCTCAGCTGCGCGAGCAGCTGGTAGCTGTGGGCCTGCAGGTGCTCCAGCGGCTCCAGCGGCGGCTGCACCGCGCGCGGTTCGGACAGCGAACGCTGCGTGGCCTGCACCAGCGCGGAGAGGCTGTCGTAGGCCTCGCGGCGCGCGAGGCGCCATTCGAGTTCGGGGCTGCTGTCGACGGCCTGCAGCTGGCCCAGGCCGAGCGCCAGCCGCGCATGGCGCGCCTGCGCGGTGAGCACGCGCGCCACCAGCGCCGGGATCTGCGTGCGCTCCCACGAAGGCAGCACGTAGCAGAAGCCCCAGGCCAGCGTGGCGCCGATGAGCGTGTCGGCAATGCGCTCGAACAGCGCGAAGATGGGCGCCACGCCCACGTTCAGCAGGTGCGCCTGCACCAGGCCGAGCACGGTGGCCGCCACCGCGGTGATGAGGTAGCGGCGCACCGCGAAGCTGTGTGCAATGGCCTGCGCCACGGTCACGATCACCAGCAGCATCAGCGCCGACGGATGCGCCGACAGCAGCCCCACCGCGAGCACGCAGCCCAGCAGCGTGCCGGCCACGCGCGCGTTGCGCCGCTCCAGCGTCTGCGACAGGCTGCCGCGCAGCACCACCACGATGGTCAGCAGGATCCAGTAGTCGTGCGAGCCCCACGGCATCGACACGGCAATGGCGTAGCCCGCGGCAATGGCCAGCGCGGCGCGAATGGCGTGGCGCAGCGGCGGCTGGTCCCAGCGCCACAGCGTGAAGAAGGGGCGCAGCGACCAGTCGGTCGGGCTCACGAACATCTGCCAGTTGGCGCGCACCACGGCCAGGTTGGGCTCGGCGTCGCCGCGCGCCATGGCCGACAGGCGCAGCACCTCGTCGTTGATGTGGCCGATGCGGCTTGCCAGCCCGCGCGCGAGCATGGCCGCCGTGGGGCCGATGTGGCCGCCGGTGCCGCCCAGCGCATTGGCGCTGTCGTCCGCGGACACGTGGATGGCCGCCAGCCGCGGGCGGCGGTCGGCCACGGCGTCGGGCTGGCGGCGCAGCAGCAGGGCGTCGGCCAGCGCGATGGTCTCGTCGGACAGTTCCTCGAGCACGGTGCGCATCTCGATGAGCGCCTCGGCATGCGCGGGGTGGGCGCGCAGGGTGTCGAGGTCGAGCTCGCTGGCCAGCAGCTGGTCGCGCATCTCGAGCACGATCACCAGCATGGCGGCCAGCCGCTGGCGGCGCGGCGTGCGCGGCGACTCCAGCACGATGTCGCGCGTGGCCTGCAGCTGGTCGGCCAGCGCGGCCTGCTCGCGCAGCAGCTGGCCCAGCAGCGGCGCGGGCGTGTCGCGCACGTCGCGGGTCTCGTCCTGCGGCAGGAACTGGCTGGCCTCGGTGCGCATGAGCGCGGCCAGCGAATACAGCACGTCGGCCACCGACTGCGTGCGAAAGCGCCCGTTGAGCGCCAGGTTGGCCAGCGTGGCCCAGATGACGTACAGCCCCGCGCCCAGCCCGAACTCCCAGGTGCGCTGCAGGGCGTCGGCCATGCCGCCGGGTGCCGGCGTGGCCATGGAGAAGACCATCGAGAACATCACCGCGATCGCGATCGGGATGCCGCGCTTGCCCCAGGCCATGGCCAGGAAGGCCATGAAGGTGGCGGGCACCAGCAGCAGCCCGAGGCGGATGGGCGCGGTGTGCAGCATCTGCACCGCGAAGAACAGCGGCAGCCCGATGAGCGGCGCCGGCAGCATCTGGAAGAACTTGCCGCGGCGCGGGCCGGGCAGGTCGGGCGGCGCGGTGACGATCACGCCGGTGGCGGCGGCCGAGGCCGCGAGGGTGCCCAGCCACAGGTGGATGCCGCCCGAGATGAACAGCAGGCCGAGCGCCACGGTCAGCCCGCTCGCGACGTAGTGGCTCAGCGCAATGCGCAGAGCTTCGCGAACCCGGGGCGCGGCGCGGGGCCCCAGCATCGTCACTTGGCGGACGTGTCGCCCTCGGAGCGGGCACCGGCGGCGGGGGGCGCGTCACGGCGAATGCGCGTGAGCTTGCGGGGCGCGGGCGCCGCGGCGGGGGCGGGCGCGGCACCTTCAGCGCCTTCGGCGGTCTCGTCGGCAAAGTCGGGCACCGTGCTGCGGGCGTACAGGTCGACCGATGCGTCTTCCGCGTTGGCCTTGGTCGAGGCGGACACGGCGCGCACGCGGTCGCTGGCGCGCAGCTTGTCGTCGACGTTGGCGAACTTGGAGTACTTGGCGAGCAGCGGCACCAGCTGGCCGTAGATGCGCGGGGCGCCGGCCAGGCATTCGCGCTGCTCGAGGAACTCGGGCTCGCCCGTGAAGTTGCCGATCAGGCCGCCGGCCTCGGTGACCAGCAGCGAACCCGCGGCCACGTCCCAGGGGTTCAGGCCGGTTTCGAAGAAGGCGTCGGTGAAGCCGGCGGCCACGTAGGCCAGGTCGAGCGCGGCGGCGCCGGGGCGGCGCAGGCCGGCCGCGCGGGGCATCATGTCCGCCATGATGGCCAGGTACTGCTTGAAGTTGTCGCCGGTGCGGAACGGGAAGCCGGTGGAAATCAGGCACTCGTTCAGGCGCGTGCGCTTGGACACGCGGATGCGCCGGTCGTTCATGTAGGCGCCGCGGCCCTTTGTGGCGGTGAACAGGTCGTTGCGGCTCGGGTCGTAGACCACGGCCTGCTCGATCTTGCCGCGCACCGACAGCGCGATGGACACGCAGTACACCGGGAAGCCGTGGATGAAGTTGGTGGTGCCGTCCAGCGGATCGATGATCCAGACGTAGTCGGAATCCTTGGCGCCGTGCTCGGTGCCCGATTCCTCGGCCAGGATGCCGTGCCCCGGGTACGCGCCGAGCAGCGTCTCGATGATCGCTTTCTCGCTGGCGTGATCGACTTCGGTGACGAAGTCGTTGACCTGCTTCTGGGAGATGCGCACGGACTCGACGTCGAGGGCAGCGCGGTTGATGATCGCGCCGGCGGCGCGTGCGGCCTTGACGGCCACATTGAGCATGGGATGCAGGTTGGGGGACGACATTGGATTGTGAGAAGAGCAAGAGGAGGGGCTTGGCGCCCCGTGAGCGGCCCGGCGATGCGGGCGGCGAGAATCGGGGGATTTTACCGGCTCCGCCGTTTTGTGTCTGCTAAACCCGTCATGCGCACCCGTTTCATCCTGATCCAGACCAGCCACGCCGGCAATGTGGGCGCCGCCGCCCGTGCCATGAAGACCATGGGTTTCACCGACCTGGTGCTGGTCGCGCCGCGCTGGGCCAACGTGCTGCGGCGCGAGGAAACCATCCAGCGCGCGAGCGGCGCGCTCGACGTGCTGGCCAACGCCCGCATCGTCGAGACGCTCGAGGAAGCGCTGGACGGCGTGACCCACCTGTGCGCCACGGCCATGATCCCGCGCGACTTCGGCCCGCCCACGCGCACGCCCCGCGAGCACCTCGAACCACTGGGCCAGCAAGCCGACCAGCACGTGGCCTTCCTGTTCGGCTCCGAGCGTTTCGGCATGCGAAACGAAGACGTCTACCGCTGCAATGTGGCGCTGACCATTCCGACCGACCCCCAATTCGGCTCGCTGAACCTGGGCGCGGCCATCCAGGTGGTGGCCTACGAATGGCGGCTGGCCCTGGGCGGCTACGGCGTGCGAGAGGCCACGGCGCCGGTGCAGGCGGCCGACGCGCAGGCCGTGGCCGGCATGCTCGAGCACTGGGAGCGCTCGCTGGTGGACATCGGTTTTCTCGACCCCGCGGCGCCCAAGAAGCTCATGCCGCGGCTGCAGCAGCTGTTCAACCGGGCCCAGCCCACGCCGGAAGAGATCCACATCCTGCGCGGCATCGCCAAGGCCATGAGCGATGCCACCAAGCTGCCGCGCGACACCATCAAGCCGCCGCGCGACGCCGTCAAGCCGCTTGTCGGCGGCGGCGCGGCGCCCGGGCCCGAGGCTAAGACCCCATCGCCCGTACGCGATGACAGCGGGCTATAGACTGCGCGCCCCCCGTCGACATAACCATATAACGACAAGAAGGCAGCGATGTTCTCTCGCCTGCGCGCCGATATCCGGTGCATCCTCGAACGCGACCCGGCCGCCCGCAGCGCCTGGGAAGTGATCACGGTCTACCCCGGCTTCCATGCCGTGGTGCTGCATCGCTGGGCGCATGCCTGCTGGACCCATGGCTTCAAGTGGCCGGCGCGTTTCATCGCGCACGTGGCACGCGGGCTGACCGGCATCGAGATCCACCCCGCGGCCAAGATCGGCGAGCGGGTGTTCTTCGACCACGCCATGGGCGTGGTGGTCGGCGAGACCGCCGAGATCGGCGACGGCTGCACCATCTACCAGGGCGTGACGCTGGGCGGCACCTCGCTCTACAAGGGCGCCAAGCGGCATCCGACGCTGGGCCGCAACGTGGTAGTGAGCGCGGGCGCCAAGGTGCTGGGCGGCTTCGTCGTGGGCGACGGCGCCAAGATCGGCAGCAACGCGGTGGTCATCAAGCCGGTGCCGGCCGGGGCGACCGCGGTGGGCATTCCCGCGCGCATCATTCCGTCGAAGAGCGGCGAGGCCGGCGAAGCCGGAGAGGGCGCCGACGTGGCCGCGCCGCAGAAGTTTTCCGCCTACGGCATCACGCAGGAGGACGACCCGCTGAGCCAGGCCATGCGCGGGCTGATCGACAACGCTTCCAGCCAGGAGCACCAGATCGCGCTGCTGTGGCAGGCCATCGAGAAGCTGTCGGCGCAACCGGGCACCAAGGACTGCGTGCCCTGCGATGCCGCGCGCGACGAGAGCTTCGAGGCGGAGAAGCTCACGCAGCTGGTGGGCAAGTAAGGGCAGCAGGGCCCCCCGGCAAGCCGTGTTCAGGGCCCATGTTCAGGGCCGTACCGGCTCAACTGCCCAGGAAGTCATCCTGCGGATGCCCCGCGCGCAGCACGCGGCGGGCATACATCGCGAAGGTCGCGTTCACGATGCTCGGCTTCAGCAGGAAGTCGTGCGACTCCTGTGCCAGCGCGTCCGCCACCGGATGCACCGTGCCGGCCGCCGCCGCCATCAACTGGCGCCGCGCGGCCTGCTCCAGCAACACCGCCATGTAGGTGGCCTCCTCGAGCGTCGCGCAGGCGGTCAGCAGGCCGTGGTGCGCAAGCAGGATGCTGCGCTTGCCGCCCAGCGCGGCCGAGATCACCACGCCTTCGTCGTCGGCGATCGGCAGGCCCGGCCATTCCTTCAGGAACGCGCAGTCGTTGAAGAAAGGCGTCTGGTCCATGTGCGCCACCACCAGCGGTTCTTCGATCATCGACAGCGCGGACGTGGCCGGCGGGTGCGTGTGGATGATGCAGGCCACGTCGGGCCGCGCGCGGTACACCCACATGTGAAAGCGCGTGGCGGGGTTGGCCATGCCGCGGCCCTCGAGCAGCGCAAGTTCGTCGTCGACCACGAGGATGTCGCCGGGGCGCATCTCGTCGAACGCCACGCCGATGGGCGTGGTCGCGAAGCGGCCTTCGCCCAGGCGCACGGTCATCTGGCCGGCCAGCGTTTCGCAGTGCTCCTGCAGCGCGAGGTAGCGGCAGGCGATGGCCATCTTCTGTTCGAGCGTCCAGTGGGGCGCGGGGCGCAGCGGCGAGCCGAGGGTGCCGTTGACGGTGTCGCGCAGTTGTGCGCGCTCAGGTGTGTTCATGGTGCGTGGGGGCGTCAAAGGGAAGTGACAGGGGGCGCCGGGGGCTTGCCCAGCAGCTGCTCGATGGCCAGGCCGATGGCCAGCAGCCGCCGGTCGCTGCCCAGCGGGCCGTCGATCTCCAGGCCCACGGGCAGCCCGGCCGCGGTCATGCCGGCCGGCTGCGCGAGGCCCGGGATGCCGGCATTGCTGCCGGGATCGACATTGCGGATCAGCACCTGGAACAGCGCGGCGGGGCCGCCCGGCTGCGGCACGCCGTTGATCTCGACCTTGCCCGTGAAGTCAGGGTCGATGGGCGGCGGCGGAATGGCGCAGGTCGGGAACAGCACGCCCTCGACCGCATGCGCCGAGAAGTAGTCGGCATAGGCCGCGACGAGCTTCGGCCGGTGCACGCCGATGGCGTCGTCGTAGGCGGCCCTGGGCATGTCCTTCGCGATGCCGAAGATGCCCTTCACGTCGGGGCTCGCTACCTGCGCAATCACTTCGTCGAGCGTGAGCTGCAGGCCTTCTGCCTTCAGGTAAGCCTCGAGGTCGCGGTGGTAGAACTCGTAGAGCGCCACCGGCATCGAGACGCGCTCGTTGAGCTCGGGCACGCCCTGCAGGTCGGCCTCGACGAAGACCACGCCCGCTTCGCGCAGCCGCTGCACGGCCGCGTTCATCACGGCCTCCACCTCGCGGTCGAGGTTCTCCCAGAAGTACGCGCGCGGCAGGCCGAGCCGCAGGCCCGCGAGCGCTGCGGGCGCCAGCGGGGCCGTGGGTGCGCCGGTGACGACCGCGTCGAGCAGCGCCACGTCGGCCACGGTGCGTGCCATCGGGCCGGGCGTGTCGCGCGTGCGCGAGATGGGCACCACTCCGCCTCCCGGGTAGCGCCTATGGGCGCCGCCGTTGCCCACCGACGGGCGCAGGCCCACGAGCGCGCAGAACGACGCCGGATGCCGCACCGACGCGCCCGTGTCCGTGCCCAGCCCTGCGGGCGCAATGCGCGCGGCGATGCCGGCCGCGGTACCACCCGACGAGCCGCCCGGGATGCGTCCCGTGTCGTACGGGTTCTTCACGAAGCCGAAGGCCGCGTTGCTCGAGGTGCTGCCGAACGCGAGCTCGTGCAGGCTCGCCTTGGCCAGCACGATGGCGCCGGCCGCCAGCAGCGGCTCCAGCACCGGCGCATTGGCGCGCGGCACGAAGTCCTTGAGCGCGGGCGTGCCGCCGGTGGTGCGGATGCCCTGGGTGTCGATGTTGTCCTTGATATAGAGCGGCAGGCCGGCCAGCGCGCCGAGCTTGTCTCCGCGCGCACGGGCGGCGTCCACGGCGCGTGCCGCCTGCAGCGCGCCTTGCGCATCGAGCGTGATCCAGCTGTTGAGCGAGCGCAGCGCCTCGGCGCGCGCGAGCAGGGCCTGCACATAGGCCTCCGAGGTCAGCGTGCCGTTGTCGAACGCGGCCAGCGCCTCGACGGCGCCGAGTTCGGGTATGTCGGGTGTCGTCATGGAAACCTCCAGCAGGTCGATCGGGTCAGTCGAGCGAGATGCCGCGCTCGCGGATCAGCTTCGCATAGGCGATGCGATCTTCGCCCGCCAACCTGGCGAACGCATCGGGTCCGTCCTGCAGCGCGACGAAGCCCAGCGCGGTGATCTTGTTGCGCGTGTCGGGCTGCGCCATGACCTGGGCCAACGCATCGGCCATGCGCGCCTTGGTGTCGGCCGGCAGCGCGGCCGGCCCGAGCAGCCCGATCCACGGCGTGGCCTCGAAGCCAGGGAAGCCCGATTCGGCGAAGGTGGGCACGCCCGGCAGCGTGGGGTTGCGCTCGCGCGTGGCGATGGCCAAGGGCTTCAGCGTGCCCGCGCGAAGGTGTTGCGCGCTGGTGTTGACGTCGATGAACATCAGCGGCACGCGCCCGCCCAGCACGTCCTGCACGGCTGCGCTCGCGCCCTTGTACGGCACGTGCACCACCTCCACGCCGCTGGCCTGCCGGTAGGCCTCCATGGCCAGGTGCAGCGGGTTGCCGATGCCGGCCGTGGCGTAGGCATAGGTGCCGGGGTTGGCGCGCAGCAGCGCCGTCAGTTCCTTGAGGTTGGCCGCGGGTACCGAGGGGTGCGCCACCAGCAGCAGCGGGATGCGCGCGACCAGGCCGATGTACGCGAAGTCCTTGCCCGCGTCGTAGGCCAGGCGCTTCTGCAAGGCCGGGTTCACGGCGAGCGCGCCGACGTCGAGCACACCCACCGTGAGGCCGTCGGGCGCGGCGCGCGCCACCGCGTCGGCCGCGATCATTCCCGAGGCGCCGGGCCGGTTGTCGACCACCACGGGCTGGCCCAGCACCGCGCCCAGGCGCTCGGCCACGGCGCGCGACAGCGTGTCGACCGCGCCGCCGGCCGAGAAGCCGTTGATGAGGCGCACCGCGCGCGAAGACGGCGAAGCCGCCGCGGAAGCCGACGCCGGTTGCGCCAGCGCAGGGCGCACGGCCTGCGTGGCCACTGAAAGCGCGAAGAGCGCGGCGGGAAGCTGGCGTCGTTGCATGTCGGTTCCGTCGTGAGGTGGGAAGCGGCCATGCTCCGTGTTTGCGCCCACCGGAGAAACCGCCCGCGCCGCATTCCAGAGATAACCCCGGGTTATCGCTCGCCCGCTGCAAGACCGTACGGCTCGGCCCCGGATGCGCTAGCCTTTGCCTCCCATGGACACCTCAGACCACGCCTTGCGGCAGTTCGTGTTTGCCGCGCGCTCGCCTTCGCTGCGCAAGGCTGCGGAGACGCTGGCCATCTCGCAGCCGGCGCTGAGCAAGCAGATCCGCCGGCTCGAGGAGCAACTGGGCTTTGCCCTGTTCCGCCGCCACGGGCGCGGCATTGCGCTCACCGCGTCGGGCGCGGAGTTGCTGGCGCGGCTGGAGCCGGCGTTCGAGCAGATCGACCATGCCATGGGCGCGGCGGCCGCCGCCGGCGCCTCCACCCATCACCTGGGCATTGCCACCGTCAACACGCTGGCGGCCTACCTGCTGCCCGACCTGGCCGTGGCCTTCCGCCAGCAGGGCGCGACGGCCCGGCTCACGCTGATGACGGCCAGCTCGCAGGACGTGGTCGAGGCGGTGGTGCGCGGCAAGGCCGACATGGGTTTCGTCTACGACGTGGCCATCGACTCCGAGGAAGTCGAGCGCGTGCTGCTGCACGACGAGCGTCTGGTGGGCTACCGGCTGGCGGGGCAGGGGCTGCCGCGCGAGATCGCGGTGGCGCAGCTGGCTGCGCAGCCGTTGATACTGCCGCCGCGGCCCTACGTGCTGCGCCGCATCGTCGAGCGCGAATGCGGGCGGCCGCTGCTCCCGGCCATCGAGAGCAACTCGGTCGAACTCACGCTCGACCTGGCGGCGGCGGGCTGCGGCATGGGCATTCTTCCGGCGCGGCTGGGCGCCGCGATGGTGGCCTCGCGCGGGCTGGAGCGCGTGCGCATCGTGGGCGGGCGCTTCGAGCGCAAGGTGGCGGCGATCCGGCGGCACCACTGCGGCAACCAGTGGGTGGCGCAGGCCATCGGCATTGCGCAGCGGCTGTCGGCGCTCGGCGGCGAGCCGGAAGACGAGGCGTAGGCGGGGTCAGGCGCCGCGCTTGGCCGGCGCATGCAGCGCGCCGTGCACATGGCCCGCATGCTGGCCGAAGGTGTCCGGCGCGAGCGCGGCGGTGTCGAGCTCCTGCAGGATGCCGCAGGCGTTGGCCGACTCGGGCCCGCCGCATTGCTGGCGCAGCGCCTTCAGCTGCTTCTCGAGCGTCTTCAGTTCGGCGATGCGCGCGGCCACGTGGCCGATGTGGTCGTCCAGCAGCTGGTTGACCTGGCCGCAGTCCTCCTGCGGCGCGTCGCGGAATTTCAGCAGGCTGCGGATCTCGTCGAGCGTCATGTCCAGCGAGCGGCAGCGGCGGATGAAGCCCAGGCGCTGGGCATGGTCTTCGTCGTAGATGCGGTAGTTGCCGTCGGTGCGCGCGGGCTCGGGCAGCAGGTGCTCGCGCTCGTAGTACCGGATGGTTTCGACCGGCGTGTTCGTGACCTTGGCCAGCTCACCGATTTTCATGATGCGGTATCCGAACGGGTGGAAATGAGCGTTTGACTCTACACCTGCTTCAGGGTTTCCAATCGATTCCATGACGAACGAAAGCGCCCTGAACCTCAAGGTTCCCCAAGCAGACCCGCACGGCCACGACCATGCGCACGACCATGGCCATGCACATGACCACGACGGCCACGCGCACGAAGGGCACGGCCACGCGCATGCCCACGCGCACGCCCACGCCGAGCCCGCCTGCTGCGGCAGCCCCGTCGTCCGCGGCTCGACGGCGTCCGCCACGCCGGCCGACCTGCCCAAGGGCGCCTTGCTGTTTCGCATTCCCACCATGGACTGCGCGGTGGAAGAGTCCGAGATCCGCCGCGCGCTGGAGCCGATTGCCGGGGTGAAGGCGCTGCGCTTTCGCCTCGGCGAGCGCACCATGGCCATCACCACCGACGAAGGCGCGCTGCCCCAGGCGCTCGACGCCATCCGCAAGGCCGGCTTCAAGCCCGAGCCGGTGGACGTGCAGGGCGGGGCGGCACCGGCCGCCGCGCCCGCGACGATCGCCGGCATGAACGCGGGGCTGGTGCGCCTGGTGGCCGCGCTGGTGCTGGCCATCGCGGCCGAGTCGATCTCCTTCATGGGCTTCGACGGCAAGGCCTTCATGGCGGCCGAGATGGCGCTCGCGCTGGGCGCCATCGGCCTCGCGGGCCTGGACACCTACAAGAAGGGCTTCGCCGCGCTGGTGCGCGGGCGCCTGAACATCAACGCGCTGATGGCCGTGGCCGTCACGGGCGCCTTCGTCATCGGCCAGTGGCCCGAGGCCGCGATGGTGATGGCGCTGTATGCCATTGCCGAGCTCATCGAGGCGCGCGCCGTGGACCGTGCCCGCAACGCCATCCAGAGCCTGCTGGCGCTCGCGCCCGAGCAGGCCGAGGTGAAGCAGCCCGACGGCAGCTGGCAGACCGTGAGGGCCGGCGAGGTGGCGCTCGACGCCGTGGCGCGCATCCGCCCCGGCGAACGCGTGCCGCTGGACGGCATCGTCACCGCGGGTGCCAGCGCGATCGACCAGGCGCCCGTCACGGGCGAGAGCATTCCGGTCGACAAGACCGTGGGCGACCCGGTGTTCGCGGGCACCATCAACCAGACCGCCGCGCTGGAGTTTCGCGTGACCGCGGTGGCGTCGAACACCACGCTCGCGCGCATCATCCACGCGGTCGAGGAGGCGCAGGGTTCGCGCGCGCCCACGCAGCGCTTCGTCGACCGGTTCGCCGCCGTCTACACGCCCACCGTCTTCGTGCTGGCGCTGGCCGTCGCGCTGTTCACGCCGCTGTTCATGGACTGGACCTGGACGCAGGCGCTCTACAAGGCGCTGGTGCTGCTGGTCATCGCGTGCCCGTGCGCGCTGGTCATCTCCACCCCTGTGACCGTGGTGAGCGCGCTGGCCTCGGCCGCGCGGCGCGGCATCCTCATCAAGGGCGGCACCTACCTGGAAGAAGCGCGCAAGCTGAAGGCGATCGCGCTCGACAAGACCGGCACCATCACCGAAGGCAAGCCGAAGCTGGTGGCGTCGTCGCTGCACGGTACGCCGGCCGGTGCGTCGGCCGACGAGGCGGTGGTGTTCGCAACGGCCGCGAGCATCGCGGGCCGCTCGGACCACCCGGTGTCGAAGGCGATTGCCGAAGGACTGAAGGGCGCGCGCGCGGAGGAAGCCGGCGACTTCACCGCGCTGCCCGGCCGCGGCGTGCAGGCCGTGGTCGCGGGCCAGACCTATGTGCTCGGCAACCACCGGCTCATCGAAGAGCGCGGCCTGTGCACGCCCGCGCTCGAAGCCGAACTCAAGCAGCACGAGGAAGCCGGCCGCACCGTCACGCTGCTGGCCTCGGACACGGCCGTGCTTGCGCTGTTCGCGGTGGCCGACACCATCAAGGCGTCGTCGCAGGCCGCGGTGGCCGAGCTGCGCGCGCTGGGCGTGGTGCCCGTGATGCTCACCGGCGACAACGCCGCCACCGCCAGGACCATCGGCGCGCATGCCGGCATCGAGGACGTGCGCGGCAACCTGCTGCCCGAGGAAAAGCTCGACGCCATCAAGGCCATGCAGCAGCGCTACGGCGCGGCCGCGATGACCGGCGACGGCATCAACGACGCGCCCGCGCTCGCGCAGGCCGACATCGGCTTCGCCATGGGCGGCGCCGGCACCGACACCGCGATGGAAGCGGCCGACGTGGTCATCATGAACGACGACCTGCGCCGCATTCCCGAGACCATCCGCCTGTCGCGCCGCGCGCATGCGGTGCTGTGGCAGAACATCACGCTGGCGCTGGGCATCAAGGCCGTGTTCTTCGTGCTCGCGGTGTTCGGCAGCGCCACCATGTGGATGGCCGTGTTCGCCGACATGGGCGCGAGCCTGCTGGTGGTGGCGAACGGGTTGCGGCTGATGCGCGCGCCGAAGGACTGAGCCGGTACCCGCGTCCGCCTTGCGCATGGCGGCAACGCGGTTGCCGCGAGCAGCGCGATGGCGATGGCCGGCGCGGGGCAGCAAGCCGGCGGCTGCTGGCGCGCAGCGGGTGCACGGCGTGAGCAGGGCGGGTTGAGCGCGTCACGCGAGGGCACTAACATGTGCCGCTTCGCCTGCCCCCGCGCTCCCTGCATTCCCCGCATCCCGCTCCCATGTCCGCCACCTCGCTGCTGCTGCAACTCATCGTCATCCTCGCCACCGCACGCGTGTGCGGCTGGGTTCTGCGTCATGTAGGCCAGCCGGCGGTGGTCGGCGAGATGGCGGCCGGCCTGATGCTCGGCCCCGTCGTCATGGGGGCGCTGTTTCCGTCGCTGCATGCGCAGCTGTTCTCCAAGGAATCGCTGCAGGGGCTCTCGTCGCTCTCGACGCTGGGGCTCGTGCTGTTCATGTTCGTGGTGGGCCTGGAGTTGCGCGCGTCGCAGGGCGTGCGCGAGCAGTTGCGCTCCGCGGGCTATGTCGGCGTGCTGAGCATCGTGGTGCCGGCCGCGCTGGGCGTGGCCATCGCGCCCGCGCTGCATCCGTCGCTGGCACCGGCCGGTGTGGCCTTCTGGCCGTTCGCGCTGTTCATCGCGGCGGCGCTGTCGATCACCGCGTTCCCCGTGATGGCACGCATCCTGAAGGACCGCGCCATGACGGGCACGCCCTTCGGCCAGCTGTCGCTCGGCGCCGCCGCGGTGGTCGACGTGTTCGCGTGGATCCTGCTGGCCTTCGTGGTCGCGATGGTCGGCGCGGGCGAGGGCTACCACGGCCTGCTCAAGACCACGCTGGGCATGGCGGTGGTGCTGTGCGTGCTGTTCCTGGGCGCGAAGCCGGCCTTTGCCTGGCTGCTGCGCACCAAGGCGCCCGGCGGCGAGCCCTCGACCACGGTCATGGCCGCGCTCATGCTCGGCCTGCTCGTGACCGCGCTGGCGACCGAGTGGCTGCACCTGCATGCGGTGTTCGGCGCCTTCCTGTTCGGCGCCTGCCTGCCGCGCGACGACCGGCTGCTGAAGTCGCTCACCGAGCGCATCGAACCCATTTCCATCGTCGTGCTGATGCCGTTGTTCTTCGCGCTCGCGGGCCTGGGCACCACGGCCAGTGCCTTCACGGGCGCGAGCCTGGGCGCGATGCTGCTGATCGTGGCTGTGGCCACCTTGGGCAAGGTCGCCGGCGGCGCGGCCGGCGCGCGCATGGCGGGCTACGGCTGGCGCGACAGCCTGGCCACCGGCTCGCTGATGAACGCGCGCGGGCTGATGGAACTCATCGTGATGAAGATCGGCCTGGACGCCGGTCTCATCGGCCCCGAGCTGTTCACGATGCTGCTGGTGATGGCGCTGGCGACCACCGCGATGACGGGACCGCTGATCAACCTGTTCATCGGGCGCAAGGCACGTGGGGCAGCGGCGGCGGCGGCGGAGGCGGCCGAGGTCGGCGGCGCGGCCGCCAAGTCCTGACAACTCCCTGAGGCGAGGTCCGGCGCGGCTCAGCCGCCGCGCTGCACAGTGAATCCGATGCGCGTCTCGCCATCTTCGCTCGACGCGAACACGCGCCCGCCGTGCATGCGGGCAATGGCTTCCACGATCGACAGGCCCAGCCCGTGG
Organism: Variovorax sp. OK605; assembly: GCF_900115445.1. Classification (NCBI taxonomy): domain Bacteria; kingdom Pseudomonadati; phylum Pseudomonadota; class Betaproteobacteria; order Burkholderiales; family Comamonadaceae; genus Variovorax; species Variovorax sp. OK605. Next base: position 299,800 of record NZ_FOWL01000005.1, read on the forward strand.
TGCCGGGTCGAGCCGTCTCGCGCCTGCGCGGCGCGGTAGAAGCGCTCGAACAGGCGCGGCAGCGCGGCCGGGTCGATCGGTTCGCCCCGGTTGGCCACGGTGACGGCGAACGCGTCATCCGCCTGCGGGTCGCGGCCGATCTCGATGCGGATGACCGACGCCGGCGCGGCGAAGCGCACCGCATTGCCCAGCAGGTTGAAGAGGGCGCGCCGCACCAGCGCGGCGTCCACGTCGGCCGTGGCGTCGCCCGTCACCTCGGCGCGCAGGCCGGCCTCCTCGAGCATGGCGTCGTAGAAGTCGATCACGTCGCCCGCCTGCACGGCCAGGCTGGTGGCCGCGCGCGTGCGCATCGGCACGCCGCGCTCGGCCTGCGAGAGAAACAGCATGTCGGTGACGATGCCCGAGAGCCGCCCGACCTCTTCGAGGTTGGAGGCCAGCACGCCCTGCAGCTCTTCGTTGCTGCGCGGGCGCGTGAGCGCGAGTTCGGTGGCGCCGATCAGGTTGGCCAGCGGCGTGCGCAGCTCGTGCGCCACGTCGGCATTGAAGGATTCGAGCTGCACATAGGCACGCTGCACGCGCAGCAGCAGCGCGTTGAACTGCGTGATCCACGGGCGCAGCTCTTCGGCGAAGGCCATCGCGTCGATCGGCTGGTTGGCCCTGTCGGGTGCCATGGCCGCGGTGCGCTCGGCCAGCGCCTTCAACGGCCGCAGGCCGCGCCGCACCAGCCACATGCCCGTGAGCGAGACCAGCGCCGTGCCCAGCACCACGGCCCCCAGCAGCGTCCACGCCAGGCGCTGCAGCAGCCGTGCCTCCTGCGTCACGTTCATGCCCAGTTCCACCGACAGCGGCGTGACCGCGCCGCCCTGGGTCCAGGGCACCTCGAGGTCGCGGTGCAGCCAGCGCCCGCTGCTGGCGGGCGTGGACCGGAACAGCTCGCGGCCCGCATGCGAGATGCGCAGCGACACGTCGTCCTGCATCGAGAAGAAGTCGTCGAGCTTGTGCCGCAGAAAGACCAGGTCGCCGCCTTTCTCCGCCTCCTGCAGCAGGTGCCGCACCAGCGCGGCCTTCTGGGCCAGCACTTCGTCCTGTTTCTGGCCGAAGTTCCAGGCGGTGACGAGGTAGATCGCCAGGCAGATGACGCTGAGCCCGAACAGGGTCTGCGCGGCCAGCCAGAGCGAGAGGCGGCGCTGCAGCGAATGCGGCCGCGGGCTCATGCCCAGGAGCGGTCTTCCAGCACGTAGCCCATGCCGCGCACCGTGTGCAGCAGCTTCACGTCGAAGGGATCGTCCAGCTTGCTGCGCAGGCGCCGCACGGCCACCTCGACCACGTTGGTGTCGCTGTCGAAGTTCATGTCCCACACCTGCTCGGCCAGCGTGGTGCGCGACAGGATCTGCCCGCGCCGCCGCAGCAGCACCAGCAGCAGCGTGAACTCCTTGGCCGTGAGCTCGAGCCGCGTGCGGCCGCGAAAGCACTTGCGGCTGACCACGTCGACCTCGAGGTCGGCCAGCCGCAGCACCGTCGACTCCTGCAGCTTGCCGCGGCGCAACAGCGCCTGCACGCGCGCGAGCAGTTCGGAAAAGGAGAAGGGCTTGACGAGGTAGTCGTCCGCGCCCTGCTGCAGGCCCTGCACGCGGTCTTCGACCTTGTCGCGCGCGGTGAGCACCAGCACGGGCACGTTCTTGGTCCGGCGTATGGCCTGCAGCACCGCGAAACCGTCGATGCCGGGGAGCTGTACGTCGAGCAGGACCAGCGCATAGTCGCCTTCGGTGGCGAGAAACCTCCCTTCGATACCGTCGCGGGCGATATCGACCACGTATCCGTTCTCTTCAAGGCCTTTTTTAAGGTAATCGCCCAGTTTGGGCTCGTCTTCGATGACAAGAATGCGCATGGGCAAATGGTACCCAAGCACTTTCGATACAGAGATTACGATTTAGTAATCCTATCGACGGACAAGCACTTGTGTTGTTGTCATACATTGCGCCGGGCCTCCAGGCCGCGGGGCTTTAGGCTCCGTGGCGCAAGGCTCCATGCACGCCGCCGATATACTTTTTGCCTCCATGCGCCGCTGGCTCCTCATCTTCCTGCTTGCACTCTTGCCGCTCCAGCTGAGCTGGGCCGCGGCATCGGCGTATTGCCAGCATGAGCGCGACACGCAGCCCGAGCACTGGGGCCACCACGAAAGCGAAAGCCGCGGCACCGACCGCAGCCACAGCGGCGAGGGCGCGCAGAAGAACGCCAGCACCCAGCCCAACGCCGTGGTCGGCGACTGCGCGGTCTGCCATGCGGGCTGGGCGCAGCACGCGGACGCAACGGGCGAGCCCATGCCCGCCATCGCGCGCGTGGCCCAGCCGCTGCGTGCCATGCACGCCGAGCGCTTCGCCTCGCACATCGCCGACGTTCCGGTGCGTCCCGACTGGTCTCTCGCCCTTTGATTCGGCGAGAGAACACACCCCACTTCTTCTGAACTTCACCGTCAGCTGAGCTCTCGCCGAATTCGTCCGTCCGTTGTTTTGCAACCCAGGAGAATTCGATGCGCACGCTCTTCGTGCCGCTGGCCGTCTTGGCCATGGCGGCGACCCCGGCCCTTTCAGAGGGCTCAGAGGGCTCAGAGGTTTCACAGGCCTCACAGGCCTCGCAGACCCAGACTTCGGCCGTTCCCCGGCCTTCATCCGGCCGCACGCTGGAGCCGATCGGCCCGCTGAACCTGCAGGGCGCCATTGCGATGGCGCTGCAGGCCAACCCGGGCCTGTCTTCCGCCGCGCGCGAACAGGACGCCACCGAGGCCGCCATCGTGCAGGCCGGCGCCTGGCCCAACCCCACGCTCGACGCGCAGGTGGAAGACCTGCGCCGCGACAACCGCACCACCACGCTGCAGCTGAGCCAGCCCATCGAGCTGGGCGGCAAGCGCGCCGCGCGCGTGACGGCGGCCGAGCGCGCACGCGACCAGGCCGCGTCGGCGCTTGCTGCGCGCCGCGCCGAGGTCCGCGCGGCCACGGTCACCGCCTTCTTCGAGGTGCTGACCGCGCAGGAGCGCCTGCGCCTGGCACAGGACTCGGTCGGCCTTGCGCAGACGGGCACCCGCGCCGCCGCCAACCGCGTGGCGGCGGGCAAGGTGTCGCCGCTGGAGGAAACCAGAGCGCGCGTGGCCGAGGCCGGCATTCGCGTCGAACTGCTGCAGGCCGAAGGCACGCTGCGCTCGGCGCGCCAGCAGCTCGCGGCGTCGTGGGGCAACCCGAGCCCGCGCTTCACGCAGGTGGACGGCGCGGTCGACCAGTTACCGGCCATGGCGCCTCCGCATGACGCGCAAGCCCGACTGGCCGACGCGCCCGTGCTGCGGCAGGCGCGGCTCGAGGTCGAGCGGCGCCGGGCGCTGTCCGACCTCGAGCAGGCCAGGCGCGTGCCCGACCTGACCGTGTCGCTCGGCGCCAAGCGCGTGCCTTCTTCCGAAGGCGAGATGGGGGGCGGGCGGCGCAACCAGGTGGTGCTGGGCCTGTCGGTGCCGCTGCCGATCTTCGACACCAACCGCGGCAACGTGGCCGAGGCGCTGAGCCGCGAGGAGAAGGCGCGCGACGACCTTGCCGCGGCCGAACTGCAACTGGGCACCGACGTGGCGCAGGCCACCGAGCGCCTGCGCTCCGCGCGGGCCACCGCCCAGACGCTGCAGCGCGACGCGCTGCCAGGCGCCGAGAGCGCCTACAGGGCCGCCACCAAGGGCTTCGAGCTGGGCAAGTTCAGCTTCCTGGAGGCGCTGGACGCGCAACGCACGCTGTTCCAGGTGCGCGCGCAGTACCTGCTGGCACTGGCCGACGCGCACCGCGCGGCCGGCGAACTCGACCGGCTGCTGGGCCGCCACGGCGATGACATCTCGCTCGCGACACCCGTCGCGCGCTGACAGGAAAGCTCACACACCATGAACGCACAACAACGCACATCCCTTGCCGAGCGCGTCGGCAAGAAGCAGTGGATCGCCATCGCGGTGGTCCTGGCCCTGGGCCTCGGCGCGGGCGCGATGATCTTGCGCACCTCGCCGGCCAAGCCCGAGGCCGCCGGTCATTCCGAAGCGGCCGGGCACGGCGACGGCGAGCACCACGAAGAGGGCAAGGCCCACGGCAAGGAAGAGGACCACGACCACAGCCACGGCGAGGCCGCGGGCCATGCCGACAAGGAGCACCACGCGGAGGGCAAGGCCGAGAAGGAAGAAAAGGAAGAGCACAAGGACGATCACAAGGGCGATCACAAGGAAGAGGGCAAGGAAGCGCACAAGGAAGAACACAAGGAAGAACACAAGGAAGAAAGGATCGCCTTCACCGACGCGCAGATCAAGTCCGCCGACATCGCCATCGAAGGCGCGGGCCCCGCGCGCATCAAGCTGTCGTTGCAGCTGCCCGGCGAGATCAAGTTCAACGAAGACCGCACCGCCCACGTGGTGCCACGCGTGGCGGGCGTGGTCGACAGCGTGTCGGCCGACCTGGGGCAGGAGGTCAAGCGCGGCCAGGTGCTGGCGGTGCTGTCGAGCCCTTCGCTGTCCGAGCAGCGCAGCGCGCTGCAATCGGCGCAGCGCCGCCTGGCGCTGGCCCGCACGACCCACGAGCGCGAGAAGAAGCTGTGGGAGGAAAAGATCTCCCCGCAGCAGGACTACCTGCAGGCCGAGCAGGCACTGCAGGAGGCGCAGATCGCCGTGGCCAACGCCAACCAGAAGCTGCTGGCACTCGGTGCCACGCCCGCCTCGGCGGCGCTGGGCCGCTACGAACTGCGCGCGCCCTTCGACGGCATGGTGGTCGAGAAGCACATCGCGTTGGGCGAATCGGTGAAGGAAGACGTCAACGTTTTCACCATCTCCGACCTGTCGAGCGTGTGGGCCGAGATCAGCGTGGCGGCCGGCAACCTGAACCTGGTGCGCATCGGCGAGCCGGTGACCATCCGCGCCAGCGCGTTCGACCAGGCGGCCACGGGCAAGGTGTCGTACGTGGGCTCGCTCATCGGCGCGCAGACGCGCACCGCCACCGCGCGCGTCACGCTGACCAACCCGCAGCGCATCTGGCGACCGGGGCTGTTCGTGAATGTCGAACTCGTGGCCTCCGAGGCCGATGCGCCGGTGACGGTGTCGGCCGAGGCGCTGCAGACGGTCGAAGACAAGCCCACCGTGTTCCTGCGCGTGCCCGGCGGCTTCGTGCCGCAGCACGTGCAGACCGGGCGCAGCGACGGCAGGCGCGTGGAGATCGTCGGCGGCCTTGCGCCCGGCGCCAGCCATGCGGGCAGCGGCAGCTTCGTCGTGAAGTCGCAGCAGGGCAAGAGCTCGGCCACGCACACGCACTGAGGACGCCGCATGTTCGAACGCATCATCGGTTTTTCCATCGCGCAGCGCTGGCTCGTGCTGCTGGCCGTGCTCGGCATGGCGGCGCTGGGCGTCTTCAGCTACCAGAAGCTGCCCATCGACGCCGTGCCCGACATCACCAACGTGCAGGTGCAGATCAACACCGCCACGCCCGGCTACTCCCCGCTGGAGACCGAGCAGCGCGTGACCTACCCGATCGAGACCGTCATGGCCGGCCTGCCCGGCCTGCAGCAGACGCGCTCGCTCTCGCGCTACGGCCTCTCGCAGGTGACGGTGATCTTCAAGGACGGCACCGACATCTACTTTGCGCGCCAGCTGGTCAACGAGCGCATCCAGTCGGCGCGCGAGAGCATGCCGGGCGGCATCTCCCCGGTGATCGGGCCCATCTCGACCGGCCTGGGCGAGATCTACCTGTGGACCGTGGAGGCGGAAGAGGGCGCGAAGAAGGCCGACGGCAAGCCCTATTCGCCGACCGACCTGCGCGAAATACAGGACTGGATCATCAAGCCGCAGCTGCGCAACGTGGCGGGCGTGACCGAGATCAACTCCATCGGCGGCTACGCCAAGGAGTTCCAGATCGCGCCCGACCCGGCCAAGCTGCTGGCCCACGGCCTCACCATGACCGACCTGGTCACCGCGCTGGAGCGCAACAACGCCAACGTGGGCGCGGGCTACATCGAGAAGCGCGGCGAGCAGTACCTGATTCGCGCGCCGGGGCAGGTGAAGTCGGCCGAGGACATCGGCAACGTGATCCTGGGCAACGCCAATGGCATTCCCCTGCGCGTGCAGGACGTGGCCGAGGTCGGCATCGGCAAGGAGCTGCGCACGGGCGCGGCCACCGACAACGGCCGCGAAGTGGTGCTGGGCACGGTGTTCATGCTGATCGGCGAGAACAGCCGCACCGTGTCGCAGGCCGTCGACAAAAAGATGCAGGAGATCAACCGCTCGCTGCCCGCCGGCGTGAAGGCGGTGACGGTGTACGACCGCACCGTGCTGGTCGACAAGGCCATCGCCACGGTGAAGAAGAACCTGTTCGAGGGCGCGGTGCTGGTCATTGCCGTGCTGTTCCTGTTCCTGGGCAACATCCGCGCGGCGCTGATCACCGCGCTGGTGATTCCGCTGTCGATGCTCTTCACCTTCACCGGCATGGTGAACCAGAAGGTCAGCGCCAACCTCATGAGCCTGGGCGCGCTGGACTTCGGCATCATCATCGACGGGGCGGTGGTGATCGTGGAGAACTGCGTGCGAAGGCTGGCGCATGCGCAAGCAAAGCACGGGCGCCCGCTCACGCGCAGCGAGCGCTTCCACGAGGTGTTCGCGGCCTCGCAGGAGGCGAGGCGCCCGCTGCTGTTCGGCCAGCTGATCATCATGATCGTGTACCTGCCGATCTTTGCGCTCACGGGCGTGGAGGGCAAGCTGTTCCACCCGATGGCCTTCACCGTGGTGATTGCGCTGCTGGGCGCGATGATCCTGTCGATCACCTTCATTCCCGCCGCCGTGGCGCTGTTCATCGGCGACAAGGTCAGCGAGAAAGAGAACAAGCTGATGGCCTGGGCCAAGCGCGGCTACGAGCCCTTGCTGGCGCGCGTGATGCGCGCCAAGCCGTTGGTCATCACCACCGCGGTGGTGGCCGTGCTGCTGTCGGGCCTGCTGGCCACGCGGCTGGGCACGGAGTTTGTGCCGAGCCTGAGCGAGGGCGACTTCGCGATCCAGGCGCTGCGCATTCCGGGCACCAGCCTCACGCAGTCGGTCGAGATGCAGAAGCAGCTGGAAAGCACGCTGAAGGCGAAGTTTCCGGAGATCGAGCGCGTCTTCGCGCGCACCGGCACGGCGGAGATCGCGTCGGACCCGATGCCGCCGAACATCTCCGACGGCTACATCATGCTCAAGCCCGAGAGCGAGTGGCCGGCGCTCGAAGGCAAGTCGCGCCGCACGCGCGCCGAGCTGCTTGCGGCCGTGCAGGAAGAGGTCGAGCAACTGCCGGGCAACAACTACGAGTTCTCGCAACCGATCCAGCTGCGCTTCAACGAGCTCATCTCGGGCGTGCGCAGCGACGTGGCGGTGAAGATCTTCGGCGACGACATGGACGTGCTCAACAAGACGGCCGCGCAGGTGTCGGAGACGCTCGGCAAGATTCCCGGCGCGGCCGAAGTGAAGGTCGAGCAGACGACAGGCCTGCCGATGCTCACCGTGAACATCGACCGCCAGAAGACCGCGCGCTACGGCCTCAACGTGGGCGACGTGCAGGACGCGATTTCCATCGCGGTGGGTGGGCGCGAGGCGGGCACGCTGTTCGACGGCGACCGGCGCTTCGACATCATCGTGCGGCTGCCGGAGCACCTGCGCACCGACCTGGAGGCCATCAAGCGGCTGCCCGTGGCGCTGCCCAAAGGTACGGGCGCGGGCGCGGGTGGCGAGGCCCTGCGCACCAGCTTCATTCCGCTGGGCGAAGTGGCCACGCTCGACATCGCGCCCGGCCCGAACCAGGTGAGCCGCGAGGACGGCAAGCGCCGCATCGTGGTCAGCGCCAACGTGCGCGGGCGCGACCTGGGGTCCTTCGTGGCCGAAGCGCAGGAGGCCATGCGCAGCGTGAACATTCCCGCCGGCTACTGGACCGCGTGGGGTGGCCAGTACGAGAACCTGGCCTCGGCCACGGAGCGGCTGCAGGTGGTGGTGCCGGTGTCGCTGCTGCTGGTGTTCACGCTGCTGTTCGCGATGTTCGGCAACCTGAAGGACGGCCTGCTGGTGTTCACCGGCATCCCGTTCGCGCTCACGGGCGGCATCGTGGCGCTGTGGCTGCGCGACATTCCGCTGTCGATCTCGGCGGCGGTGGGCTTCATTGCCCTGTCGGGCGTGGCGGTGCTCAACGGGCTGGTGATGATCTCGTTCATCCGCAACCTGCGCGAAGGCGGGCTGCCGCTGGACGCGGCCATCCGCGAAGGCGCGCTCACGCGGCTGCGCCCGGTGCTGATGACGGCGCTGGTGGCGTCGCTGGGCTTCGTGCCCATGGCGATCGCCACCGGTACCGGCGCCGAGGTGCAGCGGCCGCTGGCGACGGTGGTGATCGGCGGCATTTTGTCGTCGACCGCGCTGACGCTGCTGGTGCTGCCGTTGCTGTACCGCATGGCGTACCGGCGCGACGAGGAAGAAGAGGTGAATGCGGTGCCCGCCGTGCAGGCGACGCAGTCGTAGCCCTCAGACCCGCCCGCGCGCCTTGAGCAAAGCCCAGTGCGCGGGCGCGATGGCGGTCTTCATGGCCTTGAGCGGGTCGATCTCGCCGGTGTTGTCGGCATGCGCGACGACGAAGTCGTCGGTCGCGTTCAGCATCGCGTGCGCGGCGGGCGCGTTGAAGTGCGCTGCGAGATTCTTCAGCACGCGCCGGGCCGATGCCGTGCTCTGTGCGACGTCCATGAACTGGCCGTGCAGCAGGCAGGCTTCCTTCAGCGCCGCGTCGTCGAACCAGCGTTCGTGCGCGTCGCCCTGCACCGCACGGATTTCGTCGGGCGCCCAGAGGTGGTAGCCGACCTCTTCACCGGCCTCGAGCACCTCGTCGCGGTACGACGCCAGGCCCCACACCAGGAAGGGCGGCCATGCGGCGTTGAAGTCTTCCTGCGTGTAGCAGATCAGCAGGCAGTAGATCGGCTCCTCCGCGGGGATCTGCGGGAGCGCGCGCGCGATCTCGTCGACGAGCAGGGCCTCGACCTTGGCGGCCAGCGTGGACAGCGTCTCGCCCTTGCGCGGGCGGCGGTAGCTCAGGCGCGTCTGGCCGCTGGGCGTGCCGTCGTCGCCGAGGTATTCGAGCGTGATGGTGTCCAGCCGTGCGGCCTCGTCGTAGCGGTAGACGTCCTGGCACAGCCAGGTCTTCTGGCCTTCGGCCCAGTTGGACGTGACGGCGCGCCGCAGCTGCCCGTCTTGCCATTCGTAGCGGGTGTCGAATCCCCTGTGGCCGTGGCTGACGTGCTGCGACGCGAGCAGGCCGCCGGCATGGCGGAACTGGGTGACGGTGCCGATGCGGGTCTCGCCGTCGTGCACCTGCAGCTGCACGCCGGTGCGCCGGCCGGCCTCGTGCAGCCAGGCCGTGGCGCGGTCGCGGCTCTGGCGCTGGAGCACCAGCCGGCCTTCGGCGTCGAAGCCGTGGTGCATGTGGCGCTCGGGGTCGGCCTTGTCGTCGGCCAGCCAACGGGCCCTGGGGCCGCCGTACTGCTCCTGCAGGAAGGGCGTTTCCTCGCCCATCGACTCGGTGGCCCAGCGCCACGTCACGGCTTGCGCCGTGCAGTCGGCCAGCAGGCGGGCGGCGTTGGCGTGGTCGGCGCAGGTGCGGTAGATGTCCGCCAGTTCCGCCGGCATGGTCCCGGCGGCCCTCAGCGGCCGGGACGGATGGCCGACTTCGGCCGGAAGGCCTTGCAGACCGTGTTGTCCGTCTCGAGGTACGGGCCGCCGATCAGGTCGATGCAGTAGGGCACGGCCGCGAAGATGCCGGGCACGACCTGCGCGCCGTCGGCATCTTTCAGGCCCTCGAGCGTTTCCGCGATCGACTTGGGCTGGCCCGGCAGGTTGATGATCAGGCTCTTGCCGCGGATCACCGCCACCTGGCGCGACAGGATCGCGGTGGGCACGAAGCGCAGGCTGATCTGGCGCATCTGTTCGCCGAAACCGGGCATTTCCTTGTGGGCCACGGCCAGCGTGGCCTCGGGCGTCACGTCGCGCAGCGCGGGGCCGGTGCCGCCGGTGGTCAGCACCAGCGAACAGCCGGCATCGACCAGCTCGATCAGCGTGGCGCTGATGCGCTCGGCCTCGTCGGGGATCAGGCGCGGTTCGAATTCGAGCGGGTTCTTCAGCGCCCGGCCGAGCCATTCCTTCAGCGAGGGCAGGCCCTTGTCCTCGTAGGTGCCGCTGGATGCGCGGTCGCTGACGGAGACGATGCCGATGCGGACGGTGTCAGGTGTGCTCATGGTGTTGTTCCTTCCCCTTCCGGGGGAAGGTGGGGAAGGTGGGGATGGGGGCATGCGGCGCCAATGACGCCATGGCGGCTCGAAGGCCATCGTGCCCCCACCCCGTCCCTCCCCGGGAGGGGAGGGGAAAAGACCCGACGCTCATGCGTCTTCTTCCCGGTCTTGGGCGGCGGCCGCCTCTGCGTGGTCGTCACCGCCATGCACCGCCAGCTGCGCGCGCACCAGCTGGAAGATCTCGCGGAAGGCCTTGCCCTGGCGCGGCGCTTCGCCGGCCGGGCCGGTCTTCATGTCCTTGCGGGCCTGGCGCACCAGGGCGCGCAGCTGCTGCGAGTCGGTGGCCGGGTGGGTCTCGATCCAGCCGCCCAGGGCGTCGTCGTCGGCAATCAGGCGGTCGCGCCAGCGTTCGGCCTCGTGCAGGGCGGCGGTTTCGGCGGCCGGCACGGTGTCTTGTTCGGCCAGGGCCCGCTTGACGGCCTCCAGCACCTCGGGTTCGAGCTTGCGCATGAGCTTGCCGATGAACTGCATCTGGCGGCGCTTGCCTTCGAAATTGGTGATGCGCTTGGCCTCGGCCAGGGCGTCGACCAGCTTCTCGTCGAGCTGGAGCGCGTCGAACAGGGCGGCGCGCAGGCCCATCAGTTCGGTGCCGAGCTTCTGCAGCTCGTCGCTTTCGCGCTTGAGGTCGGTGCGGCTGGCATCGTCGGAGCCCTTGAGCTCGCGCTTGAGCTCGAGGTCGAGTTCGCTGCCTTCGGCGACGAACTGGCCACGGACGAAATAGCCTTTTTTGGGTTTGCGGGACATGGAGTGGATTCTGGGCCGCACCGTGCGGCGTTGCAACGCGCAGTGGGAAGCTGGAGGGAAAACGGGAAATGGGGGGCGCAAGTATCATAGCCACCACATGACGACATCCTCCTCGCGCGCCGATTCCGGCTTCGCCTACAGCCGCTCCTTCTTCGAAAACCTGGTCGACACGGCCTTGGCGCATGCCAAGAAGCTCGGTGCCACCGACGCCGGGGCCGAGGCCTCCGAGGGCTGCGGCCTGAGCGTGTCGGTGCGCAAGGGCGAGCTGGAGAACGTCGAACGCAACCGCGACAAGTCGCTGGGCGTCACGGTCTACGTGGGGCACCGCCGCGGCAATGCCAGCACCTCCGACTTCTCCGAAGCCGCCATCGAGCAGACCGTGCAGGCGGCCTACGACATTGCCCGCTTTACCGCCGAAGACCCGGTCAGCGGCCTGCCCGACGAGGCGGACATCGCCAAGGACCACCCCGAGCTCGACCTGTTCCACCCCTGGGACGTGACGAGCGAGCAGGCCGCCAAGCTGGCCCTGGAGTGCGAAGCGGCGGCGCTGTCGACCGACAGGCGCATCACCAACAGCGAAGGCGCGGGCGTCTCGGCCCAGCAGAGCCACTTCTTCAGCGCCCACACGCACGGCTTTCGCGGCGGCTACGCCAGCTCGCGTCACTCGATTTCGGTGGCGCCCATCGCCGGCAAGGGCGACAACATGCAGCGCGACGCCTGGTACAGCTCGATGCGCGCGGCCGACGAACTGGCCAGCCCGCAGGCCGTGGGCCGCTACGCCGCCGAACGGGCGCTCAGCCGGCTGAAGTCGCGCAAGATCAAGACCACCGAATGCCCGGTGCTGTTCGAGTCGCCGCTGGCCGTGGGCCTGCTGGGCGGGCTGGTGCAGGCCGTGAGCGGCGGTGCGCTGTACCGCAAGAGCACCTTCCTGCTCGACTCGCTGGGCAAGCCGGTGCTGCCCAAGCACGTGGACGTGGCCGAAGACCCGCACGTGATGCGCGGCAAGGGCAGCTCGCCCTTCGACGACGAAGGCGTGATCACCCGGGCGCGCAAGGTGGTCGATGCCGGCCGCCTGGAAGGCTACTTCCTGTCGACCTATTCGGCCCGCAAGCTGGGCATGAAGACCACCGGCAACGCCGGCGGCTCGCACAACCTGACGCTGAGCTCGCGCCTCACCAAGCACGGCGACGACCTGGACGCCATGCTCGCCAAGCTGGGCACGGGCCTGTTCGTCATCGAGCTGATGGGCCAGGGCGTGAACTACGTGACCGGCGACTACTCGCGCGGCGCCAGCGGCTTCTGGGTGGAGAAGGGCAAGATCGCCTTCCCGGTGGAAGAGATCACCATCGCCGGCAACCTGAAGGACATGCTCATGGGCATCGAGGCCATCGGTGCCGACGCCTACACCTTCGGCGCCAAGACCACGGGGTCGGTGCTGGTGAACCGGATGAAGATCGCCGGCAGCTGAGCCCGGGGGCGGCGCTTTTCGTGCCGCTCTTCACGCCCCTCCTTCCAGGGGAAACCCAAGGGGAAATGCCGGGGGGCACCGCGCACCCGCGCGGCTAAAGTGGCCGGGTTTTGCCACCCGGAGCCACTGCGTCAATGCCCCTGTCGCCGCGACCGCCACCGCGCCTGCCGTTTAGCAACGTCGTCCTCACCGGAGCCTGTGGGGGCCTGGGCCAGGCGCTGGCGCGTGAGCTGATCGGCGGCGGCGCCCAGGTGGCGCTGGTGGGGCTCGACACCGGCAGGCTCGCGGCGCTGGCCTCGCTCGCGCCCGAACGCTGCGCGGTCTACACCCCCGACGTTTCCCAGGGCCCCGCCATGCAGGCGATGGCCGCCCACTGGATGGCGAAGGCCGGCGTGCCCGACCTCGTGATCGCCAACGCGGGCGTCGCAGGCGGCTACGACACCGCCGAAGCCGGCGACCTTGCGGTGTTCCGCCGCATGCTGGAGATCAACCTGCTCGGCGCGGCCACCACCTTCCAGCCTTTCGTGGCCGCCATGCGCGAGCAGAAAAGAGGCGACGAAGGCGAGAGGGTCGAGAGACGCGCGAGGGGCGCGCTGGTCGGCGTGGCCAGCATCGCCGGCTGGCGCGGCATGCCGGGCAACGGCGCGTACTGCGCGAGCAAGGCGGGGCTGATCCGCTACCTCGAAAGTTTGCGTGCCGAGCTGCGCGAGACCGGGCTCACGGTGCATACCGTCAGCCCCGGCTACATCCGCACCGCGCTCACGGCCGGCAACCGCTTCGCGATGCCGGGGCTGCTCGAAGCCGACGAGGCCGCGCGCCGGTTGCTGGCCGCCGTGGGCGCGGGCCGCGAGAAGGTCGTGCTGCCGCGGCGCATCGGCTGGCTGTCGAAGGCGCTCGACCTGCTGCCCGAGGCGCTACACGACCGCCTGTTGCGCGGCCAGCCGCGCAAGCCGCGCGTGGGCGAGGCCGGTGCCACGGCCATTCCAGGTCTTTCCGATGTGTCGAAGGAGCCCCCACCCGATGAGCACCGCCACCGCACCGACCCATGAACAGATCGCGCTGATCGGCGCCGGCCCTTCGGGCCTGGCCGGCGCGCGCAACCTGCAGAAGCACGGCGTGCCGTTCCAGGGCTTCGAGGCGCACGGCGACGTGGGCGGGCTGTGGGACATCGACAACCCGCGCTCCACCGTCTACCACTCGGCGCACCTCATCTCCAGTAAGCGCACCACCGAGTTCGCCGAATTCCCGATGGCCGACACGGTGGCCGACTACCCGAGCCACCGCGAGCTGCGCCGCTACTTCAGCGACTTCGCGGACCGCTTCGGTCTGCGCGCGCACTTTCGATTCCACACGCGCGTGCTGCGCGTCGAGCCGGTGAGCGACGCGCCCGGCACGCGCTGGCGCGTGAGCACCGAGGCGGCCGACGGCACGCGCGAGACGGCCGAGTACAAGGGCGTGGTCATCGCCAACGGCACGCTGTCCGAGCCCAAGCGCCCGCAGTTCGAAGGCCGCTTCGACGGCGAGCTGCTGCACACCAGCGACTACAAGCACGCCGAGCTCTTCAAGGACAAGCGCGTGCTGATCGTCGGCGCGGGCAACTCGGGCTGCGACATCGCGGTCGATGCGGTGCACTACGCGAAGAGCGTCGACATCTCGGTGCGGCGCGGCTACTACTTCGTGCCCAAGTACGTGTTCGGCAAGCCCGCCGACACGCTGGGCGGCAAGCGCCCGCTGCCGCCGTGGCTCAAGCAGAAGATCGACGCGACCGTGCTCAAGTGGTTCACCGGCGACCCGGTGCGCTTCGGCTTCCCGAAGCCCGACTACCGGATGTACGAGTCGCATCCCATCGTGAACTCGCTGGTGCTGCACCACGTGGGGCATGGCGACATCGGCGTGCGCGGCGACATTGCGCGCCTGGCCGGGCACACGGTGCATTTCAAGGACGGCAGCGCGCGCGACTACGACCTGATCCTGGCGGCCACGGGCTACGCGCTGCACTACCCGTTCATCGAGCGCGAACTGCTCAACTGGCAGGGCATGGCGCCGCGGCTGTACCTCAACATCTTCTCGCCGCGCTTCGAGAACATCGCCGTGCTGGGCATGATCGAAGCGAGCGGCATCGGCTGGCAGGGGCGCTACGAACAGGCCGAGCTGGTGGCGCGCTACTTTCGCGCCAAGGCCAGCGGCTCGCCGAAGGCGCAGGCCCTGCGCGCGGCGGTGCAGGGGCCGCCTCCCGACCTGTCGGGCGGCTTCAAGTACCTGCAGCTGGAGCGCATGGCGTACTACGTGCACAAGGACACCTACCGCGCCGCCGTGCGCAACGCGGCCGCGGCACTGGCCGACCCCACCTGAACCAGCGAGGGCCCCCGCATGCTGCCTGTCGACGAGATCCGCCTGCACTTCAACCCGGCCTCGCTGGTGCTGCTGAACGTGGTGCTGGGCTTCCTGATGTTCGGCATCGCGCTGGACACGCGCATCGAGGACTTCAGGCGCGTGGCGCGCATGCCCGGCGCGATGGCGGTGGGCATCGGCGCGCAGTTCGTCGTGCTGCCGGCCGTGACCTTCGCGCTCACGCTGCTGCTGAAGCCCGGCCCGAGCATCGCGCTGGGCATGATCCTCGTGGCCTGCTGCCCGCCGGGGAACATCTCGCAGATCCTCACGCACCGCGCGCGCGGCAACGTGGCGCTGTCGGTGTCGATGACGGCGATCTCGAATGCGATCTCCATCGTGGTGATGCCGCTGAACTTCGCGTTCTGGGGCGGCATGCACCCGGCGGCCGCGCCGCTGCTGAAGACCATCGCCCTCGATCCGCTCGACATGCTGGGGCACATCGTGATGATCATCGGCATTCCGTTCGTGCTGGGCGTGGCCTGCTCGCACCGCTTGCCGGGGCTCACGGCGCGCATCAAGAAGCCGGTGGGCATCGTGAGCTTCGTGGCGCTGATCGTGTTCATCGTGGGCGCCATCGCGGGCAACTGGCGCTTCTTTCTCGACTACGTGGGGCTGGTGCTGCTGGCCGTGGTCATCCATGACGCACTGGCCTTCGGCACCGGCTACCTGTGCGCGCGGCTCTCGGGGCTGGGCGACTACGACCGGCGCGCGGTGGCCATCGAGGTGGGCATCCGCAATTCGGGGCTCGGGCTGGTGTTGATCTTCAGCTTCTTCGGCGGGCTCGGCGGCATGGCCGTGGTGGCCGGCGTGTGGGGTTTCTGGGACATCATCGCGGGCCTTGCGCTCGCGGGCTGGTGGGGCCGCAGGCCGGTGGCGCCATGAGCGAGGGCATCGTGGCAAGGCGCGTGCTGGTGACGGGTGCCGACGGGTTCCTGGGGCGCACGGTGCTCGCCGCGCTGTGCGAGCAGGGCGGGCTCGAGGTGCTGGTGGCCCTCGACGTGCGCGAGGTGCCGCCCGACCGGCAACTGATGGGCGTGGCCTACCAGCAGCAGGACGTGCGCGACGCGCGCATCGCCGAGACCATCGCCGACCACGCGATCGACACCGTGGTGCACCTGGCTTCCATCGTCACGCCGGGCAAGGACTCGAACCGCGCGTTCGAGCATTCGGTGGACGTGGGCGGCACGCGCAACGTGCTCGAAGCCTGCGTGGCGAACGGCGTGCGGCACGTGGTGGTGTCGTCCAGCGGCGCGGCCTACGGCTATCACGCGGACAACCCGGCGTGGATGACCGAGTCGCAGCCGCTGCGCGGCAATGCGGTGTTCGCCTATGCGGACCACAAGCGGCAGGTGGAAGAGATGCTGGCCGACTACCGCGCGCGGCATCCGGCGCTGGCGCAGACGGTGCTGCGCATCGGCACCATCCTCGGCGAGCACGTGGACAACCAGATCACCGCGCTGTTCGAGAAGAAACGGCTCATTGCCATCCGCGGCAGCGCGAGCCCTTTCGTATTCGTGTGGGACGAGGACGTGACGGGTGCCATCGCGCATGCGCTCGCCGGCGCACCGCCCGGTTGCTACAACCTCGCGGGCGATGGTGCCTTGACGATCCACGAGATCGCGTCGCGCCTGGGCAAGCGCGCCGCCGGCTGGCCGGCCGGTGTGCTGAAGACCGCACTGTCGGTGGGTTCCGCGCTGGGCGTGAGCCGCTATGGGCCGGAACAGCTGGACTTCCTGCGCTACCGGCCGGTGCTGCTCAACACGGCGCTGAAGGCGCGCTTCGGCTACGTGCCGCGCAAGACCAGCAGCGAGGCCTTCGATGCCTTCGTGGCGGCGCGCAAGCGGCAAGGGCGGCCGATCACTTCCTCGTAGCTTCGTCGGGCGGCGCGATCAGGTGCTCGAGCATGCGCCGGGCGTTGAGCGGCAGGTCTTCCGACGAGCGCACGCAGGCCATCAGCGTGCGTTCGGCCCAGGCGTCGGCGAGCGAGGCGCGCGCGATCTTCATGGACCGCGCGCAACGTTCGGCCGCGGTCTGCGGCACGATGCCCACGCCAATGCCGTACTCCACCATGCGGCACACCGCCTCGAAGTTGCGCACGCGCACGCGGTAGGCCAGGTGCTTGCCGAGGGCGCGCACATGCTGCGTGATGAGCTGCTGCAGCGCGCTGTCCGCGGGCAGGCCGACGAATTCGCTGTCGACCACGTCGGCCAGCCGCAGGCGGCGGCGCCCGGCCAGCGCGTGGCCGCGCGGCATCACCAGCACCAGGTCGTCGCGGCGGAAGGGGTGGCATTCGAGGCCGTCGCTGTCGATGGCGTCCGAGACGATGCCGATGTCGCACAGGCCGGCGCGCAGGGCCTCCACCGTGTCGGGGCTGGCGCGCTCCTCGAGGTCGACCGAGATGCGCGGATGCTCGGCGAGAAAGCGGCTCAGCACCTCGGGCAGGTGCTCTGTCAGCGCCGAGGTGCCGCACATGAAGCGCACGTGGCCCTTGAGGCCCTGGCCGTATTCGCCGAGCTCGCCGCGCAGCCGCTCCATCTGCTGCAGCACGACGCGCGCATGGTGCAGCAGCGTGCGGCCGGCCTCGGTGGCGCGCACGCCCTGCGCATGGCGCGTGAGCAGCGGGGTGCCCAGCGCGTCTTCCATGCCGCGCACGCGCTGGCTGGCGGAGGCCAGCGTCATGTGCGAGCGCGCCGCGCCGCCGGTGAGGCTGCCGGCTTCGGCGACGTTCAGGAAGAGCCGCAGGTCGGTGAGGTCGAATCGCATGGTCGCCGCAGTGTGCACCACGAGCCTCAGGCCCAGCCTGAGGCCGGCTCTGCGAACCCCGCATTTGCAGCCGCGGCATTGCCCGGCAGACTCGGCCGCGATGACGCATTCGAACGACCTCCCGAGCTTCTGGGCCGCCGCCACGGCCGTGTTCCTGCTGGCCGGCGTGATCAAGGGCGTGATCGGCCTGGGGTTGCCCACGGTGTCGATGGCGCTGCTCGCGCTGTGGATGTCGCCGGTGCAGGCGGTGGCGCTGCTGATCGTGCCGTCGCTGGTCACCAACATCTGGCAGACCGGGCCGCGCGCGACCTTCATGCCGGTGCTCAGGCGCATCGGCGGCATGCAGGTGGGGGTGGTGATCGGCACGCTGGGCGGGGCGCTGTGGCTGGGCGTGCCGGCGGGCGCCTGGGCCTCGGTGGCGCTGGGGGTGGCGCTGCTGCTCTACGCGGGCTGGAGCCTGACCGGGCGGCAACTGCACGTGAGCGATGCGCAGGCGCGCTGGCTGGGGCCTTTGGTGGGTGTCGTCACGGGGCTGGTGACGGCGGTGACCGGCGTGTTCGCGGTGCCGGCGGTGCCGTACCTGCAGGCGCTGGGGTTCCAGCGCGACGCGCTGATCCAGGCGATGGGGATCTCTTTCACCACCTCGACGGTGGTGCTGGCCATCGGGCTGGCGGGGAACGGTGGCTATCCGATGTCGGCGGTGGGTGCGTCGCTGGCGATGCTGGTGCCGGCCGTCGGCGGCCTGGTGCTGGGCACCTGGCTGCGCAAGCGGCTGCCGGTGGCGGTGTTCCGGCGCTGCTTTCTGGTCGGGCTCGCGTTGCTGGGCTCGTACATGGTCGTACGCGCCCTGGCCTGAGGGCGGAGCTCAGGCGGCGAGCAGCAGCGCCGCGCGCACGCGCTCGATGGTCTGGCGGTAGGGCAGGGCGAAGTCGTCGATGGCCTCGCCGGCTTCGAGCCAGCGGAACAGGAAGACCAGGCCTTCTTCTTCCGGGCTGCCGGTGGCGGTGTGCAGGAAGGTCTCGGGCAACCGGCCTTCGGCGCGCATCAGGAACAGGTGCCAGAGCTGGGGGTGGCGGTGCGTGTTGCCCTCCACGCCGGCTTCGCATTCGCGGTCGAGCGTGCCCAGCGCCTGCAGCGGGCCGGCGTAGTCGATGCCGGACTCTTCGAGCAGCTCGCGCCGCACGGCGGCCTCGGGCGACTCGCCGGGCTCGATGGTGCCCTTGGGGAGCTGCATGTTGCCATCCTCGGGATGGCGGAACACCAGCAGCCGGCCTCGCGAGTCGACCATGCAGGCGCAGGCCTTGAGGATCGGGGCGGAGGGGCTGCCGGTGGTCATCAGGCGCCCGTCAGAGCGGCCTTGACCGCTGCGCTGACCTGGCCCATGTCGGCCTTGCCGGCGAGGCGGGTCTTCACCGCGCCCATCACCTTGCCCATGTCGCCCGGGCCGCTGGCGCCCAGCTCGGCCACGATGGCCTTCACCGCGGTGGCGACTTCGTCGGCGCTCATGCGCTGGGGCTGGTAGACCTCGATCACCTTGATCTCGGCGGCTTCCTTGTCGGCCAGGTCGGGGCGGCCACCGGTGGTGAACGCGGCGATCGAGTCCTTGCGCTGCTTGACCATCTTGTCGACGATGGCGATGACCATGGCGTCGTCGAGCTCCACGCGCTCGTCGACTTCCTTCTGCTTCATGGCCGCGAGCAGCAGGCGGATCGTGCCCAGGCGCTCGGAGTCCTTGGCGCGCATCGCCGTCTTCATGTCTTCGGTGATCTGTTCTTTGAGTGTCATTCGCAACCTTTCGGAAAAAACAAAAGCCGCGGCAGGTTTCCCTGGCGCGGCTGAGGCAACGAGGCGACGGCGCTGACTTTCGTCGAGAGCCTGCCGCCCGGGGCGTTGCTTAGTACAGCTTCTTGGGCAGCTGCATGCTGCGCACGCGCTTGTAGTGGCGCTTGACGGCAGCGGCCTTCTTGCGCTTGCGCTCGGCGGTCGGCTTTTCGTAGAACTCGCGGGCACGCAGGTCGGTCAGCAGGCCGAGCTTTTCGATGGTGCGCTTGAAACGGCGAAGTGCGACGTCGAAGGGCTCGTTTTCTTTAACGCGGATGGTGGTCATTGATGAATCGTTGAACTGAAGTTGGCTCGGGGAGATCGAGGCCCAAAGCCGGGGTTCCTCAACTGAAAAATTTTGTGGCCGTTGAGGGGAGGCCAAAAGTTAGCCCGCGAGTATAGCACCCACACAGGCTTCACGCACTTCCTGTCACTTCTTTTCCCCCTGGCCGGGGGCGACACCAGCGGCCCGGCAAAGCCGGTTCCGCGGTGTCCCTGGCGAAGAGAGTCAGAGGGCCGTGGCGCACGCATGAGCGCTTGCCCACGCCCACTGGAAGTTGTACCCGCCCAGCCAGCCGGTCACATCGACCACTTCGCCGATGAAATACAGGCCCGGTTGCTTCGATTCCATCGTCTGGGACGACAGGTCGCGCGTGTCGACGCCGCCCGCCGTGACTTCGGCCTTCTTGTAACCTTCGGTGCCGCTGGGGGTGATCTGCCAGCGCGCAATGCGCTCCGACAAAACCGCCAGCGCCTTGTCGGCCGCTTCGTTCACCGGCCGCTGCAACGCGGGGTCTTGCCCGACCCAGGCGTCCGCCAGCCGCGAGGGCACCAGCGTGGCCAGTTCGTTGGCGATGCGTTTCTTCGAGCGCAGCTTGGCTTCGCCGAGCGATCCGGCCACGTCCACGCCCGGTGCAAAGTCCAGCGTGAGCGGCGTTCCGGGCTTCCAGTAGCTCGAGATCTGCAGCACCGCCGGGCCCGACAGGCCGCGGTGGGTGAAAAGCAGGTCTTCGAGGAAGGCCATCTTGTCCTTCTTGGCCCCGGTCTCGATGCGCACCGGCAATGCCAGGCCGGCCAGTTCGGCATACGGCGCCCAGGCGTCGCCGCCGAAGGTCAGCGGCACCAGCGCCGGACGCGGCGTGACCAGCCGCAGCCCGAACTGCTCTGCGAGGCGGTAGCCGAAGTCGCTGGCGCCGATCTGCGGAATCGACAAGCCACCCGTCGCCACCACGATCTTCGCCGTCTCGATGACCCCGCGATCGCTCTCGATTCGATAGCTGCCCGGGCCGGTTCCATCAGCATCCGCAGCGGAAAACGCGATCTTTCCGACCTTGCACGGCTGCCACCGCTCGATCCCGCCCGCGGTGCATTCCGCCAGCAGCATGTCGACGATCTGCTGCGAGGAGCCGTCGCAGAACAGCTGCCCCTTGTGCTTCTCGTGGAAGGCGATGCCGTGCTTTTGCACCAGCTCGATGAACTGCTGCGGCGCGTAGCGCGACAGCGCCGAGCGGCAGAAATTCGGGTTGTCGCCGATGAAGTGGCGCTGCGGCGCGCGCACGTCGAGGTCGCGGTTGGTGAAGTTGGCGCGCCCGCCGCCCGAGATGCGGATCTTCTCGCCCACCTTCTCGCTGTGGTCCACCACCAGCACCTTGAGCCCGCGCTGGCCGGCCACGCCGGCGCAGAACAGCCCGGCGGCGCCGGCGCCGATCACGACGACGTCGAAGCGGGACACGTCGGCCGCGCTCAAGGGCCGTCGGCCGCCAGCAGCGGCGGCGGGTTGTATTTGAGGTGGCCCACGTAGCGCAGCGGCTGCGTGGCGGCGATCGAGGGCACGTCGCCCTCGCGCATGTGCAGCAGGTCGGCCGGGCTCACCCAGCGCGGGTCGGCGCTGGTGATCGGCAGGCCGGCCTGCTTGTAGGCCTCGAGCACGAACTGCGAGCAGAAGAACTGGTCGTCACGGCTCGCGCCCAGCTGCACCATCGCCATGCCGCTCATGCAGTAGTGGCTCACGGCCGCCGGCACCAGCGGCAGCTCGCACAGGCGGCGGTTCAGCACGAAGGGCGCGTTCAGCAGCACGCCCACGGTGTTGTAGCGCGCGCCGACCTGCGACAGCGCCCAGGCGCGCATGCGCCCGGCGCCGGCTTCGTCCACGCCGGGCACGCGAAAGGCGACCACCATCTGTTCTTCGTCGACCACCTCGGCCAACGGCCGCGCGCGCACGCCGGTGCCCACGGCTTCAGCGATCTGGCCGTCGCCGAGGTACAGCACCGCGTGGCTCACCGGCGAGAAGGTGCCCAGCCGGATGCCGAAGGAGTTCACCGTGGCGATCGAGGTCAGCAGGATGTCGCCCGGCTCCAGCGCGTCGGCGGCGATGAGCTCGCCGCCGTTGCCCGGCGCGATCACCGAGCTCTGCACCCGCAGGCGCAGGCCGTTGTCCTTGGAGGGCAGGTCGAGGCGGGTGGCGCAGGCCGTGAGCAGCAGGGCGGCGCCCGCGGCAGTCAGGGCCGCGAAGGTCTGGAAACGCAAGCGCATCAGCCTTTCCAGACGAACGGGAACTTCAGTTGCTTGAAGAAGCCGTTGGGCACGTAGTCGCCCAGCACGCCGTACTTCTCGGGCCAGAGCTTGGTGCTCTTCACGGCCGTGCCGAAGAGGTAGTCGAGAAAGGCGTAGTGCGCCGCGTAGTTCTTGTCGAGCGCCTCGATGTCCTGGCTGTGGTGCCAGTGGTGGAAGTTGGGCGTCACGATGATGTAGCGCAGCGGGCCCAGCCGCACGCTCACGTTGCAGTGGTTGAACACCGCCTGGAAGCCGACCACCACGATGTACGCGTCGATCACTTCCTTGCTGAAGCCCAGCACGTAGATGGGTGCCAGCACCAGCGTGCGCGTGATCAGCAGTTCGAGGATGTGCTGGCGCGAGCCGGCCATCCAGTCCATGCTCTTCACGCTGTGGTGCACCGCGTGCAGGCGCCACAGCACCGGCACCTCGTGGTAGGCGCGGTGGGTCCAGTACTGCACCAGGTCGGCCACCAGGACGATCAGCAGGATGCCGGCCCAGAACGGCAGGTTGCCCACCCAGCCGCGGATGCCGTCGTTGGCCGCCCAGCCGAACAGCTTGTGCACCATCAGGTTGGTGGCCAGCAGCACGAAGCCCACGATCATGTGGTTCACCACGAAGTGGTGGAAGTCGGTCTGCCACTCTTCGCGGAACACCGGCTGGTCCTTGCGCAGCGCGAACAGCTTCTCGATGAAGATGAAGATCAGCGACGAGCCCAGCAGGTCAAGAATGAACCAGTCCAGCCCGATGTACGGCGTGTTGTCCGCGAAGTCGTGCACCGGCACCTTGTGCCCGCCCAGCAGCGCCGAGGCCGCCACCAGCAGGAACGCGGCCGACGAGAGCCAGCGCGAGCGGTTGAAGATGATGTTCACCAGCGACATGCCGCCGGAGATGACCAGCGCCGCCAGCAGGATGAAGCGCATCACGTCGACGTTGTAGCTCTTGCGCAACTCCGGCGTGGTGAGGTACTGGGGGAAGTGGAAGGCCAGGACGCCCAGGAAGCACAGGATGGCCAGGCTCAGGGCGATGGTGCCGGTGACCAGCCCGCGGCCACGGCGCAGTTCGCCGTGGTTCTGGGTGAATTCGTTGAGTTTGTCGATATCCAGCATGCCCACCTCTTCTTTTGCTTGCGCTTTTGTTGGAGCGCGATTTTAGAGGGGGCTGTAGGAAAACGCTCACGCCTTGCGCACGGAGCGCCGCCGCAGCATGGCGGCCGCGCCCAGCGCCACCCCCATGACCACCAGCGACACCACGGTGGTCACCGTGCCCAGCGCATAGATCGAAGGCGTGGTCACGGTCGAGGTCAGCCCCTGCAGCTCCAGCGGCAGCGTGTTGACGTCGCCGATGGCCTGCGAGGTGCGGGCGATCTCGTCCCACGACAGCGTGAAGCCGAACATGCCGATGCCCACGATCGACGGGCCGATCAGCGGCAGCACCACGAAGCGGAAGGCCTGCCACGGCGTGGCCCCGAGGTCGCGCGCGGCTTCCTCGTAGGCCGGGTTGAAGCGGTTGAACACGGCGAACATGATGAGCAGCCCGAAGGGCAGCGTCCAGGTCAGGTGCGCGCCAAGGGCCGAGCTGAACAGGCCCAGCGCGGTGCCGTAGCCTTCGAGCAGCGTGGTGGCGTCCATGGCGCTCAGCACGCCCTTGATGCCGGTGTCGAGCAGCCGGAACTGCAGGCCGATGCCCAGCGAAATGATGATCGACGGCATGATCAGGCTCGCCACCGTGACGAAGAACAGGGCATTGCTGCCCGCGAGCTTCTTGCGGAACGCCAGGCCGGCCAGCACCGACAGCACCACGGTGAACGCCATCACCACCGCGCCCAATGCCAGCGAGCGCCGGAAGGCCGCGCCGATGTCCACCGTGCCCAGCCCCTCGGCCAGCTTGTGGAACCAGTGCAGCGACACGCCGCGCAGCGGGAACGTGAGGCCGCCTTCGGGGCCCTGGAAGCTCAGAACGAAGATGGTGATCATCGGGCCGTAGAGGAACAGCACGAAGAGCGCGAACACGGCGGCCAGCGGCCAGAAACCCGGGGCGCGCTGTGCGCTGATGGGTGTCTGCATCTCAGAGCTCCTTGCGTATGTCGACCAGCCGGGTCAGGCCCCAGATGATCATCAGCACCACCGCCAGAAGAATCATCGCGTTGGCCGCGGCCAGCGGAAACTGCAGGTACGAGGTCTGCACCTGGATGATCTTGCCGATCGATGCGATCTGCTGCCCGCCCATCACGCCGATGGTCACGAAGTCGCCCATCACGATGGTGATGACGAAGATCGAGCCGATCAGGATGCCGGTGCGCGACAGCGGCACCACCACGTTCCACAGCGTCTGCCAGCCCGAGGCGCCCGCGTCGTTGGCCGCTTCGAGCAGCGAACGGTCGATGCGCATCATGCTGTTGAAGATCGGCACGATCATGAACATGGTGTACAGGTGCACGAAGGCCAGCACCACCGAGAAATCGGAGAACAGCAGCCACTCGACCGGCTGGTTCACCAGGCCCGTGCCCATCAGCGCCTGGTTGACCAGGCCGTTGCGCCCCAGCAGCGGCACCCACGAGATCATGCGGATCACGTTCGACGTCCAGAACGGCACCGTGCACAGCACGAACAGCACCGTCTGCACGGTCGACGAGCGCACATGGAACGCCAGGAAGTACGCAACCGAGAACCCGATCAGCAGCGTGATGCCCCACACCAGCAGGCAGAACTTGAAGGTGCTCAGGTAGGTGTTGAGCGTGACGCACAGGTCGCCGTTGTCGGTGAGGTGCGAACAGCCCTCGAACAGGCTCAGGTAGTTGCGCAGCGTGACGGCCGGGATCAGCTCGTACTCGTTGAAATTCCACAGGCTGACCATGGCGACCAGCGCCAGCGGAATCAGGAAGAACAGCAGGAACACCAGCGCGAACGGCGCCGCCTGCCACCACGCCTTCACGGCGTGGGGGGCGGCGGCGACGGGCGCGCGGGTGGCGGGAGCGCTCACGGAGTGAAGGCGGAGTTCGGGCGGGAGGTCGGGCTGGCTTTCAGGCCGCCACGAACTCGTTCCACTTGCGCACCATGTACTCGTTCTCGTCCATGACGGCGTTCCAGCACGCGATGCCGCCCATGCGCTGCTCGTAGCTGCCGCCGTCGCGCACCGAGCCGGCCTTGGCGATCACGTCGCCCTGCGGGCTCTTGATGTCCTGCGCGGCGGGCTTGCCTTCCATCCAGTAGGCCCACTCGTAGGCTTCCATCTTGGTCTTGGCGGTCTCCAGCACGGCGCTGTAGTAGCCCTGGCGGTTGAGGTACGCGCCGGCCCAGCCGTCGAGGAACCAGTTGATGAACTCGTACGCGCCGTCCAGCTTCTTGCCCGACAGCGTGGCCGGCAGGCCGAAGCCCGAGGCCCAGGCGCGGTAGCCTTCCTTCAGCGGCTGGAACGTGCAGTCGATGCCCTTGCTGCGCACCGCCGTCACGGCCGGCGACCACATCGACTGGATCACCACTTCGCCGGAGGCCATCAGGTTCACCGACTCGTTGAAGTCCTTCCACAGCGCGCGGAACTGGCCGGCCTTCTTGGCTTCGATCAGGGTCTTGATCGTCAGGTCGATCTCGGCCTTGGTCATGTTGCCCTTGTCGGCGTACTTGTGGATGCCCTTGGCCTCCACCACCATCGCGGCGTCCATGATGCCGATCGACGGAATGTTCAGGATCGCGGTCTTGCCCTTGAACTCGGGGTTCAGCAGCTCGGCCCACGAGCCGATGGGGCGCTTGATGAGGTCGGGGCGGATGCCCAGCGTGTCGGCGTTGTAGGTGGTCGGAATCAGCGACATGTACTGCGTGGCCGACTTGGCGAAGGCCTTGCTCTTCTCGCCCTCGAGGTAGATCACCTTCACGGGCGCCGTGCCCTGGTCGCCCACCTTCTTGCCGGCCACTTCGCCCTTGGTGAACAGCGAGGTGATCTTGTCGGCGTTCTTCACGCGCTTGGTGTCGATGCCCTTGAGGTTGCCGGTGGGCACGATCTTCTTGAGCGAGAAGAACTCGGTGTCGATCAGGTCGAAGCTGTTGGGCGCGGTCACGGCGCGCTTGGTCACGTCGTCGGTGGTCACGGCCACGTACTGGATCTCGATGCCGGTGTCGGCCTTGAACTTCTCGGCGATCGCCTTGTCCTGGTTCACCGCGGTGCCCAGGTAGCGCAGCACCACCTTTTCCTGCGCGTGCACGAAGGGCGCGATGCCCGTGGCCAGGATGCCGGCCGTGCCTTGCAGCAGCATGCGGCGCTTGACGCCGGCGGACGAGTCGATGGGTTCGGTCATGGCTGAGTCTCCAGGGAAAGAAGTGGAATGAAACGGACGCGAAAAAACGGGAAGCTGGCGGCTGCTGCGCTCACAGGGGCATGGCGAGCGCGGCGGTGTCGTCGCGCAGGGAGGCGCCGGCGGGGGCCGATGCCCGCTCGCCCGGCGGCTTGACGCCGGGGCCGAGCGCGCGCGCGTCGGCCTCGGCCCACGACAGCCGCACCGGCTCGCCCTGCGCGTACGGGCGCGCCAGAAAAGCGGCTTCGCCCAGAAGCACCGAGACGTTCTGGCGCCCCGGCGCGGCGGCGTCGAGCGCCAGGCCGAGCAGCACGTAGGTACCTTGGTATTCGACGTCGGTCACGGTGGCGGCCAGGCCGCCCGTGCCCTCGGACGCCGCGGCGATCCGCATGTGGTCGTTGCGCACCGCGATCGGGCCGGCCGGCGTGTCCAGCACGTTGTGGCCGCCCATGAAGCGCGCCACGAACTCGCTGGCCGGATGGTTGTAGACCGCGTGCGGCGAGCCGACCTGCTCGATCACGCCGTGGTTCATGACCACCATGGTGTCGGCCAGCGCCATCGCTTCTTCCTGCGAGTGCGTGACGTGCACGAAGGTCAGGCCCAGCTCCTTCTGCCAGCGCCGCAGCTCGGCGCGCATCTGGATGCGCAGGAAGGGGTCGAGCGCCGACAGCGGCTCGTCGAGCAGCAGCACGCGCGGCTCGGTGATGAGCGCGCGCGCCAGCGCCACGCGCTGCTGCTGGCCGCCGGACAGCTCGCCGGGCTTGCGCGCGGCCAGGTGGCCCATGGCGACGCGCTCCAGCAGGTCGTTGGCGCGCTTGTGGCGCTCGGCCTTGCCGATGCCCTTCATCTTGAGGCTGAAGGCCACGTTGTCGGTGGCCGAGAGGTGCGGAAAGAGCGCGAAGCTCTGGAACATCATGGCCGTGCCGCGCGCGGCGGCGGGCAGGTTGGTGATGTTGCGGTTGTCCAGCAGGATGTCGCCGCTGGTGACCGACTCGTGGCCGGCGATCATGCGCAGCGTGGTGCTCTTGCCGCAGCCCGAAGGCCCCAGCAGGCAGCAGTAGCTGCCGCTGGCGATGCGCAGGTCGATCTGGTCGACGGCGGCCGGGGTGCCGGGGGCGTAGCGCTTGGTGAGCGCGACGATCTCGACCGCGGCGGGGACAGGCGTGACAACGGCATTCATTGCCGAAGGCTCAGCACGATCCATGCCACGTTACGGTGCGCGGTGCCCGGCCGCGCCACTCTCCGGTGCGCGGCGCCCGCGCGACCCGTGCCGGGTCAGGTGCCGAACTTGCCCGCGTCCTTGCCCGCGTCCTTGCCCGCGTCCGTGCCCGCGTCCACCGGCAGGGCGGCCGCGGCCAGCCCGCGCAGCACGTCGCCCACCACGATCACCGCCGGGCTGGCCAGCCCGGCTTCGGCGATGCCGTGTTTCAGGTTGCCCAGCGTGGTCGCGATGTGCCGCTGGTGCGGCAGGCTCGCGTGCTGGATCACGGCCACCGGCGTGTCGGCCGGCAGGCCCTGCAGCAGTTCGCGCTCGATGTGGCCCGCGCCCGACACACCCATGTAGATCACCAGCGTGAGCCGCGCGTTGTACGCCGTGGCGGCCAGCGCGCGCCAGTCGGTCGGGTCTTCGGCCGCGCCGGCGCCGGTCTTGGCGTGGCCGGTGACGAACACCACGCCCTGCGCATGGTCGCGGTGCGTGAGCGGCACGCCCAGCGAGGTCACCGCGGCCAGGCCGGCCGTGATGCCGTTGACCACCGCGCATTCGATGCCGGCGTCGCGCAGGTGCTCCACCTCTTCGCCGCCGCGCCCGAAGATGAACGGGTCGCCGCCCTTGAGCCGGACCACGGTCTCGCCCTCGCGCACCGCCGTGATCATCAGCCGCTCGATGAAGGCCTGCGGCGTGCTCTTGCAGCCGCCGCGCTTGCCCACGTGCACGATGCGCGCGTCGGGGCGGGCGTAGGCCAGGATCTGGTCGTTCACGAGGTCGTCCACCAGCAGCACGGTGGCGGCCTGGATCGCCTTCACGGCCTTGACCGTCAGCAGCTCCGGGTCGCCGGGGCCGGCGCCCACCAGCGTGCAGCGTCCGGTGATCAGGGCGGAGGAAGTGGGGTGGGCGTTGTTGTTCATGCGTGGGATGCCAGTTGCGTGATGTGCCTGACTTGCGTCGCGATGGCCTCGGGCACGGGAAGCTCCCCGGCCAGCACGCGGCGCGTGTAGCCGGCCGTGGTGGCGACGTCGATTTCCTTGGGCAGGCCGGGCACGTCGGCGGTGGTGCCGGGCTGCTGGGCCTGCAGCTCGGTGCGCACGCCGCGCACGAAGCCGTCGATCTGCGCGGTGCGGCGCGGGTCGGACACCACCTCGCCTTCGAGGCCGCGCGAGAGCAGGGCGGTCATGCCCGTGAGCTCGAAGGTCTCGCCCATGGTGCGGGCGTATTCGGGGTGCGTGTAGCTGGCCACCACCACGCAGGGGCCGGCGCCGGGCTGCATGAGCTTCACCACGCTGTGGCCCGGGTTGCGCAGGCCGACCACGCGGCGCACGTCGAGCAGGCGCTTCAGCGCGGGGTTCAGCAGTTCGGTGGGCGCAAAGGCCGCTTCGCCGTTGGCGATGGGGCGGATGGCGGTCATCGGCGCCACGCCGAGTTCCGCGAGCACGTTCGACGCCAGCACGCGCGAGGTTTCGCTGGCGCTGCCGTGCACCAGCACCGGCAGGCCTTCGCGGGCCAGCAGCAGCGCCAGCAGCGGCGTGAGCACCGGCAGCTTGCGCGCGCCGTTGTAGCTGGGCAGCACCACCAGGGCACGGTCGCCGGCCGGGATGCGGTCCAGCCGCGCATGGGTGGCGTCGAGGAAGCCGGCCATCTCCTCGGGCGTCTCGCCCTTGATGCGCATGGCCAGGCAGAAGGCGCCGAGTTCCAGGTCGGTGACGGTGCCGTCCAGCACCTGGCCGAACAGGTCGATGGCCTGTTCGCGCGCGAGCGGCTTGGCGCCTCGCGCGCCGCGGCCGATTTCCTTGATGTATTGGCTGATTCCCATGGGTAAGGGATTGTCCTGCAAGGCTTATGCCGGAATGTGAGTTGGCTTATGCCTTGGATTGGCTCCTTCCCGCTTCGGGGGAAGGCCGGGATGGGGGCAGGCAGGACGCCCGATGGTGACGCCGCCGGCACCCACCCCGGCCCCCACCCCGGCCCTCCCCGAGCGGGGGAGGGCGCAAGCGCAAGGCAGGCGGTCATGGCGTGAGCGCCTGCGCTTCCGCCGGCGTCGCCCGCACCATCCGCTTGAGCTCCGGAATGCAAGAGCCGCAGTTCGTGCCGCACTTCAGCGCCCCCTGCAGCTTGGCCAGCCGCTCGTCGGGCGTGCCGCTGCAGCGCCCCAGCTCGGCCTGGATCGCCGCGTCGGCCACGTTGAAGCAGGCGCACACGGTCTTGCCGCGCGACTGCACCGCCACCGGCGCGCGCGCGCCCGGCGACAGCAGCAGGCGGCCGTAGCTCTGGGCCGGCAGCTCCTCGCGCAGCAGCGTGGAGATCCAGGCCTCGGCGCTGGTGTCGCCGCCCAGCAGGAAGGCCTCGAGCCCGGCGCTGCCGTCGGCGCGGCGCACCAGCCGCGCGCTGCGGCGCTGGCCGCGGCGACGGTCGGCGTAGCGCAGGGTGTCGGCCACCTGCAGGCCGAGCAGGCCTTCGATCTTCTCGACCAGCGCATCGTCGGGCGCGTCGTGCGCGGCGGCGCGAAACAGGATGCCGCTGCGTTCTTCACCTTGCGCACCTTGCGTGTTCCCGGCGAACGGCACGCAGGTCGCGAACGGAAACATCGCCATCAGCGGCTGCAGCGCGCGCTGCGCGGCCAGCGCCGCGTCGGGCGGCAGCCAGGCCATGCCCAGCAGCGACCACGGCAGCTCCGCCTTCAGGATCTTCACCGGCGTGTGCTTCAGCTCGGGCTGCTTCGAGGTCGGGCAATAGGCCGGCGTCGTCAGCGCGTTGATGCCCGCCAGCCGCGCGCCGGTCGACGAGCAGCCGCTCAGGTATTCCTCGCCCCAGTGCATCGCGACGAAGGCCTGGTTCAGCCCCACCTCGGCGCTGGCGCGCGCGGGCAGCAGGATCGAGCCGCGCTTGGAGGTCAGGTGCACCAGGTCGCCTTCCTGGATCTGGCGGCGCGCCATGTCCTGCGCGTGCATCTGCACCATGGGTTCGGGCACGTGGCCGAACAGCCGGCCCGCCGTGCCGGTGCGGCTCATGCCGTGCCACTGGTCGCGCAGGCGGCCGGTGTTCAGCGAGAAGGGGTAGCGCGCCTCGCGGGCCTCGGCCACCGGCTTGTAGACGGTGTCGGCGAAGCGCGCGCGGCCGTCGGGCGTGGGGAACACGCCGTCTTCGTACAGGCGCACGCGGCCGGTGCTTTCGCCTTCCTTCAGCGGCCATTGCTGCGGGCCGGCGCTTTCCAGCATCGCGTAGCTCAGGCCGGTGATGTCCAGGTCGCGCCCGCGCGTCGACTCGCGGTGCTCGTTCCACACCTGCTCGGGCGTGTCGTACGGAAACAGCGTGCAGGCGCGGCCCAGCTGCTGCTCGAGCCGGCGCGCGAAGGCCGCGGCAATCGACCAGTCGTTGCGCGCCTCGCCCGGCGCCGGCACGGCCGGGCGCACGCGCGAGATGCGGCGCTCGCTGTTGGTCACGGTGCCTTCCTTCTCGCCCCAGGTGGTGGCGGGCAGCAGCAGGTCGGCGAAGGCGCAGGTGGCGGTGGTGGCAAAGGCCTCCTGCACCACGACGAACTCGGCGCGCTCCAGCGCGCGGCGCACCGTGGCCTGGTCGGGCATCGACTGCGCGGGATTGGTGCAGGCGATCCACAGCGCGCGGATCTCGCCGTCGGCCGCGGCCTGGAACATCTCCACCGCCGTCTTGCCGGGCTTCTCGGGCACCGACGGTACGCCCCACAGCGCGGCCACTTCGGCGCGGTGCCCGGGGTTGGCCAGGTCGCGGTGCGCGCTCAGCAGGTTGGCCAGGCCGCCCACTTCGCGCCCGCCCATGGCATTGGGCTGGCCGGTCAGCGAGAACGGGCCCGCGCCGGGGCGGCCGATCTGCGCGGTGGCCAGGTGCAGGTTGATGAGCGCCGCGTTCTTCGCGGTGCCGCTCGACGACTGGTTCAGGCCCTGGCAGTACAGGCTCAGCGTGGCCGCCGAGGTGGCGAAGAGCCGCGCCGCCGCAAGCAGGTCGTCCTTCGAGATGCCGCACACCTGCGCCACCTTGTCGGGCGTGCACTCGCGCACCGTGGCCTTCAGCGCGTCGAAGCCGTTGGTGTGCGCCGCGATGTAGGCCGCGTCGGTCCAGCCTTCCCACAGCATCAGGTGCAGCATGCCGTTGAACAGCATCACATCGGTGCCGGGCTGGATCGGCAGGAACAGGTCGGCAATCTCGACCGTGTCGGTGCGGCGCGGGTCGGCCACGACGATCTTCAGCGCCGGGTTGGCGGCCTTCGCGTCCTCGATGCGGCGAAACAGAATGGGGTGCGCCCACGCCGTGTTGCTGCCCACGATGAACAGGCAGTCGGCGTGCTTCAGGTCGTCGTAGCAGGCCGGCGGCGCGTCGGCGCCCAGCGTCTGCTTGTAGCCGGCCACCGCGCTGCTCATGCACAGGCGCGAGTTGGTGTCGATGTTGTTGGTGCCCACCAGGCCCTTGGCGAGCTTGTTGAAGACGTAGTAGTCCTCGGTGAGCAACTGGCCCGACACGTAGAAGCCCACCGCGTCGGGCCCGTGGTCGCGCACCACCTGCGCGAACTTGCCGGCGGCGTTGTCGAGCGCGGTGTCCCATGGCACCGCGGCGGGCGCTTCGCCGCGCACCAGGCGCTGCAGAGGCTGCAGCAGGCGCGTCTGCCGCGTGACGGTGGCGCTGGCCGTGAGGTGCAGCGTCGAGCCCTTGGTGCAGAGGCGGCCGAAGTTCGCGGGGTGGCCGGGGTCGCCGCGCACGCCGGTGATCTCGGCGCCTTGGGATTCGATGATGACGCCACAGCCGACGCCGCAATAGGGGCAGGTGGAGCGTGTTTCAGTCATGGCTCATTCCAGCGGCTCCAGCGACCCAAGGGGCTCAAGCGGCTCAAGGGGCTCCAGCGGCAAGACCGACATCGTCGGGTAAGGCCTGGGGCCCGCCACCGGGCGCTCGAGGTCGATGGCATGCGTGGCCAGCTCGGCGGCGTCCAGGTGCACCACGCCGTCTTCCACCTTCACCGCGAAGCGCGGCGTGCAGCCTTCGTCGGGCGACCTGGCGCAGCCGTCGTCCAGCCCGATGGCCCAGTTGTGCAGCGGGCAGGCCACGCTGGTGCCGAACACGATGCCCTGGCTCAGTGGGCCGCCCTTGTGCGGGCAGCGGTCGAGCAGCGCGAACACCTGGTCCCCGGCATTGCGGAACACGGCGACGTCCACGCCTGCGGGCCGCGCCACGCGGCGCGCGCCGAGCACGGGGATGTCGTCGATGCGGCAGATGACTTTCCAGTCGCTCATGGTGGGGCTCTCTTCTGTTCTATGACTTGATCTCGGCGTACAGGCCGGTCACGCGGTCCATGATCGCGAGCAGGTTCTCGCTGGAAACGAACACGTCGGACATCAGCGAGGCCGACGCGCTCGCGCCATCCAGGCGCTGCAGGCCGCGGTTGAAGAAGATCCATTGCGCGTCGGCCAGCACCAGTTCCTGGCGGATCGCGGCCGTGGCCTCGGGGGCGTTGCGCAGCACCTCGAGCGCCGCGAGGAACTCGGTGCGCGACTTGCCGATTTCGGCCGTGCTGCCCGCCGGGTCGATCTGCATGGCGCTGGCCAGGCAGAACTTGGCCATGCGCTGCGACAGCATGCGCTGGCGGCCCGCGATGTTCACGAGCTTGCCGACCGGCTTGCCCGAAGCGGCCTCGTACTGCGTGGTGCCCTGGTTGGCCAGCGCGAGCACGGCGGCGTCGAGCTTCACCACCTTGGCGGCTTCGGCCTTGCCGGGATTCAGTCCCGTGAGTTCGCGCTTGAATTCGCCCCACGCGCCGTCGAGCGCGTCGTAGGTGCCGCGAATGGCCGCGCTGGGCGCGAAGGACTTGAGCTCGCCCAGCTGCCGCTCGAACAGCGAGACCGACCTGTCGAGCACCTGCTGCGCATTGCGCGACTCGACGTTCTGCGCCAGCGCCAGGTAGGCCTTGCTCGCGCGCTGCGACAGCATGCGCTGGCGGCCCGCCTTGTTGATGGCGTCGTTGAGGTCCAGGACCTGCGCGTGGGCGACGGTGCCCATGCCGATCCCCATGCCGACACCCATGCCGGCGATGGCCGTGGAAGCGATGAAGACTCTGCGTTTCAAACCGTGGGCTCCGTGTGTCGTGTCGTTCATCACACGGAAAGCGGCGTGAACTGCCGCACGTCGACCGAGGCCCGCGACGATTCGAACCACGGGTCGGGCTCGCCGTCGAGCGCGAACTGCAGCCGCTCCCACAGCGCCTTGCGGCCCTCGGCGTCTTCCAGGATCTTCTTCTTCACGTGGTCCAGGCCGACACGGCCGATGTAGTGCACCGTGCGCTCCAGGTACCAGCCTTCCTCGCGGTACAGCTGCAGGAACGCGCCCGCGCAGGCCATGACTTCCTCGGCCGTCTTCACCTTCACGAGGAACTCGGCCACCTCGGTCTTGATGCCGCCGTTGCCGCCCACGTAGATTTCCCAGCCCGAGTCGACGCCGATCACGCCCACGTCCTTGATGCCGGCTTCCGCGCAGTTGCGCGGGCAGCCCGACACCGCCAGCTTGACCTTGTGCGGCGCGTACATGGCCCACAGCGCGCGCTCCAGGTCCTTGCCCATCTGCGTGGAGTCCTGCGTGCCGAAGCGGCACCACTCGCTGCCCACGCAGGTCTTCACCGTGCGCAGCGACTTGGCGTAGGCAAAGCCGCTGGGCATGCCGATGTCCTTCCAGACGCCGGCCAGGTCTTCCTTCTTCACGCCCAGCAGGTCGATGCGCTGGCCGCCCGTGACCTTGACGGTCGGAATCTTGTACTTGTCGGCCGCGTCGGCGATGCGGCGCAGCTCGTCGGGCGTGGTGTGGCCGCCCCACATGCGCGGAATGACCGAGTAGGTGCCGTCCTTCTGGATGTTGGCGTGGCTGCGCTCGTTGACGAAGCGGCTCTGCGGGTCGTCCTTCGCCTCCTTGGGCCAGGTGCTGATCAGGTAGTAGTTGACGGCCGGGCGGCAGGTGGCGCAGCCGTCGGGCGTGCGCCAGCCCAGGTTGCGGTACACCGCGTCGTGCGTCAGGTAGTGTTCCTTGCGGATGGCGTCGCGCACGTCCTGGTGGCTCACGTCGGTGCAGCCGCACACGGCCTTCTTCTTGGGCGTGGCGGAGTAGTCGCCGCCCGCGGTGAACATCAGGATCTGCTCGACCAGCCCGGTGCACGAGCCGCAGCTGGCGCTGGCCTTGGTGTGCTTCTTCACCTCGTCGAGCGTGAACAGGCCCTTGTCCTTGATGGCCTTGCAGATGGTGCCCTTGCTCACGCCGTTGCAGCCGCACACCTCGGCGTCGTCGGGCATGCTCGCGGCCTTGCTGTGGCCTTCGTGGCCGGTGTCGCCGATGTTCGATTCCCCGAACATCAGCTTGTCGCGGATGTCGTGCACGCTGCGCCCGTCGCGCAGCAGCTTGAAGTACCAGCTGCCATCCACCGTGTCGCCGTACAGGCAGGCGCCCACCAGCTTGTCGTCCTTGATCACCAGCTTCTTGTAGACGCCGCCGAAGGGGTCGCTCATGACGATTTCCTCGGTGCCTTCGCCGCCCATGAACTCGCCGGCCGAGAACAGGTCGATGCCCGTCACCTTCAGCTTGGTGGAGGTGAGCGAGCCCAGGTAGCGGCCGATGCCGAACTGCGCCAGGTGGTTGGCCGCCACCTTGGCCTGCTCGAACAGCGGCGCCACCAGGCCGTAGGCAATGCCGCGGTGCGCCGCGCATTCGCCCACCGAGTAGATGCGCGCGTCGGTCACGGTCTGCATGGTGTCGGTCACCACGATGCCGCGGTGGCAGTGCAGGCGCATCTTCTCGGCCAGCTCCACGTTGGGGCGGATGCCCACGGCCATCACCACCAGGTCGGCCGCGACCTCGGTGCCGTCCTTGAAGCGGATGGCCTTCACGCGGCCGCCCTTTCCATCGTCGCCGTCGCCGAGCATGTCCTGCGTCTGCGCGCCCATCAGGAACTTCAGGCCGCGGTCTTCCAGCGACTTCTGCAGCAGCTTGCCGGCCACATCGTCGAGCTGGCGCTCCATGAGCCAGGGCATCACGTGCACCACCGTCACGCTCATGCCGCGCAGCATCAGGCCGTTGGCGGCTTCCAGGCCCAGCAGGCCGCCGCCGATGACCACCGCGTTCTTGTGCGTGCGCGCGGTCTCGATCATGTAGTCGGTGTCGGCAATGTCGCGGTAGGCAATGACGCCCTTCAGGTCCTTGCCGGGCACCGGCAGCATGAAGGGGTTGGAGCCGGTGCACATCAGCAGGCGGTCGTAGGCGGCCTCGGTCACGTCGCCTTGCGCGTCGACGGCGCGCACGGTGCGCTTCACGCGGTCGACCTCGACCACCTTCTTGCCCGCGTGCAGCGTGATGTGGTTGTCGGCGTACCACTCCCAGCTGTTGAGCACGATCTCGTCGACCGTCTGCTCGCCGGCCAGCACCGGCGACAGCAGGATGCGGTTGTAGTTGGGGTGCGGCTCCGCGCCGAAGACGGTGATGTCGTACAGGTCGGGCGCGATCTTCAGCAGCTCCTCGAGCGTGCGAACGCCGGCCATGCCGTTGCCGACCATCACGAGTTTCATTTTCTTCATGGGGCGGGTCCTTTCAGGGGATCAGAGCGAGCGGACGCCCGTGGCGCGCGGTCAGAATCGCGCCATGAGCTTTGAAGTGGACATCGGCTACAGCAGCCAGCGCGGACCGCGCGAGCTGAACGAAGACTTCGCCGGTGCGGTGCATGCGCCGCGCGGCGACGAGGCGCGCGGGCTCATCGCGGCCATTGCCGACGGCGTGTCCAGCGGCGGTCGCGGACGCGAAGCGGCGCAGACCACGGTGATGGGCCTGCTGGCCGACTATTTCGCCACGCCCGACACCTGGGAGCCGACCGCGGCGCTCGACCGGCTGATCGGCGCGCAGAACGGCTGGCTGGCCGACCACAACCGCCGGCGGCAGAGCAGGCAAAGCGGCGAGGGCAGTGAGGCCGGCGGCACGGCGCTCACCACCCTCACCGCGCTGGTGCTGCACGGCCAGGGCTACACGCTGGCCCACGTGGGCGACACGCGCGCCTGGCGCGTGCGCGACGACGGCGGGCCGGCCTTGCTGCTCACGCAGGACCATGCCTTCGACCATCCCGACATGCGCAGCCGCCTGACACGCGCCATCGGCCTGGACGACCAGGTGCGCGTGGACTACCTGCAGGGCGATGTGCGCGTGGGCGACTGCTTCGTGCTGAGTTCCGACGGCGTGCACGGCGTGCTCAAGCCGAAGCAGGTGGCCGCGCTGGCCTTGCAGGGCGACGCCGAGGCCGCGAGCGAGGCGCTGGTGAACGCGGCGCTGGAGGCCGGCACGCACGACAACGCGACCGCGCTGGTCATCCGCGTGGTGGGGCTCGACGCGCGGCAGCTCGACGACGAGCTCGGCGACGGCCGCCGGCTGGCGCCGCCGGGCGCCCTGAAGGTGGGCGACGTGCTCGACGGCTACGCCGTCACCGCGCGGGTGGCCGACACCGGCGTGCACCTGCTGTACCAGGCGCGGCACCCGGTCACGCGCGAGCTGGTCGCGCTGAAGACGCTGCACCCCTCGCGCGCCAGCGACCCGCAGGAGCGCGCGATGCTGGCGCACGAAGCCTGGCTCGGCCTGCGCGTCGGCGGCAACGGGTTCGTTCGCGTGCACGAGCGCGCCGCGCAGGCCAGCGCGCTGTACATCGTGTTCGACTGGCACGGCGGGCGCACGCTGGAGCAGCTGCGCAAGGCCAACGCGCGCGGCGCCGTGGCCGAGGTGGTGGGCGCCGCCATCGAACTGAGCCGTGCACTCGGCCGGCTGCACCGCCAGGGCGTGGTGCACCGCGACATCAAGCCGGGCAACCTGCACCTGGGCGAAGACGGCCGCTGGCGCGTGCTCGACCTGGGCGTGGCGCTGTCCGGGCGCGAAGGCGCGGCGCAGCGCGAGCTGCATGCCGGCACGCCGAGCTACATCAACCCCGAGCAGTGGGAAGAGGGCGGCGTGGCCGACGCGGGCAGCGACCTGTTCGCATTCGGCGTCACGCTGTACCAGTGGCTCACCGGCCACCTGCCGTACGGCGAGATCGAGCCCTACCAGGTGGCGCGCTACCGGCGCGACCCGGTGGCCCTGTCGCGCATCCGCCCCGACGTGCCGATCTGGCTCGACCACCTGGTGCGCAAGGCCGTGGCCCGCGACCCGCGCGAGCGCTTCGAAACCGCCGAGGAGCTGCTGCTCGCGCTGGAGCGCGGCGCGTCCCGCCCGGTGAACGCGCCCGCCGCCACGCCGCTGATCCGCCGCGACCCGCTGGCGCTCTACAAGCTCGCGCTGGGCGTGTCGGTGCTGTTCAACGTGCTGCTCATCGTGTGGCTGCTGTTCCTGCCACGTTGAGCGAGGGCGAGGGCGAGGGCGGGGGCGGGCGGCGAGGGTCATGAGCGGGCGGCCTTGCGAACGCGCGAGGAGGCTTTGGAGGTTGCAGCGTGCGCAGCGTGCGAAGGCGTGAGGCGCGCACGGCCCCCCTTTTCGGCCCAGGTGCGGGTCCAGCGGATCTGCATCACGCGCATCACGCCGAGCATCACCAGCGACAGCAGCGCGAAGAACACGAAGCCCCACAGGTAGCTGCCCAGGTACTGCTTCGACAAGCCCATGGCGTTGGGCACCAGCCCGCCGCCGAGCGCGCCGATCTCGCCGATCATCGAGCCGGCCACGGCCGTGCTCGCGGGCCAGCGCAGCGGCACCAGCTGGAACAGCGCGCCGTTGCCCGCGCCCAGCGCGGCGAAGCAGACGATCAGCACCAGCGTGGTGACGGCCAGCGAGCCCGAAGACGCGCCCACCAGCACCAGGCTCACGGCCACCACCAGCAGCACCACCGTGAGCGTGTTCACGCCGCCCCAGCGGTCGGAGATCCAGCCGCCCACCACGCGCACCGCCGCGCCCATGAAGGCCGCGAGCATGGTCAGCTGGCCGGCCTGCACCTTGCTCACGCCGAACTGGTCGTAGTAGTAGGAAGGCAGGAAGGTGGTGAGACCGATGAAGCCGCCGAAGGTCACGCCGTAGATCAGGCTGAACACCCAGCCGTCTTTTTCGAACAGGCAGGCGATGTGCTCGCGCAGGTTCGAATGGGCGTTGACGTCCGGCGGCTCCTTGGCGAACACCACCATCACCGCCATCGGGATCAGGATGGCGACGGCGGCCACGCCGTACACGGCCTGCCAGCCCAGCCAGTTGGCCAGCGGCGGCGCCACCAGCACCGACACCGCCGTGCCCACGTTGCCCGCGCCCACCAGGCCCATGGCCAGGCCCTTGTGCTGCGGCGGGAACCAGCCCGAGCCCAGCGACAGCGCCACGCCGAAGCTCGCGCCGGCAATGCCCAGCAGCACGCCCATGGCCAGCAGGTCGTTGAAGCTCTTCACGTAGAAGAAGCCGAACAGCATGGCCACGGCGATCAGGCCCATCTCGACCAGCGTGGCCTTCTTGCGGCCGATGTACTGCGACAGGATGCCCAGCGGAAAGCGCATGAGCGCGCCCGCGATGATCGGCACCGACAGCATCAGGCCCTTCTGCGCCGGCGAGAGGTTGAAGGTTTCGCCGATGAAGGGCGCCATGGCGCCGTTCAGCACCCAGATGCAGCAGGAGAACGAGAAGTACAGGAAGGCAGCGAACAGCGTCGGACTGTGGCCGGACTGCAAGAAGTTCTTGAAACTGGACATGGCGTTCAACGATGCAAAAAGCCGCGGCCCGACCGGGAGGCGGTCGTGTCGACGGAGGGGGTTGGGGTCGGAGTGCCGCCAGCGAATGCTGTCGGCGTGGGGGTGTTCGCGGCATGTGCGTTGCCGCGCTGGATGCAGGAGCCTGCAGCCTCACCAAAGCGGTGCTTCGTTACACCGTGCCCCGTTTCATGCAAGAGACGTGCCCGCGATTTCGCGCGGGCGTGGCCTATGCTTGCGGTGCGTTCCCATACCGCTTCCCCACGATGTCCCTTCTCGTTGTCTTGCCCGATGAACCCGCCGGCCCGGTGCTGCCCGTGGCGCTTGCGAACGCACTGTCCGAGGCCGGGCTCGAGGTGCTCGGCGTTGCCGGCAGTGCGAGTTTCGCGCGGCAGGTCGAGGCCCTCGCGCCCCGGCAGGCCTTGATCTGGTTGCCTTCCCCCACACCCGTGACCACACCTGCACTGTTCGAGGCCTTGCGCGCATGGGCGGGCGTGCCGCCGTGCGCGCTGAGCCTGGCCAGCGCGCCATTGAGCGCCGCGCAGCACGACGAACTGGTGGCGCTGGGCGTGCACGCCTGGTTGCACATCGATGCGGTGGAGGCGGTCGATGCCGCCTCGCTCGCCGCGCTGGCGGCCCGCGCGCAGGCCCGCTGGCAGCGCGAGAGCGCCTTGCGCACCGAACTGGAGAACCTGCGCACCCGCATGGACGAGCGCAAGTGGGTCGACCGTGCCAAGGGCCTGCTGATGTCCGCGCGCGGCATCGGCGAGGACGAGGCCTTCGGCCTGCTGCGCGGTGCCGCGATGCACGCCAACCTGCGGCTGGGCGAGGTGTCGCGCTCGGTCATCGAGGCCGCGCAGTGGGCCGACGCGATCAACCGCGCGGGGCAGCTGCGCATGCTCTCGCAGCGCCTGGTGCGCCTGGCCGCGCAGCAGCTCGCCGGCATCGACGCGCAGCGCGCGCGTGTGCTGCGCACGCAGTCGGCCGAGCGGGTGCAGCACAACCTCGATCATCTCGCGGCCCTCGGGCTGGCGGCCACGGGCGCGCAGGCGCTGGCCGAGGCGCAGGGCGCCTGGACGGGGTTGTCGACCGCGCTGGCGGCGCGCCCGAGCGCCGCGGGCCTGACCGACATCGACCAGCGCGCCGAGATGCTGCTCGCGGCCGCCGAAACGCTGACGAAGACGCTGGAGGCTTCCGGTGCGCGGCGCGCGCTGCGCATCGTCAACATCTGCGGGCGGCAGCGCATGCGCGCGCAGCGCCTTGCCAAAGACGCGCTGCTGGCGTCCGTGCTCAAGGAAGGCACCGCCCACGCGCGGCTGGTGCCGACCATGGACGAGTTCGAGGCCGCGCTGCTGGAGCTGGAGCGCGCGCCGCTCAGCACCTCGGAAATTCGCGCGTCACTGGCGAGCGCGCGTGACGAATGGCTGCGGCTGGTGGGCGGCGTGCGCACGCTCGACAGCGCCGACGGCCGTGCCGCGCTGGTGCGTTCGAGCGACGCGCTGGTCGACACCTTCGAGCGCCTCACCGCCTCGTATGAACACAGCCTGCAAGTGATCATGTCCTGACGCCGGTGGGTGGGCCGGTGGGTGGGCAGGCGCTAGTTGGTGATGCCAGGCGGTGCAGCGCTTCAGGCCGCGGCCTTCTCCACGTGCGCCTGGCGCGTGTAGAGAAAGTCGATCACCGCCTTGCGCGCGTGCACGTAGGCCGGGTCTTCCGCCAGCTCGACGCGGTTGCGCGGGCGCGGAATGTTCACCGGGAGCACGTCGCCGATGGTGGCGGCCGGGCCGTTGGTGAGCATCACGATGCGGTCGCTCAGCAGCACGGCCTCGTCGACGTCGTGCGTGACCATGACGACGGTGCTGTGCGTCTTCTGCACGATGGCGAGCAGCTCGTCCTGCAGCTTGGCGCGGGTGAGTGCGTCGAGCGCGCCGAAGGGCTCGTCCATCAGCAGCACCTTGGGTTCCATCGACAGCGCGCGCGCAATGCCCACGCGCTGCTTCATGCCGCCGGAGATCTCGCCGGGCCGCTTCTGCGCGGCGGGCGTGAGGCCCACCAGCGCCAGCGCCGCGTCGGTGCGCGCGCGCAGCTGCGCCTTGTTCTCCGTGGCCGCGAACACGCGCTCCACCGCGAGGTACACGTTCTCGAAGCAGGTGAGCCAGGGCAGCAGCGAGTGGTTCTGGAACACCACGGCGCGCTCGGGGCCGGGGCCGGTGATTTCCTTGTTGGCGCACAGCAGCGAACCCTGCGTGGGCACGGTGAGCCCGGCGATCAGGTTCAGCAGCGTCGACTTGCCGCAGCCCGAGTGGCCGATGAGCGTGATGAACTCGCCCTTGGCCACGTTCAGGTTCACGTCGCGCAGCGCGACGAAGCGGCCCTTGGGCGTCTTGAACGCCTGCTCCACGCCGTGGATCTCGATGTACTTGCTGTCGTCGTTCATTGGAAACCTCCGCGCAGCAGCGCTGCGGTATTCGCCTTCGGAGCGGCCGTGCGGCTCATGACTTCACCTCTTCGAACGTGAACGCCGTGGCGAGCTTGATGAGCGCGAACTCCAGCACCAGGCCGACGATGCCGATCACGAAGATCGCGATGATGATGTTGGCGACGTTGAGGTTGTTCCACTCGTCCCACACCCAGAAGCCGATGCCGACGCCGCCCGTGAGCATCTCGGCCGCCACGATCACCAGCCACGCGGTGCCCACGGCCAGCCGCACGCCGGTCAGCATGTAGGGCAGCACGGCGGGGAACAGGATCTTCGTGAGGATCTTCCACTCGCTGAGGTTCAGCACCTTGGCCACGTTCATGTAGTCGGTGGGCACGCGCTGCACGCCCACGGCGGTGTTGATGATCATCGGCCAGATCGAGCAGATGAAGATGGTCCAGATGGCGGCCGGGTTGGCGCCCTTGAACACCAGCAGGCCGATGGGCAGCCACGCGAGCGGCGACACCGGACGCAGCAGGCTGATCAGCGGGTTGAACATGCGCGAGAGGAACTCGAAGCGGCCGATGGCAAAGCCCGCCGGAATGCCCACCAGCGCCGCCAGGCCGAAGCCCAGCGCCACGCGCTGCAGCGACGAAAGCACGTTCCAGCCCACGCCCTGGTCGTTCGGGCCCTTGCTGTAGAACGGATCGCTGAATACGGTCACGGCCTGTTGCCAGGTGGCCAGCGGCGTGGGAAAGCCGGTGGTGCTGCTCATGGCGACCAGCTCCCACACCAGCAGCAGCAGGCCGAAGCCCGCCAGCGGTGGGAGCACGCGCATCCAGAAGGCGCGCAGGTCGAGGGGGGTGCGAACGCGGGGCGTGGGCGCCGGGGCCAGAGCTGGGGCTGGGGCTGGGGTGGCGGCCACGGCGGTCACCGGGGGCTTGGCCGCCACGGCGGGCGTGGCGTGTGCGGTGGCCGCATCGAGCGGCGAATGAAAGACGGCGCTGACCATGGTGTGCTCCTCAGGCGTGGACCTTGAACGAATCGGCGTACTTCTTCGGGTCCTTGCCGTCCCAGACGGTGCCGTCCATCAGCTTGCTGGTGCGCATCAGGTCCTTGGGCACGCTGACCTTCATGGCGCCGGCGACGTCCTTGTACAGGTCGATCTGGTTGATCTGCCTGGCGACCGCCACGTAGTCGGGGTGCTCCTTCAGGATGCCCCAGCGCTTGTGCTGCGTGAGGAACCACATGCCGTCGGACAGGTACGGGAAGTTGACCGCGCCGTCGTCGAAGAACTTCATGTGGTTGGGGTCGTCCCAGGTCTTGCCCATGCCGTTGTCGTAGCGGCCCAGGATGCGCTGGTTGATGGCGTCGGCGCTGGTGTTGATGTAGCTCTTCTCGGCCACCGTGTCGGCCATCTTGGCCTTGTTCTGGAGGTTGGCGTCGATCCACTTGCTGGCCTCCATCACGGCCATCATCACGGCGCGGCAGGTGTTGGGGTTCTGCTTGACGAACTCGGCGCGCGTGCCCAGCACCTTCTCGGGGTGGTCCTTCCAGATGTCCTGGGTGGTGATGGCGGTGACGCCGATCTTGTCGATGATGGCGCGCTGGCCCCAGGGCTCGCCCACGCAGAAGCCGTCCATGTTGCCCACGCGCATGTTGGCCACCATCTGCGGCGGCGGCACCACGATCACCTTGGCGTCTGCCACCGGGCTGATGCCGGCGGAGGCCAGCCAGTAGTTCAGCCACATGGTGTGGGTGCTGGTGGGGAAGGTGCCGGCGAAGGTGTATTCGCGCTTCTCCTTGGCCATGAGCTTCGCCAGCGAGGGCGCGTCGACCGCGCCCTTGTCGGCCAGCGCCTTGGACAGCGTGATGGCCTGGCCGTTGCGGTTCAGGCCCATGAGCACCGCCATGTCCTTCTTGGGGCCGCCGACGCCGACGTGCACCCCGTAGACCAGGCCGTAGAGCACGTGGGACATGTCGAGTTCGCCGTTGACCAGCTTGTCGCGCACGCCGGCCCAGCTGGCCTCCTTGCTAGGCACGATCTTCACGCCGTACTTCTTGTCGAAGCCCAGCACCGAGGCCATGACCACGCTGGCGCAGTCGGTCAGCGGAATGAAGCCGATCTTCACTTCCTGCTTCTCGGGCTTGTCGGAGCCCTGGGCCCAGACGGCCGCGCGCAGGGCGGGGTCGATGCCCACGGCGCCGATGGCGGCGGCTTGCAGTACGCGGCGTCGGCTGAGGCGGGTTTTGAGCAGATCGGTCATGGGGCGGGGCTCCGGTTGAAAACGAACAAGACGGGAAAGACAAAAACAAAAAAGGCGTCCGCACCGCGCAGGGGCTGCTCGAAAACGAGCCCTTGCGGGGTGGGGACGCCTTTGTCCGGTGGGTGGGAAGCACCCGCCGTTGGGTGCCGCCTGCCTGAAGGCCCGGTGAGGGGCCTGTGGGCTGGCTACTTGCAAGCGGTGTGCCAGCTCTTGCGGCGGCTTGCCTGCTATCAATGGGGTAGCGCGGTGCGGCCTGCCGGCGCGGGGAAGGGGATCAAAGGCCTCCGGGTCCGGGGGCAGGCACGGTTGTTGTGCACTGCACCAACTTGAACGC
Source organism: Variovorax sp. OK605 (assembly GCF_900115445.1). Taxonomy (NCBI): domain Bacteria; kingdom Pseudomonadati; phylum Pseudomonadota; class Betaproteobacteria; order Burkholderiales; family Comamonadaceae; genus Variovorax; species Variovorax sp. OK605. The sequence continues at coordinate 344,089 of NZ_FOWL01000005.1, forward strand.
CCTTGAACGCCTTGGAACGTGTTTGGACGCGGGGGTGCTCAGCGCGGCGGCGCGCGGTCGAGCATGGGCAGGTAGTCGGCCATGGCCAGCATCGACTCGGCCACGTCGATCAGCCGCCGGTTCTGGTTCATGGCGGTCTGGCGCAGCATCTTGTGCGCCTCGTCCTCGCTGAGGCGGCGGTGCGCCATCAGCAGGCCCTTGGCGCGCTCGACCACTTTGCGTTCGTTGAGCGAGGCACGCACGGTCTCGAGCTCGTCGCTCATGGCCTGCAGCCGGTGCGACTGCTCCTGGACCATGTCGAGCACCGAGCGCTCGAGGTGGCGCCCGAACTGCGCGGGCGCCGCCGACTGGGCGTCGGCGTCGTCGAAGAACGTGGCGCCGGCCTGCGGCGCCAGCGTGTCGAGCAGTTGCCGGTATTCCTGCAGCTCGCTGCGCGCCTGGGCGGTCTTGCGGTCGCACAGCGCGCGCAGGTCGGCGGCCAGGCGGTCCTCGACGGTCTTCATGGCGTCGATGCGGCGGGTGCAGCAGTCGAACCAGTCCTGGCTCAGCGCGCCGTCGGCCGGCGCGGTGGTGGCGCCGCGCCGGCGCATGCGTTCGAGCTCGGCCAGCATGGCGTCGGGCTGGCTGTCGCGCCACAGCGCGAGCACGGTGTCGCCCGAGAAATCGGTGAAGACCTGGAAACAGCGCTCCTGCGACTCGATGAGGTGCAGCCACTGCAGGCGCTGCGCCTCGTCGCTGCGGCCCAGCGCCAGTGCCGCGGCGCCGAAGGCACGCTCCTGGCCGGCGAATTCCTTGCCCTGCATGAAATTGAACATGGCCACCAGCAGCCGCGAAATTTCGGGGTCGGCGGCGCCGTCGGCCGCCTCGAACACCACCGACAGCAGCCCGGCCACGAGCTTGGCGAAGGCCGCGACGGCCTGCGCCGGCTTCAGCGCCAGCGTGTCGACGCGCTTGCGCAAGGCGGGCAGGGCGTCCAGCCCGGGCAGCACCCAGGCGATGCGGCTGAAGAGCCGCGCGCCGTTGCCGGTGCCGGCGCCGCGCTGGCTCTCGGCCTCCAGCTGGTCGAAGCCGGCGCGCACCTCCTGCTCGAGCGCCAGGCATTCGGCGATCTGCGGGGCGCGCTGCCCGGCGAAGCGGCTGCCGCGCGTGGCCAGGAAGATGTTCGACATGCCGCGCTCGCGCTGCAGCGCGTGGACCAGGCGGCCGATCACGCTCACCAGCTCGCTGGTGCGGGCGAGCTGGTCCAGCTCGTCGATTTCGCAGCGGCGGGCGGCGATCAGGAAGCTCAGTCCGGTTTTCATGCGTGGGGGCGAGGGGAGACGAACCGGTCGCTGCAACATCCGTGCCGCTTGTCCCTTCGCGGGCAACCGCGGCAGGCGGCACCTACACTCGGCGGCATGCTCTTGTTGGGAATCGAATCATCCTGCGATGAAACCGGCGTGGCGCTGGTCGAGTCGCACGGCGACGCGCTGCCGCTGCTGCGTTCGCACGCGCTGCACAGCCAGATCGCCATGCACCAGGCCTACGGCGGCGTGGTGCCCGAACTGGCCAGCCGCGACCACATCCGCCGCGTGCTGCCGCTCACCGAAACCGTGATGGCCGAGGCCGGCCGTTCGCTGGCGGAGATCGACGTGGTGGCCTACACGCGCGGCCCCGGCCTGGCCGGCGCGCTGCTGGTGGGCGCGGGCGTGGCCTGCGCGCTGGGCGTGGCGCTGGGCAAGCCGGTGCTGGGAGTGCATCACCTCGAAGGGCACCTGCTGTCGCCGTTCCTGAGCGCCGATCCGCCGGAGTTTCCGTTCGTCGCGCTGCTGGTGTCGGGCGGCCATACGCAGCTGATGCGGGTCGACGGCGTGGGCCGCTACGAGCTGCTCGGCGAAACCATCGACGACGCCGCCGGCGAGGCCTTCGACAAGAGCGCCAAGCTCATGGGCCTGCCGTACCCCGGCGGCCCGTGGCTCGCGAAGCTGGCCGAAGACGGCAATGCCACGGCCTTCAAGCTGCCGCGCCCGCTGCTGCACAGCGGCGACCTCGACTTTTCGTTCGCCGGCCTGAAGACGGCCGTGCTCACGCAGGCCAAGAAGCTCGGCGACCAGCTCGAAGCCAACAAGGCCGACCTGGCCGCGTCGACGCAGGCGGCCATCGTCGAGGTGCTGCTGAAGAAGTCGCTGGCCGCGCTCGAGCAGACCGGGCTCAAGCGCCTGGTGGTGGCGGGCGGGGTAGGGGCCAACAAGAACCTGCGCGAGCAGTTGAATGCGGCATGCGCCAAGCGCAAGGTGCGCGTGCACTACCCCGAGCTGCACCTGTGCACCGACAACGGCGCCATGATCGCGATGGCCGCGGCCATGCGGCTGCAGTCGGGCCTGTCGCAGGCGAGCGAGCGCTACGCCTTCGACGTCAAGCCGCGATGGCCCATGGCGTCGCTGTCGGCTGAGGCTGCTTAGCGGCCTGGCGTGCGCGGCCGAGCGCAGGCAGCGGCAGCACGTCGAGCATGTTGCGCCAGAGCTGGCGCCATTGCGGCCAGTCGTGGCCGCCCTCGGTGGTGAACACCTGGCCCGACGGCAGCGCGTCGGCCAGCAGCTTGTGGTTGCTGACGAAGCGGTCCTCGAGGCCGAAGCCCAGGTACAGCGGCGGCAGGTTCTTCGAGGTCTGGTCCTTCAGGTACTGCTGGAAGAAGGGCCAGAGCTTGCGGTCGGGTTCCTCGTCGGGCTGCGGGCCCGTGGGCGCCTGCCACATGCGCAGGCCGCCGGCCTTCTTGATCTCCGCGCCTAGCACGCGCCGCCCGAGGTAGGGGGCGAGGGCCACGATGCCGTCGACCGAGCCCGGGCGCGCCAGTTCGTGAATCAGCGCGCCGAAGCCGCCGATCGAAATGCCCACCAGCCAGATCGACTTGTAGCCCTTGGCGCGCTGCGGCTCGATGACGTCGGTGTGCAGGCGCTCGCTGAGCGTCTGCTCGTAGTAGTAGGAGACATCCGCGTCCACCAGCAGCGCGTCGGCTGCCAGGTGGCGCTCTCGCACCGCGCTGATGAAGCCCTCTCGCTCGAACTCGTCGGGCTTGAGGTAGGCACCCGGCAGAAAGATCAGCAGGGCGTCGGATTGCTCGTCGGGGTTGGCGGGCTGAAGGTGTGTTTGCATGGTGCCGTGAGAGGGCACCCGACCCGCACCGTCATGGAACTCGATGCGTTTACGAGACGCCCACGAAGAAGAAAGTTCTAAGAAAACGTCACATCATGTGACGTTATGCGGCCCTATTGTGAATAGGGAGCACGATCAAAGTCAAAAAGAACCTTTGCTGACACTTTCTTCTTGTGGGCTTAGGGCTGGCTAGTTGATCTGCAACTGCGCAGCCTGGCTCACCGGCACCCGCTTTCCGAGCTTCAGCGTGAGCACGCCGTTCTCGAGCTTGGCTTCGCTGGTGGTCACATCGATGTCCAGCGGCAGCTCGTACGCGGCCTTGAACTGGCGCTTGGCTTCGGCCTTGCTGTCGATGCGCACCACGGCGCCTTCGATGCCGATGGCGAGGTCTTCACGCGCGAAACCCGGCACGTCGAGCGAGAGGGTCCAGCTCTTGTCGTCCTGCTCCACGAGCGGCGAACGGTGGGCACCGGCGAAGGCTTCGCTGGCGAAGCGTTCGAAGGCGCGGTCATAGGCGCGGGGGGCGAAGCGGGTGGTGCGAACGTTGGGGGCGAAAAACATGATGAAGAACTCCTGAATCAACACAATGGGGACAAGGAATGTGTGTCCCTTACACTGCGCGGCCGTTCAATCGTGAGTGCCGCTTGAGACCTCATCTAGGCGCGCCGGCACGCGTTTCAAGACAATGAATCCCCCCTTTATTTGGCGTCGCGAGGCCTTGAAATTCGCGGCGCTGGCGCTATGCGCGCGCCCCTTCGCCGCGCTGGCGCAAGCCACTTCTTCGGTACCTGCAGCGCCTTCCGCGCCCATCCGGCTGGCGCTCATCGAAAGCTTGAGCGACCCCTTTGCGAACACCGGCGAGGCGGTCTTTCGCAACCTGCTGTGGGCGGTGGAGCGCGTGAATGCGCGCGGCGGCGTGAAGCTGCCGGGTGTGCCGGGTGGTGCCAGGCCGCTGCAACTCGACCGCTACGACAGCAAGGGCCAGAACGAAGAGGCGCTCTCCGCATTGCGCGCCGCGATGGACGACGGCGCGCGCATCGTGCTGCAGGGCAACTCGTCGGCCACCGCCGCGGCGCTGGTCGATGCCATCGACAAGAACAACGAACGCGACCCGTCGCGCCGCGTGATCTTTCTCAACTATGCGGCGGTCGACCCGGCGCTGACCAACGAGCGCTGCAGCTTCTGGCACTTCCGCTTCGACGCGCATGCCGACATGCGCGTGGCCGCGTTGATGGACGCGGTGAAGGACGACGCTTCGCTCAAGCGCGTGTACCTCATCGGGCAGGACTACAGCTTCGGCCAGGCGGTGCTGCGCGAGTCGCGCCGGCAGCTCGGCGCGCAGCGGCCCGACGTGCAGATCGTGGGCGACGAGTTGCATCCGATGGGCAAGGTGAAGGACTTCGCGCCCTACGCCACCAAGATCATCGCGAGCGGCGCGCAGGCGGTGGTCACGGGCAACTGGGGCAACGACCTCACGCTGCTGGTGAAGGCCGCGCGCGAAGCGGGTTTCAACGGCACCTTCTATACCTTCTACGGCAATGCGCTGGGCGCGCCGGCGGCCATCGGAGACGCGGGCATCGGCCGCGTGATCGCGGTGGCCGACTGGCTGCCCAACGTGCAGACGGCGCAGTCGGAAGCGTTCTACCGCGCCTTTCGCGCGCGCTTTCCGAAGCCGGCCGACGACTACGTGCACATGCGCCTGCAATTGATGATCGAGGCGCTCGTGCAGGCGATCGAACGCGCGGGCAATGCCGATGCGGTGCCGGTTGCGCGTGCGCTCGAGCAGGCCGACGTGAGCCTGTACGGCCAGCGCGGACGCATGCGCGCGACGGACCACCAGTTCCAGCAGCAGCTGGTGGTGGGCGTGATGGACCGCAAGGGCAGGCCGGGCGTGCAGTTCGACGTCGAAGGTTCGGGCTACGGTTTTCGCGTGGTGAAGACCATTGCCCCGGAGCGCGCCGAGCTGCCCACTTCGTGCAAGATGAAAAGACCTTGAAGATGAACAACAGGACCCCCAGCCATGCGTGAAGCCATCCACAACCTCGAAGCGTCGAAGATCCGCGAAGTCGCCAATGCCGGCATGGGCCGCGACGACGTGCTGGCCTTCTGGTTCGGCGAGAGCGACGAAGTGACGCCCGAGGTGATCCGCCAGGCGGCCATCGAATCGCTGCAGCGCGGCGAGACTTTCTACGCGCACAACCTCGGCCTGCCCGAGCTGCGCGAAGCCATCGCGCGCTACACCAGCGCGTTGCATCCGGCGGTCGACGCGGCACGCATTGCGGTCACCTCGGGCGGCGTGAGCGCGCTGATGCTCGCGGTGCAGGCGCTGGTCGACGCGGGCGACGAAGTGGTCGCGGTGACGCCGGTGTGGCCCAACCTCACGGCGCAGCCCGCCATCATGGGCGCGCGGGTGCGCACGCTGCCGCTGGTGCCGGTGAACGGGCAGTGGACGCTCGACCTGGGCGCGCTGCGCGCGGCGGTCACGTCGAAGACCAGGCTGCTGATCGTCAACGCGCCCAACAACCCCACGGGCTGGACCATGACGCGCGACGAGCAGCAGGCCGTGCTCGACCATTGCCGCCAGACCGGCACATGGATCCTGGCCGACGAGGTGTACGAGCGCCTGTACTTCGAGCCGACGCCCAACGCGTGCGCGCCGAGCTTTCTCGACATCTCGAAGCCCGACGACCGGCTCGTGGTGACGCACAGTTTCTCGAAGAGCTTCCTCATGACGGGCTGGCGCCTCGGCTGGCTGGTGCTGCCGCCGTCGATGGTGGAGGGCATCGGCAAGCTGATCGAGTTCAACACCTCGTGCGCCAGCGTGTTCACGCAGCGCGCGGCCATCACCGCCATCGCGCACACGGGCGAAATCACGCCGCGCGTGGTGGCGCACCTGAAGCTGTGCCGCGACACGCTGGTGCCGCTGCTGGCCGCATTGCCGGGCGTGCAGGTGGCGCCGGCCAAGGGCGGCATGTATGCCTTCTTCCGGCTCGAGGGCTTCGACGATTCGTTCGAAGTGGCCAAGCGGCTGGTGGCCGAAGCGGGCCTGGGCCTGGCGCCGGGCAACGCCTTCGCGCCCGAGGCGCAGGGCTGGCTGCGCTGGTGCTTCGCGTCGAAGGACCCGCAGCGGCTGGTGAAGGGCGTGGAGCGCCTGCGCGGCTGGCTGGCGGAGCAGCCGCAGCCCAAGGGCTGAAGCCGGGCCTGAACCCGGGCCGAACCCGGGCCCGAACCCGGCTGCAATTTCGTTCAATACGCGGCGCGACCGGGCCGCGAAGCTCGGCCTTTCCTTGAAAGCGAAAGGTCTGGCATGTCGGAACGGTTGAAGGGCATGGCGCTGTGCGCGCTGGCGATGGTCACGGTGGGCAGCACGGTGGTGGCCAGCAAGGTCATCGCGGGCGGCCTGCCGCCGTTCACGGCGACGGCGCTGCGCTTTGCGATGGCGCTGCCGGTTTTCCTTTTGCTGCTGCGGCTGACCCGCACGCCGTGGCCGCGGCCCGATCGGCGCGACCTGGCGCTGCTGGCGTGCCAGGCGGGGCTGGGGAGCGTGGGCTACACGGTGCTGCTGATCCTGGGCGTGCGCTGGGCGCCGGCCGCCAGCGCGGGCGTGGTGGCGGGCACCTTGCCGGCGGTCGCAGCGCTGGTGGCGGTGATCGCGCTGCGCGAGCGGCCAGGCCGCTTCCTGGTCGGAAGCATCGTGCTGGCGACGGCCGGGGTGCTGGCCATCAGCTGGCCCGGCACGGGCGCAGCAGCAGCAGGGGACTCAAAATCCCCTGCGGCGATGCTGGGCAACCTGCTGGTGCTGGCCGCGGTGGTCTGCGAGGCGGGGTTCATCCTGCTCAACAAGCGCCTGCGGGTGCCGGTGCGTCCCTTGGCGCTGTCGGCGCTCATGACCGCATTCGGGCTGCTGCTGTCGCTGGTTCCGGCGCTGTTCGAGCGGGCCTGGGAGCAGCCGGTGCCGGCGGCGGCGCTGGCCGGGGTGGCGTACTACGCGCTGGTGCCGACGGTGCTCGGCTTCGTGCTGTGGTTTGCCGGGTCGTCGCGGCTGCGCGGGGCCGAGGCGGCGCTTTTCACGGCGGTGCTGCCGGTCTCGGCGCTGGTGCTGGCGGCGCTCTGGCTGGGCGAAAGCATCAGCCTGGCGCAGCTTGCCGGGGCCGCCTGCGTGCTCGGCGCGGTGGGGTTGGCGTCGCTCGACGGCAGGGTTCCGGGCGGCTTGAAAGCCCGGTGAAAGTGCCCGGGCTATAATCCCGAGGCTTTGCATGCCGCAAGGCGCACGGAGAGGGCAGTTCCAGCTCTTTTCGCAAGTCAAACATCCCGGAACAAGGAAATCATCATGATCGCAGCCTCCATCAAGGCCGAAGTCGTCAAGGACAACGCCCGCGCCGCCAACGACACTGGCAGCCCAGAAGTGCAAGTCGCACTGCTGACCGCCCGCATCAACGAGCTCACCCCCCACTTCAAGACCCACGCCAAGGACCACCACGGCCGTCGCGGTCTGCTGCGCATGGTGAGCCGCCGCCGCAAGCTCCTGGACTACCTCAAGTCCAAGAACGCTGAACGTTACACCGCGCTGATCGCCAAGCTGGGTCTGCGCAAGTAATTCGAATCGCATGAAAAAACGCCTGGGTTAGTCCGCTAGCTCAGGCGTTTTTTACTTCGCGATCCACTTTTCGGAGTGCCCAAACAGAGCGAAGCTGTGTCATTCCAATGAAGTTCGGGCGATCTTCACTGGAATGGCATCGTGTTCTGAGAAGCCTCCGGCCCTTGCAGATCCTGTGTGGTCTGCTATCAAAACAGGAGCAAAAATGAGCCTCTTCAACAAAGTCACCAAGTCGTTCCAATGGGGCGACAAGACCGTCGTCATGGAAACGGGCGAAGTCGCCCGCCAGGCCAACGGCGCTGTGCTGGTCGACATCGACGGCACCGTGATCCTGGCGACCGTGGTCGCCTCCAAGTCGGCCAAGCCCGGCCAGGACTTCTTCCCGCTGACCGTCGACTACATCGAGAAGACCTACGCCGCGGGCAAGATCCCCGGCAGCTTCTTCAAGCGCGAAGCCAAGCCCAGCGAACACGAAACGCTGACCAGCCGCCTGATCGACCGTCCGATCCGTCCGCTGTTCCCCGAAGGCTTCCTGAACGAAGTGCACGTGGTCATCCACACCGTGTCGCTCAACCCCGAAGTCGACGCCGACATCGCCGCCATGATCGGCGTGAGCGCCGCCCTGTCGATCTCCGGCATCCCGTTCAGCGGCCCCATCGGTGCCGCCCGCGTGGGCTACATCAACGGCCAGTACGTGCTGAATCCGGGCCAGACGGCCCGCAAGGATTCGCAGATGGACCTCGTCGTCGCCGGCACGCAAGCCGCCGTGCTGATGGTCGAGTCCGAAGCCCAGCAGCTGAGCGAAGAAATCATGCTCGGCGGCGTGGTGTTCGGCCATGAACAAGCCGGCATCGCCATCAACGCGATCCACGAACTCGTGCGCGACGCCGGCAAGCCGGTGTGGGACTGGCAAGCGCCCGCCGAAGACGAAGCCTTCGTCGCCAAGGTCAAGGGCCTGGCCGAAGAAAAGCTGCGCGCCGTGTACCAGATCCGCAGCAAGCAAGCCCGCACGCAAGCCCTGCGCGAAGCCAACGCCAGCGTGATGGCCTCGCTCAAGGAAAGCGGCGAGCCCTTCGACGCCGGCAAGGTCAACGACCTGCTGTTCTCGATCGAATCGAAGATCGTGCGCAGCCAGATCCTGTCGGGCGAGCCCCGCATCGACGGCCGCGACACGCGCACCGTGCGCCCCATCGAGATCCGCAACTCGGTGCTGCCCCGCACCCACGGTTCGGCCCTGTTCACGCGCGGTGAAACGCAGGCGCTGGTCATCACCACGCTGGGCACCGAACGCGACGCACAGCGCATCGACGCGCTGGCCGGCGAGTACGAAGACCGCTTCCTGTTCCACTACAACATGCCTCCCTTCGCCACCGGCGAAGTGGGCCGCATGGGCTCGACCAAGCGCCGCGAAATCGGCCACGGCCGCCTGGCCAAGCGCGCGCTCGTCGCCGTGCTGCCGAACAAGGAAGAGTTCCCGTACACGGTTCGCGTGGTGTCGGAAATCACCGAATCGAACGGCTCCTCGTCGATGGCTTCTGTCTGCGGCGGCTGCCTGTCGATGATGGACGCCGGCGTGCCCATGAAGGCGCACGTGGCCGGTATCGCCATGGGCCTGATCAAGGAAGACAACCGCTTCGCGGTGCTGACCGACATCCTGGGCGACGAAGATCACCTGGGCGACATGGACTTCAAGGTTGCGGGCACCACCAACGGCATCACCGCGCTGCAGATGGACATCAAGATCCAGGGCATCACCAAGGAAATCATGCAGGTCGCACTGGCGCAAGCCAAGGAAGCGCGCATGCACATCCTGGGCAAGATGCAGGAAGCCATGGGCGAGGCCAAGGCCGAAGTCTCCAGCTTCGCTCCGCGCCTGACCACGCTGAAGATCAACCCCGAGAAGATCCGCGACGTGATCGGCAAGGGCGGCTCGGTCATCCGTGGCCTGCAGGAAGAAACCGGCACGACGATCAACATCGACGAAGACGGCACCATCACCATCGCCTCGACCGATCCGGAAAAGGCGGAGTTCGCCAAGCGCCGCATCGAGCAGATCACGGCTGAAGTCGAAATCGGCAAGGTCTACGAAGGCCCGGTCACCAAGATCCTGGACTTCGGCGCGCTCATCAACCTGCTGCCTGGCAAGGACGGCCTGCTGCACATCAGCCAGATCGCGCACGAACGCGTCGAGAAGGTGACCGACTATCTGAGCGAAGGCCAGATCGTGAAGGTCAAGGTTCTGGAAACCGACGAAAAGGGCCGCGTCAAGCTGTCCATGAAGGCCCTGACCGAGCGTCCGGCCGGCATGGAATACAGCGAGCGCCCGCCCCGTGAAGACCGCGGCGATCGCGGCGAGCGCCGTGACCGTGGCGACCGCGGTGGTGATCGCGGCGACCGTGGCGAGCGCGCACCGCGCTTCAACAACGAGCAGCAACAGCAGCCGCGCAACGAGCAGCCGCAGGCTCCGGCCGGCGAACAGCAGCAAGCCCCGCGCGAGCCTCAGGAGTAAGAAGGGCGCAACGGCGGCCATGCGCCGCCGTTGCTATCTTTTGAACAGCAAGCTTCGCCCCATCTGCGGGCGTTGGAGGCCGAAAGACCATGAAAGCCATTGAAATCACTTCGTACGGCGCCCCTGAGGTGCTGCGCGTGGCGGAGCGTCCCGACCCGGTCGCGGGCGCGGGCGAACTGCTGATCCGCGTCGCGGCAAGTGGCGTCAATCGCCCCGACGTGCTGCAGCGCAAGGGCAACTACCCGGTGCCCCCGGGTGCGTCCGACCTGCCGGGCCTCGAAGTGGCCGGCGAGATCGTGTCGGGCGACGCCGCGGCGTTGGCCGAGGCCGGCTTCAAGGTCGGCGACCGCGTGTGCGCGCTCATCGCGGGCGGCGGCTATGCCGAACTCTGCGTGGCGCCTGTCGCGCAGTGCCTGCCGGTGCCCAAGGGCTGGAGCGATGTCGACGCGGCTGCGCTGCCCGAGACCTTCTTCACCGTGTGGAGCAACGTGTTCGAGCGCGGCCGCCTGCAAAAGGGCGAGACGCTGCTCATCCAGGGCGGCTCGAGCGGCATCGGCGTCACGGCGATCCAGATCGCCAAGGCGCTCGGTGCCACCGTGATCGTCACGGCCGGCAGCGACGAGAAGTGCGAAGCCTGCAAGAAGCTCGGCGCCGACCATGCCATCAACTACCGCACGAGCGACTTCGCCGAAGAGGCGAAGAAGCTCACGGGCGGCAAGGGCGTGGACGTGGTGCTCGACATGGTGGCGGGCGACTACGTGGCGCGCGAGATCGATTGCCTGGCCGAAGACGGCCGGCTCGTGATCATCGCGGTGCAGGGCGGGGTGAAGAGCGAGATCAATGCGGGCCTCGTGCTGCGCAAGCGTCTCACCGTCACCGGCTCGACGCTGCGTCCGCGGCCGGTGGCGTTCAAGGCGGCCATTGCCAAGGCGCTGCGCGAGAAGGTCTGGCCGCTGCTGGAGAACGGCGCGATCAAGCCCGTGATCCACAGCACCTTCGCGGCGGCGGGTGAATCAACGGGTGAGCCCAGCGGCGCAGCCCAGGCTCACACGCTGATGGAATCGAACCAGCACATCGGCAAGATCGTGCTGACATGGTGAAGACAACGCGATGACAACCCACAAGAAACTGATCGCCGGCAACTGGAAGATGAATGGCGGCCTGGCTGCCAACGAGGCGCTGGTGAAGGCCCTGCAGCAAGGCCTGGCCACAAGCCCGGCGGCTTGCGATGTGGCGCTGTGCGCGCCCGCGCCGTACTTTGCGCAACTGCAGTCGCTGCTGGCGGGTTCGCCGGCGCTGGCGATTGGCGCGCAGGACATCTCGGCGCATCCGCAGGGTGCGTTCACGGGCGAGCAATCGGCCGCGATGCTGAAGGACTTCGGCGTGCGCTATGCGATCGTCGGGCACTCCGAGCGTCGCCAGTACCACGGCGAGACCGACGACGCGGTGGCTGCGAAGACCGCTGCGGCGCTGGCGAACGGCATCACGCCGATCGTCTGCGTGGGCGAGACGCTGGCACAGCGAGAAGCAGGGCAGACCGAAGAGGTCGTCAAGCGCCAGCTGGCCGCGGTCATTCACGTGAACGGCCATTGCATCAGCGAGATCGTGGTGGCCTACGAGCCTGTCTGGGCCATCGGCACGGGCAAGACGGCCACGCCGGAGCAGGCGCAGGCGGTGCATGCCGTGTTGCGTGCGCAGCTGCATCACGCGGCGAGCGAGCATGCCGCGGGCATCAAGATCCTTTACGGCGGCAGCATGAATGCGGCCAACGCCGCGGAGCTGCTGTCGCAGGCCGACATCGACGGCGGCCTCATCGGCGGCGCGTCGCTCAAGGCGCCTGACTTTCTGCAGATCATTTCCGCCGCTGCGCGCTGAACGCGCAACGGCTGTATCACTTAGGAGTAAGAACGAATGAACCTGGTCCTCAATCTATTGGTCGGCGTGCAGATGCTGGCAGCCCTCGCCATGATCGGCCTGATCCTGATCCAGCACGGCAAGGGTGCCGACATGGGCGCGGCCTTCGGCAGCGGCAGCGCGGGCAGCCTGTTCGGTGCAAGCGGCAGTGCGAACTTTCTGTCGCGCACCACCGCAGTGCTCGCCGCCGTGTTCTTTGCATGCACGCTGCTGCTGGCTTACTTCAGCCATGCACGTCCTGCGGGCGGCGGCAGTCTGCTCGAACGCGCCGCAGTGGGCGCGCCTGCTGCGCCTGCGGCCCCTGGCGCATCGAACGAAATCCCCGGCGCAGCGGCTCCGAGCGCGGGTGCTTCGGCTCCTGCCGCACCTGTTTCGGGTGCCGGTCAGATCCCGAGCAAGTAATCAACTCGTTTTCATGAGTCCCCTGTGAAAAATAGCTTCATTTCAGGGTAAACTCTAAATCTGTTCAGAAAGCCAAATGCCTGTTTCCAGGTACCTCATGCCATCTGAACAGTAAAAACCGCGGTCGTGGTGAAATTGGTAGACACGCTATCTTGAGGGGGTAGTGGCGAAAGCTGTGCGAGTTCGAGTCTCGCCGACCGCACCAAATCTCATCGGCAGAAAACCTCATCCAGGGGTTCTTCTTGCCGGTGGCAAGCGGTGAAAAACTCTCGATGAATCTCGACTCCTACCTCCCCGTCCTTTTGTTCATTTTGGTCGGAGTCGGCGTAGGCGTCGCCCCTCAGGTCATCGGATACATTCTCGGCCCCAACCGGCCCGACGCCGCAAAGAACGCTCCCTACGAGTGTGGCTTTGAAGCCTTCGAGGATGCGCGCATGAAGTTCGATGTGCGCTACTACCTCGTCGCCATTCTCTTCATCCTGTTCGATCTCGAAATTGCCTTTCTCTTTCCGTGGGCCATTGCGCTCAAGGAGATCGGTGCTGTCGGCTTCTGGGCCATGATGATCTTCCTCGCCATCCTCGTCGTGGGCTTCGCCTACGAGTGGAAAAAAGGCGCGCTCGACTGGGAATGACAAAGAAAGCACACGATGGCCATTGAAGGCGTTCTCAAAGAAGGTTTCGTCACCACGACGTACGACTCGGTCGTGAACTGGGCGAAGACCGGATCTCTCTGGCCGATGACGTTCGGCCTCGCATGTTGTGCGGTGGAAATGATGCACGCGGGCGCCGCCCGCTACGACATCGACCGTTTCGGCATGCTGTTTCGTCCCAGCCCGCGCCAGTCCGATCTGATGATCGTGGCCGGCACGCTGTGCAACAAGATGGCGCCCGCTCTGCGCAAGGTCTATGACCAGATGCCCGAGCCGCGCTGGGTGCTCTCGATGGGCTCGTGCGCGAACGGCGGTGGCTACTACCACTACAGCTATTCGGTGGTGCGCGGCTGCGATCGCATCGTGCCGGTCGACGTCTACGTGCCGGGCTGCCCGCCCACCGCCGAGGCGTTGCTCTACGGCGTGATCCAGCTGCAGCAGAAGATTCGCCGCACCAACACCATCGCCCGCGCCTGAGAGATTGCCCACGATGACTGACTTTGCAATCTCTCCGGAGGTGCTGCGCGCCACGATCGCCGAGACGCTCGGCGCCAAGGCCAGGAGCGTGACGCTCGCCCTTGGGGAAGTGACCGTGGTGGTCGGCGCTGCCGACTACATCGAAGCCGCCTTGCTGCTGCGCGATGCGCCCGGCTGCCGCTTCGAGCAGCTGATCGACCTCTGCGGCATGGACTACTCCGACTACCGCGAAGGCGAGTGGCAGGGCGAGCGCTACTGCGTCGTCACCCACCTGCTGTCGGTGAGCCTCAACCAGCGCGTGCGCCTGAAGGTGTTCGCGCCGAGCGAAGACCTGCCCGTGGTCGACTCGCTGCAGCCCGTCTGGAATGCCGCCACCTGGTTCGAGCGCGAGGCGTTCGACCTGTACGGCATCGTGTTCGACGGTCACGACGACCTGCGCCGCATCCTGACCGACTACGGCTTCATCGGCCACCCGTTCCGCAAGGACTTCCCGGTGTCGGGTCACGTCGAGATGCGTTACGACGAAGAACAAAAGCGCGTGGTCTACCAGCCGGTATCGATCGAGCCGCGCGAAATCACCCCGCGCGTGATCCGCGAAGACAACTACGGCGGCGGTTTGCACTGATATGGCCGAAATCAAGAACTACACACTCAACTTCGGTCCCCAGCATCCTGCGGCACACGGCGTGCTGCGCCTGGTGCTCGAGCTGGACGGCGAAGTGATCCAGCGCGCCGACCCCCACATCGGCCTGCTGCACCGCGCGACCGAGAAGCTTGCCGAATCGCGCACCTTCATCCAGTCGCTGCCGTACATGGACCGTCTCGACTACGTGTCGATGATGAGCAACGAACACGCGTACTGCCTGGCCATCGAACGGATGATGGGCCTGGACGTGCCGATCCGCGCGCAGTACATCCGCGTGATGTTCGCCGAGATCACCCGCCTGCTGAACCATCTGCTGTGGCTCGGCGCGCACGGTCTGGACTGCGGTGCGATGAACATGCTCATCTACTGCTTCCGCGAACGTGAAGACCTGTTCGACATGTACGAGGCCGTGTCCGGCGCGCGCATGCACGCGGCGTACTTCCGTCCGGGCGGCGTCTACCGCGACCTGCCGGATGCCATGCCGCAGTACAAGGTCAGCAAGATCAAGAACGCGAAGGCCATCGAGCGCCTGAACGAAGACCGCCAAGGCTCGCTGCTCGACTTCATCGACGCCTTCTGCAAGCGTTTCCCGAAGATGGTCGACGAGTACGAAACGCTGCTCACCGACAACCGCATCTGGAAGCAGCGCACCGTGGGCATCGGCGTGGTCACGCCGGAGCGCGCGCTGAACCTCGGCTTCACCGGCCCGATGCTGCGTGGCTCGGGCATCGAATGGGACCTGCGCAAGAAGCAGCCCTACGACGTCTACGACCAGATGCACTTCGACGTGCCCGTGGGCAAGACCGGCGACTGCTACGACCGTTACCTGGTGCGCGTGGAAGAAATGCGCCAGGCCAACAAGATCATCCAGCAGTGCTCGGCCTGGCTGCGTGCCAACCCCGGCCCGGTCATCACCAGCAACCACAAGGTCGCCGCGCCTGCGCGCGAATCGATGAAGGCGAACATGGAGGAGCTGATCCACCATTTCAAGCTCTTCACCGAAGGCTTCCATGTGCCCGAAGGCGAAGCGTATGCCGCCGTCGAGCATCCGAAGGGCGAGTTCGGCATCTATCTCGTGAGCGACGGCGCCAACAAGCCGTACCGCCTGAAGATCCGCGCCCCTGGTTTCCCGCACCTCGCCGCCCTCGACGAAATGTCGCGCGGTCACATGATCGCCGACGCTGTCGCGGTGATCGGCACGATGGACATCGTGTTCGGCGAGATCGACAGGTGAGAAAGAGCGAATGACTTCCTCGACCCACCATGACACGGCGCCTTCGGCGCCTTGCGCACCTCTTGAGCCCGCGATCCTCGAGCGCTTTGCGCGCGAGGTCGCCAAGTACCCCGAAGCAGGCAAGCAATCCGCCGTGATGGCTTGCCTGGCCGTCGTCCAGCAGGACGAGGGCTACGTCAGCCTGCAGCGCGAGCGCGAGATTGCCGAGTACCTCGGCATGGCGCCCATCGCCGTGCACGAAGTGACGACCTTCTACAACATGTACAACCAGCATCCGGTGGGCAAGTTCAAGCTCAACGTGTGCACCAACCTGCCTTGCCAGCTGCGTGACGGCGTCACCGCCCTCGTGCACCTGGAGAAGAAGCTCGGCATCAAGATGGGCGAGACCACGGCCGACGGCGTGTTCACGCTGCAGCAGAGCGAATGCCTGGGCGCGTGCGCCGATTCGCCCGTGATGCTGGTCAACGACCGCACCATGTGCAGCTTCATGAGCAACGAAAAGCTCGACCAGCTCATCGACGGCCTGCGTGGTTCCACGCCCGCCACCAAGGGGGAGGCTTCGTGATGTCACCCGAACAAGTTCTCCAGCAGTTCCAGGCAACGGGCGTCCAGACCTGTTTCCATGACCGCCACATCGAGCCGCAGATCTATGCGGGCCTCGACGGCACCAACTGGCGCCTGGCCGACTACGAAGCGCGCGGCGGCTACCAGGCGCTGCGCAAGATCCTGACGGAGGGCCTCACGCCCGACCAGGTGATTGCCGAAGTGAAGGCCTCGGGCCTGCGCGGCCGTGGCGGCGCGGGTTTCCCGACCGGCCTGAAGTGGAGCTTCATGCCCCGCCAGTTCCCGGGCCAGAAGTACCTCGTCTGCAATTCGGACGAAGGCGAACCCGGCACGTGCAAGGACCGCGACATCCTGCAGTTCAACCCGCACATCGTGATCGAAGGCATGGCCATCGCCGCGTATGCGATGGGCATCAGCGTCGGCTACAACTACATCCACGGCGAGATCTTCCAGAGCTACGACCGTTTCGAGGAAGCCCTCGAAGAAGCGCGCGCCGCCGGCTACCTCGGCGACAAGATCATGGGCAGCACGTACAACTTCCAGTTGCACGCCGCCCACGGCTTCGGCGCCTACATCTGCGGCGAAGAAACCGCGCTGCTCGAGTCGCTCGAAGGCAAGAAGGGCCAGCCGCGCTTCAAGCCGCCGTTCCCGGCCAGCTTCGGCCTGTACGGCAAGCCGACCACCATCAACAACACCGAGACCTTCGCGGCGGTGCCCTGGATCATCCGCAACGGCGGTCCGGCCTACCTCGAATGCGGCAAGCCGAACAACGGCGGCACCAAGATCTACTCGGTGAGCGGCGACGTCGAGTTGCCCGGCAACTACGAAGTGCCCATGGGCACGCCGTTCTCCAAGCTGCTGGAGCTGTGCGGTGGCGTGCGCAAGGGTCGCACCCTGAAGGCCGTGATCCCTGGCGGATCGTCGTCGCCGGTGCTGCCGGCCGACATCATGATGGCCTGCACCATGGACTACGACTCCATCGCCAAGGCCGGCTCGATGCTCGGTTCGGGCGCGGTGATCGTCATGGACGACAGCCGTTCGATGGTCGAGTCGCTCAAGCGCCTGTCGTACTTCTACATGCACGAGTCCTGCGGCCAGTGCACGCCGTGCCGCGAAGGCACGGGCTGGCTTTACCGCGTGGTGGAGCGCATCCACAACGGGCAGGGCAGGGCGAACGACATGGACCTGCTGAACTCCGTGGCAGACAACATCCAGGGCCGCACGATCTGCGCGCTCGGCGACGCAGCGGCCATGCCGGTGCGCGCCATGATCAAGCACTTCCGTCATGAGTTCGAAGCCCTGATTCCGGGCTACGTTCCCAAAGCGCCGGTCCAGGCCTGAGCGCGAGAAAAACACATATGGTTGAAATCGAACTCGACGGCAAGAAGGTCGACGTGACCGAAGGCAGCATGATCATGCATGCGGCCGACAAGGCGGGCACGTACATTCCGCACTTCTGCTATCACAAGAAACTCAGCATCGCGGCCAACTGCCGCATGTGCCTCGTGGACGTGGAAAAAGCGCCCAAGCCGATGCCGGCCTGCGCCACGCCCGTCACGCAAGGCATGATCGTTCGCACCAAGAGCGAGAAGGCCATCAAGGCGCAGCAGTCGGTCATGGAGTTCCTCCTGATCAACCACCCGCTGGATTGCCCGATCTGCGACCAGGGCGGCGAATGCCAGCTGCAGGACCTGGCCGTGGGCTACGGCGGCTCCTCTTCGCGCTACGAAGAAGAAAAGCGCGTCGTGTTCCACAAGGACGTGGGCCCGCTGATCAGCATGGAAGAGATGAGCCGCTGCATCCATTGCACGCGCTGCGTCCGCTTCGGCCAGGAAGTGGCCGGCGTGATGGAGCTCGGCATGACCCAGCGCGGCGAGCACTCCGAAATCGAGACCTTCCTCGGCGACTCGGTCGACTCCGAGCTGTCGGGCAACATGATCGACATCTGCCCGGTCGGCGCGCTCACGAGCAAGCCGTTCCGCTACAGCGCCCGCACCTGGGAACTGTCGCGCCGCAAGTCGGTGAGCCCGCATGACTCCACCGGTGCCAACCTGATCGTCCAGGTCAAGAACAACCGCGTGATGCGCGTGGTGCCGCTGGAGAACGAAGACGTCAACGAATGCTGGATCGCCGACCGCGACCGCTTCTCGTACGAAGCGCTCAACGGCCCGGAACGCCTGACGCAGCCCATGCTCAAGCAGGGCGGCCAATGGCAGCAGGTCGACTGGCAGACGGCGCTCGAGTACGTCGCCAACGGCCTGCGCCAGATCAAGGCCGACCACGGTGCCCAGAGCATCGGCACGCTGGTCAGCCCGCACAGCACGCTCGAAGAGCTGCAGCTCGCCGCCATGCTCACGCGTGAACTCGGCAGCGACAACATCGACTACCGCCTGCGCAACGCTGAATTCACGGCGTTCGAAGGCGTGCGCTGGCTCGGCACCTCGATCGCTTCGCTCACGCAAGTGCAGCGCGCGCTGGTCGTGGGCTCGAACCTGCGCAAGGAACATCCGCTGTTCGCACAGCGCATCCGCCAGGCCGTGCGCAAGGGCGCCGCGCTGTCGGTGATCACCTCGGCCGGCCTGATGGCCGAGCGCGACGCCTGGGCCATCGATGTGGCGCAGTCGTCCATCGTCGAAGCCGACCAGTGGGTCGAGGCCCTGGCCGCCGTGGCCGCCGCCATCGGTGAAACCAACGGCGCAGCCGCACCGCTGGCACCGAAGAGCGCACCCGGCGATGCCGCCAAGGCCATTGCTGCCTCGCTGCTGAGCGGCGAGCGCAAGGCCGTGCTGCTCGGCAATGCCGCCGCCCACCACGCCCAGGCCGGCAGCCTGCTGGCCCTGGCGAACTGGATCGGCGCGCAAACCGGCGCCACCGTCGGCTACCTGACCGAAGCCGCCAACACCGTGGGCGCGCAGATCGTCGGCGCGTTCCCCAAGAACGGCGGCCTCGATGCCGGCCGCATGCTCGCCGCGGGCTCCGGCCTGAAGGCCGTGATGCTGCTGAACACCGAGCCGGTGTTCGACTCGGCCGCCGGCGCCGCCGCTGCCGATGTCATCGGCAATGCGCAAATGGTCGTCACGCTCAGCCCCTTCAAGGCCAACCTCGCGTTCAGCGACGTGCTGCTCCCGATCGCTCCGTTCACCGAAACGCCGGGCACCTTCGTCAATGCCGAAGGCCGCCTGCAAGGTTTCCATGCCGTCGTGAAGCCGCAAGGCGAAACGCGTCCGGCGTGGAAGGTGCTGCGCGTGCTCGCCAACCTGCTGGGCCTGCCGGGCTTCGCGTTCGAATCGACCGCCGACGTTCTGGCCACCATCGGTGACAAGGGCGCGGTGCCGGCGAATGCGCTGAGCAACGCCACCTCCGCCGCTGCCGTGGCTGCCGACGGTGCTGTCGCAGCGCCCGTGGTCGCCAGCATCTACCAGCTGGACTCGATCGTGCGCCGCGCACCGTCGCTGCAACTGACCGCCGATGCACGCAATGCATCGAGCGCACCGGCCGCACCGGCTCGGGCCGAGGAGGCACTGGCATGATCGACGCAATTCATGGCTTCGGCCAGGGGCTGGTCGCCGCAGGCTGGTGGACCGCCGTGGTCTGGCCTGTGATCTGGACGCTGATCAAGATCATCGTGGTCGTGCTTCCGTTGATGGGGGCCGTGGCCTACCTCACGCTGTGGGAGCGCAAGGCCATCGGCTTCACGCAGATCCGCATCGGCCCGAACCGCACCGGCCCGCTGGGCCTGTTGCAGCCGATCGCCGACGCGCTCAAGCTGATGACCAAGGAAATCATTCTTCCGACGGTCGCCAACAAGGGCCTGTTCCTGCTCGGCCCAGTCATGACCATCATGCCGGCGCTGGCCGCATGGGCCGTGATTCCCTTCGGTCCCGACGTGGCGCTGGCCAACATCAACGCCGGCCTGCTGTTCGTGATGGCCATCACCTCGCTCGAGGTGTACGGCGTGATCATCGCCGGCTGGGCCTCGAACTCGAAGTACGCCTTCCTGGGCGCGCTGCGCGCCTCGGCACAGATGGTGAGCTACGAAATCGCGATGGGCTTCTGCTTCGTCGTGGTGCTGATGGTCACCGGCAGCCTGAACATGACCGAAATCGTGAACGTTCAGGGCAAGGGCATGTTCGCCAACCTGGGCGTCGGCTTCCTGTCGTGGAACTGGCTGCCGCTGCTGCCGATCTTCGTCGTGTACTTCATCTCCGGCCTCGCCGAAACCAACCGCCACCCGTTCGACGTGGTGGAAGGCGAGTCGGAAATCGTGGCCGGCCACATGATCGAGTACTCGGGCATGAGCTTCGCGATGTTCTTCCTGGCCGAGTACGCCAACATGTGGCTCGTCTCGATCCTGACCGTCGTGCTGTTCCTGGGTGGATGGCTGCCGCCGTTCGACTTCCTGAGCTTCATTCCGGGCTGGATCTGGCTGGGTGCCAAGACCTTCTGCGTGGTCACCATGTTCCTGTGGGTCCGCTCGACATTCCCGCGCTTTCGCTATGACCAGATCATGCGTCTGGGCTGGAAGATCTTCATTCCCGTCACCCTCGTGTGGCTGGTCGTGGTCGGTGGCTGGATGCAGACGCCGTTCAACATCTGGAAATAACAGGAAGCGCCAACACCATGTCTGCTGCGCACACCGCAACACCGTCCGCGCCGTTCTCGCTCAAGGACTTCCTGAGCAGCTTCATGCTGTTCGAGCTGTTCAAGGGCCTGGCCATCACCGGCAAGTACGCCTTCGCCCGCAAGATCACGGTGCAGTTCCCCGAAGAGAAGACGCCGCTGTCGCCGCGTTTTCGGGGCCTGCATGCCCTGCGCCGCTACGAAAATGGCGAAGAGCGCTGCATTGCCTGCAAGCTCTGCGAAGCCGTCTGTCCGGCGCTGGCCATCACCATCGAATCGGATGTGCGTGACGACGGCTCGCGCCGCACCACGCGCTACGACATCGACCTGACCAAGTGCATCTTCTGCGGCTTTTGCGAAGAGAGCTGCCCGGTCGACTCGATCGTGGAAACGCACATCTTCGAATACCACGGCGAGAAGCGTGGCGACCTGTACTTCACCAAGGACATGCTCCTTGCCGTGGGCGATCGCTACGAAAACGAAATTGCAGCGAACAAGGCGGCTGACGCCAAGTACCGCTGATTCCGACCAGCCCGAACCCCGTACCAATTCGAATTCCAATGGACGTCAAGACCGGTCTGTTCTATCTGTTTGCCGTGGTGCTGCTGTTCGCAGCGTTCCGCGTCATCACCGCCCGCAACCCCGTGTACGCCGCGCTGTACCTGGTGCTGGCCTTCTTCCAGGCATCGGCCATCTGGTTGCTGCTGCGCGCCGAGTTCCTCGCGATCTCGCTGGTGCTGGTGTATGTCGGCGCCGTGATGGTGCTGTTCCTGTTCGTCGTGATGATGCTGGACATCAACGTCGACGGCTTGCGGGAGGGCTTCTGGAAGCACTTCCCGCTGGCTGCCGGCGTGGGTGCGCTCATTGCGCTCGAAATGGCGGCCGTGCTCATGGGCGGCTTCCGCCTCGGCGAAGCACCGCGCGCCACGGGTGCCATGGCGGCCAATGCATCCAACACGCTCGAACTGGGCAAGTTGCTGTACTCCGAATATCTCTACCCGCTGGAAATCGCCGCGGTCATCCTGCTCGTGGCCATCGTGGCCGCCATCGCGTTGACGCTGCGCACCCGCAAGGACAGCAAGTACGTCAACCCGGGCGACCAGGTCCGCGTGAAGGCGCGTGACCGCGTGCGCATCGTGCAGATGCCGGTGACGCGTGCGGCCGAACCCGTGGCGGCTGAACCAGCAGCTGCGGACGCTGCAAAGGAAAACAAGGCATGACGCTCACGCTCGGACACTTTCTTTCGCTCGGCGCGATGCTCTTCGCGCTGTCCGTGATCGGCATTTTCCTGAACCGCAAGAACCTGATCGTTCTGCTGATGGCCATCGAGCTGATGCTGCTGGCGGTCAACATGAACTTCGTGGCGTTCTCCCACTTCCTGGGCGACATGCACGGACAGATCTTCGTGTTCTTCATCCTGACGGTGGCGGCGGCCGAGTCGGCCATCGGGCTGGCACTGCTGGTTCTGCTGTTCCGCAACAAGTCGAACATCAACGTGGACGAACTCAACTCGCTCAAGGGTTGACAGCAACATGAGCGCAACCCTTTCCGCATCCACACTGCTGGCCGTGCCGCTGGCACCCCTGGTCGGCGCCGCCGTCGCAGGCCTGTTCGGCACCAAATTCGGCGGCAATCACATCGGGCGCAAGGTCACGCATTCGCTGACCATCCTGGGCGTGCTGGTGGCCTTCATCATCTCGGCCATGACGCTCAAGAGCGTGGTGGCCGACGGTGCCCGCTTCAACGCCACCCTCTACGAGTGGATGGTGGTCGGCGGCCTGAAGATGGAAGTCGGCTTCATGGTCGACGGCCTCACCGCCATGATGATGTGCGTCGTGACCTTCGTGTCGCTGATGGTCCACATCTACACCATCGGCTACATGGAAGAAGACGACGGCTACAACCGTTTCTTCGCGTACATCTCGCTGTTCACGTTCTCGATGCTGATGCTCGTCATGAGCAACAACATGCTCCAGCTGTTCTTCGGCTGGGAGGCGGTGGGCCTGGTGTCGTACCTGTTGATCGGCTTCTGGTTCAACAAGCCGACCGCGATCTTCGCGAACATGAAGGCCTTCCTGGTCAACCGCGTGGGCGACTTCGGCTTCATCCTCGGTATCGGCCTGATCGCCGCCTACGCCGGCACGCTGAACTACACCGAAGCCTTCGCCAAGGCCAACACCCTGGCCGGCATCACCTTCCCGGGCACCGAGTGGATGCTCATCACGGTGATCTGCATCTGCCTGTTCATCGGCGCCATGGGCAAGAGCGCGCAGTTCCCGCTGCACGTGTGGCTGCCAGACTCGATGGAAGGCCCGACGCCCATCTCCGCGCTGATCCACGCCGCGACCATGGTCACGGCCGGCATCTTCATGGTGGCGCGCATGTCGCCGCTGTTCGAGCTGAGCGACACGGCCCTGAGTTTCATCCTCGTGATCGGCGCCATCACCGCGCTGTTCATGGGCTTCCTGGGCATCATCCAGAACGACATCAAGCGCGTGGTCGCGTATTCGACGCTCTCGCAGCTCGGCTACATGACGGTGGCGCTCGGTGCCTCGGCCTATTCGGTCGCGGTGTTCCACCTGATGACGCACGCGTTCTTCAAGGCGCTGCTGTTCCTCGGTGCCGGCTCGGTCATCATCGGCATGCACCACAACCAGGACATCCGCTGGATGGGCGGCGTGCGCAAGTACATGCCGATCACCTGGATCACTTCGCTGCTGGGTTCGCTCGCGCTGATCGGCACGCCGTTCTTCGCCGGCTTCTACTCGAAGGACAGCATCATCGAAGCGGTGCACGAAAGCCACCTGTGGGGCGCGAACTTCGCGTACTACGCGGTGCTGGCCGGCGTGTTCATCACGGCGTTCTACTCGTTCCGCATGTACTTCCTGGTCTTCCACGGCAAGGAACGCTACGACCAGAACCCCGACGCCCACCACGACGACCATGCGCACGACGCCCATGGCCATGACGATCACGGGCATGGTCACGACGCCCACAAGCCGCACGAGTCGCCCATGGTGGTCTGGCTGCCGCTGGTGCTGCTGGCCATTCCCTCGGTGGTGATCGGCTTCATGACGATCGAGCCGATGCTGTTCGGCGAGTTCTTCAAGAACGCGATCTTCGTGGACGGTGCCAAGCACCACGCCATGAAGGAACTGGAAGAAGCCTTCCACGGCCCGGTGGCCATGGCCATCCACGGCCTGACGGCCGCGCCGTTCTGGCTGGCACTGGCAGGCGTGGTGCTGTCGTACTACATGTACATGATCAACCCGGCGCTGCCGGCGGCGATCAAGCGTGCGTGCGGTCCGATCTACCGCCTGCTGGAAAACAAGTACTACATGGACTGGATCAACGAGAACATCATCGCCCGCGGTACGCGTGCGCTCGGTACCGGTCTGTGGAAGGGTGGCGACCAGGCCGTGATCGACGGTGCCATCGTGAATGGTTCGTGGAAACTGGTCGGCCGGATTTCGGGTGTGGTGCGCTGGATGCAGTCGGGCTACATCTATCACTACGCCTTCGCGATGCTGCTCGGCATCTTCGTCCTCATGACGTATTTCGTCTGGTTCAAACGCTGAGCCTAAGCGCTGGAGAAAAAGAAAAATGGGTTTGTTGAGCCTTGCCATCTGGGTGCCGATTGCATTCGGCGTCGCGCTGCTGGCGTTTGGCCGTGACGAGCACGCCAGAGGCGTACGCTGGGTCGCGCTCGTCGGTGCCATCGTGAGCTTCCTGGTCACGGTGCCGCTGTTCACGCGATTCCAGAACGGTACCGCCGCCATGCAGTTCGTCGAGAAGACGAGCTGGATCTCGCGCTTCAACGTCAACTACCACCTCGGAATCGACGGCATGTCGCTCTGGCTGGTGCTGCTGACGTCGTTCATCACGGTGATCGTCGTGATCTCGGCCTGGGAAGTGATCACCGAACGCGTGAACCAGTACATGGGCGCGTTCCTGATCCTGTCGGGTTTCATGATCGGCGTGTTCTCCGCGCTCGACGGCATCCTGTTCTACGTGTTCTTCGAAGCCACGCTGATCCCGATGTACCTGATCATCGGTATCTGGGGCGGCCCGAACAAGATCTACGCGGCGTTCAAGTTCTTCCTGTACACCTTGCTCGGCTCGCTGCTGATGCTGGTGGCGCTGATCTTCCTGTACAACAAGTCGGGCGGCAGCTTCGACATCCTGGCCTGGCACAAGCTGCCGCTGGGGTCGACCGCGCAGACCTTCCTGTTCTTCGCCTTCTTCGCGGCCTTCGCGGTGAAGGTGCCGATGTGGCCGGTGCACACCTGGCTGCCCGACGTGCACGTGGAAGCGCCCACCGGCGGCTCCGCCGTGCTGGCGGCCATCATGCTGAAGCTGGGTGCCTACGGCTTCCTGCGCTTCTCGATGCCGATCGCGCCCGACGCTTCGCACGAATGGGCCTGGCTCATGATCGCGCTGTCGCTGATCGCCGTGATCTACGTGGGCCTGGTCGCGCTGGTGCAGCAGGACATGAAGAAGCTGGTGGCTTACTCGTCGGTCGCCCACATGGGCTTCGTGACGCTGGGCTTCTTCATCTTCAACGAGCTCGGCGTGTCCGGCGGCATCGTGCAGATGATTGCCCACGGCTTCGTGTCGGGCGCCATGTTCCTGGGCATCGGCGTGCTGTACGACCGCGTGCACTCGCGCCAGATCGCCGACTACGGCGGCGTGGTCAACACCATGCCCAAGTTCGCCGCGTTCGCGCTGCTGTTCGCCATGGCCAATTGCGGCCTGCCGGGCACCGCCGGTTTCGTGGGCGAGTGGATGGTGATCCTGGGCGCCGTGAAGGCCAACTTCTGGGTGGGCCTGGGCGCCGCCACCGCGCTGATCTTCGGCGCGGCCTACACCCTGTGGATGTACAAGCGCGTGTACCTGGGCCCGGTCGGCAACGACCACGTCAAGGAACTCAAGGACATCAACGCCCGCGAATTCCTGATGCTGGCGCTGCTGGCCATCGCCGTGCTGTGGATGGGCCTGTATCCGAAGCCCTTCACCGATGCCATGGACGCCTCGGTGACCGAGCTCCTGCGCCATGTGGCAGTGTCGAAGCTGCCCTCCTGATGCCACGCTGAAGAAGAGAACGAGATGATTGACAAACTCAGCTGGGTCACGATCTACCCGGAAATCGTGCTGCTGGTCATGACCTGCATCATTGCGCTGGTCGACCTGTCCACCACGAGCCCGCGCCGCACGCGCACCTACGTGCTCACGCTGCTCACGCTCGCCGTGGTGGCCGTGCTGTCGGGCCTGCAGGCCCTCGATGCCAAGACGATCTACGGTTTCGGCGGCATGGTCGTCAGCGACCCGATGGGCAACTGGCTCAAATGCTTCGCCACCGTCGCCCTGATGGTCACGCTGGTCTACGGCCGACCCTATGCGGCCGACCGCGAGATGCTGCGCGGCGGCGAGATGTTCACCATCAGCATGTTCGCGCTGCTGGGCATGTTCGTGATGATCTCGGGCAGCAATTTCCTGCTGATCTACCTGGGCCTGGAACTGCTCACGCTGTCGAGCTACGCGCTGGTGGCGCTGCGCCGCGACAACGCCGTGGCCAGCGAAGCCGCCATGAAGTACTTCGTGCTCGGCGCCATGGCCAGCGGCTTCCTGCTGTACGGCCTGTCGATGATGTACGGCGCGACCGGTTCGCTGGACGTCAACGAAGTGTTCAAGACCATCGCCAGCGGCAAGGTGAACCACCAAGTGCTGGTGTTCGGCCTGGTGTTCATCGTGGCCGGCCTGGCATTCAAGGTGGGCGCTGCGCCGTTCCACATGTGGGTGCCCGACGTCTACCAGGGCGCACCGACCGCGGTCACGCTGCTGATCGGCGCCGCGCCTGAACTGGCTGCCTTCGCCATCATCATCCGCCTGCTGGTCGACGCGCTGCAGCCGCTGGCCATCGACTGGCAGCAGATGCTGGCCGTGATGGCCATCGCCTCGCTGCTGGTGGGCAACCTGGCCGCCATTGCGCAGAGCAACCTGAAGCGGATGCTGGCGTACTCGACCATTTCGCAGATGGGCTTCATGCTCCTGGGCCTGGTGGCGGGTTCGGACCAGCAGGGCACCTACAACGCCCAGTACGCCTACAGCGCCTCGATGTTCTACATCGTGACCTACGTGCTGACGACGCTCGCGAGCTTCGGCATCATCCTGCTGCTGGCGCGCGAAGGCTTCGAAAGCGAAGAGATCACCGACCTCGCAGGCTTGAACCAGCGCAGCCCGCTGTACGCCGGCGTGATGGCCATCGCGATGTTCTCGCTGGCCGGCCTGCCGCCGCTGGTGGGCTTCTACGCCAAGCTGGCGGTGCTGCAGGCGCTGATCGCCTCGGGCCAGGCCATCTACATCGGTCTGGCCGTGTTCGCGGTGATCATGTCGCTGATCGGCGCCTTCTACTACCTGCGCGTGGTCAAGGTCATGTACTTCGACGCGCCCGTCACGGCCACCACCGTGTCGGCACCGCGCGACGTGCGCACCGTGCTCACGATCAACGGCGCGCTGATCCTGATCCTGGGCATCCTGCCCGGCGGCCTGATGACCCTTTGCTACGACGCGATCGTGGCGACCCTGGCCCACTGACGCGGCCCCGGCCCGTTCCGTTCCGTCATTCACGGTGTCGCAAACCGCGTCGGTCTGGGTCGTGCTGCTGGTGGCCCTGGTGGCCGCCAACCTGCCTTTCTTCAACGACCGCCTGTTCGGCGTCGTGCCGCTGGCGACAAAGCCCAAGTCGCTCGCGGTGCGGCTCGCCGAGCTGGTGGTCTTGTACTTTCTGTCGGGCGCGGTCGGGCTGCTGTTCGAGCGCAGGGCGGGGCAGATCGCTTCGCAGGGCTGGGAGTTCTATGCGGTGACCGGCGCGCTGTTCATCGTGCTGGCCTTTCCCGGGTTCACCTGGCGCTACCTGATGAAACACAGGCACTGACGACATGACTTCCTCGACCACCGATTCCCATCTGCGCGAAGAGCTGATCAGCAGCGAAGAGCTCGTCAAGGGCAACTTCCTGAAAGCCAAGCGCGACACCATTCGCCTGCCCGACGGCCATACCGCCACGCGCGAGTACGTGGTGCATCCCGGTGCCGTGGTGGTCATTCCGCTGCTGGACGACGGCCGCGTGGTGCTGGAGCGCCAGTTCCGCTACCCGATCGGCCACGTGATGACCGAGTTCCCGGCGGGCAAGCTCGATGCGGGCGAAGACCCTTTCGTGTGCGGCCGCCGCGAACTGCTCGAGGAAACGGGCTACACCGCGCGCGAATGGGCGCATGCGGGTGCGATGCACCTGGCGGTGGCGTACTCCACCGAAATCATCCACATCTACTTTGCACGCGGCCTCTCGCTGGGCGAGCGCCAGCTCGACCACGGCGAGTTTCTCGACGTGTTCACGGCCACGCCCGAAGAGCTGGCCGGCTGGTGCCGCGACGGCACCGTGACCGACGCCAAGACGCTGACCTGCACGCTGTGGCTGCAGAACGTCCTTTCGGGCGCATGGGCTCTGGACTGGCAGCCCGTGCCGGCAGAAGGCAGCGCGGGATAATCCGCGCATGAAGGTTCTCGATCTCCGCTGCGCGCACGGCCATGGCTTCGAAGGCTGGTTCGCGTCCAACGAGGCCTTCGACACCCAGTTGGCCGGCGGGCTGGTCGAATGCCCGGTCTGCGGCGACACCGCCATCGTCAAGCTGCTGAGCGCGCCGCGCATCAACCTGGGCAATGCCAAGGCGCCGAAGGAATCGGCTGCGTCCGGTTCGTCTTCTTCGTCCTCACCGTCTTCCTCCAACGTTCCCGCCGAACTCTCGCCCGAAGCCCGCTGGATGCGCGCCGTGCGCGAGGTGCTGGCGAAGACCGAGGACGTCGGCGAGCGCTTTGCCGACGAGGCCCGCAAGATGCACTACGGCGAAGCCCAGGAGCGCGGCATCCGCGGCCAGGCCACGCCCGAGCAGACGGAGGCGCTGCTCGACGAAGGCATTGCGGTGATGGCGCTGCCGATTCCGGCGGCGCTCAAGGAAACCCTGCAGTAAGCGTCGCGATCGGCCAGCGGCCAGCGGCCATCGGCTTGCACGGCGCAGCCGCTCAGGCTGCGAACTGCAGCGCCGCCAGGCGCGCGTAGACCCCGCCTTGCGCGACCAGCGTCGCGTGCGTTCCCTGTTCGACGATGCCGCCGTGGTCCAGCACCACGATGCGGTCGGCCTTCTGCACGGTCGCCAGGCGGTGGGCGATCACGACCGTCGTGCGGTTTTCCATCGCCGATTCCAATGCTGCCTGCACCATGCGCTCGCTTTCCGCGTCGAGTGCGCTCGTGGCTTCGTCGAGCAGCAGCAGCGGCGGGTTCTTGAGGATCGCGCGCGCGATCGCGATGCGCTGGCGCTGCCCGCCCGACAGGCGCGTGCCGCGCTCGCCCAGGAAGGTGTCGTAGCCCTCGGGCAGCGCCTGCAGGAAGTCGTGCGCGAAGGCAGCGCGCGCGGCGGCGTGCACTTCGTCGGCCGTGGCCTCCGGGCGGCCGTAGCGGATGTTCTCGAACGCGCTGGCCGAGAAGATCACCGCGTCCTGCGGCACCAGGCCGATGCGGGTGCGCAGGTCGGGCAGGGCGAGCGAGGCGAGCGGCGTGCCGTCGAGCGTGAGGCGGCCCGATTGCGGGTCGTAGTAGCGCAGCAGGAGCTGGAACACCGTGCTCTTGCCCGCGCCGCTCGAGCCGACCAGCGCCACCGTCTCGCCGGGCGCGACGGCCAGGCTGAAATCGCGCAGCGCCGGCGTGCCGGGCCGCGACGGGTAGTGGAAGGTCACCGCGTCGAACTGGATGGCGCTGCCCGCCACGGGGACGGGCGTGACAGCCGGTCTTGCCGGCGACACGATGGCCGCGGGCGCGTGCAGCAGCTCCATCAGGCGCTCGGTTGCGCCGGCGGCGCGCAGCAGGTCGCCGTAGACCTCGCCGAGCACGGCGGTCGCGCTCGCCAGGATCGCCACGTAGACCACGGTCTGGCCCAGGTGACCGGCCGTGATGTCGCCGCGCAGCACCGCCTGCGTGCCCTGGTACAGGCCCCAGAGCAGCGCCGCCGAGGTCGCGATGATGATGAACGCCACCAGCACCGAGCGCGCCTTGGTGCGCCGCACGGCGGTGCGGAAGGCGTTCTCGGTCGAGCCGTTGAAGCGCGTCGCCTCGCGGCCTTCGGCCGTGTAGCTCTGCACCACCGGAATGGCGTTCAGCACTTCGGCGGCGATGGCGCTCGAATCGGCCACGCGGTCCTGGCTGGCGCGCGACAGCTTGCGCACGCGGCGGCCGAACCACATGCTCGGCAGCACCACCAGCACCAGGATGCCCAGCACCTGCACCATCACGTAAGGGTTGGTCCACACCAGCACCGCCAGCGCGCCCACGCCCATCACCGCGTTGCGCAGGCCCATGCTCAGGGACGAGCCGACGACGGTCTGCACGAGCGTGGTGTCGGCCGTGAGGCGCGACAGCACCTCGCCGGTCTGGGTCGTCTCGAAGAACGCGGGGCTCTGCGTCAGAACGTGGCCGTAGACCGCATTGCGGATGTCGGCCGTCACGCGCTCGCCCAGCCAGCTCACCGTATAGAAGCGCGCCGCCGAGAAAAGGCCCAGCGCCACCGCCACCGCGAAGAGGGCGCCGAAGTGCTCGCGCAGCGCCATGGTCTGCGCGCCCTTGTCGGGGTTGATCAAGCCTCCGTCAATCAGGCTGCGCAAGGCGATAGGGAAAGCCAGCGTAGTGATCGCCGCCATCACCAGAAAGACGGCCGCCAGGACGATCTGGACCCGGTAGGGGCGTAGAAAAGGGCTCAGGCCCGACAGCGACCGGGGCGAGCCCTTGGCCATGGAAGACGGAGGGTTAGAAGCCATCCGGCGATTCTAACGATCCCTTGCCCCTACAAAGGCAGCCTTGACAATAACTGCCGCGGCAACTAATATTTGACCCATGAGCGATGCAAATTCCACCAAAGCCACGTCTGCGCAAGCCGACGCCGAGCGTCGCGCGCCTGCCGCCTTCTACCGGCCGGAAACCTACCAGGCCGAGGAGAGCATCGGCTACCTGATGCGCCGCATCGTGACGGCCGTGGGCCAGTCGATCGAAAGCCGCATCTGCGAGCCTGGCAGCCCGACCTATCCGCAGTGGGTGCCCCTCTACAAATTGCACGTTGGCGCCGCCACCACGGTGGCCGAACTGGCCCGCGCCTGCGAGCTCGACACCGGCGCCATGACGCGTCTGCTCGACCGCCTCGAGGCCAAGGGCCTGTGCCGCCGGGTGCGCTCGCTCGAAGACCGCCGCGTGGTCAACATCGAGCTCACCGACGAAGGCCGCTCCGCCGCCAAGGAAGTGCCGTACGTGCTGAGCCGCGTGCAGAACGAACATCTTGCAGGTTTTTCCAACGAGGAATGGGAGCAGCTCAAGGGCTACTTGCGCCGCATCCTCGACAACGCCCAGGCCATTGCGGTCCGTGGAGATAAAAATGACTGATTCCTTCGCCGTGCGCACGCTGCGTCGCACACCCGTCGTGGCCGCCGCGCTGCTGGTGGTCGCGCTGGCCGGCTGTGCCGACATGGCCGGCATCGGCTCGCAGGCGACGCTGCGCGACGCCTCGTCGCTGGGCATCGCGCCCGACAGCGCCGCCGCACCCGCCGCCACGCTCGACAGCCAATGGTGGACCGCGTTCGGCGACACCCAACTCGACACGCTGATCGGCCAGGCCGTGGCCGGCAACCCGAACCTGCAGGTCGCGCAGGCCCGCCTCGCGCGCGCGCAGGCCTCGGCCGAAATTGCGGGCGCCGCGCTGCTGCCGCAGGTCAAGGGCGACCTGAACCTGAACCGCCAGAAGTTCAACAGCAACTACATCTACCCGGCGCCGCTGGGCGGCTCCACGCAGAACATCGGCCTGCTGCAGCTCAGCGCGAGCTGGGAGCTCGATTTCTTCGGCAAGAACCGCAGCGCGCTCGACACCGTCATCGGCACGGCCAACGCCGCGGCCGCCGATGCCGACGCGGCCCGCGTGCTGCTGGCCAGCAACGTGACACGCAGCTACTTCCAGTGGGCGCGCCTGAACGACCAGCTCACCGTGGCGCAGCGCACGCTGGCCCAGCGCGACGAAACCCTCAAGCTGGTGCGCGACCGCGTCTCCGCCGGCCTGGACACCCGCCTCGAACTGCGCCAGAGCGAAGGCGGCCTGCCCGAGGCACGCCAGCAGATCGAAGCGCTGAACGAACAGATCGCGCTGCAGCAGCACGCACTCGACGCGCTCGTGGGACAGCCCAACGTGTCGCAGTCGCTCAAGCCGCCGCTGCTAGGCAACGTGAAGCCGATGGCGCTGCAGGCCAACATTCCGGCCGACCTGCTGGGCCGCCGCGCCGATATCGCCGCCGCGCGCTGGCGCGTCGAGGCCGCCACCAGCGACGTGAAGAACGCCAAGACGCTGTTCTATCCCAACGTGAACCTCACGGCCTTCGCCGGCTTCCAGAGCCTGGGCTTCGGCAAGCTGCTGAAGTCGGGCAGCGAGCAGTGGGGCGTGGGCCCGGCCGTCACGCTGCCGATCTTCGAAGGCGGCAAGCTGCGCGCCAACCTGCGCGGCAAGTCGGCCGACCTCGACGTGGCCATCGAAAGCTACAACGCCACCGTGATCGACGCCGTGCGCGACGCGGCCGACCAGCTCTCCAGCGCGCAATCCATCGCCCGCCAGCAGGCCGAGCAGCGCGCCGCGCAGACCGCGGCCGAAGGCGCCTACGACATCGCCGTGCAGCGCTACCGCGCGGGCCTGGGCAACTACCTCAACGTGCTGACCGCGGAAACCTCCGTGCTGGCGCAACGCCGACTGGCGGTCGACCTCGCCGCGCGCGCGCTCGACACGCAGGTGGGCCTGGCGCGTGCACTGGGCGGCGGCTGGCAGCCTCCGGCCAGCAACACGGCCTCGGCATCGGCGTCGGGCGCTGCCCCGGGCGCAGTGAACTGAACCGGCTTGAACTGACCATTTCGTCTTCGGAAAGAACTTCATCATGAGCGACAACAACACTCCGACGCCCGCTGCAGCCACAGCTTCCGCAGCCCCCGAGGCGCCCGCCGGCAACGGCAAGCGCCGCCGCGCACTCACCGCGCTTGCCGCGGTGGTCATCGTCGCCGGTGGCGGCTGGGGCGTCTACGAATGGCTGGTCGCCAGCCACTACGAGGACACCGACAACGCCTACGTGCAAGGCAACGTGATCCAGATCACGCCGCAGATCGGCGGCACCGTGATGGCCATCAACGCCGACGACACCGACTTCGTGAAGGCCGGCCAGCCGCTGGTGCAGCTCGACCCGGCCGACGCCAAGGTGTCGCTGGAGCAGTCGGAGGCCGCGCTCGCGCAGGCCGTGCGCCAGGTGCGCACCCTGTACGCCAACAACGGCTCGCTGGCCGCGCAGGTCACGCTGCGCCAGTCGGACATCGTGAAGGCGCAGAGCGACATCGCCAAGGCGCAGGACGACCTGCAGCGCCGCCGTGCGCTGTCGGGCAACGGCGCCGTGTCGAAGGAAGAACTCAACCACGCCGAGACGCAGCTCGACACCGCCAAGAGCCAGCTCGCCGCCGCGCAGGCCGGCGTGGTCGCCGCCAAGGAAGCGCTGGCCAGCAACCAGTCGCTGACCGACGGCACCAGCGTGGCGCAGCACCCGAGCGTGCTGGCCGCCGCCGCCAAGGTGCGCGAGGCCTACCTGGCCACGCAGCGCGTCGCCATGCCCGCGCCGGTCGACGGCTACGTTGCCAAGCGCACCGTGCAGCTCGGCCAGCGCGTCGCGGCCGGCACGCCGATGATGTCGATCGTGCCGCTCAACCAGCTGTGGGTCGACGCCAACTTCAAGGAAGTGCAGCTGCGCAACATCCGCATCGACCAGCCCGTGAAGCTCACCGCCGACGTGTACGGCAAGAAGGTCGAGTACAGCGGCAAGGTCGCGGGCCTGGGCGTGGGCACCGGCAGCGCCTTTGCGCTGCTGCCCGCGCAGAACGCCACCGGCAACTGGATCAAGGTGGTGCAGCGCGTGCCCGTGCGCATCGCGCTCGACCCCGAGCAGCTCAAGGCCAACCCGCTGCGCATCGGCCTGTCGATGGACGCCGAGATCGACATCTCGTCCAAGAGCGGCAAGATGCTGGCCGACGCGCCGCGCGCCGCCGCCTTGACGCAGACCGCCGTGTACAGCCAGCTCGACCGCGGCGCCGACGCCGAAGTGGACCGCATCGTCGCGGCCAACCTCGGGCGCAGCGCACCGGCCACGGCCAACGCGCCGTCGAAGGCCCCGGCCCCGGCCGGCGGCGCCTCGGTTGCCGTGCAGGGCCAGCCGGGCTGATCGCCCGCGCACCCTTTCACTGAACAGTTCGCGCGAGCTCAATGGCCACCGCCGCTCCTGCTTACGTCGCGCATCCCCCGCTCGAGGGCGCAGCCCGCGTCTGGGGCACGATTGCGCTGTCTGCGGCAACGTTCATGAACGTGCTCGATTCGTCGATCGCGAACGTGTCGCTGCCCGCCATCTCGGGTGACCTGGGCGTGAGCACCACGCAAGGCACCTGGGTCATCACCAGCTTCGCGGTGGCCAACGCCATCGCGGTGCCGCTCACGGGGTTCATGACCCAGCGCTTCGGACAGGTGCGCCTGTTCATGGCCAGCGTGATCCTGTTCATGATCAGCTCGCTGCTGTGCGGCCTGGCGCCGAACATGACCACCCTGATCGCCTTTCGCGCGCTGCAGGGCTTCGTCGCGGGGCCGATGATCCCGCTGTCGCAGACGCTGCTGCTGTCGAGCTATCCGCGCGCCAAGGCGGGCCTGGCCATGGCGATGTGGTCGATGACCACGCTGGTCGCGCCGGTGATGGGGCCGCTGCTCGGCGGCTGGATCACCGACAACATCTCGTGGCCGTGGATCTTCTACATCAACATCCCCGTGGGCATCGTGGCCGCGGCCATCACCTGGACGCTGTACCGCAAGCGCGAGAGCAACACCCACAAGGTGCCCATCGACGCCATCGGCCTGGCGCTGCTGGTGCTGTGGGTCGGCTCGATGCAGCTCATGCTCGACAAGGGCAAGGAGCTCGACTGGTTCCACTCGCCGCAGATCGTCCTGATGGCGGTGGTGGCGGTGGTCGGCTTCGCGTTCTTCCTGGTCTGGGAGCTGACCGACAAGCACCCGGTGGTCGACCTGTCGCTGTTCAAGCGCCGCAACTTCTGGTCGGGCGCCGTGGCAACGGCCGTGGCCTACGGCCTGTTCTTCGGCAACGTGGTGCTGCTGCCGCTGTGGCTGCAGCAGTGGATGGGCTACACCGCCACGCAGGCGGGGATGATCATGGCGCCCGTGGGGCTGCTGGCGATCTTCTTCTCGCCGGTGGTGGGGCTGACGGTGTCCAAGATCGATC
This sequence comes from Variovorax sp. OK605, assembly GCF_900115445.1. Taxonomy (NCBI): domain Bacteria; kingdom Pseudomonadati; phylum Pseudomonadota; class Betaproteobacteria; order Burkholderiales; family Comamonadaceae; genus Variovorax; species Variovorax sp. OK605. The sequence goes on from NZ_FOWL01000005.1 coordinate 379,220, forward strand.
CGCGCCGCTATGCGACCTTCTCGTTCCTGGTGTTCGCGCTGGTGCTGTGGATGCGCTCGAACTTCAACACGCAGGCCGACTTCGTGACGATCATCATCCCGACGATCATCCAGGGCGTGGCAATGGCGTTCTTCTTCATTCCGCTGGTGACCATCACGCTGTCGGGCCTCACGCCCGACCGCATTCCGGCCGCCTCGGGGTTGTCGAACTTCCTGCGGATCACCGCGGGCGCCATGGGCACGTCGATCACCACCACGCTGTGGGAGAACCGCGCGGCGCTGCACCACTCGCAGCTGGCCGAGAGCGTGACCCAGGGCAACAGCGCGGCCACCAGCGCGATCTCTGGCCTCACGGGCAGCGGCTTCAGCACCGAGCAGGTGATGGGGCAGATCAACCGCATCGTCGACCAGCAGGCCTTCATGCTGGCCACGAACGACATCTTCTATGCGTCGGCGATCCTGTTCCTGCTGCTGATTCCGCTGGTGTGGTTCGCCAGGCCGCAGAAGGGCGGCGCTGGCGGCGATGCCGCGGCGGGCGCGCACTGAGCGGCCAAAGCCGAGCAATCGACCCACGAACCCCCGGGCTTCTTCGAGAAGACCCGGGGGTTTTCACATTCGGAGCGTCACGATTCCAGCGCGCGCAGCACGTCGTAGCACGCGCCCATCGTGTGGTAGTCGGTCTTGCCGGCCGGGCTCTTCTCGTCGCTGAGCTTTTCGTTCGTCGGCGAGAGGATGCGGTACCACGCGCCGTGCCGGTGATCGACGAAGTGCGCCCAGCTGTAGGTCCAGATGCTGTCGTACCAGTCCCAGTAGCTGGCCTCGCCGGTGCGCACCGCGAGCAGCGCGGCCGCCGCGAAGCTCTCGGCCTGCACCCAGAAGTACTTGTCGCCGTCGCACACGCTGCCGTCGGGCGCAAAGCCGTACACCAGCCCGCCGTTGTCGGCGTCCCAGCCGCGGAACATGGCGGTGTCGAAGAAATGGCGCGCGCGCGGCAAGGCCCAGTCGGCCGTGCGGTCGGCGGTTGCCAGCTGGCGCTCCAGTTGCAGCAGCAGCTTGGCCCACTCGGTCAGGTGGCCGGTCTGGAATCCCCACGGCCGGAAGATGTTGGTCTTGTCGCCGCGGTTGTAGGCCCAGTCGACCGACCAGTCTTCGCCGTAGTGCTCCCACACCAGCCCGTCGGCCTGCGCGGCCAGCTTGCCGGTGACCGACTGGGCCAGCGCCAGCGCGCGGTCGAGGTAGCGCACTTCCTGCGTGGCCTCGAAGGCCGCCAGCATCGCCTCGCAGGCGTGCATGTTGGCGTTCTGCCCGCGGTACGGGCCGAGCTGCCAGCCGGCCGTGGCTTCGTCGGCATACAGCTGGTGCAGCGGCTCCCAGAAATGCTGCTCCATCAACTGCCAGGTGTGCGTGAGGCCCGCATAGGCCTCCTCGACGCCGGCCATCAGCGCATGCGCGTGCGCCAGCAGCACGAAGGCCAGGCCATAGCAATGGCGGGTGCCGTCCTGCACGGTGGCGCGCTGCTGGTGCCAGTCGATCTGCCAGGCGTAGCCGCCTTCGGGCTGCGCGTGGGCGCGGTGAAGAAAGGCCAGCCCGTGCCGCACGGCCGCCAGGTGTTCCGGGTTGCCGAATCGGCGGTGCGCCATGGCGTGGTTGAACACGAAGCGCGTGCTGCTCACCAGGTGGCGCGTGCGCCGGTCGTACACCGTGCCGTCGTCCTTGAAGAAATGAAAGAAGCCGCCCGAGGCGTCGATGCAGCGCGGCTCGTAGAACGCGAGCGTGTGCAGGATGTGGTCGGTCAGGAAATCGGTCGAGCGAAAGTTCGGCATGGCAAGCAGGGTGGGGCGTGGGTCGCCAGGCCAGTGTAGGCAGGCACCCCACCCGCGCGGACTTGTGGTTTCCCCGAGGGAACACGGCGTCGGCCGCGCAACAAGCGGCGTGCAACAGGCAGGCCGCGCGCGGCAGGCGGTCTAGCGGCCGCCCGTGCTTTGCCGCACCACCAACTCCACCGGCAGCGTGTTGAGCCGCGGCATCGAGGCTCCATGCAACAGCAGCTCGACACCCATGCGCCCCAGCGCCTGCCGGTCGACGCGCAGCGTCGTCAACGAAGGCCGGGTGGCTGCAGCCATCTGGATGTCGTCGAAACCCACCACGGCGACGTCGCGCGGCACCTGCAGTCCGGCCGCGTGGCAGGCGCCGATGGCCGCGAGCGCCGCCGCGTCGTTGCAGGCGAACACGGCATCGGGCGGCTCGCGCAGCCGCAGCAGTTGCTGCATGGCCTGCGCCGCACCCACGTCGTGCGGCAGGCCCGGCGTGGCCATCGCTTCGAGTTCGGGGTCGGCCAGCATGCCGGCTTCGAACAGCGCGCGCCGGTAGCCGTGCGCGCGCTCGCGGATGCTGGTGTGCGCCAGCGGCCCCGCGATGTATGCAATGCGGCGCCGGCCGATGTCCATAAGGTGCCGCGTCGCGAGGAAGCCGCCGGTCTCGTTGTCGGGGTTCACCGCGGGCAGGTCGCGCAGCGAGAAGTCGACCAGTGCCACCGGCAGCTCCAGCGCCGTCACCAGGTCGAGCACCTCGGTCTCGAAGAAGCCCGCGGCCAGGATCATGTCGGGCTCGTGCAGCCGCAACTGCTCGCGGATCGGGTCGGTCGGCCCGCAGCTCAGCAGCGTGGGCACGAGGCCCGCTTCGCGGCACGCGGCTTCCACGCCCTGCAGCACGTCGGAGAAGAACGGGTTGCTCGCAAAGTGGCTGTGCTGGCGGTGCACCATGAACACCAGCCGGGCGGCCTTCGCGCTGCGCAGCCGCGCGGCGTCGTAGCCGATCTTCCGCGCCACCTGGCGCACGTGGCGCCGCGTGGCGTCCGACAGCCCACGCTGGTTCTTCAGCGCGCGCGACACGGTGCTGATCGACACGCCGGCCGCATCGGCCACGTCGCGGATGGTCACGGGCGTGGAGGGCATCGGTCGTGCTGCGCGCGGGGGCGGGCGCCCGTCGAGAACAGGCCGTGTGCGGCGGCATTGTCGTTGCGACGACAGTCGCCCGAACGCGTGCTTCGGCGTGCGTCGGCGGGGCCGTGAAGGTTGCACTGCAGCATAGGCATTTGCCCCAGTATGCAATTGCAACTCGCCCACCAACAATCAGTCCGCGCCCGCTGGTGGCGTATCGAGATGGACCGCATGACTCACATTCTTCTTCAGAACCCGGGCGACTTCGCGAGATGAGCGACGTCATTCTCGAAACACGCCAGCTCACCAAGGAATTCAAAGGGTTCACCGCGGTCAGCAAGGTCAACCTGTCGGTGGTGCGCGGCTCGATCCACGCACTCATCGGTCCCAACGGCGCCGGCAAGACGACCTGCTTCAACCTGCTGACGAAGTTCCTCGAGCCGACCACCGGCACGATCCTCTTCAACGGCCAGGACATCACGCGCGAGCGCCCCGCGCAGATCGCGCGGCGCGGCATCATCCGCTCGTTCCAGATCTCGGCCGTGTTCCCGCACCTCACGCTGCTGGAGAACGTGCGCCTGGGCCTGCAGCGCCGGCTGGGCACCTCGTACCACTTCTGGAAGAGCGAGAAGTCGCTCAAGCCGCTGGACGCGCGTGCGCGCGAACTGCTGGCCGAAGTGGGGCTGGAAGATCTTGCCGACGAGCAGACCGTGAACCTGCCCTACGGGCGCAAGCGCGCACTCGAAATCGCCACCACGCTGGCCATGGAGCCCGAGCTGATGCTGCTGGACGAACCCACGCAGGGCATGGGCCATGAGGACGTGCATCGCGTGGCCGAGCTCATCAAGCGCGTGTCGGCCGGACGCACCATCCTGATGGTCGAACACAACATGAGCGTGGTCTCGACCATCGCCGACACCATCACCGTGCTGCAACGCGGCGCCGTGCTGGCCGAAGGCCCGTACGCCGAAGTCTCGCGCAACCCCCAGGTCATGGAGGCCTACATGGGCACCACCGACGGCCAACTGCAAGGGGCGCACTGACATGAGCCCCCACGCTTCTCACTTCGTGTATTCGCTGCCCCCCGAGGGGGCGCGGGCCTCCTTTGGGGCGGCCCGGCAGGAGGCCCGATGACCGCCGCATTGGAAATCAAGGGCCTGCAAGCCTGGTACGGCGAGTCGCACGTGCTGCACGGCGTCGACATGGTCGTGCAGCCCGGCGAGGTCGTCACGCTGCTGGGGCGCAACGGCGCGGGCCGCACCACCACGCTGCGCGCCATCATGGGCCTGACGGGCGCGCGCAAGGGCAGCATCGAGGTCAACGGCAAAGAGACCATTGGCATGCCGACGCACCGCATCGCGCACCTGGGCATCGGCTATTGCCCCGAAGAGCGCGGCATCTTCGCCAGCCTCTCGTGCGAGGAAAACCTGCTGCTGCCGCCCGAGCTCAAGGGCGCCGGGCCGGGCATGTCGGTCGACGAGATCTACGCCATGTTCCCCAACCTGGCCGAGCGCCGCCACAGCCAGGGCACGCGCCTGTCGGGCGGCGAGCAGCAGATGCTGGCCGTGGCGCGCATCCTGCGCACGGGCGCCAAGCTGCTGCTGCTCGACGAGATTTCCGAAGGCCTCGCTCCGGTCATCGTGCAGGCGCTGGCCCGCATGATCACCACGCTGCGCGCCAAGGGCTACACCATCGTGATGGTGGAGCAGAACTTCCGCTTCGCCGCGCCGCTGGCCGACCGCTTCTACGTGATGGAGCACGGCCGCATCGCGCTGAAGTTCGGCGCCGCCGAGCTCGAAGCCAAGATGCCCGTGCTCACCGAGCTGCTGGGCGTCTGAGACAAGCGCACGTCCACAAGACCCTCCCTCCCATCCCACAAAGATTCCTTCAGGAGACAACAGCATGAACAAGAAACTCGGCCTCATCGCCACCGCCGTCGGCATCCTCGCACTGGGCGCAGGCGCCGCGCAGGCACAGGAAAAAGTGAAGATCGGCTTCGTCACCGACCTGTCGAGCCTGTACGCCGACCTCGAAGGCAAGGGCGGCGCCACGGCCATCCAGATGGCCATCGACGACTTCGGCGGCAAGGCGCTGGGCCAGCCCATCGAGTTGCTCACCGCCGACCACCAGAACAAGGCCGACATCGCCGCCTCCAAGGCCCGCGAATGGATCGACACCGCCGGCGTGACGATGGTCTTCGGCGGCACCAATTCGGGCGTGGCGCTGGCCACGGCCAAGGTGGCCGAAGAGAAGAAGCGCGTGTACTTCAACAACGGCGCGGGCAGCTCGGTGCTCACCAACGAGCAGTGCAGCCCCTACACCATCCACTACGCGTACGACACCGTGGCGCTGGCCAAGGGCACGGGCGCCGCGGTGGTCGACCGCGGCGGCAAGAGCTGGTTCTTCCTGACCGCCGACTACGCCTTCGGCCATGCGCTCGAAGCCGACACCACCAAGGTGGTGAAGGAAAAGGGCGGCACCGTGGTGGGCGCCGTGCGCCATCCGCTGAACGCATCGGACTTCTCCTCGTTCCTGCTGCAGGCGCAGAACTCGAAGGCGCAGATCCTGGGCCTGGCCAACGCCGGTGGCGACACCATCAACGCGATCAAGGCGGCCAGGGAATTCGGCATCAACAAGACGATGAAGACGGCCGGCCTGCTGGTGTTCCTGAGCGACATCCACAGCCTGGGCCTGAAGAACACCGAAGGCCTGCTGCACACCACCAGCTGGTACTGGGACCTGAACGACGAGTCGCGCAAGTTCGCCAACCGCTTCTTCGAGAAGACCAAGCGCATGCCCACCGACGTGCAGGCCGCCGACTACTCGGCCACCATGACCTACCTGAAGGCCGTGGCCGCCGCCAAGACCACCGACTCCGACAAGGTGATGGCGCAGCTCAAGAGCATGAAGATCGACGACTTCTACGGCAAGGGCCAGATCCGCGCCGACGGCAGCTTCATCCACGACATGTACCTGGTCGAGGTGAAGTCGCCCGCCGAGTCGAAGAAGCCCTGGGACTACCTGAAGGTGCTCAAGACGCTGCCGGGCGACCAGGTCTTCACGACCAAGGCCGAGACCAAGTGCGCCGCCTGGAAATGAACGGCTGAAGCCGCCGCAGACACAACCACCGAAGTCAACGAGGAGAACCATCCCATGAAACGCACGCTCACCGCCTCCGCCTGTCTCGTCGCGACCGGCCTCGCGGGCCTCATGGCCGCCGGCGCGGCGCAGGCCCAGGAGAAGGTCAAGATCGGTTTCATCACCGACATGTCGAGCCTCTACGCGGACGTGGAGGGCAAGAACGGCGCCCTCGCGATCCAGATGGCCATCGACGACTTCGGCGGCAAGGTCAACGGCATGCCCATCGAGCTGCTGCAGGCCGACCACCAGAACAAGGCCGACATCGCCGCCTCCAAGGCGCGCGAATGGATCGACACGCAGGGCCTGACCATGCTGTTCGGCGGCACCAGCTCGGGCACCGGCCTGGCCATGGCCAAGGTGGCGCAGGAGAAGAAGCGCGTGTTCGTCGTGAACGGCGCCGGCAGCTCGGCGCTCACCAACGAGCAGTGCAGCCCCTACACCGTGCACTACGCCTACGACACCGTGGCGCTGGCCAAGGGCACGGGCAGCGCGGTCATCGCGCGCGGCGACAAGAGCTGGTACTTCCTGACGGCCGACTACGCCTTCGGACAGGCCCTGGAAGCCGATGCATCCAAGGTCGTGAAGGAGAAGGGCGGCACCGTGGTGGGCAGCGTGAAGCATCCGCTGAACACCTCCGACTTCTCGTCGTTCCTGCTGCAGGCGCAGAACTCCAAGGCCCAGGTGCTGGCGCTCGCGAATGCGGGCGGCGACACGCAGAATGCAATCAAGGCAGCGAAGGAATTCGGCATCTCCAAGACCATGAAGATGGTCGGCCTGCTGGTGTTCGTGACCGACGTGCACAGCCTGGGCCTGAAGAACACCGAAGGCCTGCTGCTGACCACCAGCTGGGACTGGAACCTCGACGACAAGACGCGTGCCTTCGGCAAGCGCTTCTTCGAGAAGACCAAGCGCATGCCCACCGACATCCAGGCCGCCGACTACTCGGCCACCATGACCTACCTGAAGGCCGTGCAGGCCGCCAAGAGCACCGATGCCGACACGGTGATGGCGCAGATCAAGAAGACGCCGATCGACGACTTCTACGCCAAGGGCTATGTGCGCGAGGACGGCCGCTTCGTGCACGACATGTACCTGATGCAGGTCAAGTCGCCGGCCGAGTCCAAGCAGCCGTGGGACTACTACAAGGTGGTCCAGAAGCTCAAGGGCGAAGACGTCTACACGACGAAGGCCGAGAGCCGGTGCGCCCTCTGGAAGTGACCCTCCGCGGGCGCCATCGCGGCGCCCGGGTTCGTTGAAACGCCCATGAACATTTCCCTTTCCGGCCTGTTGAGCCAGCTCCTCCTGGGGCTGGTCAACGGCTCCTTCTACGCCATCCTGAGCCTCGGGCTGGCGGTGATCTTCGGCCTGCTCAACGTCATCAACTTCGCGCACGGCGCGCTGTTCATGATGGGCGCCATCCTGACCTGGATGGCCATGGAGTACCTCGGCATCAACTACTGGGTGATGCTGATCGCGGCGCCCATCGTCATCGGCATCTTCGGCATCCTGATCGAGCGCCTGCTGCTGCGCTGGATCTACAAGCTCGACCACCTCTACGGCCTGCTGCTCACGCTGGGCCTCACGCTGCTGATCGAAGGCGTGTTCCGCTCGGTCTACGGCGTCTCGGGCCTGGCCTACGACGCGCCCGACGCGCTGTCGAGCGCCACCGACCTCGGCTTCATGGTGCTGCCCAACTACCGCGCCTGGGTCGTCGTGGCTTCGCTGGCGGTGTGCTTCGCCACCTGGTACGTGATCGAGAAGACCCGCCTGGGCGCCTACCTGCGCGCCGGCACCGAGAACCCGCGCCTGGTGGAGGCCTTCGGCGTCAACGTGCCGCTGATGATCACGCTGACCTACGCCTTCGGTTGCGCGCTCGCGGCCTTCGCCGGCGTGCTGGCCGCGCCGGTCATCCAGGTGTCGCCGCTGATGGGGCAGAACCTCATCATCGTGGTGTTCGCCGTGGTCGTGATCGGCGGCATGGGCTCGATCATGGGCGCCATCCTCACCGGGCTGGGCCTGGGCGTGATCGAAGGTTTCACCAAGGTCTTCTACCCGGAGGCATCGTCAACGGTTGTGTTCGTGATCATGGTCATCGTGCTGCTCATCCGCCCCGCCGGCCTGTTCGGCAAAGAGAAATAAGGCGAGCGGCATGAACACGAAAAAGATCTCCCTTGTCGTCTACGCACTGCTGCTGGCCGCGCTGCTGGCGGCGCCGTTCTTCGGTGCGTACCCGGTGTTCGTGATGAAGCTCATGTGCTTCGCACTGTTCGCTGCGGCCTTCAACCTGCTGCTGGGCTTCACGGGCCTGCTGTCGTTCGGGCATGCGGCCTTCCTGGGCGGCTCCGCGTACGTTGCGGGGCATGCCATCAAGGTCTGGGGCCTCACGCCCGAGCTGGGCCTGGTCGCGGGCACGCTCACCGGCGCCTTCCTCGGCTGGCTCTTCGGCGTGCTGGCCATCCGCCGTCAGGGCATCTACTTCGCGATGATCACGCTGGCGCTCGCGCAGATGATGTTCTTCGTCGCGCTGCAGGCCAAGTTCACGGGCGGCGAAGACGGCCTGCAGGGCGTGCCGCGCGGCAAGCTCTTCGGCCTCATCGACCTGTCGAACGACCTCACCATGTACTACGTGGCGCTGGTGGTGGTCGTGCTGGCCTTCCTGCTGATCGTGCGCACCATCCACTCGCCGTTCGGGCAGGTGCTGAAGGGCATCAAGGAGAACGAGCCGCGCGCGTTGTCGCTGGGCTACGACGTGAGCCGCTTCAAGCTGCTGGCCTTCGTGATCTCCGCCGCGCTCTCGGGCCTCGCGGGTTCGCTCAAGACGCTGGTGCTGGGCTTCGCCACGCTGTCCGACGTGCACTGGACCGCGTCGGGCCAGGTCATCCTGATGACGCTGGTCGGCGGCCTGGGCACGCTGTCGGGTCCGCTGGTGGGCTCCGCCGTGGTCGTGCTGCTGGAGAACAAGATCGGCGAACTGGGCAACCTGCTCGCGCGCATCACCACGCTCGACTGGTTCAACACGCTGGGCGAGTCGGTGACCATGGTGACGGGCCTGATCTTCGTGATCTGCGTGCTTGCGTTCCGCAAGGGGATCATGGGCGAGATCATTGCGTTCATCGACCGGCGGCGCGCGAAGTAGCGCCCTGAGCAACGCAACGCAAGGCGCAGGGCCTGCATGAAGAAAGGGAGCCGAGGCTCCCTTTCTTCCTTGTCGCTCAGCCGTTCAGCAGTTGCCTTTCTTCGCCTGTCCCGGCGGGCAGAAATCGCGGCCGCGATCACCGCGGTCGCCGCGGTCACCGTGGTCATGGCCGCGCCCATGGTCGCGGTCGTGCCGGCGATGGTCGTCGCGGTCGTTCCATTCGCGTTCACGCTCGCGTTCGTGGCGGGCTTCGCGGTAGGCCTCGCGCTGGCGCCAGTCGCCTTCCGCCCAGCGCCAGCCGCCGCGGTCTTCGGTCCAGCGGCCCGGCGCGTACACATAGCCCGCGCGCTCGCGCTGCCAGCCGCCCTGGTGCCATGCATAGGCGCGGCCGTCCCAGGCCCAGCGGCCCGGCACCCAGACGAAGCCGCCGCGCGGTGGCGGCAGCGGTTCGTAGCGCGGCGGCGGCGGCGCGGCCATCACGAGGCCGGGCACGTTGATGTTGACCGAGACCTGCGCGTTGGCCGCCAGCGGGCTCGCGAGGATGGAAAGGGCGCCGGCCACGGCCAGCACGGCAAGTCGAATCTTCATGGGGGTCCTTGGTTTTTCGATTGATTTTTTGGGGAACATGGGTTCCAACGCCCTTGGCGCGGAATCGGTTGTCGGGGGACGGGTCACGGCGGCCAGCAGCCAGCGGCTGGCAGCCACCGCGCAACTACAGCTTCAGCGGCGCGGCATAGCCCGTCATCTCCAGGTAGCCGCGCCCCACGCGGCGCCCCTGCGCGTCGAGCAGGTCGCTCAGGCCTTCCCAGTACACGCCACCGGTCGATCCGCGGCTGTCGAGCTCCTGGTCGTCGAGGAGCGCCCGCACCTCGAAGTTGCCCGAGGGCGTGCGCACGCGCCATTGCGTCGGGTACTTCGCCTGGGTGCGCGGGCTGTCCCAGGACTTGACGGCGTCGAAGTGCACCTCGTCATTTGCGAAGATGCGCGCCGCGCCGTCGCGCGGGCGGAACGAGCCGCCGCCCCACAGCGCGCTGCCGTCGCTGCGCCGCAGGTGGAAGGCGGTGAGGGCGCTCCCGTCGTCGAGGTTCATGCCGATCCAGTCCCAGCCCACGGCCTGCGGGTGCATCAGCGCCTCGCTCCATTCGTGGTCGAGCCAGGCGGAGCCACCGACGTCGAAGGCCTGGCCCTTGAGCGTGAGCTTGCCCTGCGCCTTGAGCTGCGGTTCGCTGTAGTAGTAGCTCGCCTGCGATTCCTCTGGCCCTTTGCGCGACAGGCCGGCCTTGCCCTGCAGCAGCACGGGCTGCGTCGGCGTGAAGCGCAGGTCGAGCGTGAATTCGCCGGTGGGAATGCGCGCGGCGTAGATGCCGTTCTCGCGCACCAGCGACCAGTCGCGGATGCGCACGTCGGTGTCGCTCGCGCTCGCTTCCGCCACGCCGAAGCCGGCGCGCGCGATGCGCTGGTCGTGCAGCAGCACGCGGCCTTCGAGATCGGTGACGGCCGCGTGCGCGAACACGAGGTGCTTGGCGGCGAAAGCCGAGCGCATGCCCAGCGCGGCCTCGACGCGCGAGCGGAAGAAGGTCACCTGGAAGCCGAACTCGCGGCCCGCCGGCGTCTTCGCGTGGCCGGTGATGTACCACCACTCGGTGTGCAGGTCGGGGTGGCTGCCGAAGTCGCGCGGGAACTCGAGCCGGCGTTCGGGCAAGGCCCAGGCCGCCAACGGCCCGGCCGCGAGTGCCGCCAGCAGCAGGTCGCGGCGCGACAGCCGCGGGGGGCGAGACATCACGCGCCCACCAGCGCGTCGATGCGCTGCTGCACGGGGGCGATGTCGCCGAACGCGTTCTTCACCCATGCGGCGTCGTGGTAGCTCGGCAGGTAGCGCTCGCCCGCGTCGCACAGCAGCGACAGGATCGAGCCCTGCTGGCCGGCCGCGCGCATCTCGTTCGCAATGGCCAGCATGCCGGCGAAGTTGGTCCCGGTGGACGGGCCGACCTTGCGGCCCAGCAGCGCCGACAGCGCATGCATGGCGGCCACCGAATCGAGGTTGGGCACCTCGATCATCCGGTCGACCAGCGTGCGGATGAAGCTCGGTTCCACGCGCGGGCGGCCGATGCCCTCGATGCGCGAGCCTGCGGCGGTGAGCGTGGTGTCGCCGGTGCGGTGGTAGGCCGAGAACACCGAGCCTTCGGGGTCGGCCACGCACACCTGCGTGTCGTGGCAGCGAAAGCGCAGGTAGCGCCCGATGGTGGCGCTGGTGCCGCCGGTGCCGGCGCCCACCACGATCCACTTCGGCACCGGATGGCGCTCGCGCGCCATCTGCTGGAACATGCTCTCGGCGATGTTGTTGTTGCCACGCCAGTCGGTCGCGCGTTCGGCGTAGGTGAACTGGTCCATGTAGTGGCCGCCGGTGCGCTCGGCGAGGGCGCGGGCTTCTTCGTAGACCTGCGCGGCGTGGTCGACGAAGTGGCAGCTCGCGCCGTAGAAGGCAATCTGGGCGACCTTCTCGGGGGAGGTGGTGCGGGGCATCACGGCGATGAAGGGGAGGCCCAGGAGGCGGGCGAAGTAGGCCTCGCTCACCGCCGTGGAACCGCTCGATGCCTCGACGATGGTGGTGCCTTCGCGGACCCAGCCGTTGCACAGCGCATAGAGAAAGAGCGAACGCGCGAGGCGGTGCTTGAGGCTGCCTGTGGGGTGGGTGGACTCGTCTTTCAGGTACAGGTCGATGCCCTGCGCTGCCAGCGAGGGCAGGGGCAGCGGGATCAGGTGCGTGTCTGCGCTGCGCTGGTAGTCGGCCTCGATGCGGCGGATGGCGGTGTCGAGCCAGTTGGCGCTGGTGGTCGAGTTGAGGTGCGGTGAGGGCTGCTGCATGGGGGAAGTCTACAAGTCGTGTGTTGTGGGAGCCATGGCCTTGTTTGGTTTCCGGGGCCGGGTCTCGCCCGGCAGGCGACCTGCTTTTCTTTGCTTCGCCAAAGAAAAGTAGGCGAAAGAAAGGCGACCCTGCTGTCTGCGTCCCTCCGCTTCGCTGCGGGAAAGCTGCGGTGTTCACGTTTCGCGGGGCCCCACCCAAACTCGCTTCGTTAACAGCTGCGAGCCCTGATCCGCGAAACGCTCCGCTCCTCGGCGCAGCCAGAAGGGCTTGGGGACCGGTCGGGCCTTTGCTTCGCTCGGCCAGTGGGCACTGGCAGCGCTTTGCGCTTTCAGTGCCCGGCTGCCTTGTGGGCCTACCAGTCTTCCTTTACCGCCAGCACCGCATCTTTCCCTGCCGCAGCCCTGCCTGCCATCCATGCGGTCACTGTTCCCGCCGCAACCACCGCCGCACACAACCCCAGCAACCGCTCCCACGGCACCAGCAAGTCCATGCTCCAGTGGAAGCTCTGCGGGTTCACCACTTTCACCAGCACCACGGACACAGCCAGCCCGAGTCCCAACCCGGCGACAGCGCCGATGGCGGTCCATGCCGCGCCTTCGCCCGCGACCACCGCGAGCACCTGCCGGCGCGTGAAGCCCAGGTGCACGAGCAGACCGAACTCCTTGCGCCTTGCCAGCACCTGCGCGCTGAAGCTCGCGGCAATGCCGAACAGGCCGATGGCGATGGCCACGGCCTGCAGCCAGTAGGTCACGGCGAAGCTGCGGTCGAAGATGCGCAGCGAGGTCACGCGGATCTGGCCGACGGACGCGATCTCCACCGACTCCGCGGAGCCGCCGCCCTGCCGCGCCGCCAGCGCGCGCACGGCGGCCTGCACCTCGCCTTCGGCGGCGCCGGGCGCGAGCCACAGCGCGACGTCGCTCACGTTGCGCTCGCCGGTGATGCGCTCGTAGTCGCGCGCGTCCATCGTGATGGCACCGAACTGCCGCGCATAGTCGCGCCACACGCCGGCCACGAAGAAGGTCTGCGGCGTCTTCGACGCGGTCGCGAGGCCCATCGCGTCCGACAGCGGCGCGAACACGGTGCCGGGTTTGGCGCCGTACAGCTCGACCATCGGCTCGCTCACGTAGATGCCGATCTGGCCCTCGGGCACCGGCACGGCCGTGCCCACCAGCGGCAGCGACTGGGTGGCGCCACCCTCGAGGCTGCGCGCAATGAGGGCCACGGCGGGCCGCGTGGCGTCGAGTTGCAGCGACTGGGTGCGCAGCGTGCCGGTGCGCGCCACGCCGGGCAACTGCGCCAGCGACTGCACGAAGGCCGGCGCGAAGGTGGCGGTGTCGGTGCTGCTGCTGTTGCCGGTGTTGCTGCCGCGCCCGCCCGAGGTGGCGCGCACGTACAGGTCGGCGGGCAGCACCACGTCGAGCCATTGCGTGACCGAGTCGCGGAAGCTCGCGACCATCACGGTGAGCGCGACGGCCAGGCTCAGGCTGGCGACCACGCCGCTGACCGCCACTGCCGCGGTGCCGCGCATGCGCCGCGCGCGCTCCACGGCCAGCATGGGCAGCACGCGCTGCGCGAACAGCGGCGCGATGCGGTCGTACAGCAGCGCGATGAGCCAGGGCAGGGCGGTGATGCCGCCCACCAGCAGGCAGGCCACCGACAGGTACGCCGCCACCGGAATGCCGCCGATGGCAGGCACGTTGGCCAGCACGGCGCCCAGCGTGATGAGGCCGAGCGCGAGCCAGTGGCTGTTGCCGTGCGTGGGCGCAGCGCCCAGGCCCTTAAGCGTCTGCGCTTCGGGCAGCGCCTGCGCCGCGCGCGCGGGCCACCAGCCGCCGACCAGCGCGGCGGCCACGCCCAGGCCGCCGTAGAGCAGCGCGGCGCCGGCGCTCCAGTGCAATGTGGGCGCAACGCCTTCGAAGTAGCCGCCGCCCAGGTCGCCGCCGAGCACCTTCAGCGCGAAGGCCGCGAGCGCGGTGCCCAGCGCGAGGCCGGCGAGGCTGCCGATGAGACCGAGCACCAGCGATTCGGCCAGCACCAGCTTCAGCCGCTCGCGCGGCGTGAGGCCGAGCACGCCGAGCAGCGCGAACTGCTGAGCGCGCTTGGCCACGCTGAGCGCGAGCACCGAGAACACCAAGAACGCGCCCGTGAACAACGCCACCAGCGCCAGCACCGTGAGGTTGACGCGGTAGGCGCGCGAGAGGTTGCTCACGCGCTCGGCGGCGTCGCCCGGTTCGGCGAACTGCACGCCGGCGGGCCAGTCGGGCGACTTCTGCAGCGCGGCCATGAAGGTGGCGCGGTCGGTGCCGGGCGCGAGCCGCAGGTCGATGCGGCTCAGGCGTCCGCCCTGGCCGAAGAGGTCTTGCGCGGCGGCGATGTCCATCACCGCGAGGGCCGTGCCGCTGGCGGCGACGTGGCCGGCCACGGTGAGCTTCTGCCATGCGTCGCCGCTGCGCAGCTGCACCGTCTCGCGTGTGCCGGCGGGTGCTTGCGCGGGCAGGCCGAGCGCGCTGCGCGCGGCGGCGTTGAGGAACACCTGGCCCGGCGCGAACAGCGCGAAGCGGTCGGCGCCGGCCGCCGGCTGCGGCATCAGCGCGGGCGCGATGGTCGGCAGCACGAGCGCGTCGATGCCGATCACGCGCATCGGCACCTGCTGCTCGCCGGCCAGCGCCAGGCCCTGGAACTCGACCACGGGACTGGCGAGCGTCACCTGCGGGTGCCGCGCGAGCCGGGCGAACACGGCCTCGTCGAAGCCGCCCTGCACGGCGCGCACTTCCAGGTCGGGCTGTCCGTTCACCGAGCGCACGGCGCTGGAGAACTCGTCGAGCGCGGAGGCGTTGATCAGCTGCACCGAGAACGCCAGCGCCACGCCCAGCATCACGGCCAGCACGGCGGCCGCGTTGCGCCAGGGGTGGTGGCGGAGTTCCTGCCAGGAGAAGGTGGTGAGCAATGCGCGCATCACCCGATTGTGGCGGCGCAAGAAAGGTTACACGGGCGTGGCACCATGGCGCCTCTTTCGATCCCCGATCTTCGACGACGCCAGAGGAATCCGACGATGCGGCTGTTGCCCTCCGACCTGTACCGCCGCTGCTTCGCGGCCTGGCTGCTCGCGCCGTTGCTGGCCGGCCATGCGGCGGCGCAGCTTCAATCTGCCCCGCCGTTGTCCGTGCCGTCCGCACTGTCTCTGGCCAGCGAACCCGCGGTGCTGGCCAAGGCCGCGCTCGGCGCCGAGCGCGGCACGCTGGTGGTCGGCACGCTGCGCAACGGGCAGGCGGCCTACGGTGCGGCCTACAACCCCGAGCCGCCGTCCACGCCGCGCCCGATCGCGGCCAACAGCGCCGAGCAGCCGATGTTCGAGATCGGCTCGGTCACCAAGGTGTTCACCGGCCTGCTGCTCGCGCAGGCGGTGGAGCGCGGCGACCTGAAGCTCGACGACACGGTCGGCAAGCTGCTCGAGGGCAAGGCCGACGGCAAGGTGGAAGGGCTCGCGCCGGCCGTGGCTTCGGTCACGCTGCGCCAGCTGGTCACGCACACCGGCTGCATGCCCGTGATGGCCGACGGCGTCACGGGTGGCGCGCCGCTGGCCGAGCAGTTCCGCAGCTTCGACAGGCCGATGTTCTGGGCGGCGCTGGCGCGCATCAGGCTCACGGCCGCCGCGCCGCCGTGCGAGGCGGCATACAGCAACTTCGGCATGGCGCTGCTCGGGCAGTTGCTGGCGGAGCACTACAAGACCTCGTGGGGCGAACTGGTGCGCGCGCGCATCACCGAGCCGCTGGGCATGAACGACACCGTGATCCCGCTCGGCGACAAGGCCTCGCGCATGGCCCCGGCCTTTGCCGGCGACCGCCGCCAGCCGCTGTTCGACATGCAGGCCTACGCGCCGGCCAGCGCGCTGCGCTCCACGGCCGCCGACATGATGACCTTCAGCCGCGCCATTCTCGCGGGCGCCGGCGGCCCGCTGGGCCCGGCGGCGGCGCGCATGCTCACACCGCTGGCGCGCTACGAGGGCGCCGAGATCGGCTACGCGGTGATGGTGCGCGGGCCCGAGGGCGGGCGCCGCACCTACTGGCACGCGGGCCTCACCGAGGGCTACCGCACGCTGTGGCTGCTGGCGCCCGACACCGGCGAGGCGCTGGTCGTGCTCAGCAGCAACGCGCGCGCGCCGATGCAGCCGGTGATGCTGGCCATCGGCAAGAGCCGCTACCCGGTGTCGAGCGTCGAGGTGCCGATCGATCCCGCGCGGCTGGACGACTACAAGGGCGAGTTCCGCGTGAGCAGGACCAAGGTGCTGGTGTTCACGGTGCGCAGCGGCAAGCTGCTGGTGCGCGAGACGGGGCGCGGCTACAACGCGCTCACGCCCACGGGCACCGACCGCTTCGCCGTGACGGCCATCGGCGCGCAGCTGGTGTTCCGGCGCGACGAGCGCAATGCGGTGGTCGGCGTCACGCTGGCGCAGGGCGGCAGCCAGCTCGAGGCGCGGCGCACGGGCGAAGCCACGTCCGTGCAGCAGGAGTAGAGGCCCGGGCTCAGCCTGCGAGCGCCAGCAGCTGGTCGGCCATCTGCTCGATGTCGCCGCGCATCACCAGCTTGTCGCGCCAGTCCCGCGGAATGGCGTCCGCGCCGTAGAAGGCGCCCGCGAGCTGTCCGCAGATGGCCGCGGTGGTGTCGGCGTCGTCGCCCAGGTTGGTGGCGGCCAGCACGGCTTCTTCGAACGAACCGGTGTGCGCGAAGCACCAGAGCGCCGCTTCGAGCGACTCGACGCAGTAGCCCGAGCCCTTGATCTGCGCGACCGGTTTCGCGGCGTAGTCGCCACGCGCCAGCGCGGCGACCTTGTCGCTCAACGGGGCCAGCGGCGCCGTCGAAAGAATCGCCGCCTTGCCTTCACCATGCAATGCCGCGCGCAACTGCAGCGCAAAGAGCTGCGAGCACCCGATGGCTTCGAGCGCGCCGTGCGTCGTGCGCGTGCTCTCGCCGGCCTGCTGCCAGGTGGCTTGCGCGCTGGCCGCGTAGAACATCGGCACGGGCGCGAGCCGCATCAGCGCGCCGTTGCCGGCGGTGCGCGGGTCGGGGTCGCCCGCGAACGGATCGCCCGACGCGAGGTAGCGGGTGAGGGCGCCCGACACCGTCAGGCCGATGTCGAAACAGTTCCCTGTGCTGCTCATGTAGCCCACGCTGCGCCAGTTGCAGTAGCGGTTCATCTGGTCGACCGCGTCGAAGCCCTTGCAGTGCAGCAGGCTGGCCGCGAGGCACAACGCCATCGAGGTGTCGTCGGTCCATTCGCCCGCGATCAACCCGAAGGGGCCGCCGCCCTGCATGCCGGTCACGGGCGCGAAGCTGCCGCGCGGGCGGAACTCGACCGTGGTGCCCACGGCGTCGCCGCAGGCCAGGCCCAGCAGGCAGCCGCGGTAGCGATCGGCGCCGGTCATCGCGGCTGCCTCAGCGCGTCGCGCGCGGCCATGAGTGCAAAGCCCAGCAGGTTCAGGCCTTTCCATTCGCGCGGGTCTTGCGCGGCGGGGTCGGTGGCGGCCAGGCCGATGCCCCAGATCGCGTCGACCGGGCTGGCCTCCACCAGCACCTGGTGGCCGGTGCCGAGCAGGAACGCGCCGAGCGCCGGGTTCTGCGCGAACTTCTCGACGTTGCCCCGCGTCACGATGTCCAGGCGCGCGGCCACCCAGGCCGTCTCTTCGAAGCCGCGGATCTCGCGGCCCAGCTTCTTGGCCTCGCCGGGCGTGCGGGCCGCGAGGATGCGCTCGCAGGTTGCCTCGTCGCCGAACAGGCGCGCCTTGCCGGCCATCATGAAGTGTTCGGCCGTGCGGTACCTGATGCCATCGGCCTTGAACCCGGCCTCGAACCACTGGCTGAAGCAGCTCTTGTTCACGCCGGTCCTCGGCGCCTGGTGACCCCAGAACAGCAGGTACTCGGGGCGGTGGCCTTGTGCGAAATAGGCGGGCAGGTCGCGGGTGCTTCGCGGCGCGGCTGCCTGGTTCGGTGTGTCGGTCGTCATTTTTTCTCTCTCCTTGTTGTTCAGTCTCAGGTGCCGATGTCGAGCACATGCTCCACCGGCAGTTGCAGCGCGGGGTCATCGTCTTGCGCGAGCGGGCGCTGCGTGTCCACGAAGGCGCGCATGTCGATGACCTCCAGCAGTTCTTCGTGCGCGAAGGCTGCGAGGGTACGTCCGCGCAGGCCGAGCTGGATCGCGCGGCGCTCCAGCTTGCCGCCGCGCGGCGAGTGGTCGGGGTCCCATTGCAGGCGCACCTCGGAGCGGCCGACGGCTTCCTGCCATGCCTCTCGGCTCGGGTAGCCGGCCTGGCTCGCGTTGAACGTCGAAGGCACCGCCTCGCGCACCACGCGCTCGAAGAACGCGCGGCGCAGCCGCAGGCCCAGCGTGACCTCCTGGCCTTCCTTGGTGCCCCAGCCGCTGCGGTACATCATCCACAGGAAGTTCGGCTTGATCCAGCTCATGCGCGAAAGGCTGAAGGCCGGGCCGTCGAGCCGGCCGTGGCGAATGGCGTACTCGCCGATCTCGGGGCGATAGGCCTGGTACACGACGATGGAATGCGCGTCGTGGTGGGCCAGGATGTGTTGCCCGCTTTTCGGCCAGCGCGCGCGCTGCGCGATGTGCCGTTCGGTGGGCAGGGGTGTGACAGCGTCGTTCATTTGTTCTTGTTCCTTCGTTGTAGTTCTTGTGATTTCCATGAAAGTTGCCCTGTACAACTAATCAAGGGTTGTATAGTACAACTAATAAATCCGGAGTCAAGCCATCCTGTGAACACGCCCTCGCCCAGGTTCCCGCCCCTGACCTTTCCGCGCCCGCTGGTCACGGTCGACGTGGTGATGTTCACCGTGCGCGAAGACGCGCTGCAGGTGCTGCTGGTGAAGCGGCCCGCCGACACCGACGAGCCGTTTCCCGGCAAGTGGGCGCTGCCGGGCGGCTTCGTGAACATCGACGAAGACGCCACGCTGCTGGCCTGCGCGCAGCGCAAGCTGCGTGAGAAGACCGGCGTGGTCACGCCCTACCTCGAGCAGCTCGGCAGTTGGGGCGGGGCGCAGCGCGACCCGCGCGGCTGGTCGACCACGCACTGCTTCTATGCGCTGATTCCGGTGCAGGCGATGCAGTTGCGCAGCGGCGCCAACGCGGCCGAAGTGGCGTGGTTCGAGGTCGATGCGGCATCGCGCAAGCGGCTGGCCTTCGACCATGGCGAGCTGCTCGACGCGGCCATCGCCCGGCTGCGCAGCAAGGTCGAATACACGTCGCTGCCGGCCTTCCTGCTCGAGGAGCCGTTCACGCTGCCCGCGCTGCAGCACACCTACGAAGTGGTGCTGGGCCGCGACATCGACAAGAGCGCTTTCCGCAAGCGCATGCTCGACGGCGAGTTCATGGAAGAAGCCGGCATGGTCACCGGCAGCCTGGGCCGCCCGGCCATGAGCTACCGGCTGCGCGACCGCTCGCAGGCGGCGCTCTTTCCGCGCACCTTCAACACGAAATAGTCTGCACAGGGTCGTTCAAGGCCGGTCAGGGCCAGTCACAGGCGGTCCGACATCGCATGCAGGTACGCCCGCACCACCGCGCTGCTGCTGAGCCCGATCGCACGCGCATAGGCCTGGCGCGCCGCCACGCGCGCGCCGCCGTTCGCGAGCAGGTGCGCCCGCGCCGCCCAGAAGGGCTGGTAGCTGGTCACCTCGCCGGCGGGAATCGCGTCGAGCGCCTGCAGTCCGACCTCCGGTCCCCTGGCGTTGGCCAGCGCGCAGGCACGGCTGACCTGCGCGCCGATGCTCGGGCGCAGCGCCAGCAGGCCTTCGTACAGCGACACCATGGTCTCGGGCGGCACCGGCGCGCCCGCGCGGCGTTCGCAGTGCGCCGACTGGATGGCGGCTTCCAGCTGGTACGCGCCCAGCGACTGCAGCGTGGACGCGTGCCGCAGGTGGTGCTCGGCCTCGGCCAGCAACTGGTGGTTCCAGCGCGTGATGTCCTGCTGGTCGAGCGGCACGTAGGCGCCGGTGTCGCTGCGGCGCGCCGCCATACGCGCATCGCAGAACAGCATGAGCGCCAGCAGGCCGAGCGGCTCGGGCTCCTGCGGCATCAGCCGGCACAGGATGCGGCACAGGTCGATGGCCTCCGCGGTCAGCCCGCGAGGCAGGGCGTCGGCGCCGTCCACGTCGTCCCAGCCGGTGCCGTAGGCCGCGTAGATGCCATCGAGCACGTCCTGCAGCCGGTGCGGCAGGTCGCGCGCCTGCGGGTACTCGAAGGGAATGCCGGCCGCGCGGATGCGGGCCTTGGCGCGCACCAGCCGCTGGCCGAGGGTGGAGGGCGAGGTCAGGAAGGCGCCGGCCATGCGCGCGGCGTCCAGCCCGAGCACGGTCTGCAGCATGAGCGGCGCGCGCGCCGGCGCGTCGATGGCCGGGTGCGCGCACACGAAGAGCAGGCGCAGCCGCTCGTCGGGCACGGCGGCGCCGTCGGTGGTGCCCTCGTCGACCTCGCCGGCCAGCAGCATCAGGCTTTGCGTGGCCTTGTCCTGCACGCGGGTGTGGCGCCAGGCGTCGAGCTTGCGATGGCGCGCCACGCTCAGCAGCCAGGCATCGGGTTGCTGCGGCACACCGTCGGCGGGCCAGCGGTCGAGCGCGCGCGCGAAGGCGTCGGCCAGCGCGTCTTCCGAGGCAGCGATGTCGTGCGTGCGCGCGGACAGGATGGCCAGCAGCCGTCCGTAGGATTCGCGCGCCGCGCGCTCGGCGGCGTTGAACGAAGCCGGCGCAGCGGCTGCTGAAGCTGCGCCGGCCGCTGCAGCAGCAGCCGCCGCAGCCGTGGAAGGCGCCGCCGGGGCAGTCACGCCGCCGATGCCATCGCGGTGGCGGTGAACACGGGGCGCACCTCGACCCCGCCGCTGGTGGCGCAGGGCGCGCGTGCCGCCCATTCGAGCGCCGCGTCCAGGTCGGCCACGTCGATCACGAAGTAGCCGCCGAGCTGCTCCTTGGTGTCGGCGAAGGGGCCGTCCTGCACCTGGCGCTTGTCGCCGCGCACGCGCAGCGTGGTGCCGGTCATGGGCGGCAGCAGGCCGTGGCCGCCGAGCGAAATGCCCGCCTGGCGCACGGCGTCGGCGTAGGCCATCCAGCTGGCGCGGTAGGCCTGGGAGGCGGCGTCTTCGCGTTGCTCGAATTCGGCCGCGGGCTGGTAGAACATCAACATGTACTGCATGGTGTCTCTCCGGTAGGGAAGAAGCTGAGCAGGATCGCTCACCACAATGACGGCCCGCCGGCGGCCATTTCGACACGGGGTGGCCGCGTCGAGCAGAATATTTTTTCGCTTATGGCGGCCGGGCGCAATGCCCCGTTTCCCTGCCGCCCCGGTTCACGGGCCTGTCGGCTCAGGCCGCCCGGGCCTGCACCGCGGGCGTGAACATGGCCTCCATCTCCTGGCGCAGCCTGTAGGCGCCGGTGGCGGTGTCGATCGCCACGTCCGCCCAGCTCAGGCTCTGCCCCTTCTTCACCGGGCGCACCAGCTTGACGTTGTGCGCCAGCCCCAGCGGCAGGCCGCCCAGGCGCAGCGAGCGCTCGGCCGGCAGCAGCTTGCCCCATACGGTGTAGCCGCCTTCGCCGTCGAGCATTTCACCGGCCGCCAGGTCGCGCTTGGCGGTGGCCACCACGTCGGCGTTCCAGCAGCTGGCCACGCCGGTGGCCTCGCCGCGCAGCGCCACGCTGGCCACCGACATGCCGACCTCCAGCCCGATCAGGTGCCAGCGCTTGTACAGCGTGAAGTAGCGCCCGCTCGGGTCGGTGTGGGCGTTGTATTCCTCGAAGCAGTTCTTGATGTAGTCGGTCTCGGCCTCCACCGTGACCCACACGCCCATGCGGATGTCGTACGGAATCTTGCGGCCGTCGGCTTCCAGCGAGGACACCACCTCGACCATGCCCTTGCGCTCGAGCACGCCGCCTTCGCTCTTCGGGCGCGTGACGAAGGGAATGTCTTCCACGCTCGCGGGCGGGTAGAGCAGGCCGTCCGACGGCACGCCGAGGCCGGTGGCGTTGGCCACCGCCGAGCTTTCGATGGACGGCTTGGAGCCGTCGAGGAAGCTGTTGAACATCTTCGGGTTGAGGCCGCCGCGCTTCGCCTGCTCGGGCGTGAGGCCGTAGTTGCCCCACACCGTCTCGGGCGTCGACTCGGTGAAGTGCGGCAGCCACTTGTGGCCGCGCCCGGCCGCCACCACCGGAAAGCCGCAGGTGCGCGCCCAGTCGACCAGGTCGCAGATCAGCGCGGGCTGGTCGCCGAAGGCCAGCGAATACACCACGCCGGCCTGCCGCGCCTTGTGCGCGAGCAGCGGGCCGCAGAAGGCGTCGGCTTCCACCGTCACGTTGACCACGTGCTTGCCGTGCGCGAACGCATCCAGGCAATGGTCGACCGCGGCGATGGGGTTGCCGGTGCACTCGACCACGATGTCGATGGAGGGCTCGCGCGTCACGGCCTGCCAGTCGTCGGTGATCCAGGTGGTGCCGTGCTTCAGCGCCTCCTGCACCGAGCCGGCGGCGGCGCGTCCGGGCTGCCAGCCCACGCGCTCCAGGTTGACGCGGGCCGCGTCGGGCGACAGGTCGGCAATGGCCACCAGCTGCACGCCGGGCGTGCGCGGAATCTGCGCGAGGTACATGGCGCCGAACTTGCCGGCGCCGATCAGGCCGATGCGGATGGGGCGGCCTTCGGCGGCGCGTTGCTGCAGGCGGGTATAGAGGCTCATGGTGTTCAGGCCTCCACGGGTTCGATCAGCGCGAGCGAGGTGCGCAGCGCGCTCTCGGGCAGGCCGCTCTTCCACGGCACGTCGACCGGGTAGGGCTTGAGCAGGCAGTCGTCGGGCAGCATCTCGATGGGCGTGAAGTCACGGTGCGCGATGTACTCGGGCCGCTTGTGCCGGCGGATGTGGTTGCTGACCGCGCACAGGCTCAGGTACACCGCCACGCGGTTGAACGGCGACAGGTTGCTGCCCGAGGCATGCACCAGGCAGCTGTGGAACAGGATCATCGAACCGGCCGGGCCCTTGGGCGAGACGATGCCGCCCTGCTTGCCGCCGGCGCGCTCCACCAACTGGCGGATCAGGTCGTTGTCGACCGTCCACAGCGGGTAGCTGGTGGTGGTGAGGTCGTGCTTCGCATCGACCACGCCCTTGCGGTGGCTGCCCGGAATGAACATCAGCGGGCCGTTGTGCTCGGTCACGTCGTCCAGGAAGATCGCGACGTTCATCGCGCGCTCGGTGGGCATCAGGTCGTCGTTGAGCCAGGTGCCGTAGTCCTGGTGCCACTGCCACACCTCGCCTTCGAAGGCCATCTTGCCGTTGATCTTGAACTGGTGCATGTAGACCTCTTCCTCGAAGAGATCGCTCACCGGGCCCACCATGCGCGGGTGCCGCGCCAGCCGAGCGAAAGGCTCGCTGATGAGGTGCGCGGCGAAGTTGGTGCGCACGGCGTCGGAGCCTTTCTCGCGCACGTTGAAGGCCTCGCGCTTGCTGTACAGCTCGGGCACCGCGTCGGTCAGTGCCCTGGTTTCCTCGGGCGAGAAATGGCCGGGAAAGAACAGGTATCCGTCGCGCTCGAACTGCGCGCGTTGCTCGGGGGTCAGCTTCATGCCTTGTCTCCTTTTTTTCGCTGGGTGGTCTGCGGGGTGGGTCCGGGGGAAGGGGTGGCGGCGCGCGCCAGTTGCTGCGCGAGCCGCTCGCCCAGTGCCTCGCTGGCCTGCGAGACGTGCTCCTCGCTCAGGCGCGCGGCGCGCTCCACGTGGCCGGCGGCAATGGCCTGGGCAATGGCTTCGTGCTCGTCCCACAGCGATTCGCGCTGCGGCTCGGCCTGCAGCACCGCGCCCATCGCGCGGCGCAGGTGGCGCCAGTGGGGCGCGGCGCTCTGGCCGATGAGCGGGTTCCCCGAGGCCTCGTAGATGGCCTGGTGAAAGGCCACGTCGGCGTCGAGCATGGCTTCCACATTGCGCCCGCGCGCCGCGCGCCGGCCCCGTTCGATGAGCTTGGGGTCGATGCGAAAGCGCTGCTGCGCCGCCAGCCGCGCGGCCAGCACGTCGAGCGCGCCGCGCACCTGGTAGACCTTGCGCATCGCCTCGGCCTCCAGCGGCGCCACCAGCACGCCGCGGCCGGGCGCGTCGAGCACGAAGCCGTCCTTCTTCAGCAGCCGCAGTGCCTGCAGCACGGGCTGGCGCGAGACCGAGAGGCGCTGCGCGATGTCTTCCTGCGTGATGCGCTCGCCCGGCGCGAGCGTGCCGCTGCTGATGGCGCCGAGCAGGGCGCGGTAGACCTGGTCGACGAGGTCGGGGGCGACTTCGATGCTGAGGAGCTGGGCGGGCATGGCGGGTCTCTCTTTGAACTCTGTATACAGAGTACGAACTTTGCGGCCGGCGCGTATCCCGGGTTTTTACCCATCGGGACTGCAAAAAAATGCAAGCCGCCGCTAAGCTCGGCGCATGCAACTACCTACCTACGACGACGTCATCGCCGCGGCCGCGCGGCTCGAGGGCCATGCCCACCGCACGCCGGTGCTGCGCTCCAGCACCGCCAACGCGCGCTGGGGCGCGGAGTTCTTCTTCAAGTGCGAGAACTTCCAGCGCATGGGCGCGTTCAAGTTCCGCGGTGCGTTCAATGCGCTGTCTAAGTTCGACGCCACGCAGCGCAAGGGCGGCGTGATCGCGTTCTCGTCGGGCAACCATGCGCAGGCCATCGCGCTGTCGGCGCGCCTGCTGTCGATGCCGGCCGTGATCGTCATGCCCAAGGACGCGCCGGCGGCCAAGGTGGCCGCCACCAAGGGCTACGGCGCCGAAGTGGTGATGTACGACCGCTTCACCGAGGACCGCGAGGCCCTGACCAGGCGGCTCGCGCAGGAGCGCGGCATGACGATGATTCCGCCGTACGACCATCCCGACGTGCTCACGGGCCAGGGCACGGCGGTGAAGGAACTGATCGAGGAAACCGGCCCGCTCGACCACCTGTTCGTGTGCCTCGGCGGCGGCGGTCTGCTGTCGGGCTCGGCGCTGTCGGCGCGCGCGCTGGCGCCCGAATGCAAGGTCTACGGCGTGGAACCCGAGGCGGGCAACGACGGCCAGCAGTCGTTCCGGACCGGGAAGATCGTGCACATCGAAACG
Source organism: Variovorax sp. OK605 (assembly GCF_900115445.1). Classification (NCBI taxonomy): domain Bacteria; kingdom Pseudomonadati; phylum Pseudomonadota; class Betaproteobacteria; order Burkholderiales; family Comamonadaceae; genus Variovorax; species Variovorax sp. OK605. The sequence goes on from NZ_FOWL01000005.1 coordinate 404,415, forward strand.
CCGAAGACCATCGCCGACGGCGCGCAGACGCAGCACCTGGGCGAGTACACCTTCGGCATCATCCACCGTGACGTGGACGACATCTTCACGGTGACCGACGAGCAGCTCGTGGAAGCCATGCGCTTCTTCGCCGAGCGCATGAAGATGGTGGTGGAGCCCACCGGCTGCCTCGCGTTCGCGGGCGCCATCGCGGCGGCCAAGGCCATCGAAGGCCAGCGCGTGGGCATCGTGATCAGCGGCGGCAACGTCGACCTGTCGCGCTTCGCCGCGCTGATCGCGCCGCAGTAACCCGGCACTGACTCGACGGAGCCGCGCTCAGGCGCGGATGCCGCTGGCCGTCAGGTGCAGCAGGCGGTCCGCGCGGGCCGCCGCGCTCTCGGAGTGCGTGACCAGCACCAGCGACGCCCCGTGCTCGCGGGTCTGGCCGATCAGCAGGTCCATCACCTTCGCGGCGGTCGAGGGGTCGAGGTTGCCCGTGGGCTCGTCGGCCAGCAGCAGGGCGGGGCGGTGCACCAGCGCACGCGCAATCGCCACGCGCTGCAGCTGGCCGCCCGACAGCGTCTGCGGCAGCCGCGCGCCCATGCCGGGCAGGCCGACCGCGTCGAGCATCTTCGCCACGCGGCCTTGTTCGTTCTGCCGGCCCAGCAGCATCAGCGGCAGCGCCACGTTCTGCGCCACGTCCAGGTGCGGCAGCACATGGAAGGCCTGGAACACGAAGCCCACATGGCGGCGCCGCCAGAGCGCGCAGGCTTCGCCGCCGAGCGCGCCGATGTCGGTGCCGTCGTGCGTCACCGTGCCCTGGTCCCAGCTGTCGAGGCCGGCCATGCAGTTGAGCAGGGTCGACTTGCCGACGCCCGATTCCCCCACGATGGCGACGAACTCGCCGGGCTCGACGCCGAGCGTCACGTTCTCGAAGACAGGCGCTTCGCCGTAGTGCTTGCCGAGGTTGGTTATGCGCAGCGTCATCCGGCGTGGGGTGCTTGAGTTGCTTGAGTGGCCTGGGCCATGAGTCGAACGGCGGTCTGCACGGCGTCGGGCGCGTCGCAGGCGATCACGGTGCGCTGCGGCATGCTGCGCAGCCACGTGACCTGCCGCTTGGCGAGCTGGCGCGTGGCCGCGATGCCGCGTTCGCGCAGGTCGGCCATGGCCTTGGCGCCGGGCGCCGCATCGCCGCAGGCGTCCAGCGTTTCCCAGGCCTGCCGGTAGCCGACGCAGCGCATCGAGGGCAGGTCGGTCGACAGGTCGCCGCGCGCACGCAGCGCGCGCACCTCGTCGAGGAAGCCGGCCGCCAGCATCGCGTCGAAGCGCTCGGCAATGCGGCCGTGCAGCCAGGCGCGGTCGCCCGGCTCCAGCGAGAACAGCATGCCGCCTTCGAGCGGCCGGGCCGTCTTGTTGTCGCTCGCATGAAAGCTCGACAGCGGCTTGCCGCTGGTGGCCCACACCTCGAGCGCGCGCTGGATGCGCTGGCTGTCCTGCGGCGCGAGCCGCGCGGCCGTTACCGGGTCGACCTGCGCGAGCCGCGCGTGCATGGCGGGCCAGCCGTGCGCGGCGGCGTCGGCGTCGATGTGCGCGCGCACGGCCGCGTCGGCCGGGGGCATGGCGTCGATGCCGTCGAACAGCGCCTTGAAGTACAGCATGGTGCCGCCCACCAGCAGCGGCAGCGCGCCGCGCGCGCGGATCTCGCCGACGAGCCGCGTGGCGTCGGCCACGAAGGCGGCGGCGCTGTAGCTCTCGCGCGCATCGAGGATGTCGATCAGGTGGTGCGGCACGGCGGCCTGCTCGGCGGCGGTGGGCTTGGCGGTGCCGATGTCCATGCCGCGATAGACCAGGGCCGAGTCGACCGAAATGATCTCCACCGGCTGCAGGCGGGCCAGCGCGAGCGCGGCGGCGGTCTTGCCGGAGGCCGTGGGGCCGGCCAGTGCAAGGTAACGAAGAGGAGCGGGAGAGGGGGCGGCGCCTGGCGATGCCGGGGTGGCGGCCTCGGCCACCGGAACGAAGCTGGGAGACATGGTGCGCCGAGGGTAGCAAATGGCGCGAGCCCGCCCGTGCTTCAGGTCTTGCGGCCCCGCACCGTTTTTGGCGTGCGGCCATGGAACCGGGTGAAGGCCGCGCTGAAATTCGCCGGGTGCGCGTAGCCCACCTGCCATGCGGCCTGCGCGACCTGGCTGCCGGCCTCCAGCAGCGCAAGCGCGCGGCGCATGCGCAGTTCGAGCAGCAGGCGGTAGGGGCTGGCGCCGAACAGTTCCTGGCAGCCGCGCTGCAGCTTCGATTCGCCGAGGCCGACGCTGGCGCAGAGGTAGGCCACGGTCAGCGGCGATTGCATCTGCGCCTGCATGAGGTCGCGCGCCTGCTCGAGCTTGCGGATGTCCTCCGGGCTGAAGGCGGTGCTTGCCGGCGCCGGTGTTGGGGCTGGGGCTTGCAGCGCGCGCATCTCGTTGGCCAGCAGGGTCAGCGCGTGGATGTGCAGGTCGAGCGGGCTCGGTGCCTCCCGCGCGGTGCGCCGGCCGAGTGCCGCTGCATGCACGGCGCTCGCGGCGCAGGTGCGCCCGAAGGCCAGCTCGCGCAGGCCGGTGTCGGGCAGCAGCCTGCGGCGGCCTTCCTCGCCGAAGTAGCGCAGCACCGTGTCTTCGTCGACCAGCAGGCGCAGTTGCGTGACCGCTTCGCCGGCACGGTAGCGCCGCTCGCCCACGCTGTCGCGCGCGGCCGAGATGGTGGTGAATCCCGCGCTGAAGGCCAGCCGCTCGCCGCCGTGGGCCTCGTAGCCCGAGTCGCCCTGCAGCGCGAAGGTGAGGATCAACCGGCGCGTGCCGTCCTGCTGCGCGCTGTGCTCGGCGAGGTCGCGCAGCGGCAGGTAGCGCGAGCGCACCACGGCCAGGCCGCGGTCGATCTGCAGGCGCTCCGCGTGGCAGTCGCCCACCGCGTCGGGCAGTTGCTGGCGCACCCAGCCCGGCGCGGCGGAAGGGGCGGTGCGGACTTCGGTGGCGGCGATGCGAAAGGCGATGGCGAGGCTCGGTGAAACGGGTGGCGAAACGGGATGGCGCGGTGGCCGAAAGCGAATGCATACGAAACAGCCCGGAATGCAATCGAATCAGATGATAGTCATTCTCGTTTGGAAATACGCTTGTTCGAGCTTCCCGTCACGGCCTCGACCCTCTTTTTCTCCTTGCGATTTCCACACATGGCTTCACTGCTTTTCTCTCCCGGGGCGCGCGCGGCCTGGGCTTGCCCGCTGTTGTGCGCGCTGTGCGGCACGGCCGCCGCGCAGCATCAGGACAGCGCCCCCGCGTTGCCCGCGATCTCCGTCACCGCCACCAAGCAGGCGCAGCCGCTGGACGCGGTGCCGGCCAGCGTGTCGGTGCTCGACGGCGACACGCTCGAGGCGCAGGGCGCAACCGGCCTGCAGACGCTGGAGCAGCTCACGCCCGGCCTGAGCTTCCAGCCCTTCGGCCAGGCCGGCGTGCTGTCGCCGGTGATGCGCGGGATCAGCGCCAACTTCTTCAGCTTCTCGTCGTCCACGCTGCTGCTGCTCGACGGCGTGCCCACGCTGATGGCGCAGGGCTTCGACGACGCGCTGCTCGACGTCGACCGCGTCGAGGTGCTGCGCGGCCCGCAGTCGACGCTGTACGGGCGCAATGCGGAAGCGGGCGTCATCGGCATCCACACGCGCCGCCCCGGCAACGAAGCGCGCACCACCGTGGGCGTGGAGGCGGGCAGCCGCGACCGCCGCGCGCTGCGCTTCTCGCTGAGCCGGCCGCTGGTGGAAGACGCGCTCTACGCGAGCATCGCGGCCGAGAGCTCGCGCCAGGACGGCTTCATCCGCAACACCCTCACCGGCCGCACCGAGGACGACCGCGAACGCCGCGCGCTGCGCCTGGCGCTGCGCTGGACGCCCAGCGTGCGCACCGACGCCACGCTGCGCTTCGCCAGCCAGGACTACGACGACGGCGCGGCCCTGTGGGGCTCGCCAGGCGCCGAGCGTGCCACGGTGCGTTCAGGCACGCCGAGCTTCAACCGATCGCGCGGGCGCAGCCTGTCGCTGGACGTGACGCACACCTTCGGCAATGAGCTGCGCCTGCGTTCCATCACCGCGCAGAACAACGTCGACGACCGCGTGCAGCAGGACACCGACTTCCAGAGCGCCGACCTGCTCCACATCGGCCGCAACCACCGCTTTCGCACGCTGTCGCAGGAGCTGCGGCTCGAAGGCCGGCTCGGCGGCGCGCAGTGGCTCGCGGGCGTGTACCTCGACCGCGACGACCATGACCTGCTGAACGAGCAGAAGCTGCCGCTCGTGAGCAGCCTCACGCCGGCCACGCTCGACGGCCATTCGTCGGCGCTGTTCACGCACTGGAGCGTGCCGCTGGGCGGAGCGTGGTCGGTGTCTGCGGGGGCGCGCGTCGAGCGCAACGCGGTGCGCTTCACGGCTGGCGACGGTGCGGGCAATGCGGGCGGTGCGGGCAATGCAGGCAGCGCGGCGCGGAAGGCCGGCTGGACGCATGTCTCGCCCAAGTTCGCGCTGCAGTACCAGCTCGCGCCCACGCACCAGCTGTATGCGAGCCTGTCCGACGGCTTTCGCGCGGGCGGCTTCAACGTCTTCGTGCCGGCCGCGCGCTATGCGGCCTACCAGCCGGAGAAGGTGCGCTCGCTGGAGTTCGGCGCCAAGGGCACCGTCGCCGGGCAACGGCTGCGCTACGCGGCCTCGGTGTATGCCATGCGCGTGAACGACATGCAGGTGCAGCAGATGCCGGTGCCGGGCACGGTGTACGTGACCAACGCCGCATCGGCGCATGCGACCGGTGCCGAGTTCGAGCTCGACTACCTCTTCGGCCAGGGCTGGCAGCTGCGCGCCGGCCTGGCGCTGAACCGCACGCGCTTCGATCGCTTTCGCGACGGCATCGCCGTGTACGACGGCCACCGCAACCCGTTCGCGCCCGACATCGACGGCCACGTCGGCCTGCGCTACGACGCGCCCAAGGGCTGGCACGTGCAGGCCACGCTGTCGGGCACGGGCAAGGTCTACCTCGACGCGGCCAACCGCTACAGCCGCAACGGCCACGGCCGGCTCGACATGTCGGCCGGCTACACGCAGGGCCCGTGGGAACTCACGGCCTACGTGCGCAACCTGGCCAACCGGCGCTACGACGCCGTGGGCTACCAGAACGGCATCGTCTCCGTCTACAGCCCGCCGCGCGAAGTCGGTGTGCGGCTGAACTGGCGGATGTGATGCGCGCGCCGTTTTTCTCTTTCAACACTGCCTTGGTGAATCCGACAGCCATGCCTTTCAGCTACCACCCCCATCCCTTGCAACGCTACTGGGACATCGCCTCGGCCGCCGTGCAGGCCGACGCGCTGGCCGCCGCGCTGGAGCTCGGCGTGCCCGACGCGCTGCGCGACTACGCCACCGCGCACGACACCGCCCGGCGGCTCGGTCTGCAGCCCGCGGCCACCGCGCCGCTGCTCGACCTGCTGTGGAGCATCGACGTGCTCGATCGCACCGAAGCCGACGGCGACATGCCGCACCGCTACCGCGTGAGCGAAGGCGCGCGCCGCTACCTGCTGGCCGACGCGGCGGCGTTCTGCGCCGACGCCTTGCTGTTTCGCCTGCGCAGCCTGCGTGGGGCGGGCGGACGGCTGGGCGGGCAGCTTCGCCCGGAGCAAGGGCAAGACGTGCCGCGCGCCCCCACCGGCTCCGACCTCGACTGGGCGCAGGCCGCGCGCGTGCAGATCGGCCAGGAACAGCGCGCGGTGAGCGTCGATGCCGCGCTGCACGTGATGGCGCGCGTGCCCGAGGCCGCGCAGACGCGGCGCTGGCTCGACCTGGGTGGCGGACCGGGATGGATCGGCATTGCACTGGCCAAGCTCTGGCCCGATTCGCAAGGCGTGGTGTTCGACGGCCCGGCGACGGCCGCGGTTGCCGGGGAGAACATCGCGCGCGAGCAGCTGTCGCACCGGGTGCGCGCCGTGGGCGGCGACATCGGCGGCGATGCAGGTGGCCGTACAGGTGATGGTGCAGGTGGTGACGCCGGGGGCGACAGGACGCGCGACAGCATCGGCGAAGGCTACGACCTCGTCTGGTGCTCGTCGGTGCTGCACTTCGTGCCCGACGTCGACGCGATGCTGCGCAGGGTGCTGGCGGCGCTGCGCCCCGGTGGCCTCCTTGTCTGCGCGCATGCCGAGGTGGGCGCCTCGCGCGAGCAGGCCGCGGCGGTGCTGCCGTTCTACCTGCCGATGATGGTGCTCGGGCGCCACGTGGGCGCGGCCGGCTCGGGCGAGGCCGCGCTGGAGCGCGCGGGCTTCCAATGCCTGCGGCGCTTCGCGTCGCCGGAGTTCCCGATGGCGCCGCTGCAGGTGCTGGTGGCGCGCAGGCCCAACGCATGAGCCGCCTGCGCGAGAACCTGCACCAGGCGCTCTTCGCGGGGCTGAACCTGGCGACGACCGCGCCCAGCGTGTACCTCTGGCTGGGGCTGCCGGTGCTGATGCGGCAGCACGGCTGGAGCGGGTGGGAGATCGGCCTCTTCCAGCTCGCGGGGTTGCCGGCGGTCTTCAAGTTCCTGCTGGCCGTGCCGGTGGAGCGGTATCGCTTCAGGGGCGGGCAGTACCGCGGATGGGCGGTGCTGCTGTGCCTGGGCTTCGCGGCGGTGCTCGCGCTGCTGGGGCAACGCGAACTGCTGTCGGACCGCGTCACGCTCTGCGTGCTGGCCGTCGCCTCCGCGTTGATGGCGACGTGGGCCGACATTCCCGTCAACGCGCTCGCCATTCGCCTGCTGCCCGCGTCGGCGCGCCTGCGTGCGGGCGGCCTGCGCTCGGCGGCGCTGTCGCTGGGGGCCATCGTCGGCGGCGGGCTGATGCTGCTGGTGCAGGCGAAGTGGGGGTGGGCCGCGCCGTTCTGGTTCATGGCGGGCCTGCTGGTAATCGGCGCGCTCGCGCTGCTGTGCATCGACGAAGGCGCGGCGCCGATCGCTGCGCAGGCACCGCTCGCTTCGCGCGGCGTGTCGAGCGGCCGTGCGCAGGGCTACTTCGCGCAGCCGGGCGCCCGCGCGTGGACCGTGCTGCTGCTGTCGTGCTTCCCGTTCATCGGCGCGGCGTGGTTCTTCCTGAAACCGCTGCTGCTCGACCGCGGCTTTGCCGTGCCGCAGGTCGCGTGGCTGGTGGGCGTAGGCGGCGGGCTGGTCGCGGCGGTGGCCAGCGTGGTGGCTGCCGGCGTCGTCCGGCGCGTCGGCGTGGCGCGCGCGGTGCCGGGCGTCACGCTGCTGGGCTTCCTGTGCATCGCCGTGCTCGCGGCCGTGGTGGCGTTGCGCGCGCCGGCGGCATGGCTGGGCGCCGCGGCGCTGCTGGTCGCGCTGGCGATGGGCGCGGCGGCCTCGCTGGCCTTCGGGCTGATGATGTTCTTCGCACGTGACGGCCACCAAGCGGCCGACTACGGCCTGCAGGCCAGCCTGTTCGCGCTGAGCCGCCTGGCGGTGCCGGTGGGCGCGGGCTTCCTGCTCGACCGCACGGGCTACGCGGGCATGCTGTGCGGGCTTGCGTTGGCGATGGGCGGGGTGTTCGTCTTCGCGCTGCGCGGCAGCGGCGCGATCGGGCGCACAGCGGCGCCCGGGTGAGGGTCAGGCAGGGCCTGCCAAGGCCTGTCGGATCCGGTCAGATCGCGGCCGGCACCGGCGTCTGCACCTTGCCGCTCACATCCTGCGGCGTGAGCGCGCCGGTTGCCGGCGGGGCAAGGCGCGGTGTCGGCCGCGGCGCGCCGCCGTTGCTGGCGACCATGCTTTCCGGCTTCATGCGGAACAGCTGCGTGAGCGCCGCGCGGTACTGCGTTTCGCCGACCGAGTTGGTGTTGTGGTGCGAGCCGCCCTCGACCAGCACGAACAGCTTGGGCACGGTGGCCGCGTCGTAGAGCTTGCGGCCCAGCGTGGGGTTGATCAGGCTGTCGGCGGTGCCGTGCACCACGAGCAGCGGCGAGCCGATGTCCTTGACCTTGTTGATCGCCTCGAAGCGCTGCGTGATGAGCGGGCTGAACGGCAGCCAGCCCCACTTGAAGCTGCTGACCACGTCGGCGATCGAGGTGAAGGTGCTCTCCACGATGGTGCCGCTCTCGTCGTTCACATGTGCCGCCAGGTCGATGCCGATGGCACCGCCCAGCGAGTGGCCGAAGATGTAGCGGTGCTGCTTGGGGTGGCGCGCGGCCAGCCAGGTCCAGGCGGCGCGGGCGTCCTCGCGGGCCGATTCCTCCGAGGGCAGGCCCTTGGAGCTCTTGCCGAAGCCGCGGTAGTCGATGGCCAGCACCGAGAAGCCCAGCTCGTGCATGCGCTGGATGCGCGGCGCCGAGCCGGCCACGTTGTAGCGGGCGCCGTGCAGGTACAGCAGCACGGGCGTGTCGGTGGTCTCGGGCGCGCCGCCCAGCCACAGGCCGTGCAGGCGGGCCGGCTCGCCGGTGAGGGAGGACTGGAAGTCGATCCACACGTCCTCCATGCCCTGGGCCATGGAGGCGGTGTTACCCCAGCTGCGGTCGCTGGGCTGGAAGATCCATTCGCGCTGCTGGGCGTCGAGCGTCGAGCAACCGGCTGCCAGCAGGGCGCAGAGCGAGAGGACAGACGCGAGGAGGGTCCAGCGTTTCATCATGGGGTTGAGGGACAGCGAAGTCGGCCTAAAAGTTTCACCTGCTCTCACCGCGATGCGCCGACATTGCACCTTGGTAACCCCCCGACACAACGCTCATTGGCGCTTTGCAGAACCTATGCAACGTGCGTGCCCGCCATCCCGATGACGTACGCCGGCCTGCGGAAAACCCTAGAAAAACGGCGAAAAGGGCCCGTCAGGCCCTTGAAAATCACCCAAAACGTGCGTAATCGAGCTATCGACCGCGCATGAACAGCGAATCGAGCTCGCGGATCGACAGCTGCCGCCAGGTCGGCCGACCGTGGTTGCACTGGTCCGAACGTTCTGTTGCTTCCATCTGGCGTAACAGTGCGTTCATCTCGTCGATCGTGAGCTTGCGGTTGGCCCGTACCGCCCCGTGGCAGGCCATGGTGGACAGCAGTTCGTTCTGCGCGCGCTGCACCACGGTGCTGGCGTCGTGCTGGCCCAGTTCGGCCAGCACGCTGCGCGCCAGCTCCACCGGATCGCCGTCGGCCAGCGTTCCGGGCACGGCGCGCACCGCGAGCGTGCGCGGCGAGAAGGGCGTGATTTCCAGCCCCAGCGTCGGCAGCACCGCCGCGCAGGCCTCGGCCGTGGCCACTTCCTGCGGCGTGGCGGCGAAAGTGGCCGGAATCAGCAGCGGCTGGCTGCTGATGGAAGCACCGTCGAGTTGCGTCTTCAGCCGCTCGTAGACGATGCGCTCGTGCGCCGCGTGCATGTCGACGATCACCAGGCCCTGGCTGTTCTCGGCCAGGATGTAGATGCCCTGCAGCTGCGCCAGCGCGCGGCCCAGCGGCCAGGCGTCGCCTTGCGTGGCCAGGGGGGCGGGCGGGCGGAATTCGGTGGCGGCCATATCGGCGCCATTGGCGCCATTCGCTCCATTGGCTCTGTCCGCTTGCGGCCATGCGGCGGGCGTCGACTCCGCCGCATGGTCGGGCGCGCGCGGCTCGGTGCGTTGCGGCCACATCGCCTCGAAATCGCCTTCGCCGCGTTCACGAGCTACGAAATTGATAGCGGGTTGCGCCCAGCTGGCGTTCGGTGGCAGTGGATTCGCCTTGAAGAACGACTGCTGCGGCGCGGCCGGCACCACGGCGTCGCTGGCGCGCGGGGCGGCCAGCGCGTCCTCGATGGCGTGGCGCACCGCCTGGTGCACCTCGCGCCCGTCGCGAAAGCGCACCTCGATCTTGGTCGGGTGCACGTTCACGTCGACCCGCGAGGGGTCGATCTCGAGGTACAGCACGTAAATGGGCTGGCGCTGGCCGTGCAGCACGTCCTCGTAGGCGCTGCGCACGGCGTGCGACAGCACCTTGTCGCGCACGAAGCGGCCGTTGACGTAGAAGAACTGCTGGTCGCCGCGCGAGCGTGCCGCGTCGGGAATGCCGGCGCGGCCGACCACGCGCACCGCGCCGCCCGTGCGGTCGACGGCCACGCTCTGCGACACGAAGTCGTCGCTCAGCGCGTCGGCCAGGCGCTGTTCGCGCACCGTGGCGGCGCGCCACTGCTCGACCAGCTTGCCGTCGTGCCAGACAGAGAAACCCACTTCGGGCCGCGCCAGCGCATGGCGGCGCACCGCCTCGATGCAGTGGGCCAGTTCGGTGGCGTCGGTCTTCAGGAACTTGCGGCGCGCCGGCGTCGCGAAGAACAGCTCGCGCACCTCCACCGTGGTGCCCGTGGCGCGCGCCACCGGCCGCAGTTCGCCGGTGCGCCCGTCGAGCGCGTAGGCCGTGTCCGCGCCGGTGAAGCGCGAAAGAATGCTGAGTTCGGCGATCGCATTGATGGCCGCGAGCGCCTCGCCGCGAAAGCCCATCGTGCCGACCGTCTCGAGGTCGTTCAGGCTCGCGATCTTGCTGGTGGCATGGCGGCGCAGGGCCACCGTGAGCTCTTCGCGCGGAATCCCCAGGCCGTCGTCTTCCACGGAGATCAACCGCACGCCGCCCGAAGCCAGCCGCACCGTGATGTGGCTGGCACCCGCGTCGAGCGCGTTGTCCAGCAGCTCGCGCACCACCGAGGCGGGCCGCTCGACCACTTCGCCGGCGGCGATCTGGCTGATCAGCTCATCGGGAAGCTCGCGGATCGGACGGCGTTGGATAGGGGCGATGGAAGTGGGGAGGGCGCTCACCGGGGCATTCTAAAAGCGCTGTGTTCCCCGGCGCTCTGCCAGGGCGTTCGACGCGGGATGCTCAGGCCTGCAACTGCTTGAACATCACATACGCATCGACGAACCCGTGCTGCGGATGCCTGAACGCGCCGGGCAGCGTGCCCACGATGGCGAAGCCCAGCTTGCGCCAGAGGCGCACCGCGCCCTCGTTGGTCGACACCACGAAGTTGAACTGCATCGCGCGAAAGCCCATGCGCAGCGCCTCCTGCTGCGAGTGTTCGCACAGCGCGGAGGCCACGCCCAGGCCGCGCGCCGCTTCGGACACCACATAGCCGCAGTTGCTCACGTGCGCGCCGTGGCCGGGCTGGTTGGCCTTGATGACATAGGTGCCGAGCACCGCGCCCTGCTCGTCGCAGGCGACGAAGGTGCCGGCGGGCAGGGTCATCCATGCGTGGCGGACCTCGGCCTCGGTGACGTCGGTGGCGAAGGTGTAGGTGTCGCCGCGGCGGAAGGTGGGCTCGAGCAGGGACCAGAGGGCCGGCCAGTCCGCATCGGTGGCGGCGCGTATGTGCAGCATGGGGTGATTCAGAGAGCGTTCGGGTTCAGCAAGGATAATCCGCGCCCATGGAAATCATCAGCTTTCTCGTCGACTTCATCCTGCACGTCGACAAACATCTCGAGGCCTTCGTCATTGCCTACGGCCCCTGGGTCTACGCGCTGCTGTTCCTCATCGTCTTCGTGGAGACCGGCGCGGTGGTCATGCCGTTCCTGCCCGGGGACTCGCTGCTCTTCATCGTCGGCGCACTGTGCGGCGCGGGGCTCATGAACTTCCCGCTGGCCTGCGGCATCCTGATTGCCGCGGCCATCCTGGGCGACCAGTGCAACTACTCGATCGGGCGCTACTTCGGGCCGAAGGTGTTCCAGTGGGAGAACTCGCGCTTGTTCAACCGCAAGGCCTTCGACCAGGCCCACGGTTTCTACGAGCGCTACGGCGGCATCACGATCATCCTGGCGCGCTTCATGCCATTCATTCGCACCTTCGCGCCCTTCGTGGCCGGCGTGGCCGAAATGAGCCGCGCGAAGTTCACCATGTTCAATGTGGTGGGCGGGCTGATCTGGGTGCTGGGCATTGCCACCGCCGGCTACTTCTTCGGCAACCTGCCGTTCGTGCGCCAGCACCTGGACAAGATCATCTGGGCGCTGATCTTCGTGCCGGGCCTCTTGGCCATCTTCGGCGCATGGCGCGCCTCGAAGGCGGAGAAGGCGCGCGAAGCGCAGGCCTGAACGTCGCTCATTCACCCATGAAAAAAGCGCGCCGGAGGGCGCGCTTTTTCGTTGGGGGCTTGATGACTCAGTTGACTCGTCAGGCTCAATAGTTGGGCCCGTTGCCCGGGTAGTAGCCGCTGCCTTGCGGGTAGCGCTGGCGGTTGTAGTTGCGCTCGTCTGCATTGCGGCCGACCTGGTTGCCGATGATGCCGCCGATGGCCGCGCCACCCACGGTGGCTGCGGTGTTGCCGCCGATGGCATTGCCCACCAGCGCACCGCCTACTGCACCGACACCAGTACCGAGGTTCTGGTTGGGGCCGCTTGCGCAGCCTGCAATCGTCATGACCGAAGTGGCTGCGGCTGCAGCGATCCAGAGACGTGTGTTCATGATGTCCACCTTTCGAAGAGTGATGGGTCATCATGTCCAGAAGGCCCGCGCACGCCTTGTAGGAGCCTGCCGCGCCTGCCTGTGCGGTCTCACGGGCGGCCCTTCGTGGGACAGCAGGGCACGCTTCGGCTTTGCAAAGCGTGCCCCGACAACAGTGCCCGACAGTGCCAGTGCCGTCAGAGTTGCCGGCTGCGCGCCAGCGGCGGGTTCTGCGCGAAGTAGCGCTGGATGCCGCGCATCAGCGCATCGGCCAGGTTCTCCTGGTAATCGGCGCGGCGCAGGTTCGCTTCTTCTTCGGGGTTGCTGATGAAGGCCGTCTCCACCAGCACGCTGGGAATGTCGGGCGCCTTCAGCACCGCGAAGCCGGCCTGCTCGACCTGGCCCTTGTGCAGCCGGGCTCCGATGCCCTTGATCTCGCCGAGCATCGCGCCGCCGAGCTTCAGGCTGTCGTTGATCTGCGCGGTGGTGCTCATGTCGAGCAGCGCGCGCTGCACCTGCGCCTCGTGGCCGCCGACGTTCACGCCGCCCACCTTGTCGGCGTCGTTTTCCTTGTTGGCCATCCAGCGCGCCGCGCTGCTCGAGGCGCCGCTTTGGCTCAGCGCGAACACGCTGGCGCCGCGCGCGGCGGGCGTGGTGAAGGCGTCGGCATGGATGCTCACGAACAGGTCGGCCTGCACGCGGCGGGCCTTCTGCACGCGCACGCCCAGCGGCACGAAGAAGTCGGCGTCGCGCGTGAGGAAGGCGCGCATCGGGTTGCCGCTGACGCTGCCCGCGTTGATGCGGTCGCGCAGGCGAAACGCCACCTGCAGCACGATGTCTTTCTCGCGCGTGCCGCTCGGGCCGGTGGCGCCGGGGTCTTCGCCGCCGTGGCCGGGGTCGAGCGCCACGATGATGATGCGGTCGGTGCGGCTCGCGGTGGCGGTGCCGCCGCGTGCGGCGGGGGGCGGTGGCGGCACGGGCCTGACGGGCGCGGTGCCCACCACCGGCGGCGGGGGCGCGGGCACCACGAGCACGGGCGGCCGGTCGGGGCCGGATGTCACGGGCGGCGGTGGCGCGGGCGGGCCGGGGCGCATCGATTGCTGCGCCATCAGCTCGCCCAGCGGGTCGACCGCGGGGGCGGATGAGGGCGCGGGCGAAGGGGCGATGCCGGCCACGGCGGAGCCGCTGCTGCTGCCGGCGCGCGGCGCATCGCGCAGGCGCTCGGCAATCAGCGCCTCCATCGGGTCGATGGCCTGCTCCGGGTACAGGTCGAGCACCAGCCGGTGCTTGTATGCGGCCACCGGCGCGAGCGAGAACACCTGCGGCACCACGGCCTGCTTCAGGTCGAACACGATGCGCACCACCTTCGGTGCGTTCTGCCCGACGCGCAGGCCGTTGATGTACGGGTCGCCCGGCTTGATCTTGCCGACCAGCTCGCGCAGCTCGGGGTTGAGGTCGATGCCTTCGATGTCCACCGCCAGCCGCGGCGGGCTGCCCACCACGAGCTGCTGCGAGCTCAGGCGCGTGTCGGACTCGATGGTCACGCGCGTGTAGTCGGCGGCGGGCCACACGCGCACGGCGAGGATGCTGGCGCCGCGCGCGATCTGGTGCACGCCGAGCATCAGCGCGATGCTGCCGCCCTGCAGCAGCACGCGCCGTTTCAGGCCGCCCGCCTTCATGCGGTGATGCGCGCCAGCAGATCGCTGCCGCGAGGGGTGTTCGCGAGAAGGCTCACGCTGCGTGTGTCGTCGGTCATTGCTTCTATTTTAATAGCGAGGTCAGCCGGTGGTGTACGGCCCGCGGCGTTGTCCGGCCACTCGGCCAGCTTGAGCCCGGGGCCCGCGAAGATGTCGCGGAAACCGGCGTCGTCCCATTCGCGCGGATCGCTGAAGCGATAGAAGTCGAAATGGAAGATCTGCAGGCCGTCGGGTGCCTCGTGGGGTTCGACCACCGCGTAGGTGGGGCTCTTGATACGTCCGGCGATGCCGAGCGCGCGCAGCAGGTGGCGAACGAAAGTCGTCTTGCCCGCGCCAAGGTCGCCATGCAGCGCGATGAATGCGTCGCGCACCGCGGGCGAGGCCGCGAGCGCGCGCGCGAAGGCGTCGGTGTCGTCCTCGCTGCGCCAGCACAGCGTACGGGCGGTCTTTGTCGTTTCTACAATCGGCAAGTGATCGTCAGCCATCCACTCGTTGTGCGTATTCAGGCCTTGGCCCGGGAACTCGGATTCTCCCAAATCGGAATCGCGGGCGTCGATTTATCGAGCGCCGAGGACGGTCTGATGCAATGGCTGGCCCATGGGTTCCATGGCGAGATGCAATACATGGCAACACACGGCACCCGCCGCGCCCGTCCGGCCGAGCTGGTGCCGGGCACGGTGAGCGTGATCACCGCGCGCATGGACTACCTGCCGCGCGACACCTCGCCCGAGTGGCAGGCCGTGGAATTCGATCGCCTCGCGCGGCCCGGCGAGGCCATCGTGTCGGTCTATGCGCGGGGCCGCGACTATCACAAGGTGCTGCGCAACCGGCTCGCGAGGCTGGCCGAGCGCATCGCCGAAGAGGTCGGCCCGTTCGGCCACCGCGCCTTCACCGACTCGGCCCCCGTGCTCGAGGCCGAGCTGGCCTCGCGCAGCGGGCAGGGCTGGCGCGGCAAGCACACGCTGGTGCTCGACCGCAACGCGGGCTCGATGTTCTTCCTGGGCGAGATCTACGTCGACATGGCGCTGCCGCCCAGCGACCCCGTCAGCGCGCACTGCGGCAATTGCAGCGCCTGCATCGACATCTGCCCGACGCAGGCCATCGTGGCGCCGCGGCGGCTGGACGCGCGGCGCTGCATCTCGTACCTCACCATCGAGCACAGCGGGCCGATTCCCGACGAGCTGCGCCCGCTGATGGCCAACCGCATCTACGGCTGCGACGACTGCCAGCTGATCTGCCCCTGGAACAAGTTCGCGAAGAAGAGCACGCTGCCCGACTTCGACGCGCGCGAAGGCCTCACCGGGCGCACGCTGGCCGAGCTGTTCGCGTGGACCGAAGAAGATTTCCTGCGCCGCACCGAAGGCAGCCCCATTCGCCGCATCGGCCACGAGCGCTGGCTGCGCAACATCGCGGTGGCGCTGGGCAATGCGGCGCGGGCGGGCGAGGGCGGTGCGCACGAGGCGCTGACCACGCGCGCCGCGCATTCGAGCGAGCTCGTGCGCGAACACGTGGCGTGGGGCCTGGCGCAGCAGCCCGCAGGCTGAACCTCGGAGCCGGTGTCAGGCCGGCAGGATCTCGCGCACGCGTTCCCATGGCCGGCACATCAGCGTGCCGCGCGGCGACACCACGATCGGGCGCTGCAGCAGGATCGGGTGCGCGGCGATGGCGTCGAACAGCTGGTCGTCCGTCAATTTCTCGTCGGCCAGCTTCAGTTCCTCGTAGGGCGCTTCCTTGGCGCGCAGCAGGTCGCGCGCGCCCAGGCCCATGGCCTTGGCCAGTTCGCGCAGCTTCTTCTGCGACGGCGGCGTTTCCAGGTACAGCACGATCTCGGGCTCCACGCCACTTTCGCGGATCAGCGACAGCACGTTGCGCGACGTGCTGCAGTTGGGCTTGTGGTAGATCGTCATCGGGTAGGCGGTGGTGGGGGTGCGTGCGGTCATGGCGTGGATTATCGAAAAGAAGTGGCCACCTCAGCCGTTGCCCTGTTCCCACCCCGGCACGAACGGAAAGCGCGCCGCCCAGAACGCGGCGAGCCGCGGATCGGCATCGACGCGCTTCACCGCCCGGGCCATGCGCGGCGCCTCGCGGTCGAAGCGCGCGCGGGTCGGCGTCCAGCGCGACATCACGGTCACGTACAGGTCGAGCATGCTCAAGTGCTCGCCGAGCAGGTAGGGTGCCGGCTCGCCGATCTGCGTGTCCATCAGGTGCCAGCAGTGCGCGATGCGCTCGGCGCTGCGCTCGAGCATCGTCGCTTGCGCCGCGGCATCGGGCACGAGGCGCGAAGGCTCGTCGCGCACCCAGAAGAGCGAGTAGATCGCGGCTGGCAGATAGACCATCCAGCGCAGGTAGCGCGCACGCAGCGGGCTGTCGGGCGCGGGGCCGAGGCCGGCTTGCGGATAGCGGTCGCCGAGCCACAACAGGATGGCCGCGCTCTCGGTCATGAGCTCGCCCGAAGGCAGCAACAGCGCGGGCACCTGGCGCATCGGGTTCACGCCCGACACGCGTTCGCGCTCTGCCTCGCTTTCCCAGGTGGCGATGTCGACGGTCTCGACCTGCGCGCCGATCAGCGTCAGCGCGGCGTGGACCGGCGTGGCGCCCGAACCGGGCGCACCGTACAGAACGTAGCGGTCTTCAGCGGCAGACGCGGACTCGGATTCGGATGCGGCAGGCATCCGCCCAGATTACTGCAGCCGTGCGGCCCTTGTCACGCGGCCAGCAGCGCGTCGACCTGCCTCAGTCCTTCGAGCGTCTTCACGCACGCCTCGGCCACTTCGGTGCCCTTCACCGCGAAGTGGCGGTGGAAGTACTTGCGGTGCTCCACATGCTCGTGGAAGTGGTGCGGCGTGAGCACGGCCGAGAAGATCGGCACGTCGGTTTCCAGCTGCAGCGACATCAGCGTGTTGACCACCGTGTTCGCGACGAACTCGTGGCGGTAGATGCCACCGTCGACCACCAGCGCGCAGCCGACGATGGCCGCGTACTTGCCCGAGTTGGCGAGACGCTTGGCGTGCAGCGGAATCTCGAAGGCGCCGGGCACGTCGAAGATGTCGATGAGCTCGCGCGCCACGCCCTGGCGCGCCATCTCCTCGAGAAAGGCGTCGCGGGCCTGGTGGACGATGTCGGAATGCCATTGCGCCTCGACGAATGCGATGCGCGTGCCGCGCGGCGAACCGGACGCGGAGCCCGAGCCGGGAATGGCGGAAAGGGGAAGGTCGTTGATCTGACTCATGGTGTGCCTCTAGAAAGCAGGTTTCCTGAATCAGGGCGCACGAAACCACAGGCCCGCTCGCGCGCTTGCCGACAAAGGCAAAGCGCGCGGGCCAGCCCGCATTTCGCGCTCTCTTTCATCCGGACTGTGACCGTCGGCTTCGGAATCGCACCGAAATCTGCTGACCCCGGAACCCATGGCGGGCTCCAGGCGCTCGCGGGCTTGTGCAGCTTTCGCCGCCATCACCGCCGGTGGGGAGTTTCACCCCGCCCTGAGAACGCTTGCCGTCCGACGATGCGGACAACCGCGCGATTCTAGAAGCCCGCCGGCGCACAGGGTTGTCGCCCGCGCGCCAGACCTTCGGCGGCGCGGGGATTTTCTTCAGAAGCGGTACGTGGCGGCCGCGGCCGTGCTCAGCGCCCGGCCAGGAATTGCGTCATCAGGTGCAGCTCGTCGTCGAGCGCCGCGCGAAAGGCCGCGTCGCGCGGCTTCTTGCCCGCGTAGCCGAAGCTCGGCTGCAGCCCGCCCGCCGGCGCGGTCACGTTGGCCCAGCCGATCACGCGGTCGTGCGCGAGCATCGGCAGCGCGTAGTAGCCGAACTGCCGCTTCGGCGCGGGCGTGTAGGCCTCGAACTTGTACGTCCAGCCCCAGAGCAGCTCGAAGCGGCGGCGGTCCCACACGACCGGGTCGAAAGGCGCCAGCAGGCGCACCGCGTCGTCGGGCGCATGGCGGCGCGAGGCCGGGTTCTCGTCGGCGGGCCAATACCAGGTGGTGCCGTCGATGCGGCAGCTCGCAAGCTCTTCGCGCGCGAGGCGCAACGCCGCCTGCGTCTGCGGCGACAGGTGCGGCGCGCCATAGCCCAGCAGCCGCACCAGGTACGTGAGGCTCGCGGCCGGCAGCGGCGCGTACTTGCGCACCACCAGGGCGATCAGGGCCGCGGCGCGCTGGGCGCGGCCGGCAGGGCTGTCGTCGGCGGGCGCGTGCGTCACCGCCTCGTACACGCGCGTGCCGCTGTCGCGCCGCACCACGCGCAGCATGCCGCGGTAGTGCATGCCGTCGAGCAGGTGCGTGCTCGCGTTGATGGAGCCGCCCCAGTAGTTCTGGATGCGGCCGTGCGCAAAGTGCAGTTCCACCTGGCGCGGATGCACCGGGCCGTGCGCCTGCACATAGGCCAGCACCTCGGCGGCCTTGCGGCGCGTGTCGGCGTCCCATGCCTGCCTGGCTTCGCGCGGGTGCATCAGCGCGAGATGCTCGCGCGGCAGAAAGCCGTAGTTGACCAGGCAGTCTTCTTCCACCGCGAGGCGCGTGTAGCGGTTTTCGAGATCGCCCGCGCGGTAGTCCTTCACGCGGTGGCGCAAGGTCAGGTCTTGTGCGCGAGCGGGGGCGCGGATCGGGTCGGCCTGCACGAAGCCGAGCTGGCGGATCGCGGCGGGCAGCGTGGTCGGCTTGAAGAGGGTGCGCGCCACGGCGTAGCGGCGCAGGTCGTCGAGGGTCGGGTCAGCCATGGGGCGGATTGCAGCACAGCTGATTGTTCTTTGCTTTGGCGCTTGGCGGTGCTCGGCATTGTTCAGGGCATGCCCCCGAACGAACGTGCCCCAACAAGAACAGCAAGCCGCCTACACGGTTTTCTTGTGCCGCTCGATACAAACGCCGAGCGTTTCAGCCCCCGGCCGCTGCCACCAATCGAGGTTCGAAAAAATCTCGACTTCGCTGAACCCCGCGAAGCCTGCGTCTTCCACCCAGCCGCGGATCTTCTTCAGCTCGACCACGCCGTCACCCATCATCCCGCGGTCGCTCAACAGGTCGCGCGTGGGCGTGAGCCAGTCGCACACGTGGTACGCCAACAGCCGCTCACGACCGGCGCGCGCGATCTGCTGTTGCAGCTTCGGGTCCCACCACACGTGGTAGATGTCGAGCGCCACGCCGAGCATGCCGCTCTTGCCCGCGTCGAGTTCGTCGCAGATGTCGAGCGCGTGTTCGAGCGTGTTGATGCACGCGCGGTCGGCCGCCTGCATCGGGTGCAGGGGCTCGATGGCCAGCGGCATGCCGACTTCGCGGGCGTATTCGAGCGAGGCGGCGATGCCGTCGCGCACCTCTGAGCGCGCACGGCCGATGTCGGTGTACGCGGCCTTGCCTTCGAGCGCACCGGGCAGTGCGCCGACCACCAGCACGAGGCAGGGCGCATCGAGCGTCTTCGCCTCGTCGATGGCGCGGCGGTTGTCGTCCAGCGCGGCCTTCAGGCCCGCGGCGTCCGGCGCGGGGAAGAAGCCGCCGCGGCAGTAGCCCGAGAGGCCCATGCCGTGCGCCTTCAGCTGCTTCGCGACCTTGTCGAGGCCGACGGCCGCCACCTGGTCGCGCCATGGGCTGATCGCGCGGATGCCGCGCTCGGCGCACTGGTCGATGATGCGGTCGAGCGGCAACTCGGTGCCCGACTGCTTGCGCACCGTGGCGGTGTTGATCGACAGCCAGTCGTGGTTCTGCGAGAAATCGCGCATGGCCTGCCTCAGCCTTCGACGCCGTGCAAAGCCAGCAGCGTCTTCATGCGCTGCACCGCCAGCTCGGGCTGCTCCAGCAGGTTGGCCGCGTCGGCCAGCCGGAACAGTTCGGCGAAGTGGGGCAGCGAGCGTGTGCTCTGCTGGCCGCCGACCATGGTGAAGTGCTTCTGGTGGCCGTTGAGCCAGGCCATGAACACCACGCCGGTCTTGTAGAAGCGCGTGGGCGCCGCGAAGATGTGGCGCGACAGCGGCACCGTGGGGCCGAGGATCGCGTGGAACTTCTCGGTGTTGCCCTGGGCCAGTGCGCCCAATGCAACGCTGGCCGCGGGAGCGATGGCGTCGAAGATGCCCAGCAGCGCATCGCTCTTGCCGTGCGTCGGCTCGTCGCCGAAGCCGTCGCCCGCAATCAGTTCTGCGTAGTTGAAATCGTCGCCCGTGTACATCCGTACGCTCTTGGGCAGGCGTCGGCGCATCGCGATTTCCTTGTCCTTGTCGAGCAGCGAGATCTTGATGCCGTCGACCTTGTCGGGATGCGCCGCGATGATGCCCAGCGCGGTGTCCATGGCCGCGTCGACATCCTTCGTGCCCCAGTAGCCCGCCAGCGCCGGGTCGAACATGTCGCCCAGCCAGTGCAGCACCACCGGCTGCTTCGCCTGGCTCAGGATGCGGTCGTACACGCGTTCGTAGTCGGCCGGGCTCTTCGCCACGCGGGCCAGCGCGCGGCTGGCCATGACGATCAGCTTGCCGCCGAGTGCCTCGATGGCGGCCATCTGCTCCTCGTAGCCGCGAATCACGTCGTCGACGCTCTTCACGTCGTCGATGTTCAGGTGGTCGGTGCCGCAGCCCGAAGCGACCAGCGCGCCGGGCACGTCTTTCGCCGCGTCGAGCGAACGGCGGATCAGCTCGAGCGAGGTGGGCCAGTCCAGCCCCATGCCGCGCTGCGCGGTGTCCATGGCCTCGGCCACGCCCAGGCCCAGCGAGAACAGGTGGCGGCGGTAGGCGATGGTGGTGTCCCAGTCGACCGCGCACTGCAGCCACGGGTCGATGGCCGCGAGCGGGTCGGCCACGACGTGGGCGGCCGAGTAGACGATGCGGTTGAAGGTCACGCCCGCATCGGGCTTGGCGGGCGTGGTGCCGCGCAGCGTGTACGGCGCGAGCGTGCCGGCGGCGGTGGGGAGGGTCAGCGAAAGAGCCATGGCGTGTGCCTCAGACCTTCAGCGCGGGCACGTCGACCCAGCGGCGGTCCTGCCACGACTCGAGCGCGGCCTCGACCAGCTGCACGCCCTTGGCGCCTTCGGGCAGCGTCCAGCGGTAGGGGGCGTTCTCGACCACGTGGCGAATGAAGTGCTCCCACTGGATCTTGAAGCCGTTGTCGTAGACCTGCGAGTCCGGAATTTCCTGCCACTGGTCGAGGAAGTTCATGGTCTGCTTCTCGTCGGGGTTCCACACCGGGCGCGGCGTGGCCACGCGCGACTGGGCGCGGCAGCTCGACAGGCCCGCCACGGCCGAGCCGTCGGTGCCGTCGACGTGGAAGGTCACGAGGTCGTCGCGGCGCACGCGCGTGGCCCAGCTCATGTTGATCTGCGCGATGACCGGCTCGCCGTTGTGGCCCGTGAGTTCGCAGGTGGAGTAGGCAGCGTCGTCGGCCGTCGCCTCATAGGGCTTGCCTTCTTCATCCCAGCGCTTGGGAATGTGCGTGGCGCCGATGCACGACACCGACTTCACCTCGCCGAACAGGTTGTCCAGCACGTAGCGCCAGTGGCACATCATGTCCAGGATCATGCCGCCGCCGTCTTCCTTGCGGTAGTTCCAGCTCGGGCGCTGGATGGGCTGCAGGTCGCCCTCGAACACCCAGTAGCCGAACTCCAGGCGCACGCTGAGCATGCGGCCGAAGAAGCCGGCGCGGCGCAGCATGTCGAGCTTGCGCAGGCCGGGCAGGAAGAGCTTGTCCTGCACGGCGCCGTGCTTCAGGCCCGAGCCTTCGGCCAGGCGCGCGATTTCCACGGCTTCGTTCAGGTTGGTGGCAATCGGCTTCTCGCAGTACACGTGCTTGCCGGCGCGGATGGCCTTGGCCAGCAGGGTGGGGCGCATCTGCGTGGTGCCGGCGTCGAAGAAGATGGTGTCGTCCTTGTTCTCCAGCGCGTTGTCGAGGTCGGTGCCCCAGCGCGCGATGTTGTGCGCCTTGGCCAGCGCCTCCATCTTCTCGGCGTTGCGGCCGATGAGGATCGGGTCGGGCATGACCTTGTCGCCGTTCGACAGCGTCACGCCGCCTTGCGCGCGAATGGCGCAGATGGAGCGGATCAGGTGCTGGTTCATGCCCATGCGGCCGGTGACGCCGTGCATGATGATTCCGAGACGTTGGGTGGCCATCGTTTTCTTCCTTGAGATGCGAGAGAGATAAGGCGGGGAGAAGCTGTGCTTCAGTAGACGGAACGCATGGCGTCCCACGAGATGCCGGCGCCCGGCTTGCCGGTGGCGAAGCCAGGTGCATCGGCGAGCGAGGACAGGTCGAGCTGCCCTTCGCGGATGGCGAGGCGCACGGCGCCGTCGCTCGGTTCGTACAGGCCCGGGTGGGCCTTCAGCAGGGCCTGCTGCTCGGCCTCTGGCGCCGCGGCCATGCCGTTGACGTAATGGTGGCCGTTGCGCTCCACGTGCGACAGCCCGAGCCAGGCGACCAGCGCCAGGTCTTGCTGCACGCCGATGCCGGCCTGCATGGTGAGGTCTTCGCCGGAGAGGAAGTAGCGCGGCGCTTCGCTGCCTGCGTTCCACTGCGCGCAACGCGCGGCATTGATCACCGACTTGTAGAAGCCCTTGCAGCTCTTGCTCGACACGCCTGTGTAGCCCAGTGCGCGGGCCTGCACGAAGGCGTCGAGCGTGGCGTCGGACTCGTCGATGAGCAGCGGAATGCGCTTGCCCAGCGCGGACACGTCGCGCTGCAGCGCCGCATCGCGGCGGATGGGCTGCTCGACGAACACCGTCTTCTGCGCGAGCTTCCAGAGCACGGGCGTGGACAGCATGCGGTCGAGGAAGGTGGCGAAGTCATCGGCGTCGGCGTACTGCTCGTTGCCGTCGAGCGTCACGAGTTGGGCATGGCCGTCGATGACGCGGGCAATGCGCTGCAGCCGGTCGATGTCCTGCGCGGTGTTGCCGCACAGCTTGAGCTTGAAATGCGTGAGGCCGTAGCGGCGCACGGCGGCGGCGAGCGTGGTGGGCAGTCCGTCCATGGGCGCGTCCGGCAGCGCATCGCCGTCGTCGATGGCATCGGCCAGCCCCACCGTGTGGCGCGCGGCAATGCGCGTGCGCGGCGACTGCTTCGCCAGGAAGGCGGGCATGTCGAAGCCGGCGAGGTCGTCGGCCAGGCCGCTGCCCGCGATGTCGATGCCGCTCAGGTTGCTGCTCATCGCCGCCGCAAAGCCCACGCCCTTGTGCAGGCACAGCGCGTCGAGCAGGGCGCGGTCGATCAGCGCGGGGCCGTAGCTGGCCACCAGCGGTTGCAGCCCCTTGGCCTTGGCGCGCGACTGCAGCGCGGCGTAGTTGGAGGCGAAGTGCGTCCACGCGGTCTGCGCGTCGGGCTCGGCGGTGTAGGCCTCGCGCGCATCGCGCAGGGCGAAGCGCAGTTGCTCGAAGTTCTGTTCGTTGGTGAGCTCGGGGTTCTTGTCGAACCACTTGGGAATCATCATCTCGGCGGCGCAGCCCTCGGCCGTGCGGCCGTCGGCCAGGCGGATGCGCGCCTTCACAAAGACCTGCGGGCAGGCCGTGACGGTAGCGGCGCCGAAGCGAAACGGCAGCCGCAGCGCCACGTTGCGCTCGGCAAAGCGGATCTCCTCGACGTGAAAGCGGGTCGCGTCCATGGCCGGTGCCCTCAGTGGTCCAGGATGCCTTGGGAGAAGAAATGCGCGCGCACCAGCTTCGTGTACGCGCCGAACTCCGGCGAGGCCATCATGTCGAGCGTGCGGGCGCGCGGCAGGTCGATGTCGTACACCGCCGCGATGGAGCCGGGCCGCTCGCTCATCACGATCACGCGGTCCGACAGGAAGATGGCTTCCGGAATGCTGTGGGTGATGAGCATCACCGTCTTCTTCGACGCCATCCAGATGCGCTGCAGCTCCAGGTTCATCTTCTCGCGCGTCATGGCGTCGAGCGCGCCGAAGGGCTCGTCCATCAGCAGCACCGACGGGTCGTGCAGCAGCGCGCGGCAGATCGACGCGCGTTGCTGCATGCCGCCCGACAGCTGCCAGGGGTACTTGCCCTCGAAGCCCTTCAGGCCGGCCATGGCCATCAGCTCGCGCGCGCGGTTGCGCGACGCTTCCTTGGGCAGGTGGCGCATTTCGGCCTGCAGCAGGATGTTGTCTTCCACGCTGCGCCAGGGCAGCAGCACCGCGCTCTGGAACACGATGCCCACGTCCTTCTGCGGACCGACGATCGGCTTGCTCGCCAGCGTGAGGCTGCCGCCGCTGATGGGCAGCAGCCCCGCCACCATCTTCAGCAGCGTGCTCTTGCCGCAGCCCGAAGGGCCGACGACGGAGACGAACTCGCCTTGCGCGATGGCGAAGTCGAGCGGCTTGAGCGACTCGACCGGGCCGTCCTTGCTGGGGTAGATCTTCGAGACGCCGCGCGCTTCGATCAGGTTGACTTGGGACATGGAATGCGTGAGAGGTGACAGGCAGGGAGCGCGCGGGTTCAGGATGGCGGCAGGCGATCAGGGAAGAAAGTCGAGCGTCACGTAGTCTTCGGGCTTGCCGCGCGTCGATGCGTCCATGCCGCCGTACTGCACCAGCAGGTCGAGCGAGTCGCTCACGTTCTTCATGCTCACGCGGTACGGGCGCTGGTTGGCCGTTTCCTTCGTGTGATAGAGCGCCACGCTCTGCTTCATGCCCACGATCAGCGTGTCGCGCACACCGGCCTTGGCGTTGGCCTTCAGCATGGCGTCGACCGCGGCTTCGGGGCTTTTCTCGGCGGCTTCGGCGGCCTTGGTGGACGCGCGCATGAAGCGCTTCACCAGGTCGGGGTTCTCGGTCAGCAGGTTCTTGTTGGTGATGATCCCGGAGCTGATCTGGTTCACGCCCGAGTCGGCGAAGCGGATGGGCGTCACCGGCTTGCCCGTGGCGTCCTGCAGCTTGATGGCCTGGTCCATCACGTAGCCCAGCAGCAGGTCGGCCTGGCCGTTGGTCACGGCATTGAGCTTGGTCTGGCCGTCGCCCGAGACGATCTTCACCTGGTCGGCGGTGATGTTGTTGACCTTCAGGAACAGCGGCCACATCTGCGACATGGAGTCGCCCGGTGTCACGGCCACGGTCTTGCCGACGATGTCCTTGGGCGTCTTGATGTTCTTCTCGGAGAAACCCATGACCGACATCGGGCTCACCTGGAACAGCACGCCGGTCGACTTCAGCGGCGCGCCCTTGGCGGCGGCCTTGATCATGGTGGTGACGTCGATGTAGCCGAAGGTCGCCGACTTGGCGGCCACCGCCTGCGCGGTGACGGCGGAGCCGCGGCCTTCCTGGATGTCGAGGTCGATGCCTTCCTCTGCGTAGAAGCCCTTTTCCTTGCCCAGGAAGAAGGGCGCGTGCTCGCTGTACAGGTACCAGTTGAGCATCAGCGTGACCTTGTCCTTGGGCTTTTCAGCCTGGGCGTGGGCAGGTGCGACGGCGAAGGTGGCGAGTGTGGCCAGGGCCGCGACGGCGAGCAGCGACGGAAGCAGTTTCTTCATGGTTTGTCTCCAGGAGTTGTTGGCTTTGCGAAGGAACTTGAAACGGGGAGGAACTCAGTGGGCGTGGCGCTGCGAGGCGTGCCAGGGAATCATCACGCGCTCGACCAGGTCGACGGCCACGAACAGGATCACGCCGATGCTCGACAGCACGACCAGCGCGGCGAACATCAGGGGCAGGTCGAAGTTGCCGTTGGCCACCTGCAGCACGTAGCCGATGCCCGAGTTGGAGCCGACGAATTCACCGACCACCGCGCCCACCACGGCCAGCGTGACCGACACCTTCAGGCCGCTGAAGATCTGCGGCAGGGCCTGCGGCAGGCTGATCTTGAAGAAGGTCTGCAGCCGGCTCGCGCCCATGGAGCGCGAGAGGTCGAGCATGTCGGGCTCGACCGACTTGAAGCCCATCACCGTGGACACCACCACCGGGAAGAAGCCCAGCAGGAAGGCGCTGATGACCTTCGGGAAGATGCCGAAGCCGAACCACACCACGAACAGCGGCGCGATCGCCACCTTGGGAATGCTCTGCGAGAACACCAGCAACGGGTACACGTACGACTCGACCACGCGCGAGTAGGCGATGACCATCGCCATCGGAATGCCGATCAGGATCGTCAGGCCGAAGCCGCCCAGCGTGGCGAGTGTGGTCTTCCAGCTTTCGGAGAGCAGGCGCGGCCATTCGGCCACGAGCTGCTTGACCACCTCCCACGGCGGGGGAACGAGGTAGGCCGGGATCCTGAAGAGGCGGATCGCCAGGTCCCACAGCACCAGCAGCAGCAAGATGAGGATGAACGGGCGCAGGGCCGGGGAGAGCAGGAGCTTGCGGAGCATGGCGGGGACCGGGGCTTTCTTCTTGGGGCTGCGTGCTTACTGCGGGACGGAGAGGCCGGCGGCCTTCACGAGTTCGGCGTTGCTCGCGATCTCTTCCTTGATGTAGGCGTCGAACTGCGCGGGCTTGAGCGTCCAGGGGTCGGCGCCGAGCTTGGCGAAGCGCTCCTTGACCTCGGGCGTGGCCAGCGCCTTCGCCACTTCGGCGTTCAGGCGGTCGACGATGTCGCGCGGCGTCTTGGCGGGCGCCATCATCCCGATCCAGAAGTTGAACTCCGAGCCGGGCACGCCGGCCTCGGTGGTGGTGGGCACGTCGGGCAGGGCGGCGGCGCGCTTGGGCGAACCCACCGCCAGCGCCAGCAGCTGGCCTTCCTTGATCTGGCCGATGACCGGCGCAATGGGCGAGAAGTAGTAGTCGACGCGGCCCGAGAGCACCTCGGTGACGGCCTCGCCCGATCCCTTGAAGGGAATGTTGGTCGCATCGATCTTCGCCGCCATCTTGAACTTCTCGGCGTTCAGGTGCGTGGCGCTGCCCTGGCCGGCGGAGGCGAAGTTCATGCTGCCGGGCTTGGCGCGCGCGGCGGCCAGCAGCTGTGGCAGGGTCTTGATGTTCTTGCCGGGCGAGATCACCAGCGCGTTGGGCAGCGACGAGATGGGCGTGACGCCCGCGAAGTCGTGCACCGTGTCGAAGGGCAGCTTGGCGAAGGTGGAAGGGCTCACCGTGTGCGACGACGAATGGATCATCACCGTGTAGCCGTCGGCCGCGGCGGTGGCCACCGCCTGCTGGCCGATGGTGCCGCTGGCGCCGCCGCGGTTGTCGATGACCAGCGTCTGCCCCATGCTGACGCTCATCTTGTCGGTGATGGCGCGGGCAATGATGTCGGTGGTGCTGCCGGCAGCGAACGGAACGATCACGCGGATCGGCTTGGTCGGGTAGCCGGACTGCGCGGCGGCGAGGCCCGGCAGGGCCGAGAGCACGGCGGCGATGCAGGTCAGCGAGGCAAGGACGGCGGTGCGTCCTGTGCTGGCGGTTTTTGCAAAGGGCTTCAAGTCTTGTCTCCGCGCGGTCGGGCCGCTTTCTTGATCGATCAATTCACCAATGAGTGAATTACCGATTTTAGGAACGGCTGCGCCGCAGCGTCAACGGCGGCTGCCTAGTGAATACCCGGAGAGCGAACGAGAGAAGGGAAGTGAGAGCGCGCCCCTGAGCGGGGCGCGTGCCGGTCAGTGCAGGACGTAGCCCAGCACGAGGTCGGTCATGTGCGAGAGGCGTTGCGCCATCGCCTTGGGCGCCCGCAGGTCGCGCCCGAAGATGGCCGACAGCGTGTGGTTGTTCGAGAGGTAGAAGTAGCAGAGCGACGCGATGGAGATGTACAGCTGCACCGGGTCGACGCCGGCGCGAAAGAGGTTGTCTCTCTTGCCGCGCTCCAGCACGGTGTCCAGCAGCTGCACCAGCGGCGAGTTCATCTCCTGGATGCGCTCGGAGCGCTTCAGGTGCGCCGCGCCGTGCAGGTTCTCGCTGTTGAGCAGCGTGATGAACTCGGGGTGCTCCAGGTAGTAGTGCCAGGTGAACGACACCAGCTGGCGGATGGCCTCGACGGGCTCGATCTCGTCGAGGTGCAGGCGCTGCTCGGCCGCGCGGATGTCGGCGTACACGCGCTCCAGCACGGCAAGGAACAGGTCGTCCTTGCTGCCGAAGTAGTAGTAGATGAGGCGCTTGTTGAGGCCCGCGCGCTCGGCGATGCTGTCCATGCGCGCGCCGGCGAGGCCGCGCGCGGAGAACTCGTCGCGCGCCGACGCGAGGATGGCGAGCTGCGAACGGTCGGCGTCTCGCGAGCGGGGTTCGAGACTTTCGGCGGGGGGTGTGGGGTCCTTGGGGGCCTTCATGGCGCGAATTTAACCAATTGGTGAATTAACGCAAGACATGAAGAGGGGGCGCACATAATTGCCGAAGACATTTGCAGCTGAGGTTCTACTTCTCATGAGTACATCACAACCCGCGGGCCACCTGATCGTCGAGTGCCTGATCGAACAAGGCATGGAGATGGCGTTCGGCGTGCCAGGCGAAAGCTTCCTGGCGGTGCTCGACGGCTTCCACGCCTACCGCGAGCGCGCGCGCTTCATCGTCAACCGCCAGGAGGGCGGCGCGGCCTTCATGGCCGAGGCCCACGGCAAGCTCACCGGCAGGCCGGGCGTGTGCTTCGTGACGCGCGGGCCGGGCGCGACCAATGCGTCGATCGGCGTGCACAACGCCTTCCAGGACTCGACGCCGATGGTGCTCTTCGTGGGCGACGTCGGCAGCGACTTCCGCGACCGCGAGGCCTTCCAGGAGGTCGACTACGCCAGCTTCTTCGGGCCGAGCACCAAGGGTTTCGCCAAGCGCGTGGAGCGCATCGACGACGCGAACCGCATTCCCGAATACATCGCGCGCGCCTTCGCCACCGCGATGAACGGCCGGCCCGGCCCGGTGGTGCTGGTGCTGCCGGAAGACATGCTGCGCAGCGAGACGGCCGCGCGGCCCCTGAAGCGCGTCGAGGCCGTCGAGCCGTGGAGCGACCCCGGCGCGCTGCGCACCTTGCGCGAGCTGCTGCTGAAGTCGCAGCGCCCGCTGGTGATTGCCGGCGGCGGCGGCTGGACGACGCAGGCCGCGCAGGCGCTGCAGCGCTTCGCCGAGAACTGGCGCCTGCCGGTGACCAACGCCTTCCGCTTCCAGGACACCTTCGACAACCACCACCCGCTGTACGCGGGCGACGTCGGCATCGCCATCAACCCGAAGCTCGCGCAGCGCGTGAAGGACGCCGACCTGATCCTGGCGATCGGCCCGCGCCTGGGCGAGATGACGACGGGCGGCTACACGCTGCTGGAAGCGCCCAAGGCGAAGCAGACGCTGGTGCACATCCATGCGAGCGCGGAAGAACTCAACCGCGTCTACCAGGCCGACCTGGCCATCAACGCCGGCATGAGCGCCGCCGCGCGCAGCCTGGAGGTGCTGAGCGCGCCGCCGACGCTGCCGTGGGAAGAGTGGACGCTGCAGGCGCATGCCGACTACGAGGCCAACCTCGTGCCGCAGGCGCTGGCCGGCATGCCGGCCGAGACGCCGCGCGGGCCGGTCGACATGGCGGAGGTGGTTGCGCTGCTGCAGAAGCACCTGCCAGCCGATGCGGCCATCACCAACGGCGCGGGCAACTTCGCGAGCTGGGTGCACCGCTACTTTCGATACCACGGCCTCACCAAGGGCGCGAAGACGCAGCTGGCGCCGACCAGCGGCGCGATGGGCTACGGCGTGCCGGCGGGCATCGCGGCCAACCTCGCGACGGGGCGCGTGGCCTTCACGATTGCCGGCGACGGCGATTTCCTGATGACGGGGCAGGAACTGGCGACGGCCTCGCAGCACGGCGGCAAGAGCATCGTCGTGCTGCTGAACAACGGCATGTTCGGCACCATCCGCATGCACCAGGAGCGCGAATACCCCGAACGCACGAGCGGCACCGCGCTGCGCAACCCCGACTTCTGCGGCCTTGCGCGCGCCTACGGCTATGCGGCCGAGCGCGTGACGGAAACCGCGCAGTTCGAAGCCGCGCTGCTGCGCGCGCTGGCGGCCGACACCGGCACGCTGATCGAGATTCCGCTCGACCCCGAGGTGATCAGCACGCGCGGCACGCTGGGCACGATCACGCGCTCGGCGAAGCTGCAGCAACAACAGCAGCAGCAGGCGAAGGGCTGAGCGCGGCGCCATGGTGGCGGGCCCGAGCCTCTTCCAGCTCCTCGCGCAGCGTGGTGGAGCGCAACTCGAACACGTCGAACAGGCCGAGCGCGTCGAGCGTGGGCACGAGCGCGTGCAGGTCCTGCCGGGCCGACTGCTTGTCTTCGGCCGAGGCGCTCGCGTCGTCGAGGATTCGCGCATTGGCGAGGAAGGCGCCGACCGAGCCCTTGCGCACGGTGCGGCCGCCGATGATGGTGAAGTCCTGTCCGTCGGGAATGATGTCCTGGGCTTTCATGGATGCTCCTTGAGTGGCGTGTTGAAGATGGACTCGATGCTAGGCAGCGGGGCACTCGGCGGCTTGCGGCGCGGGGCCAATCGATGCCGCCGGCGGGCCAGCCATGGCGGCTGAGGCACCCGTGAAGCTCTGGCTCACCACGTGCGAGGCGCCGCGCGTTACCGGCTACCACGCGCACGAGACCGGGCAGCTGTTCGCGTTGCGAGAGGGCCTGCAGGTCATCGAGACGCCGTCGGGCCGCTGGGTGCAGCCGCCGGGATGGATCGGCTGGATCGCGCCGCGTTGCGCGCATGCGGCGCAGAGCTTCGGCGCCACGGCGGGCTGGAGCCTGCACATCGACGCGCAGGCGGCGCGGGTGTTGCCTGACGGGCCGCATGTGTTCGCCGTCACGCCGCTGCTCGGCGGGCTGCTGGAGCGGCTGATCTCGCTGGACCCATCCGATGCCCTGCTGGAGCCCCGCCGTGCGCGCCTGGTGGGCGTGCTGATCGACGAGCTGGCGGCGAGCGGGCCGCAGTCGCTGCACTTGCCCATGCCGCAGGACAAGCGCCTGGCCGCGATGGCTGCCGCGCTGGCGAACGAACCGGCGCTTGCGGACGGCATCGACGACTGGGCCGATCGCATCGGCATGGCGCGCCGCACGCTCACGCGCCGCTTCGCGGCCGAGACGGGCCTGAGCTTCGCGCAGTGGCGCCAGCAGGCGCGCCTGCTCAAGGCGGTGGAGTTGCTGAGCCTGCGCGAGAGCGTGACCGCGGTGGCATTGACGGTGGGCTACAGCTCGGTGAGCGCCTTCATCGAGGCCTTCCGCAAGCACTTCGGCTGCACGCCGGCACGCTTCTTCGAAGAGGGAAGAGAGGCGCCGCAGAGCGTCTTGCAGGCGAAAAAAAAGCCCGCATGAAGCGGGCTTCCTGATTCAGGAGCGCGAGGCTCCCGAACGCTTACTTGACGTGCTTGCCAATCAGCGCGGCCAGTTCGAACATCGACACTTGGGCCTTGCCGAAGATTTCCTTCAGCTTGGCGTCGGCGTTGATGTTGCGCTTGTTGGCCTTGTCTTGAAGGTTGTTCTTCTTGATGTAGTCCCACAGCTTGCTCACGACGGCGGTACGCGGCAGCGGCGTCGAGCCGACCACAGCGGCGAGTGCCGGGCTGGGGGTCAGGGCCTTCATGAACGCGGCGTTGGGCGTGCGCTTCTTGGCGGGAGCAGCCTTCTTTGCGGGAGCGGCCTTCTTCGCAGGAGCAGCAGCCTTCTTTGCCGGAGCCGCAGCCTTCTTCGCGGGAGCAGCGGCCTTCTTTGCCGGAGCCGCAGCCTTCTTCGCAGGAGCAGCGGCCTTCTTTGCCGGAGCAGCAGCCTTCTTCGCGGGAGCGGCGGCTTTCTTTGCCGGAGCTTTCTTTGCAGTTGCCATGGTTGATTTCCTTTTTTGGTTGAACGTTCACCAATGAAAAACTTGCGTCTCCAGTGGCATTGCGGATGCTAAAGGAGAAAAAACGCGTTTCCAAGGGGAAAAGCGCTTTTTTCATTGGGGGCTGTTGTTTTTTCAGAGGAGAGAAGCTCCCTTTTTCACGTTCTGCGCGCGGGCCAGGTCGCAAGCACCACGCCCACGAGTGCGATGAGGAACGCAAGCAGCTGTGGCGAGGAGAGGTTTTCACCCAGCACGAGCACGCCCACGAGCGCCGCGCTGACGGGCAGCAGCACGGTGAAGACACTCGCTTGTGCCGCTGGTACGTGGCGAAGTCCGTTCATCCAGAGCCACACCGTCCAGATGCTCGCGGCCAACGCATAGGCCACCAGCAATGCCCAGGTGCCCAGGCGCACGGCGGTGAAATCGAACTGCAGCGCGAACCAGATGCCGAAGGGCATCGACAGCACGAAGCCCCACAGGTTGATGAGCGAGGCGATGCGCTTGGGCCCCAGGCGTCCCGTGAGCGACTTGCCGATCACCGCGTAGGCCGTCTCGCAGAGCACCGCGCAGAACACCAGCAGGTTGCCGAGCCAGGGAAGCGACGACTGCATGGCGGAGGGCGATGCCGTGGCATGCGCGCTCGCGTGCGCCGGTGAAAGCGCCAGCAGGCCGATGCCGAACGCCGCGCACGCAATGGCCATGGCGATGCGCGCGGTGATGCGTTCGCGCAGGAAGAGCCAGCTCGCAACAGCCACGCAGGCCGGGATCGACGCCATGATCACGCCGGCCGACACCGCGCTCGTCAGGCTCACGCCGTAGAGCATGCAGATCGAGAACAGGAAGTTGCCGAGGAACGATTCGAGGAACACGAGGCCGCGCGTGCGCCGTGTCATCGGCGGCTCGTCGGGCGTGCGCTTGAGCCAGTGCGGCATGGCCAGCGCGGCGATGCCGAAGCGCAGCCACGCGAGCAGCAGCACCGGAAACGCAACGACGAGGGGCTTGGAGAGGGCGACGTAGGCGCCGACGAGCGACATGCTCAAGGCCAGGCAGCCGTAGGCCACGAGACGGCCTGATGCGGGGGCGGCGGAGTTCAATAGACTGAAGTTCTGTTGTTGTTGCGGAGAAGGCGGTTCGATGATGCCCCACGTTTTTGTTTACGGCACGCTGCGCCGCGGCGGGCGCAACGACATCGCGCGCTACAGGCCGCTGCCCGTGTGGGTCGGCCAGGCGAGCGTTGCCGGCACGCTGTACGACCTGGGTGCGTATCCGGGTGTCGTGCTGGGCGGCGCAGGGCGGGTGACGGGCGAGGTGTATGCGGTCGAGCCCTCGGTCGAGGCTGCGCTCGATGTGCTCGAGGAAGTCGCGGACGACGATTCCGGTGAATACATCAAGCGGCGTGTGCGCGTGGAGGTCGACGGGCAGCCGCTCGATTGCCTGGTCTATGAGATCCATCCGTCGCGCATTGCTGGGCGGCGCGTGATCGGTAGCGGCGATTGGATTGCGCATGCGGCGCGTGGTCCTGGCGAGGGGATGTTTTCACAACCGAAAGGTTGATTGCGCATTGCGAAATCTGCGGCTGCTGCGCCGCAATATTTTTTCTCAATATGAGAAAAATAATTTTGCATTGAGAAATATCTCCGTAACTTATTGATTTTGTTTGGTGAAAAATATGTCTTCTATAAGACATAAGAGTCTGAGTGCGGATTAAAGTAACTCCACGGCCGCAACGCCAAACCTTCAACCAACCTCACGGAGTGACCATGCCCCAGACCCTCACAGAACAACTGAGCCGCGAACAGCAAATTGCCGCACTCGAAAAAGAGTGGGCCACCGACCCCCGTTGGAAGGGCGTCAAGCGTGGCTACAGCGCTGCCGACGTCGTGCGTCTGCGCGGCTCTTTCCCGATCGAGCACACGCTGGCCAAGCGCGGCGCCGAGAAGCTGTGGGACAAGATCAACGGCGGCTCCAAGAAGGGCTACGTGAACGCGTTCGGCGCCATCTCCGCCGGCCAGGCCATGCAACAGGCCAAGGCCGGCCTGGAAGCCGTGTACCTGTCGGGCTGGCAAGTCGCCGCCGACGGCAACACCTCGGAAAGCATGTACCCCGACCAGTCGCTGTATGCGTACGACTCGGTGCCGACAATGGTTCGCCGCATCAACAACACC
Organism: Variovorax sp. OK605; assembly: GCF_900115445.1. Lineage (NCBI taxonomy): Bacteria > Pseudomonadati > Pseudomonadota > Betaproteobacteria > Burkholderiales > Comamonadaceae > Variovorax > Variovorax sp. OK605. The sequence goes on from NZ_FOWL01000005.1 coordinate 438,272, forward strand.
TTCCGCCGCGCCGATGAAATCCAGTGGGGCCGTGGCGTGAACCCGGGCGACAAGGAGTTCATCGACTACTTCCTGCCGATCGTGGCCGACGCCGAAGCCGGTTTCGGCGGCGTGCTGAACGCCTTCGAACTCATGAAGAACATGATCACCTCGGGCGCCGCCGGCGTGCACTTCGAAGACCAACTGGCTGCGGTGAAGAAGTGCGGCCACATGGGCGGCAAGGTGCTCGTGCCGACGCACGAAGCCTGCGAGAAGCTGATTGCCGCGCGCTTCGCCGCCGACGTGCTGGGCGTGTCGACCATCGTCCTGGCCCGCACCGACGCTGAAGCCGCGAACCTGATCACGTCCGACCACGACGCCAACGACAAGCCCTTCCTGACGGGCGAGCGCACGCAGGAAGGCTTCTATCGCGTGAAGAACGGCCTGGAGCAAGCCATCAGCCGCGGCGTGGCTTACGCACCCTATGCCGACCTGGTGTGGTGCGAAACCGGCGTGCCGGACATCGGCTTCGCCCGTGAATTCGCGCAAGCCGTGCACGCTGCCTGCCCCGGCAAGCTGCTCTCGTACAACTGCTCGCCTTCGTTCAACTGGAAGAAGAACCTCGACGACAAGCAGATCGCCTCGTTCCAGGAAGACCTGGCCGCACTCGGCTATAAGTACCAGTTCATCACGCTGGCCGGCATCCACATCAACTGGTTCAACACCTTCCAGTTCGCCCACGCCTACGCTCGCGGCGAAGGCATGAAGCACTACGTGAACATGGTGCAGGAACCCGAGTTCGCCGCGCGCGAAAAGGGCTACACCTTCGTGTCGCACCAGCAGGAAGTCGGCGCGGGTTACTTCGACGACGTGACCACCGTGATCCAGGGCGGCTCGTCCAGCGTGAAGGCGCTGTCGGGCTCGACCGAAGAAGAACAGTTCCACTGATCCTCGCGGATCGGTTCCACGGTAGCGGCTTCGCTGCCGCTTTCAAGCCCGGCCATGTGCCGGGCTTTTTTGTGCGGGCGCCTGTTCTGTTGTTCGGGTCAGGCCTCGAGGCGCACTTCGCGCACGCCGCGGCCCAGGCGCTGGCGCAGCAGGGTGCGCAGCGTCACGCCGTCGGCGTAGCCGACCATGCCGGCGATCTGCTCGAGGCTCTTGTCGCTGGTCTTCAACAGGTGCACCGCGCGTTCGACCCGCAGATCCTGCACGTACGAGAGAGGGCTCTTGCCCAGCACCTGCTGCATGCGCCGGGCCAGCGTGCGCTTGCTGGTGCCCGCGGCCTGCGCGGCTTCGTCGAGCGAGAAGCCGTCGGCCAGGCGCCCGCGGGCCCAGCGCTCGAAGCGCTCCACGAGCGGGTCGGAGTGCGACAGGTGGTCGGAGATGACATAGGCCGACTGCGATGGCCGCGAATCGACGATGAGGTAGCGCGCGACCAGCGTGGCGAGCTCGGGGCTGGCTTGGCGCACGATCCACAGCGCCATGTCGACATGGCTCAGCGCCGCGCCTGCCGTGACCAGGTGGCCGGAGCTGACGAGCATGCGCGAGTCTTCCAGCTGCACGGCCGGGTAGCGCTGGCGGAACAGCGTGGCCAGCCACCAGGTCGTGGTTGCCTTGTGGTGGTCGAGCACGCCGGCTTCGGCGAGCACGAAGGTGCCGATGCATGCCGCCGCCACGCTGGCTCGCTCGTTCGAGCGCGTCTTCAGTGCGGCGCAGGCATCGCGCACGTCGGCGCGCTGCAGGGCGGGCTCCAGCGTGTCGGGCATCTTGCAGCCGAGCGCGGGAACGATCAGCCAATCGGCGGCGCCGGTGCCAAGCGAGCGCGCCACGGGCACGGTGAAACCCTGCGAGGTGCGCACGCGCTTGCGAACGCCGGTCACCGAGACGTCGAACGGCGCCACGTCGAGCTGCAGCATGGCCGCCAGTTCGTTGGCGGTGGTGAACACGTCGAGCACCGTGGACAGGCCGGTGTCGAACACGCCGTCGAGCGCGAGTACGTCGATCTTCATGGCCATAACGATATCAAAGATGTCAAAAATGCCAATAGCTCCAGAGGGGCGGCGTGCCTAGAGTCCATGGCAACGCCGCGCAATGTCGCGCGCCGTTCAACTCAGGAGATGAGCATGATCAAGTACGCACTGTTCGCACGCCTCGAAGCCAAGCCGGGCAAGGAAGGCGACGTCGAGAAGTTCCTGGAAGCGGGTCTCGCGATGGCGCGCGACGAGAAGACCACGCCGATCTGGTTCGCGTTGCGCCTGTCGCCGACCACCTTCGGCGTGTTCGACGCGTTCGAGGACGAGGCAGGGCGCCAGGCCCACCTCGCCGGCCCGATTGCCCAGGCGCTGATGGCCAAGGCGCCCGAGCTGTTCGCCAAGCCGCCGTCGATCGAGCCCATCGAGGTGTTGGGGCTCAAGAACACCGCGCCCACGGCCTGAGCGGGCAGCGGCTAGAATCGCGGACTCCGCACTCAACAAGAGCGAGAAAGGCATCCTGGTTATGACACCGCGAACTACTCCGCAAGGACTCAGCGGCTTTTTCTTCTTCGAAGGAAAGGGCCGGTAACCCCGCGCTCGCTGGTTTCTGCCAGCTTCACAACCAAGCAAAGCGCGGCATCCACCGCGCTTTTTTGTTTTTCTCCCCGAGGTTTTCACATGATCCAGATCACGCTTCCCGACAACTCGCGCCGCGAGTTCCCAGGCCCGGTTTCGGTGGCTCAGGTGGCCCAGTCCATCGGCCCCGGCCTCGCCAAGATGACGGTGGCCGGCAAGGTCGACGGCAAGCTCGTCGATGCCAGCGACATCATCGACCACGACGCCAAGCTCCAGATCATCACGCCCAAGGACGACGAGGGCCTGGAGATCATTCGCCACTCGACGGCCCACCTGGTCGGCCACGCGGTGAAGCAGCTCTACCCGACGGCCAAGATGGTGATCGGGCCCGTGATCGACGAGGGCTTCTATTACGACATTTCCTACGAGCGCCCGTTCACGCCCGAGGACATGGCCGCGATCGAAGCCCGCATGCGCGAGCTGATCGCGCAGGACTACGACGTCGTGAAGAAGGTGACGCCGCGCGCCGAAGTCATCGAGGTCTTCAAGTCGCGCGGCGAGGAGTACAAGCTGCGCCTGGTCGAGGACATGCCCGACGAGCAGGCCATGGGCCTGTACTACCACCAGGAATACGTCGACATGTGCCGCGGCCCGCACGTGCCGAACACGCGCTTCCTGAAGGTCTTCAAGCTCACGAAGCTGGCCGGCGCCTACTGGCGCGGCGACGCCAAGAACGAGCAGCTGCAGCGCGTCTACGGCACGGCATGGGCGGACAAGAAGCAGCTCGACCAGTACATTCAGCGCATCGAGGAAGCCGAGAAGCGCGACCACCGCCGCCTCGGCAAGGAACTCGACCTGTTCCACATCGACGAAGCGGCGCCGGGCCTGGTGTTCTGGCACCCGAAGGGCTGGGCGGTCTGGCAGCAGGTCGAGCAGTACATGCGCGGCATCTACCGCGACACGGGCTACTGGGAAGTGAAGGGTCCGCAGATTCTTGACAAGAGCCTGTGGGAGAAAACGGGCCACTGGCAGAACTACCGCGACAACATGTTCACGACGGAGTCGGAGAAGCGCGAATACGCGCTGAAGCCGATGAACTGTCCGGGTCACGTGCTGATTTTCAAGAGCGACCTGCGCAGCTACCGCGACCTGCCGCTGCGCTACGGCGAGTTCGGCCAATGCCACCGCAACGAGCCCAGCGGCGCACTGCACGGCATCATGCGCGTGCGCGGCTTCACGCAGGACGACGGGCACATCTTCTGCACGGAAGACCAGATCCTCGACGAGTGCATTGCGTACACGGACCAACTGCAGAAGGTCTACGCCGACTTCGGCTTCACGGACATCCTCTACAAGGTCGCCACGCGGCCCGAGAACCGCGTGGGGTCCGACGAGCTGTGGGACAAGGCAGAGCATGCGGTGATGGAGTCGCTGCGCCGCTCGGGCGTCGATTTCGTGATTGCCCCCGGCGACGGTGCCTTCTACGGCCCGAAGATCGAATACACGCTGCGCGACGCCATCGGCCGCCAGTGGCAGTGCGGCACGATGCAGGTCGACTTCAACACGGCAGAGCGCCTGGGCGGCGAGTACGTGACGGAATCGAGCGGCCGCGCGCACCCCGTGATGCTGCACCGCGCGATCGTCGGCAGCCTGGAGCGCTTCATCGGCATGCTGATCGAACACCACTCGGGCGCACTGCCCGCGTGGCTCGCTCCGGTGCAGGTGGCGGTGCTCAATATCAGTGAAGGACAGGCCGATTACGCTCGGGACGTGGCGAAAGCGCTGCAAAATCAAGGGCTTAGGGTTCAGCTTGACCTGCACAACGAAAAGATTACGTATAAAATACGGAAGCATTCGTTGCAAAAGCTCCCTTACATCCTCGTCGTGGGCGACAAGGAAAAGGAAGCAGGTGCCGTCGCAGTGCGCGCCCGGGGCAATCAAGACCTCGGTGCAATGTCCCTCGAATCGTTCGTGCAACGGCTCGTCCAGGATGTTGCTGACAAGCGTTGATTTGTCTCTGAAACACCTCATATGTTTCCCTGCCAAATCGTGCCGCTTGTTCGCGAGGACTGACCGGCGTTCGCTACAGATTTTGTAGCAATTTTTGAAGGATTCTGACCATCGCTACTGCATTTCGCGACCGCCGCCACCGCGAGGAACGCCAACACCGCCTGAACCGGGAAATCATGGCCCCGGAAGTCCGCCTGGTCGGCCCGGAAAACGAGCCATTGGGTGTCATGAGCCTTTCCGAGGCCCTGCGCCTTGCGGGCGAGGCCGACGTGGATCTGGTGGAGGTCGTTGCGGCGGCCAACCCGCCGGTGTGCCGCCTGATCGAGTACGGCAAGTTCAAGTACCACGAGCAGAAGAAGGCAGCCGAGGCGAAGTCGAAGCAGAAGGTCATCGAGGTCAAGGAAATCAAGTTCCGGCCCGGTACCGACGACGGCGACTACAACATCAAGATGCGCAACATCAAGCGCTTCCTTGAGGACGGCGACAAATGCAAGATCACGCTGCGCTTTCGCGGCCGCGAGATCACGCACCAGGAGCTGGGTCTGGCGCTGTTGCAGCGCATTCGCGATGAACTGGGCGACCTGATCATGGTCGAGCAGTTCCCGAAGCTCGAAGGCCGGCAGATGATCATGATGATCGCGCCGGGCCGCAAGAAGGCCGGCGGTGCACCGAAGCCGGCAGCAGACGCTGCGGCTCCGGCCGCGTCGCCCGCAGCGGCTTGAGAGCCAGGGTCGCGGTAGCAGTAGAGAGGTTTTGAAGGGATTTCGCCCTTGCCGGCGTTTCGCAAGAAACGCGGGCAAGGGCGAGATAAAGAAGTGTCTCGGGGCCAACAAGTCCGTGGAGCATCCATGGCGCCTCACGAGCACAAACTAAAGGAGCATTTTTATGCCCAAAATGAAGACCAAGAGCAGCGCGAAAAAACGTTTCCGCGTTCGTCCCGGTGGCACCGTCAAGCGCGGTCAAGCCTTCAAGCGTCACATCTTGACGAAGAAGACCACCAAGAACAAGCGTCACCTCCGTGGTGCAGTCGCAGTGCATGAAACCAACATGGTTTCTGTCGCCGCCATGCTGCCCGGCCGTGGCATTTAATTCAGACGAACAAGGAGAAAACACATGCCTCGCGTCAAACGTGGTGTAACGGCTCGCGCCCGCCACAAGAAAGTTCTCGCACTCGCCAAGGGTTTCCGCGGTCGCCGCGGCAATGTCTTCCGCGTCGCCAAACAGGCGGTGATGAAGGCAGGCCAATACGCCTACCGTGACCGCCGTACCAAGAAGCGCGTGTTCCGTCAGCTGTGGATCGCGCGTATCAACGCCGCCTCGCGTGAACTGGGCCTGACCTACAGCCAGTTCGCCAACGGCATCCGCAAGGCCGGTATCGAGATCGACCGCAAGATGCTTGCGGACATCGCCGTGCACGACAAGGCCGCTTTTGCCGGCATCGTGGAGCAGGTCAAGGCCAAGCTGGCTGCTTGATTCTGCACAGCAGGCTGCTGCCTTCGGGCAGTCTCCTGCGCCCACGGCTCAAGGGCTGGCGCTTGAAAAGGCTCCAGCTCTTTTTTATTTCCCCTCGAAGATTTTTGTTGCTATGAACGAGTTGGACTCCCTGGTCGACACCGCACGCGCCGCTTTCGCCGAAGCGAAGACGCCCGCCGAGCTCGAAAACGCCAAGGCGCAGTTCCTCGGCAAGTCGGGCCGCATCACCGAGCTGATGAAGGGCATGGCCGCGCTGAGTGTCGAAGAGAAGAAGTCCCGCGGCGCCGCGATCAACGTCGGCAAGCAGGCCATCGAGGCCGCGCTGACCGAGCGCCGCCAGCAACTGGCCGACGAAGAGCTCTCCCTGCAGCTGCGCGCCGAAGCGCTCGACGTGAGCCTGCCCGGGCGCCGCCGCATCCCCGGCGGCCTGCACCCCGTGAGCCGCACCCTGGAACGCATCGAGGAGATCTTCTCGAGCATGGGCTTCGATGTGGCCGACGGCCCCGAAGTCGAGAGCGACTGGCACAGCTTCACCTCGCTCAACAACCCGCCGAACCACCCGGCGCGTTCGATGCAGGACACCTTCTACGTCGACCTGAACGGCGACGACGGCATCCCCTACAACCTGCGTCCGCACACCAGCCCGATGCAGGTGCGCTATGCGCATCAGCACATCAAGAAGTACGCCCCCGAGTTCGCTGCGGCTGCCGACGACAAGACCGGCACCGTGAAGGCGCCCGAGATCCGTGTGATCGCGCCGGGCCGCACCTACCGTGTCGACAGCGACGCCACCCACTCGCCCATGTTCCACCAGTGCGAAGGCCTGTGGCTCGGCGAGAACGTGAGCTTCAAGGACCTGAAGGTCATCTTCACCGACTTCTGCCGCACCTTCTTCGAGCGCGACGACCTCGTGCTGCGCTTCCGCCCGAGCTTCTTCCCGTTCACCGAGCCGAGCGCCGAGATCGACATCCAGTTCCAGAGCGGCCCGCTGGCCGGCCGCTGGCTCGAAGTGTCGGGCGCCGGCCAGGTGCATCCGAACGTCGTGCGCAACATGGGTCTCGACCCCGAGCGCTACATCGGCTTCGCCTTCGGCATGGGCCCCGACCGGCTCACCATGCTGCGCTATGGCGTGAACGACCTGCGCCTCTTCTTCGACGGCGACCTGCGTTTTCTCTCGCAGTTCCAGTAAGTCCCCATCCATAGAAAAACCAGATCGAGATCGAAGAGATGCAATTCCCGGAATCCTGGCTGCGCGAGTTCTGCAACCCGCCCCTCGACAGCGCCGCACTGGCCGAAACGCTCACCATGGGCGGCTTCGAGGTCGAAGAGCGCCGACCGGTGGCGCCGCCTTTCACGCGCATCGTGGTCGGCGAAATCAAGGAAGCCGTGCAGCACCCCAACGCCGATCGCCTGCGCGTGTGCCAGGTCGATGCGGGGCAGGGCGCCTTGCTCAACATCGTGTGCGGCGCGCCCAACGCGCGCGTCGGCATCAAGGTGCCGTGCGCACTCGTCGGCGCCGAACTGCCGCCGGGTGAAGACGGCAAGCCTTTCCTCATCAAGCTCGGCAAGCTGCGCGGCGTCGAGAGCCAGGGCATGCTTTGCTCGGCACGCGAACTGCACCTGAGCGAAGACCACGGCGGCCTGCTCGAGCTCGCCGCCGACGCGCCCATCGGTGCCGACGTGCGCGATGTGCTCAAGCTCGACGATGCGCTGCTCACGCTCAAGCTCACGCCCAACCTGGCGCACGGCCTGAGCGTGTACGGCGTGGCGCGTGAACTCTCGGCGCTCACCGGTACGCCGCTGAAGACGCCGGCCATCACGCCGGTGGCCACTGCCTTCACCGATGTGCTGCCCGTCAAGGTCGAGGCGCCCGAGCTCTGCGGCCGCTTCTCGGGCCGCATCATGCGCGGCGTGAACACCAAGGTGGCCACGCCGGCGTGGATGGTCGAGCGCCTCGCGCGCTGCGGCCAGCGCAGCGTCACGCCGCTGGTCGACATCTCGAACTACGTGATGTTCGAGTACGGTCAGCCGACCCACATCTTCGACCTCGACAAGATCCATGGCGGCCTCACGGTGCGCTGGGGCAAGGCGGGCGAACAGCTCAAGCTGCTCAACGGCACCACCATCACGGTCGACGACAAGGTCGGCGTGATCGCCGACGACCGCGAGGTCGAGTCGCTCGCCGGCATCATGGGCGGCGACGCCACGTCGGTGTCCGACGACACGCGCAACATCTACGTCGAAGCCGCGTTCTGGTGGCCCGAGGCCGTGCAGGGCCGTTCGCGCCGCTTCAACTTCTCCACCGACGCAGGCCACCGCTACGAGCGCGGCGTCGATCCGAGCCGCACGGTGCAGATCATCGAGCGCATCACGCAGCTCATCGTCGAGATCTGCGGCGGCCAGGCCGGCGCCATCGACGACCAGACGCTGCACGTGCCCGCCGCCGTGCCCGTCACGCTGCGCGTGGCGCGCGCCTCGCGCGTCATCGGCATGCCGCTCACGCAGGCGCAATGCGCCGACGCGCTCGGCCGTCTCGGCTTCGCCATCATCGAAGGCGAAGGCACGCTCACCATCACGCCGCCGCCGCACCGCTTCGACCTGCTGATCGAAGAAGACCTGATCGAAGAAGTCGCTCGCCTGATCGGCTTCAACAACCTGCCGACCACCGCGCCGCTCGCGCCCATCACCGCCCGCGTGCGGCCCGAGGCACAACGCAGCCGCTTCGCGGTGCGCCGCGGCATTGCCGCACTGGGCTACCAGGAGACGATCAACTTCAGCTTCGTCGAAGCGCATTGGGAGCAGGACCTGGCGGGCAACGCCAACCCGGTCAAGCTGCTGAACCCCATTGCCAGCCAGATGGGCGTGATGCGTTCGTCGCTGCTCGGCTCGCTGCTGCAGGTGCTCAAGTTCAATCTCGACCGCAAGGCGCCGCGCGTGCGCGTGTTCGAACTGGGCCGCGTGTTCATGCGCGACGACAGCGTCGTCACCACCGACAGCACCGTGCGCGGCGTCAACCAGCCGATGCGCGTGGCGGGCCTGGCATGGGGCGACGCCGACGAAGCGCGCTGGGACGGCAAGCCGCAGCGCATCGACTTCTATGACGTCAAGGGCGACGTCGAGGCGCTGCTGGCGCCGCTGGTGCCGACCTTCGAGGCGGCCGAGCATCCCGCGCTGCACCCGGGCCGTTCGGCACGCGTGATGGTCGACGGCAAGGCCATCGGTTTCGTCGGCGAATTGCATCCACGCTGGCGCCAGAAGTGGGACTTCGCCCAGGCGCCCGTGCTGTTCGAGCTCGACCTCGACGCCGTCATCGCGCGGCCTGTGCCGGTGGCACAGCCGGTGCCCAAGCACCAGGCCGTGGAGCGCGACATTGCCGTCGTCGTGGCCGAGGCCGTGACGCACGACGCGCTCATGCAGGCCATTCGCGCCACGACCGCCGCGCAGGGCCTGCTGCGTGATGCAACGCTGTTCGACATCTACCGTCCGCAACCGCTGCGCGACGGTGCCGTGGCCGCGCCCGGTGCCTTGGCACAGGGCGAGAAGAGCATGGCGGTGCGCCTGAGCTTCCAGAGCGACAGCGCCACCCTGACGGACGAGCAGGTCGAACCTGCCGTGCGCGCGATTGTCGAACAACTGGGCGCCAAGGTCGGCGGCCGATTGAGGGGATGATGAGAATGAACGCTGCCGAATTCACGCTCGAGGCCCTCGAAACGCCTGCGCTCACCAAGGCGCATCTGGCCGACCTGCTGTTCGAGCAGATCGGCCTGAACAAGCGTGAGTCCAAGGACATGGTCGAAGCGTTCTTCGAGCTCGTGGCCGGCAGCCTCATCGAAGGCACCGACGTGAAGATCTCCGGCTTCGGCAACTTCCAGATCCGCGTGAAGGCGCCGCGCCCGGGCCGCAACCCGCGCACCGGCGAGGCCATTCCGATCGGCGAGCGCCGGGTGGCCACCTTCCACGCGAGCGCCAAGCTCAAGGAACAGATCCAGGGCAGCGCCGAGCAGGGTGCTTCGACGGAAGTCGAGTGGAGCCTGGGCGCCGAATAGTGCTTGGTGCTGTGCGCCTGCGTGGAGTAATCTCTAAGGTTTCCCGCGCACAGTCTTGATTTCAATGGAGAAAACGCTCCCTCCGATTCCTGTCAAACGCTACTTCACCATCGGTGAGGTCGGCGAACTCTGTGGCGTCAAGCCGCACGTGCTTCGCTATTGGGAGCAGGAGTTCACGCAGCTGCGCCCCATGAAGCGACGCGGCAACCGCCGCTACTACCAGCACCACGAGGTGCTGATGATCCGCCGCATCCGCGACCTGCTCTACGACCAGGGCTTCACCATCAGCGGAGCGCGCAACAAGCTGCAGGAACTCGTGCAGGGCGAGCGCGACCGCCGCAAGGCTGGCGAGGTGCCGCTCGAAGGCATGGAAGCCATCGAGATCGACCAGGAAGAATTCGACGCGGCCATCGTGCAGGACACGCAGGAACCGGCGCATGCGGGTGCTGAAAAGGGCGCCCAGGCGCCCGACTTGTCGCAGTTGTTGCACCTTCGCCGCGAACTCTTTGAAATTCGTGAGCTGTTGACCGTCGGACGCTGAATTTCAACGGCTATAATCGAGAGCTTCGGTGTGTGGCGCAGCCTGGTAGCGCACTTGCATGGGGTGCAAGGGGTCGAAGGTTCGAATCCTTTCACACCGACCAGAGACAGTAGTTAGATCAACGGCTTACGCTCACAAGGCGTAGGCCGTTTTTCTTTGGCCCTGACAATTGCCTTCCCATCGGGCCTGTCTTGCGTGGCGGCAATCCACGAGGGCGCGGTGCCCACTTGATCCCCGTGCAACTGCTGCCTGCGCCAGGCAGTTGATCTGCTACGAGGTTCCGACGTGCCGCGGCTTAGGGCACGGGCTGCGATGCGGCCTCGAGCGCCACGTCCGGTGGTCTCAGTCCATGGCCACCAGACACTTCCGGCGGGGCGAACCGGATCACCATCGCTCCGCATGGCCTGCCCAGGCTGAGTGACTTCGCCATCGTCGCGTCGACGCTTGCGAGCCGGGCGCCAAGGTCGCCACCGCTGCCTGCGCCGCTTGGGTCCGCAGTGGCTTGTGCTGCCGTTCGAGGGATGACCTGGGCGATCGGCCGTCAAGCCAGGTCGACGAACGCGTCGGGCTGCTTGGCCCACGGCTACGTCATCACCACTGTCCGACTCAGCAGAAGGCGGCGTCGGCAACAAAGCCAACCATCGCAAATAAACGTTAACACCAAGGAATTAGTTCCTTGGGGCGACAAGCGACCCACGCCTATCCTCGATCGCACCATGAGCACACCACAACAACAACTCCTCGTCGACCTGCCCGATGGCTGGTCCAGCCGTGTCGATATCAAGCAGACCACCAACGGCTGCTATGCGGGCGTGGCGGAGCTGAGTCTCCGCGGGCTGAAGTGGGGCACGCTGGTGTTCATGCAGCAGCCGTCGCTCGAAGCGGCGCTGGCGCGTGTGCGGCTGCGGGCCAGCCAGTTCGCAAGGGAGCGGCTCTCGCTCAAGGAGGCGCAATTGCTGATGCGGCAGTGCTGAGAAGCAGGAGCGAGGAGCGGCGAGGGCGGTCGTTTTCCGATTTGCCTATCCCGCGCATGAAGATTGCCAAACCCCGGACAGTGGGGCTTCCGGCACCATCGATGTTCATCCACTGGGCAGCACGGAGAACATCATGAAGACAGTCAGGCAGATCATCGGCGGCGCCATTTCCCTTGCAGGCGCAGCGGTGCTGGTGGTCCAGCACTTCTAGCCAGCGCAGCCAACAAGCAGGGACCTGAGCCGACGGCTCGGTTGCGGCGCAAGGCATCCCTCACAGGCGCAGCGGCCCGCCCCAACCCCCCCCATCGGACATTCATCCAATAGCGGCTTCCCCCCGCGAAGCGGACAGTACGGGTTCTCCCTCCACCTCTGTCACTTCGCAAGGAAAGCCCTCATGAAAACCACCCACCGCTTCAAGCTCGCAGCCGCTGCCGCCGTCATCGGCCTGTCGTTCTCCGCCCTCAACGCAACGGCTGCGGCACCCGCCGCGCCAGCTACACCCGACACCTCCAAGCCCAGCGTCGTCATCGTCCATGGCGCCTTCGCGGACGGTTCCGACTGGGCCAAGGTGATCCCGCTGCTGCAGGCCAAGGGCCTGCACGTGGTGGCGGTGCAGAACCCGCTGACTTCGCTCGAGGACGACGTGGCCGCCGCCAAGCGCGCCATCGACGCGCAGCCGGGCAAGGTGGTGCTGGTGGGCCACTCGTGGGGCGGCTCGGTCATCACCGAGGCGGGTGCGAACGACAAGGTCGCCTCGCTCGTCTACGTGGCGGCCTTCGCGCCCGACGCCGGCCAGACCTCCGCCGAGCTCGGCAAGGACTACCCCCCGGCGCCCGGTTTCGCGCACATCGTGGCCGACGCTTCGGGCTTCCTGTCGCTCACCAAGGAGGGCATGAGCAAGCACTTCGCGCAAGACCTGCCGGCCTCGGCAACGGCCGTGATGACGGCCACGCAGGGCCCGATCCTCGGCAAGTCGTTCGAGCAGAAGCTGCCCGTCGCCGCGTGGAAGACCAAGCCCTCGTGGTACCTGGCCGCCACCGCCGACCACATGATCCCGCCGGCGCTGCAGCTCGACATGGCGAAGAAGATCGGCGCGCACCTCACGCGCGTGAACAGCAGCCACGTGCCGCAGCAGTCGCAGCCCGCGAAGGTGGCCGAGGTCATCCTGGACGCTGTGCGCCAATCCAAGTAAGGTGCCGCGTGCCGGCCGCGGGGCTCCCCGCGGCCGGCACGTTTCCTACTTCTCTCTCCCATTTCCCGTGCAGCCTTCTTCCCCCATCCAGGTCTTCGACGCCATCCGCGCGCTCGCATTCGTCGGCGACCTCAGCATGGGCCAGCCCATCGACCACTCGGCGCGCACGGCGTGGCTCGCGTCGCGCCTGGCCGCCGCGGCCGGTTGCGACGAGGCGGTGCAGGGCCACGCGGCCTGCGCGTCGCTGTTGCGCTGGTCGGGCTGCACCGCCAACGCACCCGAGTTCTCCGATCTGCTGGGCGACGACGTGGGCGGCCGGCGCACCATGCTGGCGACCGCGTCGGCGCGCGCGGCAGCGGACTTCGCGGGCTCCATCAGCCCGCTGGCCGAAATCCATTGCGAGGTATCGGGCGACATCGCGCGCACGCTGGGCATGCCCGCGGCGGTGGAGCTGCCGCTGCGCCACATGTTCGAAACCTTCGACGGGCAGGGCAAGCCGCTGGGCCTGGAGGCCGCGCGCATTCCGCTCGAGGTGTTCATCGTCACCGTGGCGGGCGACCTCGAGATCTTCTCGCGCGTGCACGGCCTGAACAACGCGCTGCGCTACATCGCCGAACGCGCCGATGCGCGCTACCCGGGCTTCCTGGTCGACGCGGCGCACCGCCACGCGGTCGACTGGCTGCACATGCTGGAGCAGGGCGCTTCCACCGAGCCGATGCCGGTGCCCACCGCGCTGCAAGACATCACCGCGCCGCTGGAGCTCATCGCCGACGTCATCGACCTCAAGCTGCCGTGGATGACCGGCTACTCGCGCCGCGTGGCCGAGGCCGCGCAGCGCGGCGCCGCCGCCATGGGGCTGGAGCCGGCGCAGCAGCAGCGCATCTACCGCGCGGGGCTTATCCACGGCATCGGCCGCGCGTCGGTGCCCAACGGCGTGTGGGACTCGCCCGGCGTGCGCAGCGAGGCCGACGCCGAGCGCCTGCGCCTCGTGCCCTACTGGACGGAGCGCGCCGCGCGCCGCATCGACACGCTGCGCGCCGAGGCCGAGATCGCCTCCTTCGTCGACGAGCGGCTCGACGGCTCGGGCTTCTTCCGTGGCGTGAAGGGCGCGGCCATCGACGCCGAAGGCCGCGTGCTGGCCGCCGCCGCGCACTGGGTGTCGCTGAACACCGCAAGGCCCGGCAAGCCTGCGCTGGCGCAGGCCGAGGCCGTGGCCGCGCTGCGTGCCGAAGGCGATGCCGGCAGGCTCGACGCGCAGGCCATCGCGGCGCTCACCGGTCATCCGGCGAGCGCCGCTGCAGCGTCGCCTGCCGACGCATCGGCACTGCTCTCCGGCCGAGAGGTCGAAGTGCTCGGGCGCATCAGCCTCGGCGAAAGCAACAAGGAGGCGGCGCGTTCGCTCGGCATCAGCCCGAGCACCGTGCGCGCCCACCTGGAGAACATCTTCCGCAAGCTCGGCTGCACCACGCGCGCGGCCGCCACGCTGAAGGCGCTGACGCTCGGCCTGCTCTGAAGCCGAGCCGCGTAGCCTGCCGTTTCAGTCCAGCGTCGCCGAGACAGCCTCTTCGAGGAAGTCGAGCCGGTCCTGTCCCCAGAAGAGCTCGCCGCGGTACACGCAAGACGGCGAGCCGAACACGCCGGCCGCCACCGCGCGTTCGGTGAAGCCGGCATAGGTGCGCGCCACCTCGTCGGTGCCCGCGTCGCGCATCAAGGCCTGTGCGTCCAGGCCGCAGGCGGCCACGATGCCGGTGAGCGTCGCAGCGTCCGAGATGTCCTTCTCCTCGCACCACTCGGCCCGCAGGATGGCCTTGTACAGCGCCACCACGTCATGCGCTTCGACGCTGGCATTGGCATTGGCATTGGCATTGGCACTGGCACTGGCCGCTATGACGATGCGCGAAGCCAGCGCCGCATCGGGGCACATGAACTTCGGGCTCGCGTTGACATGAATGCCCAGGCGCGTGCACCAGCGCCGCAGTTCCGTCACGCGGTACTGCTGCCGCTCGGGCGCACGCAGCGGCAGCAGGATGCCGCCGGTGCGCGCATACACCGCCGGCAGGTCCACCGGCATGTAGCGCACCGTGGCGCCGTGCCGGCGCGCCAGTGCGTCCAGCCGGTCGGCGCCCAGGTAGGCCCAGTCGGAGTTCATCCAGAGGTAGCAGTCGATCTGCCTGGCGGTCATGGCGCGGCCTTGGCCAGCGGCTTCGCCGGTTTCGCGAACCCTGCAAACCGGTCGCTGCCGTGCATCTTGAAAGCGCTGATGCAGGCCACCACGCCCAGCGCGCTCAGGTACCACGTCACGTACGCCGGGTTGCCATTGCCCTTGCCCAGCAGCCACGTCGCCATGATCGGCGCGAGCCCGCCGCCGATGGCGCCCGAGACCTGCACCGCCAGCGAGATGCCCGTGTAGCGCACCTCCGGCGGGAACTGGCTCGCGAACAGGCTGCCTTCGGGCCCGTACAGGCAGGCGTACACCAGCCCGATGGCCATCACCGCCGCCACGTTGATCCAGAACGCCTCGCGGCTGTGCAGGAAGTCGAAGAACAGCGGCGCACACACCACGATGCCGACCGTGCCCAGCATGAACACCCACTTGTGCCCGATGCGGTCGCCCAGGATGCCGCACAGCGGCATCATCACCAGCGCCGCCACCGCGCCCCATATGGTGGCGTCCAGCATCACCGTGCGCGCAATGCCCAGCGTGCCGGTGGCGTAGGCCAGCGCAAAGGTCACCGTGGTGTAGAATCACGTCACCTCGGCCAGCCGCGCGCCCACCACCACCAGCGTTTCGCGCGGGTACTTGCGCAGCACTTCCATCACCGGAAGCGCGACCTTCTTGCCGCGGTCTTTCATGCGCTCGAAGTCCGGCGACTCGGCCACCTTCACGCGAATGAACCAGCCCACCAGCAGCAGGAGCACGCTGGCCACGAACGGAATGCGCCAGCCCCAAGAGAGCATGTCGGCTTCGGGCAGCTTGGCGACCGCGCCCATGGCCAGTGACGACAGGATGAGCCCCGGCGCCACGCCGGCCTGCGGCAGGCTGCCGAAGAAGCCCTTCCTGCCGGTCGGCGCGTGCTCCACCGCCATCAGCACCGCGCCGCCCCATTCGCCGCCCACGGCAATGCCCTGCAGGAAACGCATGAGCACCAGCAGCACCGCGGCCCAGTAGCCGATCTGGTCGTACGAGGGAATCAGCCCGATCAGGATGGTCGGAATGCCCATCATCAGCAGCGTGATGAGCAGCATCGACTTGCGCCCCACCTTGTCGCCGAAGTGCCCGAACACGATGCCGCCCAGCGGCCGCGCGAAGAAGCCGACCGAGTAGGTCGCAAACGCGGCCATGGTGCCGGTGATCGGGTCGAACGAGGGAAAGAAGATCTTGTTGAAGATCAGCGCCGCCGCCGTGCCGTACAGAAAGAAGTCGTACCACTCGATGGTGGTGCCCATCATGCTGGCCAGCCCGGCGGTCACGTAGCCCTTGCGCGCCGTGCCCGTTGTCTCGTTGCCCGGGGGATTTTCTTGTGTGTTCATCGCCTTGACCTCGAATGCAAACGATCAGCGCGCCGCCGAAGGCAGCGCCTTCGTCTGGCGGCACCAGTAGTTGAAGGCGCCGTTCACGATCGACGGCTTCAGCAGGTAGTCGTGCGCCTCGCGCGCCAGTGCGTCGTCCACCGGCGTGAGCGCGCCGTAGGCGGCTTGCGCGCGCAGCTGCAGGCGCGCCGCACGTTCCAGGTAGACCGACAGGTAGGTCGCTTCCTCGATCGTGTGGCCGGCCGTCAGGTAGCCGTGGTGCGCGAGGATGATGGCCCGCTTCGCGCCCAGCGCCTCGGAGATCAGCACGCCTTCCTGGTCGGCAATCGGCACGCCAGGCCAGTCGGCGAGAAACGCGCAGTCGTCGTGCAGCGGCGTCATGTCCATCTGCGCAATCACCAGCGGCTGGCGCGCCGCGGCCAGCGCGGAGGCCCAGGGCGAGTGCGTGTGCACGATGGAATGCACGTCCTGGCGTGCGCGGTACACCCACAGGTGAAAGCGCGTGGCGGGGTTGGCCATGCCTTCGCCAGTGAGCGTGTTCAGGTCCTGGTCGACCTCGATGAAGTCGTCGGGCGTGGCCTCGTCGAAGCCCAGGCCGAAGCGCAGCGTCCAGTAGGCGTCGGGCCGCTCCGAGCGGGCGCTGATCTGCCCAGCGAGCCCGGCTTCCTGCCCGGTCATGGCGAGGATGCGGCAGGCAAGTGCCAGCGTCTCCTTCATGCTGCGCGGCGCGTCCTTCAGGTGCTGCGCCATCTCGCGGGTGGCCCGCGCGTCGAAGTACTCCTTCGTCCGGAGATCGTCTCTCATGTGTCTGTCCTCGTGGTCTGGCGGCCGGCGAAGAGGGCACGTTTGCCCGCGCCGCGGCTGCTGCGGGCGAGTATGGAGAGGGGGTGCCGCGCGAGCCATGCAGCAAGGTGCATAGCAGCTATGCGGCGCAAGGCCGGACAGCGGTGTCGCATATCCGGATGAGCGCTACGAATTGATCATCTACAGTTGCTGCCGTCAAGCCGATGCGCCCCGGCTGTTTCGAAGTCAAGCTTTGAAAAACTAGTCTCGCCCAAACGACCTTAGGCCAAGGACTCCCATGACTGACACCACGGCCCCTGCAAAGCCGCAAACGATGACGGTACCTCCGGCGTCTCTGTTCAAGTACTTTGGCCCAGGTGGGACTCGTTTTTTCGCGAATTGGCTGGTTCGATTCAGCCAGCCTGCAGCGTTAAACGATCCATTCGAATTCAGTCCTCACGTGCGTTCCTGGGGTACGCCTGATGAAGAAGCGGTTCAAGCAGGCGAGGTTTGGGAGCGGCGCATGGAGGACGCTTACGGTCTGCAGAAACCCGAGTTTCAGCGGAGCGTGCCATTCGACGCGTTTCTTGTCGCTCGCCGTAGGTTCAAAGCTGCCGAAGTTCTTGAGGAATTGGCGCGCGTCCGCAGCACGGCATATCCAGAGATGGCAGCTGGGATCACTGAAATGGCGAACGCGGGCGTCGGTGCCTTGTGCTTGACAGAAAACGCCGACAACCTCTTGATGTGGTCGCACTATTCAGAGAGTCACACTGGCTTTTTGATTGAACTCGACACGAGCGATCCATTTTTCACGGCGATCGCGCCTCCCGCGCATGTCAAGGCCGATGCAGCAGAATTTGCTGACTTTGCGGCGGAGTACGGCCGTCTTCGGCAGGTGATCTACGCAGATGAGCGACCCGAAATCGTGCTGACTGAGATGAGCTTCGATGTATTTCTTACCAAGGGAACATGCTGGACTTACGAGCAGGAGTGGCGAATGTTCATGCCGCTTAGCTATAGCCCTGCTACTCATCACGGCCCACTCGTTGTGCCGCATCCAGTGTGGTTGTGGCCCTTGCCAAAATCGGCTATTCGCAGAGTAGTCGCCGGCGCGCGAGCCACGCCAGCGGTGATCAACACGCTCAAGCGCTTGAAGACTGATCCTTCGACTGAACATATCGTCGTAGAACAGGCACAGGTTGACCCCAAACATTTCCGGCTGAACTTTGGTGTCCCACCAAACTAGGTCGCTGGACTTCTAAGCTGTCCTCGAAAAAGGCAGCGGCCGTCACCACGCCGTACTATTGCTGCTTGTTTATTGGGCGCTACCCGGCAATGTCCACCGCCATGGCGATCAGCTCCCGCACCAGCGGCGGCACCGGCCGGTCGCAGCGCACGATTGCCACCACCCGGCGGCGCAGCGCCGGCTGCACGATCGCCACCTTGCGCAGCCGGTGGTCGCCCAGCAGCTTGTCTGGAATGCGCTGCGGAAGAATGCAGGCGCCCACGCCCGAGGCCACCAGCTCCAGCAGCGCGTCGACCGTCTCGGCCTCCGCCACGAACGAGGGGTTCAGCCCGCTGCTGTGGATCATGCGGCGCAGCACGTAGTGCGACGGAAAGCCCACCAGCCGGGGCAGCTCGGCCGTGAGGTCGATGGCCTCGCCGATGTTGCTGGCCTCCTGCACCACCAGGCACATGTCGTCGTCGAACAGCGGCGTGGAGGCCAACGCCTGCGAGGCCACGGCCGAGTCGTAGACAAAGCCCGCGTCGGCCTTGCCGCTCTCGACCAGCTCCACCACCTCGGGCGAGCTGCGGCCCATCAGCGAGAGGTTCGCGCCGTCGTGCCGGCTCACGAAGCGCGCCACCACGTCGCCCATGAAGTAGTAGCTCAGCGTGTGCACCGTGGCCAGTCGCACCGTGCCGTGCGTGATGCCTTCGCGCGTGCGCACCGCGTCCAGCGCGGCGTCGATCGTGCGGTAGCTGCCCTGCGTCAGCTCGCGCAGCTTGCGGCCGGCCTCGGTGAGTTCCACGCCGCGCCCGGTGCGCAGGAACAGCGGCTTGCCCAGGTGCGCCTCGAGCGCGGCCAGCTGCCGGCTCAGGCCCGACTGCGTCTGGTCGAGGTCGTCCGCCGCGCGCGACAACGACCCCAGTTCGGCGATCCTCAGGAAGTAGCGGAGTTGGCGGTCGAAGCTGTCCATGCGGGTTCCGTGGCGAAACCCGAAGTTAACACCACGCTGCGCCGGCCACCCCGCACCGCGGCACCGCGCTACCCGAAGGTGAACACATAGGCCTGCGCGCCCGCGTCGAGAAACTCGATCTCGAACACCCGGTCTTTCTCGTTCGCCTTCTGCCGCACCAGCTGGTACAGCCGCTGCCCGTCGATCACGCCGTTGCCCTGCGCGTCGGTGTCGGCGCCGTGGTCGGCGAGCGGCGGCTGGCCGTCGAGCGTCACGCGGAAACGCACCGGCTTGCCGCCGGGCGCCGGCCCGAGCACCAGGTGCAGGTCGCGCGCATGAAAGCGGTAGGCGAGGCGGCCGTTCGCGCGCTCGAGCATGGCGCGCTCGGCGTCGATCTTCCATTCGCCGTCGAGCGACCACTGGTTGGTGCGCAGCGAGGCCGGCGCCTGGTACGCGCGGGCGCGGTCGTTCGCAATGCCGCCGGGCGAGGCGAAGCGGTTCGCGCGTTCGTAGCCCAGGTAGGTCTCGCCCGACTCGGGCAGCGTGTCGGCCGCAGCGGCCTGCGTGCCACGGCCCTCGGGCTTCACCAACGGCCCCGCCACCGCGCCGCGGCCGGCTTCGGCCAGCAGCTGCTGAATGACCTGCTCAGATTTGTCGTACATGCCTTCGCCGAACTGGTGGTGGCGAACGCGCCCCTGCGCGTCGACGAAGTACAGCGCCGGCCAGTACTGGTTGCCGAACGCGCGCCAGATGGCGTAGTTGCTGTCCACCGCCACCGGGAAGCCCACGCCCAGGTCCCTGGTGGCGCGGCGCACGTTGGCCGGCAGCCTCTCGAAGGCGAACTCAGGCGTGTGCACGCCCAGCACCACCAGGCCCGCGTCCTTGTACTTCTCGGCCCATGCGTTGATGTACGGCAGCGTGCGCAGGCAGTTGATGCACGAGTAGGTCCAGAAGTCGATCAGCACCACCTTGCCGCGCAGGCTCTCGGCCGTGAGCGGCGTGCTGTTGATCCACTCGGTGGCGCCGGTGAGCGGTGCGATGGCGCCTTCATCGCGCAGGTTCAGCGCGGGCTTGCCCGGCACGGTTGATGTGGGTGATGCCGGTGACGCGGCTGGTGCTGAGGCCACCGCCTCGGGTTGCGCGGCGGCCAGCATCAGGCCGCCGCGGTCGACGCCGGCTTGCGGCTCAGGCGGCGCCTGGTGCCGCGGCAGCCCAGCATCGATCTTCTCTACAAGCGCCTTCTCCAGCGCGGAAGTGGTGCCGAACGAAATCTGGCTCAGCAGGCCCGTGTCCAGCCCCAGCGCGATCGCGCCCACGCCGGCCAGCACCGCCACGCCGGCCGCGCGCCGCAGCCATTCGCCGGCATGCAGCGAGCCCTTCATCGCCGAGAACAGCCGCCCGCCGAACAGCAGCGCCGCCGCCAGCGAGGTGCACGCGCCCGCCGCATAGGCCAGCAGCAGCAGCGAGGTGCCGATGCTCGCGCCGTTGAGCGCCGCGCCGGTCAGGATCAGCCCGAGGATCGGGCCCGCGCACGGCGCCCACAGCAGCCCCGTGCCCACGCCCAGCAGCAGCGCGGAGAACACCGAAGCATGGGCCTGCCCCTGGTTCTGCTCCTGCCCCGACAGCCGCATGCCCAGCGCCACCAGCGGGCGCGCCAGACGGTCGGCCACCGACGGAAAGAGCAGCGTCACGCCGAACAGCGCCAGCATCGCGATGGCCGCGTAGCGCCCGTACTGGTTCAGCGTGACCACCCAGTTGCCGCCCACGGCCGCCAGCGTGGCAATGGCGGCGAACGCCAGCGCCATGCCCAGCAGCATCGGCAGCCCGTGCGAGCGGAACGGGCGGTCGGCCCGGGCGAACACGAAGGGCAGCACCGGCAGAATGCACGGGCTCAGGATGGTGAGCACACCACCCAGGTAGGCAACGATGAGGAGCAGCATGGCGTCGGTCTCGGCGAAGGGTTGATGACTGAAAAAGGGCGAACGGGGTCCTCACGGTCTCGCGCTGTGCGAGCCGCGTGGGCAGCAGGGGGTTGTGGGGCGGGCCGGGCCTGGGCCGCGGCTCAGTCCGGCAGCGGCGCTGTGGTGTCCAGGGTGAGCCGCGCCTCCAGCCCTCCCTCGCCGCGGTTGC
This sequence comes from Variovorax sp. OK605, assembly GCF_900115445.1. Taxonomy (NCBI): domain Bacteria; kingdom Pseudomonadati; phylum Pseudomonadota; class Betaproteobacteria; order Burkholderiales; family Comamonadaceae; genus Variovorax; species Variovorax sp. OK605. Next base: position 459,657 of record NZ_FOWL01000005.1, read on the forward strand.
GCAGCGCCAGTTCAGCGCCCATGGCCACCGCCAGCTGGTGCGCAATGGCCAGGCCCAGGCCGGTGCCGCCCGTGCTGCGGTTGCGCGAGCCTTCCACGCGGTAGAAGGGCTTGAGCACGTTGTCCAGCTGGTCGGGCGGAATGCCGGGGCCGTTGTCGACCACCGCCACCACCAGCCGGCCGGCCTGCGCGTCGGCGTGTACCTGCAGGCGCACGTCGTCGCCGAACTTCAGCGCGTTGTCGATCAGATTCATCAGGATGCGGCGCAGCGCGTTGGGCCGCGTGACGATCGGCGCGCCCGTGCGGCCCTCCAGCAGCACCTGCTGGCCCGCGTCTTCATAGTCGGCCACCATGCTCTCGAACAGCGCGTCGGCGTCGATGCGGCAAGGCGGCTCGGTGGCGCCGTGCAGCGTGCGCGCATAGGTCACGCCCTCGCGCACCAGCGCATGCATGGCGTCCAGGTCCTGGCGGAACTTGTCGCGGTCGTGGTCGCTGTCCATCAGGTCGGTGCGCAGGCGCATGCGGGTGATGGGCGTCTGCAGGTCGTGCGAGATGGCCGCGAGAATCTCGACGCGCTCCGACATGTAGCCCGCAATGCGCTTCTGCATGGCGTTGAAGGCGCGTGCCGCGTGCCGCACCTCGGTCGGGCCTTCCTCGGCCAGCTCGGCGCCCTTCAGATCGGGGCCCAGCTCGTCGGCCGCGTCGGCCAGCTGCGCCAGCGGGCGCGTCACCAGCCGCACCGCGTACCAGGCACACACGGCCAGCACCAGCAGCTGCAGCCACAACACCCACATGACCCAGCCCGACACCGGCATGTCGACCCGGCGCGCATGCACGATCAACGCGGCGCCGTCGCTCAGCCGCACCTGGATCTGCAGCTCCTGCGTGGGGCTGGCCACCTGGGCGATCTTGACGATCTCGAACGGGCGCATCGCATCGGCAATGGCACCCGCGAACTGCTGCAGCGCCGGCGCCTCGGGCGGCACGCCCTCGGCGGCGCCGCCCAGCGTGAAGTGGTAGTTGCGCCGCTCCAGCCGCGCCAGCCAGCCGGCGCGCTCGTCGGCGGGCAGGCGGTCGAGCACGGCCACGGAGCTCGCAATGTCGCGCTCGATGCCCGTCATCATCAGCTCGCGCATCGCAATGCCGCGCTCGTAGCGGATGGCGGTGAAGGTCAGCAGCTGCGCAATGGCCAGGCCGACCACGATGATCAGCGTGACCCGCGAGAACAGCGTGCGCGGAAGCAGCCTGCGCCAGCCGTCCTGGGGCGCAGGCGCTGCCGTGGCGGTGGGTGCAATCGGCATGGGGAGGCTCGCTGGGGTGGGCATGGTCAGGTTTATAGCCCTGGGTGTGCCCCGGCGGCCCGCCTTTTGTATGCCAGTGTGTTGGCCCGTGGAACGGGACATACAACATTACCTGCCGGCAAGCCCAGACATGCCCAGGTATGCCGCATCCGGCGGGCCGAACGGGACGCTGCCCGGCACTGCTCGCGCGGCGCCGGGCCGTTCGGCCTACTTGAGCAGCTCGATCTTCCGGGCGAAGTCGAGCTGTTCCTCCGGTCCCGGCCCGGCGATGCGGTCGCGGTTGGGCTCGCGCCGGTGGTCGAGCAGCACCTGCCGGCCCACCAGCTTCTTCTTGAGGGTCGAGCCGCCCGAGGCGGCGTCCTCGTCGAACCAGTCGCCGCAGTGGCCGTCGCAGTAGGCGGTGACGCGCTCGCCGGTGGCCGACTGCACGACGATGTGCATGTCGTCGGTGCCGCCGCCGCCGCGCAAGGTGCCGGACAGGGTGGCGGCGAGCGCGGCGCCGGGAAGCAATGCGAGGAGGGGAAGCAGGAGGCGGTAATTCATTTCGGCCGCCATGATAGGCGCCGCCCGGCACAGCACAGCACAGCGCAACGCAACGCAACGCCGCGCAACGCCACGCAACGTAGTGTGGCCGCCCGGCGCGCCGGATACACAGGCATACAAAGCCCCTTGTTCCGCGCGCCAGCCGGGCTACATTGCGGGCTTCCGCTTTCCATCCAGCTCTCCCATACCCGCGCCGGCGCGCGGCAAGGCCATGATTCCCAAGACCTCCGACCACATCCTCATCGTCGACGACGACCGGGAAATCCGCGAGTTGCTCACCACCTACCTGGTCAAGAACGGTCTGCGCGTGGTGGCCGTGCCCACGGGGCGGCACATGCGCGCGGCGCTGGAAGAGTCGGGGCCGTTCGATCTCATCATCCTCGACCTGATGCTGCCCGGCGAAGACGGCCTCACCCTGTGCCGCGACCTGCGCACCGGCAAGTGGAAGGCCACGCCCATCCTCATGCTCACCGCGCGCAGCGAGGAGGCCGACCGCATCCTGGGCCTGGAGATGGGCGCCGACGACTACCTGGCCAAGCCCTTCTCGGCGCGCGAGCTGCTCGCGCGCATGCGCGCCGTGCTGCGCCGCACGCGCATGCTGCCGCCCAACATGCGCTCGACCGAGTCGGCCTCGAAGCTGGCCTTCGGCGAGTGGCAGGTCGACACCACCGCGCGCCACCTGCTCGACGAAAGCGGCACCATGATCGCGCTCAGCGGCGCGGAGTACCGGCTGCTGCGCGTGTTCCTCGACCATCCGCAGAAGGTGCTGAGCCGCGACCAGCTGCTCAGCCTCACGCAGGGCCGCGAGGCCGAACTCTTCGAGCGCTCCATCGACCTGCTGGTGAGCCGGCTGCGCCAGCGCCTGAACGACGACGCGCGCGAGCCGCGCTACATCAAGACCGTGCGAAGCGAGGGCTACGTGTTCGCTTCGACGGTCGAGGCATTGGACTGAAGCGGCACGAGGCACCTCGGTCCACCGCAGTCCGCTTCAGCCTGATGCATCGCGCCGCTTGCGGCGCGTGCCAGGCCCCGTGAGCTGCCGCGCCGTGATGCACTGGCAGCTCACCGGGTTGCGCACTTCATGCGCGATGCCGCCCGCCAGGAACAGCAGGGCGAGCCAGAGCTTCTTCATCTCACGAGCCCTTGGCCGGTGAAGCCGCAGCCGAAGACACTGCGGATACCGGCGAAGGCTCCGCCAGCAGCGCCTGGATCTTCTTCTCCGTCGTGCCGTAGCTGCCCTCGCCAAAGTGCGAGTAGACGATCTTTCCCTGCTTGTCGATCAGGTACACCGCAGGCCAGTACTGGTTCTTGAACGCCTTCCAGGTGCCGTAGCTGTTGTCCTGCGCCACCGCGTGCTTGATCTGCAGGCGCTGAATCGCGTCCTTCACGTTCTTCGTCGACTTCTCGTACGCGAACTCCGGCGTGTGCACGCCCACCACCACCAGGCCCTTGTCCTTGTACTTGTCGTTCCAGTCCTTCACGTAGGGCAGGTGGTTCAGGCAGTTGATGCAGGTGTAGGTCCAGAAGTCGACCAGCACCACCTTGCCGCGCAGCTCTTCGAGCTTCAGCGGCTGCGAGTTGAGCCAGGTGTCGATGTTCTGGAACTCCGGCGCGGCCTGTGCCTCGGTGGCCGGAATGTCGCCGCCGCCGAACGAGGGCGAGGCAAAGGTCAGCGTCAGTGCCGCTGCCGAAGCCGCAAGGGTCACGGCGAAGAACATGGCGGGGGAACGGGTGGGGGAGCGGGCGGGTGAGCGAATGGGCATGGCGGGTCCTTCGAAAGAAGAGGGGCGGTTGTTCGTTTGCTTCGAACGTGGCCGATTCTTCTTCGCGCGACCCGCTGCGCGATCAGTTTGCGTATGTCTCTGTATCTGCAGGACAAGACACAAACACTACGTTTCACGAAACACTCCCAGGCTTTTGTTGCCCCGCGCATCCGCCCTCGCATTTCGAGACTTAGTGGGCGAACTCATCGCCCCTCGCCACCCCCGTCATGCCTACAGTGGATGCCCCTGTCACACAGACACCCACCAAGCCATCAAGGAGCAAACCACCAGCAAAAGCAACCGACCCGCATGCCTCGCGGCGGACCACCGAGTGCACCGGCACCGGTACGAATGCGAGGCACAAAAGGCGACGGCCGGCGTGCTGAAACACCCCGACCGTCTGACCAAGTGAAGTGCAACCACTAGATAGAAAGCGCACCCCAAATGGCTGAACGAACTATAGCCCGGCCCTCCAAGCCGAACGCCTCCACCGCCTCCGCCTGCGCAAGCAAGCCCAGCGCGTCGGACCTCCTCGAAAACAAGCAGACGCAGCTCACTTCGCTCTTGACCTGCTGCCACGGTGAAGACGGGCTGCTGGCCCACTGCTCGTCCTTCGATCTCCTGAGCAACGTGCTCTGGCTGGCCGCCGACCTGTCGCGCGAAGCGGGCGAGCTGTACCAGGAGGTGGCTGCCGCTGCCGGTAACGAGGCATAAGGAGGCAGGCCCGCCAAGCATGGCGGGCCTTTTTTGCAGCTCAGTGCGGCGGCGCGTACACCGCCAACCCCATCAGTTGCCGGGCGCCTTCAACGAGAAGGCAGAACAAGGCACCGCACAGCCCGACGCGAAACAGCCATTTCTCCATGCGACCCGACGTGCCAAGCGCCGTCACGAGCAACGCGAGAAAGACGAAGAAGAGGCCTGCAAGGCAAGCGTCCGGCGCAAGCAATGTCACCGTCGAACTTCCGCGACCGGGCCGATAGGTCGCGCGACCAGTCAACAGTATCCAGAGCCCGTACGCCGCCAGGCCGACCGGGAGCAGGGGCGCGATGTACCGGGTGATCCATCCGGATTCGCGGCGCGTCGAAGGGCTTGTCACAGCGGGTTCCTTCATTTCTCGCTGGCCCGGCGAGGCAGCCGCGCGCGGGCCGTCGGCTCTGTCGCGCCATGCCCCAGGCTCACGAGGTACGCACAGAACATGTCCGCCATCGCATCCGAATACGCCTTGACCTGCGCATCGGTCCGCGGCGTTTCCGAAAAGCTCTTGCCCACCGCGCCGAAGGTCGACGTGATCAGGTCGCCGGCCAGCGCGCGCCTGGCTTTGGAGGCCTTGGGCAGCGCCTCGCGCATGAAGGCCTCCATGGTGCGGTCGCCGGCGGCGCGGGCTTGCTGCGCCTCGGGCGCGGCGCGGTAGAAGGGCGCGGCGGCATCGAGCGCGCCGCGCACTTCGGCCTCGTCGCACTCGGAGCGTATGAAGGCGTGCACCAGCAGGCGCAGCCGCGCGAGCGGCGGCTTCGTCGTGTCCTGCAGGATGCCGCCCAGCATCTCGGTGGTGTCGCGCCACTCGTCGCTCTGCAGCCGGAACAGGATCGACGCCTTGTTCGGAAAGTACTGGTAGACCGACCCCACGCTCACGCCGGCGCGCTCGGCCACGCGCGTGGTGGTGAAACGGTGCGCGCCTTCCTTGGCCAAAACCTGAACAGCGGCTTGAAGAATTGCCGCGACCAGGTCGTTCGAGCGGGCCTGCTTGGGCTGTCTTCTAGAGGAGATCGGGGCGCTTTTGCGTTCGGTCATCTGGGGGGCTCGCAATGCGAATGGAAAACGTGAAGGATTATTCATATTATTGCCTTCACTCGCCGCTGCTGCCAAGCAAGCACTCCCTCATTCATTCCCTCATCCATCTTTCATCCGCAAGGAACACCCTGTGACCACACTCACCACTGCACCGCTCGCGCCCCTGCTGGAGCGCCTGTTCGAAGAAGTCGCCACCCTGTCGCCGCGCACCAGCGCGGCCATCGCCGATCTCTCCAGCGAAGAGCGCACGCGGCTCATGCGCAGCAAGACCGAATACATCGACCTCTACGCACGCCTGAAAGACCTGCCGCTGCCCGTGTCGCGCGAAACCGGCACCTTGCTCTACATGCTGGCGCGCAACAGCGGCGCACGCACCGTCGTCGAGTTCGGTACCTCGTTCGGCATCTCGACGTTGTACCTCGCCGCGGCCCTTCGCGACAACGGCGGCGGCCGCCTCGTCACCACCGAGTTCGAACCCTCGAAGGTGGCGCGTGCTCGCGAGAACCTGAAGGCCGGCGGCCTCGACGACCTGGTGGAAATCCGCGTGGGCGACGCGCTGCAGACGCTCGCCGCCGACCTGCCCGACACCATCGACCTGCTGCTGCTCGACGGCGCCAAGGCGCTCTACCCGGAAATCCTGAGCCTGGTGGAAAGCCGCCTGCGGCCCGGCGCGCTGATCGTCGCGGACAACGCCGACCACAGCCCCGACTACCTGGCGCGCGTGCGCTCGACGGCCGCGGGCTACCTGTCGACGCCGTTCGCGGAAGACGTCGAGCTGTCGATGCGGCTCGGCTGAAAACACGTCACCTTGAAAAGAGGAATGAAACGCCAATGAAAGAGCCCATGAAAAAACCAATGAACGTCTTCGTCACCGGCGCCACCGGCTGGGTCGGCTCGGCCGTGGTGCAGGAGCTGACCCGCGCGGGCCATCGCGTGACCGGCCTCGCGCGTTCCGACGACAAGGCCGGCGCGCTCGCCGCGGCGGGTGCGCAGGTCGTGCACGGCACGCTCGACGACCTCGACACCCTGCGCAGCGCGGCCCGCGCGGCCGACGCAGTGATCCACACCGCCTTCAACCACGACTTCTCGAAGTTCGCGCAGAACGCCGAGCAGGACCGCCGCGCCATCGAGACGCTGGGGGCCGCGCTTGAGCACTCGCAGCGCCCGCTGCTCGTGACATCGGGCCTCGCGAAGCTCGCCACCGGCCGCGCCGCCACCGAGGCGGACATGCCCGGCGCCTCGTCGCCCCGCCAGTCGGACGCGGCCGCGCAGGCACTGGCCGCGCGCGGCGTGCGTGTTGCCACGGTGCGGCTCGCGCCGTCGGTGCACGGCCTGGGCGACCACGGCTTCGTGCCGATGCTGATCCGCATGGCGCGCGAGACGGGTGTGTCGGCCTACCTCGGCGAAGGCCTGAACCGCTGGGCCGGCGTGCACCGGCTGGACGCCGCGCGTGTCTTCCGGCTCGCGATGGAGCAGGGCGCCACCGAGGCCGTCTTCCATGCCGTGGCGGAAGAGGGCGTGCCGTTCAGGCACATCGCCGAGGTCATCGGCCGCCGGCTCGGCCTGCCGGTCGAATCGCGCGGGCGCGAGCACTTCGGCTGGTTCGCCGACTTCACGGGTGCGGACATGTCCGCATCGAGCGAGCGCACGCGCGCCGCGCTGGGCTGGACGCCGAGCGAGCCCGGCCTGCTGGCGGACATCGACCAGCCGGGGTACTACGCCGTGTAGCCCTGATGCGTGCGCCATGCAGGCGCATGCGGCTTTCTCCGTGCCAGTCGCACTGGCCGTAAGCGTTTGACGTCAAGCAACGCACTCAACGGTCTTCATCGATCGGGGTGCGTGCTTTTCTTTTCATGCACGCCCGCCGGTGAGGACAGCCTGGACTGCAGGAACCATGTCTCTCCCATCCAACCCATCCACTCCATCCACGCAACCCGCGCCGGATGCATCTTCCGCGCGCCATCCGGCGCAGGGCCGCCTGCTGTTGCTCGCGGCCGTTCTCTTCATCTCGTACCTCTGCGTCGGCATGTCCCTGCCCGTGGTGCCGATCTTCGTGACCGGGCAACTCGGCCTGGGCAACGTCTGGGCCGGGCTTGGCGTGGGCATCGCCTTTCTTTCCACCGTGCTCACGCGCGCGCATGCCGGCACGCTGTCGGACAGCCGCGGCGCCAAGGTGGCGGCGGGCCGCGGGCTGGCCTTCTACATGGCCGGCGCGCTGATCTCGCTGGTCGCGGGCCTGCCGGGCCTTTCACCGTGGACGGCCTTTGCGGTGCTCATCGTGGGCCGCCTGCTGATCGGGCTGGGCGAAAGCCTGGTCGCGGTCGGCGTCATCGGCTGGGGCATCGGCCTCGTCGGTCCCGCGCGTTCGGGGCAGGTGCTGGCGCTGGTGGGCGCCGCGATCTACGGTGCGCTGGCCGTGGGCGGGCCCATCGGCCTCGCGCTGTTCGAGCGCTTCGGCTTCGCCGGCGCGATGGGCATCGGCGCGGTGTTGCCCGGCCTCGGGTTGCTGGCCATCTGGCGCCTTGCCGGCGTGGCCGCGCACCCCGGCGCGCAGCGGCCGTCGTTCTGGCGCGTGGTCGGCAGCATCGGGTGGCACGGCGCGGTGGTCTGCCTGCAGGGCATCGGCTTCGCCGCCATCGGCGCGTTCTTCACGCTCCATTTCATGGACCGCGGCTGGGGCCATGCGGGGCTGGGCCTGACGGCCTTCGGCAGCGGCTTCGTGCTGGTGCGCGTGCTCTTCGGCCACCTGCCGGACCGCGTGGGCGGCCTGCCCGTGGCCATCGCCTCGCTCGCGGTCGAGACAGTGGGGCAAGTGCTGATCTGGCGCGCGACCGACCCCCTGCTGGCGCTGGCTGGCGCGTTCCTCACGGGGCTCGGCTGCTCGATGATCTTTCCGGCAATGGGCCGCGAGGTCGTGCGTCTGGTGCAGCCGCATTTGCGCGGCGCCGCGTTGGGCGGGTTCTCCGCGTTCCAGGACGTCGCCTATGGGCTCACGGGGCCGCTGGCCGGCTTGCTGGCCGACAGGGCCGGGTACGGCAATGTGTTCCTCATCGGCGCGGGTGCGGCGGCGGTGGGGTTGGTGATTGCGTTGGGGCTTCGGCGCTCGCAAGGTGCGGCGTTGTCTGCCTGACGCAGCGGCATTGTCAGCGAGCGACTGTCACTTTTCTCCGGCAGGCGGTGCCCCGTAGATCGCATCGCGTGCCCACTGCATCACTGCCTCGAGATCGCCTTCAACCACATGGTCACCAGGCTGTTCGCGGCAGCCGACATAGGGACTGAAGGTATGAATATTCATCATGAACTGCCGGCCGGTGAAAAGCCGCACGCGAACTTGATACACGCCGAGTTCTGTTTTACGTGGACCCATGGGTCGCAAAGACAGGACAAAGTTCGAGGAAATCGTCGCCGGCTTGCCGTTCACGGTGTATGAGTCAGTTTGCCAGTAGGCCAGTGCCGTCGGAGCTACTTCCAATGTTGCTGCACTCCAGGGGTCCAACCCGAATTGGCGCTCCCCCGGTTCGGGGGAGCGCTCCATCAGGTCTCGGTACGCTGTGCCAGCTGCCCCGAGGTCGCCACCATGACGTCGTGTGGTGGCGTGTTCTCTCAACAAGGTCGGGTCTTCCAGTGAGAATCGACCGCGTGCGGGGATGAGGACATTTCCGACAACATTCGGGCCGCCATAAATTCGCTGCGTGGCCGAAGCACGCAGTCCCCGCTCCGCATCGGCAACCGACACCGGAAATTGCGCGATGAGATGGGTCGAAGTATCGGTCTGGTGATAGCGAACGACCGGGTTCTTCCGCATGGAAAGACCTTCGCACGGTGACTTCGTCACACGAGCCTTTTTCGTTTCAGTAGCGCCGCAAGCGCTGCCTGAAACCGCGCAACTGACGACGAATGCGATGCAACAGCTGCGAGGGATGTAATGCATTTCGCTATCCAGTTTTGCGCAAGGGCGCTGCAACCGCTTCGGGATGCGGCTGCGCAGCTTCCATATTGGGCACGCAGCACAACGGCAGCGCCGCGGACAACAGGTACAGGCGCGCTGCCATGAACGCGATCTATGCGGCCGTGATGCCGAAATCGCGCAGGCGCGACTCCAGCACAGCAACACCACTGCGCCCGTCGTAGACAAAAGAGTGAAGCCCGGCACGCCGAGCACCTGCCACGTTTTCAGGCCGGTCATCGATGAACAACGTTGAACCGGCATCGGCGCCCGCCGCCTTCAACGCCAGCTCGAAGTAGCGCTCGCTGGGCTTCGCGGCACCGAGGTTGCACGAGTAGAACTCGCCATCGAACATCGAGGCATATCCCAGCTCGGCGGACATGAATTCCGCGCGCTGCGTCTGCTGGTTGCTGGCGACATAGCACCTGGTACCGCCCGCCCTGATGGCGCTGATCAGCTGCAGCACCTCGTGGTGCTTGCGAATCGACATCATGGCCTCGAGCACGAGCGGCTTCTGCGCCATGCGGTCCCATGTCCTCAGGACATCATGAAGGGCTTCATCGAAACCGCCGACTTGGGACAGGCATGCGGTTTCGGCGGCGTAAATGTCTGCCGTGAATTTCCGCGCCTGGGCCGGGTCTTCAGAGCTCAGGCAACGAGCGAACGCGCAAGACCAATCTTCTGGCGCGTACTGAATGACGCCGTCAGCATCGATGAGGATCACTTCAATGGGCACTCGATCTCCTGCAAAGACATCGCCAGCGATTTTTTCGTTTGTGCAGCGCTTCAATGACGCCGCCTGCTTGCCGAAGGTAGGCGGCTGAAGGCGCCTTGATTTCTAGCTCGGCGGGTCATGGAGGACACCCCTGAGGCCAGGTTACAGGCATGCCCGCGGATAGCCCTCCAGAGATATCGTCGATCGATTGATCTCCGACGACCAGGTATCGGAAGATGAATCCGTCATCGGCCGACGGCTACGTTGCCGGCATCTTCGCACGCCGATCTTCGGTCGGTCCAAGGCTTGCCTTCGGGTATGCCCCCGGCCCGCGTGACCACGCAAGTGCGGCGGCAGCCGAACCAGCCCAGTTGCAGCTTGCTGCCGTTGAGGTCTCCGTCGGCGTACGGACCGAAGGTGAAAAGCTCGTCCCAAGGGTGTGCAACGACGGTGAAGAGATCCACTGTCTCGGGAGACTCGCAGCGGAGTTTCGTGCCCAGCGCGACGCTGAACTTGCCCGGCTTCTGGAACGATGCGAAGGCCTCGGCGATGAGCGGCAGGGCCGCGATCGGCGCCGCGCAACGCCATGGTCCGAAGCGCTACTTTGGCGTGTGGCGCATGTTCGTTCGGGCTTGTATCGTTTGCTTCTCAGGCGTCGCCGCTGCGTGCGGCCAGTTGGCTTGCCTGTGGCTCGCACAGCCTGTAGCCGAGCCGCTCGACAACCCGCACGGCACCCAACTCCTCGCAGAAGGCGATGTCTCTGGCGTTCGACGCCTTGACGGGCGGCCTACGGAATGCTCGCGGGCGACGAAAACGGCTGGGTGGCGTCCACCACGAACATCACCAGCGCGCGCAGGTCCATCGTGCCGCTGCTGGACACCTGCATCGCCATTCCGGCGCCGTGACCGGCTTCGGGCTGGCCGGGGCCGACACGCATCGTGCCGTGCGCGCTGCGGATGCTCTGTTCTCCCGAGAGCACGAAGAACGCCTCCGAGCCCGGGTGCATGTGCACGGGCGTCGTGCTGCCGGGCGGGCCGCTGGCCTCGTTGATGCGCAGCAGGTACTGCGGCGCGTCGACCCGCGCAATGGGGCCGACCTCAGCCACCGTGCGGCCGTCAGCCGAAACGCCGCCCGCTGGCCCCAGCGTGAAGAGCCACACCTTGCCCGCCGATTCGGCGACCAGCGCCCATTTGCTCGCGGCGCCTTGCGCTTGCTCGGCGCGTTCGGCCTGTTCCCGCGTGGCGAAGCTGGCTATCCGCCAGAAGAGCGGGCCGGGCGGCAGCTCGGCCACCTTCTTCTCCACCAGCGTGTTGATGGCCAGCGGCGTTTGCGCGGTCGCCGCCGTGGGCGAGAGGCATTGAAGGCAAGCCAGTAAGAAACCCACGAGAAACGGTCTCATGACGACACCTCTTTGGGACACATGCCGCGGCGACCGCCCACGGCTGGTCTCACAGTAGTCCTTTTCCGGCGGAATACCACCGCGGCGAAGGCCTGAAGGCGGCCCCGTCCGACGCGGCAGGGCGTGGTCGCAGGCTAGGGTGAAGTTTCAAACACCGGAGCCCTGCCATGCCCAGAACCCCGCGAACTCTTCTTGCCAGCCCGCCGCTGCACATGGCCCTGGGTGTTGTGGCTGCCTTCATGATGGCCGGCTGCGCCGTGTCGCCGCCGACCATCACGCCCGTGAAGCAGGTCGACCTGCAGCGCTTCATGGGCGACTGGTACGTCATCGGCAACATCCCCACGCGGCCGGAGCGCAATGCGTTCAATGCGGTGGAGTCGTACAGCCTGAAGCCCGACGGCAGCATCGACACGCGCTTTCGCTACCGCGAGGGCGGCTTCGACGGTCCGCTGAAAACGATGAACCCCACGGGCACCGTGGTGCCGGGCACCAGCAACGCGGTGTGGGGCATGCAGTTCATCTGGCCGATCAAGGCGGAGTACGTGATCGTGGACATCGACCGCGACTACCAGCTCACCATCGTCGGCCGCAGCGACCGCGACTACGCGTGGATCATGGCGCGCACGCCGGACATTCCCGAGCCCGTGTACCAGGCGGCCGTGACGCAGCTCAAGACGCTGGGCTACGCGGTCGACAAGCTGCGCCGCGTGCCGCAGCAGTGGCCCGAAGACGCGGACGCGGCACCGAAGAAGTAGCCGCGGCCGCGAAAGGCGCGGCCCGCCTCAGAGGTGCATCGCGGCCAGCACGCCGATGGCCAGGCCCGCGACGGCCACGCCGTACATGCCGCGCTCCAGCCACTTCTTCTTGGTCAGCAGCGCGATGGCGGCCAGCGCGATCGACACCTGCAGCACCGTGGTGGCCTGCGCCCAGCGGTGGTGCTGGTGCATCTGCTCGTCGGACTGCGCGTCCCAGCGGGCCGAGTCGTCCTCGAGCTTTTTCGCGGCGGCCTGGATCTCGGTCTTTTCCTGCTCGTAGCGCGTCACCTTCGCCTGCCAGCCCTGGCGGCGGGCGTCGTCGGTGGCGGTGTCGCGCGCGAACTCGGCGAGCGCCTGCTTGGTGCTCTTCGACTGGAAGTAATTCCACTGGTTCGACGCCTCGGTCTTCTTGATGGCGGCGTTGTTCTTGTAGAGGCCGGCGTTGGCCTGCGTGGCCCCGCCCATGTACGAGAAGATCGCGCCCACCGTGGCAATGGCGGCGGTGCACACGGCGATCTTGCTGGTCATGCTCATGCCGCCGCCTTTCGCGGCCGCGTCGTCGGCACCGTGGCCATGGTCGCCGGAAGCGGCGTGTTCGAGCTCGTGGTCGTGCGGGCCGTGCACGTGAAAACCGTGTCCTGACATGAGGTCCTTTGCATTCGCTTAAATTTCGGGGGCGCGCGAGTATGCACGGTCTTCATGACCGCTCTTCCGCGGGCATTCCCGCCCCGGCCAGGCCGGCCTGGCCTGGCTCAGCCCGCCGGCTGCACCGTCAGGTAGAACGGCGTCAGCGTGCCCGCCACGGGCCGCAGCAGCTTCAGCAGCAGCGCCCGGCCGTAGCCTTCGCCCGCGAGCCGCTTCAGCAGGTCGGACAGCTGCGCCAGCGGCGTGCCGTCGCAGCCGACCAGGATGTCGCCGCTGCGCAGCCCGTCGCGCGCGGCGGCCGAGCCGGCCACCACCTCGACCACGCGCACGCCGGTGGCCACGGGCCAGTCGTTCTCGCGCACCCAGCGCCGGGGCAGGGCGACCGCCGCGCACTGCACGCCGAGCTTGCCGCGGCGCACCGCGCCGTGGCGCATCAGTTCGCCGGCCACCCAGCGCGCGGTGTCGATGGCCACCGCGAAGCTCAGGCCCTGCGCGGAAGGAATCACGGCCGTGTTCACGCCGATGACGTTGGCCGCGCTGTCCAGCAGCGGGCCGCCGGAGTTGCCGGGGTTCAGCGCCACGTCGGTCTGGATCACGTCCTCGATCATCCGGCCGCCGCGCGAGGGCAGGCTGCGGCCCAGCGCGCTCACGATGCCGGCGGTCACGGTGAAGTCGAAGCCCAGCGGGTTGCCCACCGCCACGGCCACCTGGCCCGGCTGCAGCGCGGCCGAGCTGCCCAGCGGCAGGAAGGCGGCGGGGTGCGACTCGATGCGCAGCACGGCGATGTCGGTCGAGGCGTCCTGCCCCACGAGGCGGGCGACGCTTTCGGTGCCGTCGGCAAAGGCCGCGCGCAGTTCGCCGGCGCCTTCGACCACGTGGGCGTTGGTGATGGTGAAGCCGTCGGGCGTGAACAGAAAGCCCGAGCCGCTGCCATGCGCGGCGGCCGTGCCGCGCTGCGCGGGCTTTCGCACCTTGATGTGCGCGACAGCCGCGCTGGCCGTGTGGGCCACCTGGGTGACGGTGGCAGAGTAAGAGTCGAGAAGGAAGTCGTCGCGCGCGCCCATGGAGCACCTTTCAGTCGCCGGATTCCTTCGAAATGGCGGCGGCGCGCGGGATTTTCAAGCCGCTGGCGGCTGGGGATCCTCCGGCGCAGGGTGGGCGCTCTCGCCGCGGAACGGCTGGCGCAGCTTGCGCAGGGTGTCGCGCACCCGCACCCGCCAGGCCGGCCCGCGGACCTTCGGCGGCGCGAACCGGGGCGGCATGGTGGCGGCCAGCGCCGCGTACTGCGAGCCCAGCAGGCCCGAGCCGAACGGGTCCTGGTGGTGTTTCAGGGCATGGCCAATCTGCATGAGCCGCATCGACGCGCCCGGTTCCCGGCGCCGCAGCGCCTCCACTTCTTCCGCATACCGCTCGGTCAGGCGCGCCCACTTCGAGAAGTCATGTCCGAATGCCGAAGCTTCGCTGTTCATCCTGGACCTTTCCTTTTTTGATCATCCGCGCCCCGGGGGCGGCCTGTGCGCCGTGCCGTTCCTGCCGGATTCGGGCGCTTGATGACTTATCGGAAGGTGTGGCCGGATGTTTAGTACGAAGCCCTTATTTTTTCTGAGGGTGGTGGCGCGGGCCCTGGCGGGGCCGGTGCAAAGGGTACGGGCCTACCCCTCGCAAAAATCGAAATGTAATACCAATTGACTGCCCCGGAGGCCCGCCGCGTAATGGCGCCGGCCGCTCATTTCGGCCGGCCACGGAACCGCCAAGGAGACACCCATGTCAGCAACGGTCGTTCAGTACGTGTTCAAGCCCAACCCCGGCACCAACATGCAGGACCTGGTCGGAATGATCAAGGAGGCCGCCGAAATGTGGCGCAAGCACGGGGCCGATGTGAGCCTGTGGAGCGTGCAGGTCGGCGAGATCGGCAACATGACCTTCGTCGTGCGCTGCGAGTCCGCGGCCAAGCTCGGGGCCACGCTCGACGCCCTCAACGCCGACGCGGCCTTCGTCGCGTGGCGGGCCAGGAACGTGCAGGCGGGGCTGGCCTCGTGGGTTCGCAGCAACCAGGCCTACGAGATTCCCATCTGACGAGGCGGCCCGCCCGCGCCGGCGTTCAGATCTTCAGCGGTGCGAACGACTTGACCAGGTCGTCGAGCGCCTTCAGCTGCGTGAGGAACGGCTCCAGCTTGTCCAGCGGCAGCGCGCTCGGGCCGTCGCACTTGGCCTGCGCCGGATCGGGGTGCGCCTCGAGGAACAGGCCGGCCAGGCCGACGGCCATGCCGGCACGCGCCAGGTCGGCCACCTGCTCGCGGCGGCCACCGGAAGCGGCTGCGCCCGCCTCGCGCTGCTGCAGCGCGTGGGTCACGTCGAAGATCACCGGCAGGTCTTGCGTGATCTTCTTCATCACGCCGAAGCCCAGCATGTCGACCACGAGGTTGTCGTAGCCGAAGCAGGTGCCGCGGTCGCACAGGATGAGCTTGTCGTTGCCGGCTTCCTTGAACTTCTCGACGATGTTGAGCATCTGCGAGGGGCTCAGGAACTGCGGCTTCTTGATGTTGATGACGCGGCCGGTTTTGGCCAGCGCCACCACCAGGTCGGTCTGCCGCGCCAGGAAGGCGGGCAGCTGCAGCACGTCGACCACCTCGGCCACCGGCGCGGCCTGGGCGATCTCGTGCACGTCGGTGAGCACGGGCACGCCGAAGGCGTCCTTCACGGCCTGCAGGATCTTCAGGCCCTCGTCGAGGCCGGGGCCGCGGTACGAGTGGATGGACGAGCGGTTGGCCTTGTCGAAGCTGCCCTTGAACACATAGGGAATGCCCAGCTTCTGCGTGACGCGCACGTACTCCTCGGCGCTGCGCAGCGCGAGGTCGCGCGACTCCAGCACGTTGACGCCGCCGAACAGGACGAAGGGAAGGCCGTTGCCGGTGCTGACTTGGGGGGTGATGGTGACGATGGACAAGGTTTTCTCCAGGCTGTTTGCCGCTATTGTCCTTCCGCTTCGATTGGCCCCGGCCGGCGCGTTGATACGAGAGGCCCGCCCTGACCGCCGGCCGTTCGCCTGAGCGCGAGCGGCGGGGCCTCACACGCCCCGCACGCCCTGCACCCCTCAGCCGTTGTGCAGCTGCACCGGCGCCGCAGCCGCCGTCGGCCCGTGCTGCAAGGCCGCCGGCAGCCGGTTGTCCAGCCAGTCCATGCGCCAGGCCAGCACCACCATCGCGAGCACCAGCACGGCCGCCGCGGCAACGCCCGTGGCCCCATGCCGGTCGCGGTACGGGTCGCGCGCGATGCGCCGCGCGCCCGGCGGCACGCGCGCGGTCTGCGACAGCATGCCGCCGAGCCGCACGTTGACCTTCATGCGCCCATTGATGGCCCAGCCGCTCGCGTCCAGGATCGGCCCCAGGCTGCGCTGGCGCAGCTTGAGCCACGCGATCAGCATGCTCGGGCCCGAGATGGCCAGCACGATGCCCAGCAAGGCCACCGGAATCCACTGCCCCAGGTCGACGAACTTGCCGAAGATGGCCACCAGCACGGCGCTGATGCTCCCCAGCGCCACGCCGATGGCGGCAACGGTGCCCACGTCGACGCGGCCCGTGGGGCGGGGCACGGCGGTCGGCACCTTCGCCGCGTCGGCGGCGTGGGCCTGGTCGGCCGTGGTGAGCCTTGTCGCAAAGCCGGTCAGGCCGGTCTGGCCGGCGGCCTCCTGCGCGGCGGCGCGCTTGGCCACCTGCTCCTCGATCACGCGCACGAACTTCTTGTACGGCGCGAAGAAGGCCTGCGCCACGCTGGTCGGGTTCTCGATCAGCTTGGTGATGGTGGCGTCCCAGTCGCGGCCCTGACGGTCGTAGAAGACGCCGTTGCGCCCGACGAAGAGAAAGTCGACGTCGCCCGCGGTGAAGGCCGCGACGATGCTCATCTTCTGCCCCTGGCGCGTGCAGTCGCAGTACGCCAGGCAGGTCTTGGCCAGGCCCGCGAGCACGGCGTGCTTGGCCGTGTCCTGCACCTGCACCGTGAGCTCGCAGCTGCGGCCGTCCAGGTACAGCGTGCCGGCCTGGAAGATCGCGCCTTCGCGCCGGTAGAAGGCCTTGAACGACACGAAGTTGTTCAGCAGCACGACCAGGTCGCGCTGCAGGCGAATGAGCTTCTCCAGATCGACCAGCAGCGCGTTGTGTTCTTCCGCGGCTTCGTCGTCCTTGATGAGCGCGAGCAGGGGCTCGCGCGCGGCCAGCAAGGCGTCGAGCTTGTCCAGCGGCAGCTCGGCGGCCCAGTTGCCGGGGCGCTTGGCCATCAGCGCCTGCAGCGGTGCCAGTTGCTGCTTGATGGCGAGCCAGTCGGTTTCCGAAAAGGCTTCCGGAAACTCGTCGCGCGCGCCCAGCAGCGGCACCACGGTGCGCGCGGCAAAGACCGCGATGGCATCGGCCCACGCGGGGTTGAGGCTGGTGCCCTGCAGCGGCAGCACGCAGCGCGGCGTGACGGGGGCCAGCGGCAAGTCGGCAATGGGCTCGGCCTGCAGGTCGAGCGTGTTGGCGCCGAGCTCGTCGTAGGCCTTGGGCGAAGGGTTGAGCGCGGTCACGGCCTGCGCGTCGAACGCGGCGACGCGGCAGCGCGCGAAGAAGTCGTCGAGCTTGGCCTGCACCTTGTTGGCCGCATCGGCCGCGGCCAGCGTGGCGTCGCCCAGCGGCATCAGCGTGCGGTCGCCCGCATCGGCCTGCACGTGCCAGTCGCGCGCCACCTGCACTTCACCGAAGAAGGCCTCAGTGCGCGCGCGGTCGATGCCCGGCGTCGCCTTGTGGCGGTCGGGCACGCTGCCGTGGACACGCATGACTTCGGCGATGGCGGCGCGCACCGCGTCGTCCTGCGCGGTGTCGGGCGTGACGATGCCGTCGCCGTTGAAGCGCATGGCGGCCAGCAGCTCGCCGCGGTCGGCAATGTCGGCGAGCGTGAGGGTGTCGGCCTCGGGCTTGCCCTGGATCTGCAGCAGGCGGCGCGCCTCCTCATGCAGCCGCGCACCCGCGGGCGTGTCGCCGTCGAGGTCGCCCAGCGTGAGCACGTCGCTGCCTTGCAGCAGCACGTCGGGGTTGCGCAGGCGCGCGCACACCCACTCGCAGGCGGCCACCACTTCGGGCGGGCGCACGCGGCCGTCGTGGTCGGCGTCGATCAGGTCGAGCGTGCGCGGATCGAAGTCGATGCCGCGCGTGGGGCAGGCCAGCGCCACCCAGAGCTTCTGGTCCAGCTCGCCGATGCGCGCGATGTCCTCGCCCGAGCGGAACACGACCTGGTCGGTGCCGCCCGCGCGAATGAACTGCCAGCGGTGGGCGGTGCCGGCCTGGCGACCGGGTGGGCTCGTGGCGCCCTGGGTGCTCGTGGTGGCCTGCGGGTGGGGTGTCAGCGGGGTCGCTTGCGTCATCGTCCGCGGCCCTGCGCTCAGACCGCGACCTTCTTGTGCTCCCCCAGGTTCTTTGGCGGCTCGCCCGTGATGGCGGCCTTGGCCATCTTGTAGAGCTGCACCATCTTGCTGTCGTCCACGTCCCAGTACTCGGCTTCGAGCACGGTCACGGCCAACAGGCCGAGGTTGGGGTCGGTGGGGCCGTTGGGGAACCAGGCCTGCGCCATCTTGGTGAAGAGCGCTTCCTTCTTCGCCTGGTCCTCGAGCAGCGCGGCGCGGCCCGACACCGACACGTAGCTGTCGTCGCCGGTGTTGGCGTAGGCGATGTTGACCGCCGGGTCGGTGGCGGTGTGGCGCGCGACGTCGCCGTCCTTCGGCATGAAGAAGTAGAGCGTGCCCACGTCGTCGCCGTTCTTGTTCTGCGTGGTCAGCGGGTGGCTGTGCAGCTGGCCGTCGCCGTGTCGGTGGGTGAGCATGCCGAAGCGGGTGTCCTTGATGAGGTCCCAGAGCTTGCTGTGGTCGGTGGTGGTGGTCGTCATGTGGGGACTCCAGAAAAAGAAGGTCGGTTGGATGAGCAGTGGAGCCTTCACCGTAAGCGCCCGCCTTGCACTGTCTTGAGGACACACGGCGCACAGCCGTGTCGTCCCACACCGACACGGCATGCGTTGCCGTCCGAAGCGCGTAGGTGCTGTCCGTCCACCGGAGGCGGCATTGCCCTTGCGTCATGTGCCGGCACCATGGCAACGTCGGAGATCGACGGTGATGCCGTCCCTCGTATCTCCTCCCTTGCGAGGGCTTCGCTGCGTGATGGCAACGAGGCTTGAACCCGGCCCGGCGCTGGGTTCTTTTTTGTGGCCGGTCTTTGTGGCCTGGGGTCGCGAACGCGGATGCCCTGTCTGGCCCGTCTCTTCATACAACCTTCAGCAGGCGCTCAGCGATTCTTCAGTCGCGCTGCCGACACTGGGTCTCCCGAAGAAGACATGCCCGCACAGAACGGGCCACGCCAATTGAATCGCCTGAAACTCTCCCTCCTGCTGGCCGCAGCAGCCATCCTCGCCGGCTGCGGCCACGACCACCATCACCGCAACCGGGACCGCGACCACAACGGCATTCCGGACCGCTACGAACGCAACCGCGACAGCGACGGCGACGGCGTGCCCGACCGCTACGACCGCCGGCCGGACAACCCGCGCAAATACTGAAGAGCTCCAGGAGACCGAGGAGCCCGCACCCTCAAGGCGCCTTGGGCTTCGACGACGGCTCCCACGAGTCCGGCGTGGTCGCCACCAGCGACTTGAAGTCCTTCCACGGCCGCGCACCCGAAATGCTGCGCCCGCCGACGATGACGGCCTTGGCGAACACCACCATGCGCTCGCGCAGGTAGTCGCGGTCGGACGCGGGCCAGGTCTCGATGGAATGCGGCCCGCGCGCCAGCACGATCTCCTTCACGCCGCGGATGCGGTTGTAGGCCGCCACGGTGCCTTCGAGCGTCTCGGCGCGGTCCCACAGGCCCTTGCCGAAGAAGGCCGCGGGCCAGCGGTCCATGCCCGCGAGCGTGGACGAGTTCGGGTAGAACACGATGTGGTGGTCGGCCGCCATGCCGCCCAGGAACAGGTTGCGGTCGGCCAGGTCGGGCGAGTCGCCCACGTAGCCCGCACCGCTCGCGAACGAAGACAGCAGGATCGCGCCGCGGATGTTGCGCATGTTCTTCGGCGGCGTGCAGCTGGGCTGCGGCATGTCGAAGCTGCACTGCGCCACGTAGTTCTTCGTCATGGCCCAGGCGGTGGACATCGAGCCGCGCGAGTAGCCGCCCAGCACCAGCGGAATCTCGCCGGCCGGCATGCCCGCGAGCAGCCGCCCGCGCGTGGCCTCGCCCTCGAGCAGTTCGCCCTTGGGCGTGAGGATGCGCAGGCCGCGCCCGCTGTCCAGCGCGTTGAGCGCGCGGAACACGTCCTCGCCTTGCTCCAGCGTGTTGGTGTCGCTGAAGCCGCCCGAGAGGCCTTCGCCGCGCCGGTCGTAGGCCAGCACGTCGAAGCCGGCCCGGTTCAGCGCATAGAGGTTCTCGCGCCACCAGCGCTGGCCCATGGTCTCGGTGGTGGCGTTGGGGAAGCTGATGGGCACGGTCTTGCCGGTCTTCTCGTCGACGCGGTAGGAGGCCTCCTCGGGGTGCTGGATGGCCGTGAGCTGCCCGCCGCCGCCCGGCGCCATGATGGCCAGCGCGCGCACCTTCTTGCCCTTGCCGTTGTCCACGCCCGCGCCTTCGATGTACCAGCCGCGCAGCTTGATGTCGCCGGTCATCTTCAGGTCGATGCGCTCGAAGGTGTCGCGCGGCGCGGTGAACTCCACCACGTAGGTGCGCGCATCGGCCTCGGCAATGCCTTCGCGGTAGGGCGCCTTGGCGAAGAAGGCGGGCCGGCGGATCTGCTTCAGGTCGACCTGGCCGTCGGGGTCGATCCTGCCGGAGGGGTCGACCACGCCGGTCGAGCGCGTGGCGCGCTCCTTGTTGGGCGGCAGCCAGCGCTGCATCTGCGCGTCGATGCGCTTGAAGCAGGCCGGGTCTTCCTTGCAGGCGCTCCAGCGGGCCTTGAGCTTCTCGTCGGTGAATTCGGCCACGTGGTAGTCGCCGCCCGCGTAGCCCGTGGGCGCGCGGTTGGCCGTCATGAGCACGGGCACGCACACCTTGGCGCCCGCGCTCCCCGTGCTTCCCGTTCCCCGTGCCTTTTGCGGCAGCAGGTAGCCGCCCATGGTCGCATTGCGGTCGGTGCCGACCCAGGCGCTGCAGTCGGTGGGCGGCACCACGCTGGCCGCGGCCTGCCGCTGGGCTTCGCTGGCGCCGCTGCAGGCGGTGAGCACGAACGCGGCAGCCAGGGATGCGGCGGCGCAGCAGCGCAGCAGGGCGGGGCGCGAAGGGCACGAAGGGCGCAACGGGCGCGAAAGGCGCGAATGGGTGGGCGTCATCGGCGGAAGCTGTAGATCTGGAGGCCCCGATCTTCGCCGTTTCCGCTCTCCGCCATCGAGGCCGAAGCCGTGTCCGGCTGCAAGCGGGCGGCTCGCCGGTTGTAGGACTCGTCCTGCACGCGCATGCGCGTATTTCTCCTCTCCAACGCGGCTTGCGGCGCGCTGAATCGCCGCCGACCCGACAAGGAGACAAGACAGATGAACTTCGAAGGCATCTACTGCTTCGACACGGCCTGCGTGCGCTTTGCGTTCTACCCCGAAGGACCGGCGGGCCCGCGCGTCCTCGCGCAGATTTCCGAAGAAACCCTGCACGACGAGTTCGGCGCGCGCGAGACCGGCGACCAGCTGCTGGAGACGTGCCGCCTGCACTTCTATGCGATCGAACCTGCCGCCGTGGCGCGCTACCGCACCGCGCAGCGCCAGCCGATCACGCTGACCATCGACGATTTCGCGCTGCACGCCTGAGCGCGACGGGGCCTGAAAAGGTCACGAAAAAGACACGGGCAACTCTCCGACAAGGCGAGTAGGCCCAGACCGTATCCGCGACAGCCGGCGCCCCCGCAAATTGGGCGGAGCCAGACGAACATCGCAGGCGTTCCTTGCCGAACCGCCCGTGCGAGCCGTGCATCTGGCTTCAATCAAGGAACGCCGGTGCCTCTGAACCATTCACTCCCGGGCGAGCGAGACGCCTATCTTTTTCACGAGGGCACCCACGCCCGCCTGTACGACCTGCTGGGCTGCCACCCGCAACCTGGGGGCGGCGCCCGCTTCGCGGTGTGGGCGCCGAACGCCGAGTCGGTCTCGGTGGTGGGCGACTGGAACCACTGGTCCGGCGACGCCGACCCGCTGGTGCCCGACCCCGACACCGGCATCTGGCAGGGCCATGTGCCCCACGCCGCCATCGGCCAGACCTACAAGTACCGCATCCGCTCGCGCTTGCGCGGCTACACCGTCGACAAGGCCGACCCCGTGGCCTTCAGCGCCGAGCTGCCGCCGGCCACCGGCTCGCGCATCTGCGAGCTCTCCTACGAATGGAAAGACGACGAGTGGATGGCCACGCGCGGCATGCGCAACGCGCTGGACGCGCCCATGTCGGTCTACGAGGTGCACCTGGGCTCCTGGCGCCGGCATGACGGGCAGTTTCTGGGCTACCGCGAAATGGCGCACGAGCTGGCCGCGTACGTGAACAAGATGGGCTTCACGCACGTGGAGCTCATGCCGGTCACGGAGCATCCGTTCTACGGCTCCTGGGGCTACCAGACCACCGGCTACTTCGCGCCCACCTCGCGCTTCGGCTCGCCGCAGGACTTCATGTACCTGGTGGACCACCTGCACCAGCAGGGCATCGGCGTGCTGCTCGACTGGGTGCCTTCGCACTTTCCGACCGACGAGCACGGCCTGGGCTTCTTCGACGGCACGCACCTCTACGAGCATGCCGACCCGCGCCAGGGCTTTCACCCCGAGTGGAGTTCGAGCATCTTCAACTACGGCCGCTCGGAGGTGCGCAGCTTCCTGGTGTCGTCGGGCCTGTTCTGGCTCGACCTGTACCACCTGGACGGCCTGCGCGTGGACGCGGTGGCCTCCATGCTCTACCTGGACTACGCGCGCAAGCACGGCGAGTGGATTCCCAACCGCCACGGCGGGCGCGAGAACCTCGAGGCCATCGACTTCCTGCGCACGCTCAACCGCGCCGTGTACCGCGAGTTTCCCGACACGGTCACCGTGGCCGAGGAGTCGACCGCCTGGCCGCGCGTGTCCCGGCCCACCGACATGGACGGCCTGGGCTTCGGCGAGAAATGGAACATGGGCTGGATGCACGACACGCTGGCCTACATGAAGGAAGACCCGGTCAATCGCAAGTACCACCACCACAAGCTGACCTTCTCGCTGGTGTACGCCTTCCACGAGAACTTCGTGCTGCCGCTCTCGCACGACGAAGTGGTGCACGGCAAGGGCTCGCTCATCAACAAGATGCCCGGCGACAACTGGCAGCAGTTCGCCAACCTGCGCGCGCTGTTCGGCTTCATGTGGGCGCACCCGGGCAAGAAGCTGCTGTTCATGGGCGGCGAGTTCGGCCAGCGCCGCGAGTGGACGCACGACGGCGAGCTCGAGTGGTGGGTGACCGCGCAGCACCACCACGGCGGCCTGCAGAAGCTGGTGGCGCAGCTCAACCGCGTGTACCGCGAGGCGCCCGCGCTGCACCAGCTCGACTTCTCGGCCGCGGGCTTCGAATGGATCACCGCGGACGACGAGGAGAAGAGCGTGTTCGCCTTCCTGCGCAAGTCGGCCGACGGCAGCCCGCCGGTGCTGGTGGTGAGCAACATGACGCCGGTGCCGCGCACCAACTACGTGCTGGGCGTGCCCAAGGGCGGGCTCTGGCGCGAAGTCATCAACACCGACGCGGCCGAGTTCGGCGGCGCGGGCTGGGGAAATCTTGGCGGCGTGGAGGCCGCCCCCGTGCGTTCGCATGGCCGCATGCAGTCGGTGAGCCTCACGCTGCCGCCGCTTTCGACGCTCATCCTGGAACAACGCCCGACATGATGAAGAACATCTTTGCATCCCGCCACGCAGACGCGGCGGCGTCTCCTTCCGACACCCTGGTCGACAACCCGAACGGCAATGTGCGCGCGGTGATCGACGCCGTGCTGCCCGCGGTCGACAACGGCCGCTTCCCCGTGAAATGCGTGGCCGGCGAGCGCGTGCGCATCCGCGCGCACTGCTTCACCGACGGCCACGACGTGCTGCGCGTCATGCTGTGCTGGCGCGCGATCGACCAGGCCGAGTTCCGCGAGGTGCCGATGAAGCTGCTGGGCAACGACGTGTGGGAGGCTTCGTTCTCGCCGCCCGCGCTCGGGCGCTACGTGTACACCGCCGTGGCCTGGGTCGATCCCTTCGAGTCGTGGCGCAGCGAGATGACGCGCCGCGTCGACCCCGACGACGTGCGCATCGCCTCGCAGGTGGGCGCGCTGGAAATCGCCGCGGCCGCCGGGCGCGCCGACGGTGCCGACCGCACCGCGCTGCAGCGCTGGGCCACCGAGCTCGACGCCGTGGCCGCCACGCCCGGCGCCGACGCGGTGGCGCTGAAGGCGCTGGCGCTCGACGAGGAACTGGCCGACACCGCGCGGCGCCACCCCGACCGCCGCCATGCCGCGCGCCACCCGGTCGAGCTGCCGCTGTTCGCCGACCGCGAGCGCGCGCGCTTCAGCAGCTGGTACGAGCTGTTCCCGCGCTCGGCCGGCACCGAGCCCGGCGTGCACGGCACCTTCAAGGACGTGGAGGCGCGCCTGCCGGCCATTGCCGCGATGGGCTTCGACGTGCTGTACTTTCCGCCGATCCACCCGGTCGGGCGCATCCAGCGCAAGGGGCCCAACAACAAGCTGGTGAGCGGACCCGAAGACGTAGGCAGCCCGTGGGCCATCGGCGCGGCCGAAGGCGGCCACAAGGACATATTGCCCGCGCTGGGCACGCCCGAGGACTTTCGCCACCTGCTGGCGCGCGCGGCCGAGCACGGCCTGGAGATCGCGCTGGACATCGCCTTCCAGTGCGCGCCCGACCACCCCTACGTGAAGGCGCACCCCGACTGGTTCCGGTGGCGGCCCGACGGCACCGTGCAGTACGCCGAGAACCCGCCCAAGAAGTACCAGGACATCTACCCCTTCAACTTCGAGAGCGAAGACTGGCGCGGCCTGTGGGCCGAGCTGAAGAGCGTGCTCGACCATTGGGTGGGCGAGGGCGTGCGCATCTTCCGCGTGGACAACCCGCACACCAAGGCCTTTCCTTTCTGGGAGTGGGCCATCGGCGAGGTGAAGCGCGAGCACCCCGAGGTGATCTTCCTGGCCGAGGCCTTCACGCGGCCGAAGGTGATGCACCGCCTGGCCAAGCTGGGCTTCTCGCAGAGCTACACCTACTTCACCTGGCGCAACACCAAGGAAGAGCTGGTCGAATACTTCACCGAGCTTTCCACGGCGCCGGGCATCGACTACTTCCGCCCCAACGTGTGGCCCAACACGCCCGACATCCTGCACGAGCAGCTGCAGGGCGGCGAGGCCTCGGTGTACATGTCGCGGCTGGTGCTGGCGGCCACGCTGTCGGCCAGCTACGGCATCTACGGGCCGACCTACGAGCTGCGCGAGCACCTGCCGCGCGAGCACGGCAGCGAGGAATACCTCGACTCCGAGAAGTACCAGCTTCGCCACTGGAACCACGACGACCCCGAGAGCCTCGCGCCCTTCATCGCGCGGGTGAACCGCATCCGCCGCGAGAACCCGGCGCTGCAGTGGGACCGCACGCTGCGCTTCCTGCACATCGACAACCCGCAGCTGCTGGCCTACGCCAAGAGTTCGGCCGACGGCAGCAACGTGGTGGTGACGGTGGTCAACCTCGACCCGCACAACGTGCAGTCGGGCTGGGTGGGCCTGGAGCCCGCCAGCGTGGGCGTGAGCCCGCCGTCGCGCGGCTTCCAGGTGCACGACCTGCTCAGCGGGCAGCGCTTCATCTGGCAGGGCGACTGGCACTACGTGCGGCTCGACCCGCACAGCGCGCCCGCGCACATCTTCGTGGTCCGGCGGCGCCATGGCGACGAGCGCGACTTCGACTACTTCCTCTGAGGTCGCCCGCCCATGAATGCACCCGTTTCACACATCGCGCTAGAAACCGTCGAGATCGACAACAGCGACGATCCGCTGTGGTACCGCGACGCGGTGATCTACCAGCTCAACGTCAAGGCCTTCTTCGACTCCAACAACGACGGCATGGGCGACTTCCAGGGCGTCACGGCCAAGCTCGACTACGTGAAGGAGCTGGGGGTCAACACCATCTGGCTGATGCCGTTCTACCCCTCGCCGCTGCGCGACGACGGCTACGACATCTCCGAGTACGAGGACGTGCATCCGCAGTACGGCACGCTGGACGACTTCCGCGAGATGCTGTCCGAGGCGCACAAGCGGGGCCTGCGCGTGATCACCGAGCTGGTCATCAACCACACCTCCAGCGAGCACCCGTGGTTCAAGGCCGCGCGGCTCGCGCCGCCCGGCTCGCCCGAGCGCAACTTCTACGTGTGGAGCGACACCGACCAGATCTACCAGGGCACGCGGATCATCTTCACCGACACCGAGACGTCGAACTGGACCTGGGACCCGGTGGCCAAGCAGTATTTCTGGCACCGCTTCTTCAGCCACCAGCCCGACCTGAACTTCGACAACCCGGCGGTGATGGAAGCCATCCTGAAGACCATGCGCTTCTGGCTGGACATGGGCGTGGACGGCTTCCGGCTGGACGCCATTCCCTACCTGGTGGAGCGCGACGGCACCAGCAACGAGAACCTGCCCGAGACGCACGCGGTGATCAAGCGGCTGCGCGCGGCCATCGACGCGCAGTACAAGAACCGCTTCCTGCTGGCCGAGGCCAACATGTGGCCCGAGGACGTGCGCGAGTACTTCGGCGACGGCGACGAGTGCCACATGGCGTACCACTTCCCGCTGATGCCGCGCATGTACATGGCCATCGCGCAGGAAGACCGGCACCCGATCGTGGAGATCATGGCGCAGACGCCCGACATTCCCGAGGGCTGCCAGTGGGCCATCTTCCTGCGCAACCACGACGAGCTCACGCTCGAGATGGTGACCAGCAAGGAGCGCGACTACATGTACGCCATGTACGCGGCCGACACGCGTGCGCGCATCAACCTGGGCATCCGCCGCCGGCTGGCGCCGCTGATGGAGAACGACCTCGACCGCGTGAAGCTCATGAACGGCATGCTGCTGTCGATGCCGGGCTCGCCCATCATCTACTACGGCGACGAGATCGGCATGGGCGACAACGTGTTCGTGGGCGACCGCAACGGCGTGCGCACGCCCATGCAGTGGAGCCCCGACCGCAATGCCGGCTTCTCGCGCAGCGACCCGCAGCGCCTGTACCTGCAGCCCATCATGGACGCGATGTACGGCTACGAGGCGCTGAACGTGGAGACGCAGGCGCGCGACGCGAGCTCGCTGCTGAACTGGACCAAGCGCATGCTGGCCGTGCGCAAGACCAGCCACGCCTTCGGGCGCGGCAAGCGGCGCTTCCTGAAGCCGGGCAACCGCAAGATCCTGGCGTACCTGAGCGAGCACGACGGCGACGTGATCCTGACCGTGTTCAACCTCTCGCGCGCGGCGCAGCCGGTGGAGCTCGACCTGTCGGAGTTCAAGGGGCGCGTGCCCATCGAGATGCTGGGACGCTCGGCGTTCCCGCCCATCGGCGAGCTGCCGTACCTGCTCACGCTGGCCTCGTACGGCTTCTACTGGTTCAAGCTCACGGCCGAGGCCGACGCGCCGAGCTGGCACGACCAGGGCGTGGCGCTGCAGGAGTGGCCCACGCTGGTGCTGTTCGACGGCTGGACCAGCTTCTTCCGCGACCGCGTGATGCCGTGGCGCATGGGCATGGCCGAGCGCATGCGCAACCAGTTCGAGCTGGACACGCTGCCGCGCCACATCGAGATCCAGCGCTGGTACGCCTCCAAGGGCACGCCGATCGAGCGCGCGCGCATGGTCGACCACGCGGTGTGGGAGGCCAACGGCCTGAGCTGGATGCTGCCGCTGCTCGAGCTCGACGGCCCGCCCGGCGGCGCCACCTACTTCATGCCGCTGGCGCTGGCCTGGGAAGAGCGCGACGAGGAACGCATGGCCGGCGTGGCGCAGGCCGCGCTCGCCAAGGTGCGCCAGCAGGCGCAGGTGGGCCTGATGGGCGACGCTTTCTACGACGAGGCCTTCTGCCGCGAGCTGGTGCGCGCCATCGGCCAGGGCGTCGAGGTGGCCACGGGCAAGGGCAGGCTGGTCTTCAAGCCCACCGCCGCGTTCGCGGCGCTGGCCGTGGACATCGACGCGCTGCCCGTGGGCCGGCCCAGCGGCGTGAGCAGCAACACGGCCGTGACGTTGGACGAAACGCTGTTCCTCAAGGGCTACCGCCACGTGCGCGAGGGCATCAACCCCGAGCTGGAGATGGGCCGCTTCCTGACCGAGGTGGCCTATGCCAACTGCGTGCCGGTGCTGGGCGCGCTCGAATACATCGCCGACGACGGGCGCACCATGACGCTGGCCATGGTGCAGAGCTACGTGGCCAACCAGGGCGACGGCTGGGACTACACCATGGGCTACCTCGAGCGCTTCCTGCGCGACGTGGCCACCACCGACGGCGCCACCGACGCGCCCGACGTGCTCGCGGTGCACGGCGGTTTCCTCGCGCTGATGGCCACGCTGGGCCGGCGCACCGCCGAGCTGCACCGCGCGCTGGCCACCCGCACCGGCGCGGCCGCCTTCGACCCCGAGCCGCTGGCGGCCGCCGACGTGGCGGGCTACCGCACGCACGCCGCGCAGGACGCCACGGCCACCATGGCGCTGTTGCGCGAGCGCATCGACGTGCTGCCGCCCGGCGCGCAGGCCGATGCCAACACCCTGCTGGCCGCGGCCGAGTCGCTGCAGGCCAACATCGCACAGCGCCGTTTCGTGGGCGAGGGCGGCGGCGGGGCGGCACTGAAGAGCCGCTACCACGGCGACTACCACCTGGGCCAGGTGCTGGTGAAGGACAACGACTTCGTCATCATCGACTTCGAGGGCGAGCCCGCGCGCAGCTTCGAGGAGCGCCGCGCCAAGAGCTCGCCGCTGCGCGACGTGGCGGGCATGCTGCGCTCGTTCAACTACGCGCGCTGGTCGGCGCTGCGCCGCGTGGCGCAAAGCCCCGAGGAGGCCGAGAAGCTCGCGCCGCCCGCCATCGCCTGGGAGCGCGCCACGCGGGAGGCCTTCCTGAAGGGCTACGCCGAAGCGCTGGCCGCGCCCGACGGCGCGCCGATCGACGCCGAGCTGCTTTCGCTGTTCGAGCTGGAGAAGGCGCTCTACGAGCTGCGCTACGAACTCAACAACCGCACCGACTGGGTGCAGGTGCCGCTGCATGGCGTGCTTGCGCTCGTCGGCACGCCGCAGGGCTGACGCGCCCGATCCGAAGACCCGAAGCCTCTCACCCCCGGAAGACACTCATCATGGAAAACTTCGGCATTCACCTGGAGCCGCTGCGCGCCATCCTGTATCAGGTGGGCGCGTTCATTCCGCGCCTGCTGGTCGCGGTGGTGGTCGTGGTGGTCGGCTGGCTCATCGCCAAGGCGGTGCGCTTCGCGGTGACCCGGGCGCTGCGCGCCATCAACTTCAACGTGCTGACCGAGCGCGCCGGGCTGGACAACTTCCTGCGCCAGGGCGGCTGGGCGGGTGACACCTGCAGCCTGTTCGGCGTGCTGGCGTACTGGCTGGTGATACTGGCGTCGCTGCTCATCGCCTTCAACGGCATGGGGCTGAGCTACATCGCCGACCTGCTGGGGCGCATCGTGTGGTTCGTGCCCAACGTGTTCGTGGCGCTGCTGGTGCTGGCCTTCGGCTCCTACTTCGCGCGCTTCGTGGGCGAGGCGGTAGGCAGCTACTTTCGCAGCGTCAAGGTGCACGACGCCATGCTTTTCGCGAAGGTGGCGCAGTACGCGGTGATGGCCT
This sequence comes from Variovorax sp. OK605, assembly GCF_900115445.1. Classification (NCBI taxonomy): domain Bacteria; kingdom Pseudomonadati; phylum Pseudomonadota; class Betaproteobacteria; order Burkholderiales; family Comamonadaceae; genus Variovorax; species Variovorax sp. OK605. The sequence goes on from NZ_FOWL01000005.1 coordinate 489,353, forward strand.
TCGTGATCCTCATCGCGCTCGACCAGATCAAGGTGGGCGGCGACATCGTGCGCGAAAGCTTCCTGGTGATCCTGGCGGGCGTGGTTTTTGCGTTGGCCCTGGCATTCGGCCTGGCTGGCAAGGACTGGGCGAAGGCGCAGATCGAACGCTGGTGGCCGCGGCAGGCGGTGGTGAAGGACGCGAAGACCGTGAAAGACACACCCTCCGTCACCACGGTGGGCACGACCAACCCGCCGCCACGCTACGACGACCGGCCGCCGCGCTGAACCTTGCCTGTCCCCGCATTGCCTGCTTGCCCGCTTGCTTGAGTCAGCCCCGGCCACTGAATGACACGAAAAACCAATCCAACGATCACGGCCGTCTGGCCCGGCAAGCCTTACCCGCGCGGCGCCACCTGGGACGGGGAGGGCGTCAACTTCGCGCTGTTCTCCCTGCACGCCCAGAAAGTGGAGCTGTGCCTGTTCGACGAGCGCGGCCGCCACGAGCTGCAGCGCATCGTGCTGCGCGAGCGCACCGACGGCGTGTGGCACTGCTACCTGCCCGAGGCGCGCCCCGGCCAGGCCTACGGCTACCGCGTGCACGGCCCCTACAAGCCCGAGGAGGGCCACCGCTTCAACCCGAACAAGCTGTTGGTCGACCCCTACGCCAAGGACCTGGTGGGCCAGTTGCGCTGGGGCGACGCGCTGTACGGCTACACCGTGGGCGGCAAGCGCGAAGACCTGTCGTTCGACCGCCGCGACAGCGCGCCGCTGATGCCCAAGGGCCGCGTGCTCGAAACCGCCTTCACCTGGGGCGACGACCGCCGCCCCTCGGTGCCGCGGCAGGACATGGTGATCTACGAGATGCACGTGCGCGGCTTCACCATGAACCACCCCGACGTGCCGCCCGAGCTGCGCGGCACCTACGCCGGGCTGGGGTGCGCGCCGGTGGTCGACTACCTGAAGCGCCTGGGCGTGACCACCGTGGAGCTGCTGCCGGTGCACAGCTTCCTGAACGACCGCCACCTGGCCGAGAAGGGCCTGCAGAACTACTGGGGCTACAACACGCTGGCCTTCTTCGCCCCCGAGACGCGCTACAGCGCCTCGGGCAAGGTGAAGGAGTTCAAGACCATGGTGAAGACGCTGCATTCGGCGGGCATCGAAGTGATCCTGGACGTGGTCTACAACCACACCTGCGAGGGCAACCAGCTCGGGCCCACGCTGTCGATGCGCGGGGTGGACAACGCCTCGTACTACATCGTGAACGCCGACAACCGGCGCTACTACGACGACTTCACCGGCTGCGGCAACACCGTGAACCTGGAGCATCCGCACGCGCTGCAGCTGGTGATGGACTCGCTGCGCTACTGGGCCGAGGAGATGCACGTCGACGGCTTCCGCTTCGACCTGGCCTCGGCGCTGGCGCGCGAGAGCGGCAAGGTGGAAAACCTGGGCGGCTTCTTCGACGCGATCCGCCAGGACCCCACGCTCAACCGCGTGAAGCTCATCGCCGAGCCCTGGGACCTGGGCCATGGCGGCTACCAGGTCGGCAACTTTCCGCTGGGCTGGGCCGAGTGGAACGACCAGTACCGCGACGGCATGCGCGGCTTCTGGAAGGGCGACGGCGGGCTCATCGGCGAGGTGGCCAAGCGCGTCACCGGGTCTGAGGACCTGTACGGCTGGTCGGGCAAGCAGCCCGGCGCGAGCATCAACTTCGTGACCGCGCACGACGGCTTCACGCTGCACGACCTGGTGTCGTACAACGACAAGCACAACGAGGCCAACGGCGAGGACAACCGCGACGGCAACAGCCACAACGTGTCGTGGAACTGCGGCGTGGAAGGCCCCACCGACGACCCCGAGGTGGTGACCCTGCGCGAGCGGCAGAAGCGCAACCTGCTGGCCACGCTGCTGCTGTCGCAGGGCGTGCCCATGCTGCTGGCCGGCGACGAGCGAGGCCACACGCAGCAGGGCAACAACAACGTCTACTGCCAGGACAACGAGCTGGGCTGGCTCGACTGGTCGGCCACGCCCGAGCGGCTGGCGCTGACCACCTTCGTCGAGCGCATGGTCGCGCTGCGCCGCGCGCACCCGTCGTTTCGCCGGCGCACCTTCTTCGCGGGCAAGCCGGCCGCGGGCGAGACCGTGACCGACGTGCACTGGCTCAAGCCCGACGGGCAGGAGATGCGCACCGAGGACTGGAACGACGCCAATGCGCGCTGCATGGCCATGTACATCCCCGGCGGCGGCATTGCCGACCGCGGGCCGCGCGGAGAGACGCAGCACGACGACGACTTCCTGCTGTTGCTGAACGCGCACCACGACCAGATCGACTTCACGCTGCCCGTGATGCGGCACGGCGCGTGGCGCCTGCTGGTGGACACCGCGAGCACCACGCCGCCGCCCACCACCGATGACGCCGCCGCGCTCGCGCCGGCCTGGGCCGAGCCGGCGTACCCGCTGCAATGCCGCTCGCTCGTGGTGCTGAGCCGGCCCGACGTCAGGCCGTGATCCCGATGACCCACATGAACAACATGAACTCCACCGCGCAACACCACGCGCACGGCATGCCCTTCGGCGCCACCGCGCACGACACCGGCGTGGCCTTCGCGCTCTGGGCGCCGTCGCAAGCCGAGGTGCGGCTCGAGCACCGAGCGCCGGGCGCACAGAACGCCACGCATGCCATGTCGCGCGACGCCGACGGCTGGCACCGGCTCGACCTCACCGGCGCCGTGGCTGGCGACGGCTACCGCTTTCACCTGCCCGACGGCACGGCCGTGCCCGACCCGGCCTCGCGCTTCAACCCCGAGGACGTGCATGGCCCGAGCGTGGTGATCGACCCGCGCCGCTTCGCCTGGCGCGACACCGCATGGCGCGGCCGGCCGTGGGAAGAAGCCGTGGTGTACGAGCTGCACGTGGGCGCGTTCACCGCCGAAGGCACCTTCAACGCCGCGCGCGAGCGGCTGGGCGAACTGGCCGAACTGGGCGTGACGGCCGTGGAACTCATGCCGCTCGCGGACTTTCCGGGCCGGCGCAACTGGGGCTACGACGGCGTGCTGCAGTTCGCGCCCGATGCGTCCTACGGCACGCCCGACGAGCTGAAGGCGCTGGTCGATGCCGCGCACGGGCTCGGGCTGATGGTGCTGCTCGACGTGGTCTACAACCACTTCGGGCCCGAGGGCAACTACCTGCACGGTTACTGTCCCGAGTTCTTCAACCCCGCGCACCGCACGCCGTGGGGCTCGGCCATCAACTTCGACGGGCCACTCTCGCGCACGGTGCGCGACTTCTTCGTGCACAACGCGCTCTACTGGATCGAGGAGTTCCGCTTCGACGGGCTGCGCATGGACGCGATTCACGCCATTCGCGACGGCTCGCATCCGCACATCGTGCAGGAGATCCGTGAGGCCGTGCTGGCCGGCCCGGGCCGCGAGCGGCATGTGCACCTGGTGCTGGAGAACGACACCAACCAGGCCTCGATGCTGGCGCGCGACGGTCACGGGTTGCCGGTGGCGGGCACCGCGCAATGGAACGACGACCTGCACCATGCGGTGCACGTGCTGGCCACCGGCGAGCGCGACGGCTACTACGCCGACTACGCCGACAACCCGGTGTGCCGCTTCGCCTGCGCGCTGGCCGAAGGCTTCATCTACCAGGGGCAGCCGTCGGCCTTTCGCAACGGCGAGCGGCGCGGCGAGCCCAGCACGCGGCTGCCGCCGCAGGCCTTCGTGTCGTTTTTGCAGACGCACGACCAGGTGGGCAACCGCGCCTTCGGCGAGCGCATCCATGCGCTGGGCGACCCGGTGCGCGTGCGCGCGGCCATGGCCTGCCTGCTGCTGTCGCCGCACGTGCCGATGCTGTTCATGGGCGACGAGTTCGCCGCGTCCACGCCGTTCCTGTACTTCTGCGACTTCGGGCCCGAGCTGGCCGAGGCGGTGTCGAACGGCCGGCGCTCGGAGTTCGGCGGCTTCGCGGCCTTTGCCGACGAGGCGGCGCGCGCGCGCATTCCCGATCCGAATGCCGAGGCGACCTTTCTCGCCTCCAAGCTCAACTGGCGCGAACGCGGCGCGAGAAAGCACTTCGAGCAGTTCAGCGAAGTGCAACAGCTGCTGGCGTTGCGGCACCGGCTGATCGTGCCGCGCCTGGCGGGCTCGGCCGGCGCGGGCGTCTTCCTGTGCGAGAACGACACGCTGCGCGTGCACTGGGACCTGGGCGCGGGCCGGCTGCACATGCTGGCGCATTTCGGTGCGCAGGCGGCGGAGCCGGTCGCCGCATCGCCGGGCGTGCAGGTGTACAGCCAGGGTGTGCACATGCAAGACCCGCAAGGCACGCAAGGCACGCAGGGCTCGCAAGGCCCGCAGGGGCAGGGCGGCGCGCTGCGGCTGGACAGCGGCGCGGTGCTCGTCACGCTGGAGGACGCGCACGGTGCATGAAGCGGACGAAGAAGTTTTCCGTCGCGACGCCGCCGGCGTGCTCGCATCGCTGTGCGAGCACTTCGGCATTGCCACGGCGTACCACGACGCGTTCGGCATTCGGCGCGAAGCCACGCCACGCAGCCTGCTGGCGCTGCTGGCCGAGTTCGGCGTGCCCATCAATAGCGTGGCCGACGCGCACCGCGCGCTGCAGGCCGTGCACCACACACGCTGGGCCGAGGCGCTGCCGCCCGTGCGCGCGGTGGCCGCGGGCAGCAGCGAGTGGCATGTGCCGCTGCGCCTGCCGCTGTCGACCCGCACGCTGCGCTGGCAACTGACCGACGAGAGCGGCCGCACGCTGCAGGGCGAGGCCGATGCCGGCGCGCTGCACGAAAGCGCGCGCGCCGAGCGCGACGGCGTGCAGCTGTGCGAGCGCGTCCTGCCCATGACCCAGGCGCTGGCGCCCGGCTACCACCGGCTGCACATCGACGGCCTGCCCGGCGAGACGCTGGTGCTGGCCACGCCCGGCCATTGCTACCGGCCGGCCGCCGTGCGCGACGGCGGCCGCGTGTGGGGCCCGGCGGTGCAGCTGTACAGCCTGCGCTCGCCGCGAAACTGGGGCATCGGCGACTTCGGCGATCTCGACGACCTGGTGGTGCGCATGGCCGCGCAGGGCGCCGACATCGTCGGCCTGAACCCGCTGCACGCGCTGTTCGCGGCCAACCCGGCGCATGCCAGCCCGTACAGCCCGTCGTCGCGCCAGCAGCTCAACGTGCTGTACATCGACGTCGAGGCGGTCGACGGCTTTGCCGACTGCGAGCCGGCGCGCCACCTGGTGCGCTCGCCCGCGTTCCAGTCGCGGCTGGCGGCCCTGCGCGCCGAGCCGCTGGTCGACCTGCCCGGCGTGGCGGCGGTGAAGTTCGAGGTGCTCGAGCTGCTGTTCGAGCACTTCCGCGAGTGCCACCTGCCCGAGCTGGCTGCGGCCGACGCGACGGGCCTGGCCTTTCTCGCCTTCGTGGCCGAGCGCGGCGAGGGGCTGCGGCAGCACGCGTTGTTCGAGACGCTGCACGCCCACTTCCTGGCCACCGACCCCGCCATGTGGGGCTGGCCCGTGTGGCCCGAGGCCTGCCGCGACCCCGACTCCGCCGAGGTGACGGCCTTTGCCGTGCAGCATGCGCAGCGCGTGCAGTTCCACCAGTTCCTGCAGTGGCAGGCCGCGCGCCAGCTGGCGCAGGCCTCGGCGCGCTGCGAGGCGGTGGGCATGGGCGTGGGCCTGTACGTGGACCTGGCGGTGTCGGTCGACCGCGCCGGCTCCGACGCCTGGACCGCGCAGCGCGTGCTCGCGGCGGGCGCGAGCATCGGCGCGCCGCCGGACGAGTTCAACCCCGCCGGCCAGAACTGGGGCCTGCCGCCGCTGCGGCCCGACAGCCTGCGCGCCGACGGCTACCGCTTCTTCATCCAGACGCTGCGCTCGGGCATGCAGGGCGCGGGCGCGCTGCGCATCGACCACGTCATGGGGCTCATGCGCCTGTTCTGGATTCCGCCGGGGCGCGGCGCGCACGACGGCGCCTACGTGTACTACCCGCTGGACGAGATGCTGGCCATCGTCGCCATCGAGAGCCATCGCCACCGCTGCATGGTGGTGGGCGAAGACCTGGGCACGGTCGAAGACGCGGTGCGCGAGGCGCTGGCCCGCGCCGACGTGCTCTCCTACCGGCTGCTGTACTTCGAGCGCCTGTCGCCGCACGAAGGCCCGGGCTTCAAGCCACCGCAGGCGTACCCGCCGGCCGCGCTGGTGGCCGTGAGCACGCACGACCTGGCCACCTTCGCGGGCTGGTGGGCCGGCCACGACCTGCGGGTGCGGCTCGAGCTGGGCCTGTTCCCCGACGAGCGCGTGTTCGACAAGCAACTGCTCGACCGCGCGCAGGAACGCATCGAGCTGATGCTGGCGGCGGAGCGCGGCGGCCTGCTGAGCCGCGAGGAAATCGCCGAGGCCGCGGGGCAGGCGCTGCCGTCCGCGCGCATCGTGGAAGCGGTGCACGCCTACCTGGCCGCCGCGCCGTCGGCGCTGATGATGGTGCAGCTCGAAGACGCCGCGGGCGTGGTCGAGCAGGCCAACATGCCCGGCACGGTGAGCGAGCAGCCCAACTGGCGGCGCAAGCTGCCGCTGACGCTGCGCGCGCTGGCCGAGAGCGAGCGCATGGTGAGCCTGGCAGCGCAGCTGCGCGCGGCACGGCCGTCGCCGCGCCTGCGCCGCGACCCGAGCACGCCGCAGGCGCTGCAGGCCCGCGTGCCGCGCGCCACCTACCGGCTGCAGTTCCACAAGGACTTCGGTTTCGACGACGCCATTCGCGTGCTGCCGTACCTGGCCCGCCTGGGCGTGAGCCACGTGTACTGCTCGCCGATCCAGCGGGCCCGCGCGGGCAGCATGCACGGCTACGACGTGGTGGCGCACGACGAGGTGAACCCCGAGCTGGGCGGTGAGGAAGGTTTCGCGCGCTTCGTGCAGGCGCTGCAGGCGCACGGCATGGGCCAGCTGCTGGACATGGTGCCCAACCACATGGGCGTGTTCGGTGCCGACAACGCGTGGTGGATGGACGTGCTGGAGAACGGCCCGGCCTCGCTCTACGCGCAGCACTTCGACATCGACTGGCAGCCGCTGAACGTCGAGCTCACCGGCAAGGTGCTGCTGCCGGTGCTCGGCGGCCACTACGGCGAGGTGCTCGGCCGCGGCGAGCTGGCGGTGCACTTCGAGCCCGAGCAGGGCAGCTTTGCGCTGATGTACTTCGACCACCGCTTTCCGCTGGCGCCCGAGCGCTATCCGGCGGTGCTGGCGCGCGCGCTGGCGCAGCTCGACGCCTCGGCCGACGATGCCGCCAGCCTCGCGAGCATTGCCACCGCCTTCGGCCACCTGCCCGGGCGCGACACGGCCGAGCCCGAGCAGCGCGCCGAGCGGGCGCGCGACAAGGAGCTGCTGAAGGCCCGCCTGGCGCGGCTCGCGCAGCGGCATCCGTCGGTGGCCAAGGCGCTGGCGGCGGCGGTGGCCGAGCTGAACCTGGCCACGCCCGCCGCGCGCGATGCGCTGCATGCGCTGATCGAGGCGCAGGCCTACCGGCTGGCCTACTGGCGCGTGGCGGCGGACGAGATCAACTACCGCCGCTTCTTCGACATCAACGACCTTGCCGCCGTGCGCATGGAGCGCGACGACGTGTTCGAGGCCACGCAGTCCTTCGCGCTCGACCTGGCGGCGGCCGGCACGGTGGACGGCTTGCGCATCGACCACCCCGACGGCCTGTACGACCCCGCGCGCTACTTCGAGAAGCTGCAGCAGGGCTACGCGCGGCGCGCGGGCCTGGTGCTGCCCGCGCACGACGCGCAGGGCCGCCCGGTGCGCCCGCTGTACGTGGTGGCCGAGAAGATCGCGGCCAACGACGAAGAGGTGCCCGAGGGCTGGCACGTGCACGGCACCACCGGCTACCGCTTTGCCAACGTGGCCAACGGCGTGCTGGTCGACACCACGGCCGCCGAGACCATCGGCCATGCGTGGCGCCGCTTCACCGGCGAGACGCAGGGCTTTCATGCGCTCTCGCAGGCCGGGCGGCGCGAGGTGATGCGCAACGCGCTGTCGTCGGAGCTCAACGTGCTGTCGAGCGAGCTGCTGCGCATTGCGCGGGCCGACCGCGGCACGCGCGACTACACCCTCAATGCGCTGCGCCGCGCGCTGGCCGACGTGGCCGCCTGCATGCCGGTGTACCGCACCTACATCGTCGACACGCCCTCGGCGCAGGACGAGCGCTTCATCCGCGAGGCCACCGCCGCCGCCGAGCGCCAGAGCAGCGACGCCGACCGCTCGGTGTTCGGCTTCGTGCGGCGCGCGCTGCGCGGCCAGGCGGTGGACGGCGCACCGCCCGCGCTGGCCGAGCGCGTGCGGCGCTTCGCGGTGCGCTTCCAGCAGTTCAGCGCGCCGGTCACGGCCAAGGGCGTGGAGGACACGGCGTTCTACCGCTACTTTCCGCTGAGCTCGCTCAACGAGGTGGGTGGCGAGCCCGACCGCTTCGGCATCGAGGTGGACGAGTTCCATGCGCTGAGCGCCGACCGCGCGCTGCGCTGGCCGCACACCATGCTGGCGACCTCGACGCACGACAACAAGCGCTCGGAAGACGTGCGCAACCGCATCGACGTGCTCTCCGAGATGCCCAACGAATGGGTGCTGGCACTGACCCGCTGGCACGGCCTGTGCCGCGACACGCGCCGCAAGCTGGAGGCCGACGACGCGCCCTCGCGCGCCGACGAGTACCTGCTGTACCAGACGCTGCTGGGCACGCTGCCGCCGGGCGGGCTCGACGCGGCCAGCGCGCCGGCCTTCACCGAGCGCATCTGGCAGTACATGCAGAAGGCCGCGCGCGAGGCCAAGGCGCGCACGCGCTGGACCCAGCCCGACGCCGAGTACGAGGCCGCGCTCGAGGGCTTCGTGCGCAGCATGCTGGCCAACCTGGAAGACGGCGGCTGCCTGTCGGACGTGCAGAAGCTGGCCGACAGGCTCTCGTGGTTCGGCGCATGGAACGGGCTCACGCTCACGCTGCTGAAGTACGCGTCGCCCGGCGTGCCCGACCTGTACCAGGGCAGCGAGCTGATCGAGCTGAGCCTGGTCGACCCCGACAACCGGCGCCCGGTGGACTACGCGGTGCGGCAGCGCCGGCTCGACGAGCTGCGCGCAATGGCCGAGGGCTCGGCCGGCGATGCGCTGGCGGTGCGGGTGCAGGCGCTGGCCGCCGCGCCGCACGACGGGCGCGCCAAGCTGTGGTTCATCTGGCGGCTGCTGTCGCTGCGGCGCGCACAGCCCGAGCTGTTCGGCGAGGGCAGCTACGAGGGGCTGGCGGCCGAAGGCGCGTTGGCACGGCACGTGGTCGCCTTCGAACGGCGGCTTGGCGACGAGGCGCTGCTGGTGGTGGCGGGGCGCTTGTTTCTCGGCCTTGCGCCGGGGCAGCGCAGCGTGCCGGAACTGCCGGGCGGCGATACGTGGCGCGGCACCGCGGTGCGGCTGCCGGCGGCGTGGGAGGAGGGCACCGTGCTCGAGAACCTGCTGACCGGCGAGCGCGTCACGCTGCGCGGCGGGTTGCTGCCGCTGCACGAGGCGCTGCGGCATGTGCCGTGGGCAGCGCTCAGGCGAGTGAGCATGAGTGTGGGTGTGGGTGTGGGTGTGGGTGCGGGTGTTGCGGCGTGATTTGCTCCTACGCGGACGGGCCGATTTCCTACGCGGTGCGTGGGCGGTGACGGTGACCCTGCACCTTGGTTTTTCCGCTTTCTCCCCGTCCCTTCCCCTTTTGCCTTCCAGGAGCTTTCGATGAAGAAACTTGTTCCCGCGCTGATGTTCGCCAGCCTCATGGCCGCCGGTGCCGCTCATGCCCAGTCGAATCCGCCCGGCGTGGCCGTGCCGCCCAACACACCGGGCGTGGCGACCGGCAAGTCGGAGATGGCGGGTGAAGCCCGCAAGGACCGCCGTGCGCCGGGCATGGTGCGCGCCCCCGCCGGAGACGAGTCGAAGACGCCCGAAGGCGGTGCCGTGGGTGCCGACCGCGCCGCGGCGGCCGGCGAGCGCCGCGCCGAGACGCGCGATGCGCGCCGGCCCGGCAAGCCGAAGCCGGTGCCCGGCGGCACGCCGAAGTGACCCGCTGAAACAAGCCACCACGACAAGCCACCAGGCAAGCACCTGAACAAGCCACAAGACAGGCGCCGAGACAAAGCCACGCATTCAGCGAGTTCGCTGCCACGCCCTTGCCGGTTGGTACGGGCGTGGCGCATGTGCCACCCACGCATGCAGGAGATGCCCATGGAGTCCCTTGTCAGCATCGATGCGCAGGCCAGACACTGCGCCGTGCCGGACGCGTCCGGTGCACTACCGCTTGCAGCCACCGCGCGCGAAGTCACCAGTCCGCGCGGCAGCACCGTGACCTGGAGCGCCGACCCGCAGGCCTACTGCAGCGACCACGAGCGCGCCACGCGGCGCAACTTCGCCGAGCGGCTCGCGGCCCTGAAGGGCCTCGACTTCGCGGGCGAGCATGAGCCGTCGGGCATCTACCTGCGCCCGCTGTACGTGGTGCCGAGCGACACGCTCGCCAGCGCCGGCATTGCGCGGTCGCTGGGCATCGCGTCGCTGCACGACCTGTTCGGCGGCGTGGTGCCGCACGCCTTCGTGGCAACCAAGGCGATCACGCACGGCATTGCGGGGCGCGAGGCCGCGCGGCCGGAGGGTTGGTCGCCGTCGTTCGCGGGGCGTGTGTCGCAGTCGGTGCTCCGTGGTTTTTCGTCGTTCTCGCACGAAGACGCGCGCTGGGCCGGGCGCAGGCTGCTCGAGGCCGGGCCCGTGCGCGTGAAACCGGTGCGCGCCACCGGCGGCCGCGGCCAGCGCGTGGCCGTGAGCGCCGATGCGCTCGACGAATGCCTGGCCGAGATGGACGAAGCCGAGATCGGCGAGCACGGCGTCGTGCTCGAGGAGAACCTCGACCGGCCGGTCACCTTCAGCGTGGGGCAGGTCACCGTCGGCCATTCAACGTTGAGCTACCACGGCCGCCAGCGCCTCACGCGCGACAACGCCGGCGCCGAGGTGTACGGCGGCTCCGACCTCACGCTGGTGCGCGGCGGCTTCGACATGCTGCTGGCCAGCACCGGGCTGCCACCCGACCTGCGGCTTGCCATCGACCAGGCGATGCGCTATCACCAGGCCGTGATCGACTGCTATCCCGGCTTCTTCGCCTCGCGCGTCAACTACGACGTGGCGCAGGGCGTGGGCGCGCGCTGCGCGTGGCGCTCGGGCGTGCTCGAGCAGTCGTGGCGGCTTGGCGGTGCCAGCGGGGCCGAGCTGGTGGCGCTGGAGCACTTCGGTGCCGAACCCGCCTGCTGGTGCGTGCAAGCCTCCACGCACGAGGAATACGGCGAGGGCGTGCTCGCGCCGCCCGGCGCCATCGTTCACTACCAGGGCACCGACAGCCGCGTCGGCCCGCTGACCAAATACGCCTTGCTGACCGCGCATGCCCACCCGACATAACACCATCGACATTCCCGTGGACGGACAGCACATCGACGGCACGCTGGTGGCCGCCTCCAACGTCGTGCCCGGCGTGCTGCTGGTGCACGGCTGGGACGGCAGCCAGGAGCAATACATTGCGCGGGCGCACGAGATCGCGGCGCTGGGCTGCGTGTGCCTGACTTTCGACCTGCGCGGCCATGCGCGGCATGCGGCGCAACGGCTGGAGGTGACACGCGAGGACAACCTGCGCGACGTGCTCGCGGCCTACGACACGCTGGTCGGGCACCCGTCGGTCGACCCGGAATCGATTGCCATCGTGGGCAGCAGCTACGGCGGCTACCTGGCCACGCTGGTGAGCGCGATGCGGCACGTGCGCTGGCTCGCGCTGCGCGCGCCGGCGCTGTACCGCGACCGCGAATGGAACAAGCCCAAGGGGCAACTGAGCCGCTCCGACCTGCTGGCGTACCGGCGCTCGCTGGTGGGGCCGGAGGACAACCGCGCGTTGGCGGCGTGCGCCGCCTTTCGCGGCGACGTGCTCATCGTCGAATCGGAACACGACCAGATCGTGCCGCACCCGGTGATGGCCAACTACCTGGCCGCGTTCAAGCGCGTGCGGTCGGTCACGTACCGCGTGATCTCGGATGCCGACCACGCGCTGTCCAAGCAGATGTGGCGGCAGGCCTACGGCCAGTTGCTGGTGTCGTGGATGACCGAGATGACGCAGGGCGCGCGCTCGGAGGGCGCCCGGTCACCTGGCGCTCTTACAAGGCCTGTGTCGGTGAACCCCGCCTAGCGCGGAGCGGTACCGGTCAGCCCGGCGCGGTATTCGCCTTGTCGCGAATCGCGCTTTTCAGCGCGCGCTGGCCGGCGGACAGCGCCAGCTCGTAGCTCTCCGCGGCGTCGTACGCCTTGCTCAGCACGCGCGGGTGCGTGCCCTTGTCGTCGGTTTCGAGCAGCTGCCAGACAAAAGCACCCGGCAGCGGCTCCTCGATGGTGAGTTCGATGGGATGGGTCATGGCGCCACCTTGGCCCTGCAGGCGCGTCTTGTCTGTAGGCCATGTGCGATGACTCCCGTTTTTCCTACAGCGCGCCGTGTCGCGAACTGACCGGCAACGGCGATGCGGCTGGGTACCCTCGTTGGTCATGGCGCACGAAAGGAGCAGCAGAGATGATCCGTCGACCACGGCAAGGCAATGAGGGAACCGCGGAAATGGCTTCGCGGCTGGGTTGCACATTGGTGGAGGCCGTGCCCCGGCACGGCCATGCGCGGCCTGCGCTGGTGGGGTGCGACCCGGTGCTGTCGCAGCGCATGAAGGCGCTGGGCGCACGCTGGGATTCATTCAACCAGGCGCTGGCCTTCGCGGGCTGGCCGGCGCTGCAGGCGGCGTTGCGCTACGCGCTCGACCAGCAGGGCCGGCCTGTCGCGCCTGTCGCGCAACAGGACCAGCCGCACCCGGGCTGAGCCCACGGTCCAGCGGTCTAGGTTTGTTGCTTGTCCTCGGTCTTGAACAGGCCGCGGACGTTCAGCGCGGCCAGGCAGACCTGCAGCGCAATGAGCGCCCACGCGCTCGTGTGCAGGCCCCACGCCACCCACAGCGCATTGCTCAGAAGGAAGATCCAGAAGCCGGCGTTGCGCCGGCCCTTGGTCGTCGACGCGACGAACCAGGCGGCTGCGAGCGATGCGGCAAACGCCGGCCATTGAATGAGCGAGAGCATGTCTTCCATGCATGCAAACCTAAGCGGTGCGCGCGCGCCGGCGGGTGCTTTCTTGCCGACGCTCGGCGTGGGCCGGGTCTCACAAGGGCGGGCGAGAGCGGGTCGCAGATTGGAGCCAACAAAGCCGGCATCAAGCAATCAAGGAGCCACGCCATCATGGAAGCCAGTACCCCCGCCTTCGAGGAACGCCTCGTCACCTTCAGCTACCGCGGCAGGCTCTTCTTGTGCCGTGCCGAGCGGCTCGACGACCAGACCTACAGACCCGTGGTGATCTGCCGCGGACAGTCTGCGGACCAGGCCGACACCGAACTGCCCGCCGATACCGACAACGCCTCCTACGGCACCGAAGCGGAAGCCTTGCGCCATGCCGAGCAGCAGGCCATGCGCTGGGTGCACGACCGCACCGGCGACGGGCAGGCGCAGGCCTGACCGCGCCACCGCCTCCAACAGCCAGTACCACCAAAGCGTGGACGGCCTGAAACAGGACTACGTCTACGCCGGCAAGACCAACAACGCCGAGGTCGAGTTCTCGCGCCTGACCTATCGCGACCAGCACCGCAAGACCAAGGTGGCCGTTAAGGGCGCGCCTTGGGCGTGGGCAGGTTAAGCCGATTCAGCGAATTTCAGAATTCTTAACAAATGTTGATGACTGGATTTAATCTAGTGAAATTAATCCATAGGCGTTAGTTTTATTGATTGCTGGCTATTTCGCGATCAAAAAGCGTGCAGAAGTTCCTTGAAAGCTGATGCTGCTCTTTCATAATCCCGCTCCCGCGGCTTTCGTTTTGTCACAAATGCAGTCGCGAGGTGACAACTAAGAGGGAGCTGGAAAAATATGAATCGGCATTTGCACCGCGTCGTCTTCAACGCGGCCAGAGGCATGCGCATGGTGGTCCAGGAGACCGCGACGAGCGCTGGCAAGGGCGCGAGCAGGGCCACTGCCGCAGCGGGTGCGGTGGCCTTCGCCGGGATGCTGATGGCGGCATCGGCGCATGCGCAGATCGTCGGCGCGCCCAACGTGCCGGGCAACCTTCGCCCGACCGTGCTGATGGCGCCCAACGGCGTGCCGATGGTCAACATCCAGACGCCATCGGCGGCTGGCGTCTCGCGCAACGTCTACAACCAGTTCAACGTAGGCGCGAACGGCGCCATCTTGAACAACAGCCGCGCCAACGTGCAGACGCAGTTGGGTGG